>DATAXP010000146.1:0-2813 GCA_036272935.1 Pirellulales bacterium | reverse complement strand
TGGCTACGATCAGATCTTCACCGCCTCGCACGGCGCGATCATTGAGGTGGCCTGTTGGGCTCACGCCCGACGCAACTTCTTCGACGCCCGCACCAGCGACCGGCTGCGCGCCGAGACGGCGCTGGCCTACATCGGGCAACTGTACGCGATCGAGCGTGAGCTGCGCGAGCGGATCGAAAAGGAATGGCGCGACCTGCCGCTGGCCGAGCGTGCCCTGCAGATCGCCCAGGTCCGCCAGGAGCGTGCACAACCAGTGCTCGAACAATTCGGCGCCTGGTTGGATGCCGAAGCACCGCGCTTATTGCCCAAGGAGCCAGTGCGGCAGGCGATGGAGTACGCGCGGAACCAATGGGCGGCCTTGAATCGTTACTGTGACGACGGCCGCTTGGCGATCGACAACAACGACGCCGAGCGAGCGATCCGTGGCATTGCCCTGGGCCGCAAAAATTGGCTGTTCTGCGGCAGCGACCGCGGCGGCCACACGGCCGCGCTGCATTTTAGCGTCATCGCCAGCTGTCTGCGTCACGGGCACGACCCGTTCGCCTACCTGCGGGACGTCTACGCTCGACTACCGATCCTCCTGGCCGCCTCTCCATCGCCGGATCAACTTCGCGCCCTCCTGCCCGACCGCTGGGCCGCTCGCTAAGCAACGGGATCCACCGGACGCTTACGATACTGTCGCTTGGCGTGGGCATCGCGAACTTTGACCGGCGTGTCGTCACTGTGCAGCACTGCCGAGGCCAGCACCTCGCCACGCATCAGCTCGTACAGGGGTTGGCACAGTTCAGCCAGTCGGCGGGCCCAATCGCAAGTCGTCTGCCGCGAAAAACGCAGACCGTGTCGCTCGAAGATCCGTTCCTGGCGATGGTAGGGAAGGTGATCGCAGAAGCGGCTGGTCACCAGATAGGCCAGCAAGCCCGGTCCCGCGCTGCCGCCGGAAATCGGCTGCGGCGGCTTGGGGGCTGTGATTACGTTCTTTTCAGCCGCAGTCACGCCGCTTTCCACCCGCGCCGGCCGCCGCGCGTACTTCTTCTGCACGTGCCGCAGCACGTACAAGCACGACGGCTCCCATTCGTACTGCTCGGTGATCTCTTCGCCGATGGGCACCAATTGGCCGTCGCCGGCCAGGGCCTGCTTCTCGGCCTGGTTCAGGTCGTGGATCACGTCGCGGCGCTCGAGCGTATCGGGCTTGGGCCGCCGACCATGACCGCGCCGCTTGCCGGATGCCGCACTGGGCACGGGCGGCGGCTCGGGAAATGTCGTTTCAGCCTCGGGCTGCTTGTCGAACAGCGCCAACTGACCCGCATCGGCCTTCTCGCTCGTGCGGCCGTACACCTTGCGCACCAGCAGGTCCATATGATGTTCCAATTGCGCGATCCGTCGATCGCGCTCCTGCAGCGACTCGACCAGCTGCACGACTAACGACTTGAGCACAGCCGGGTCGTGGGGCAATTGGTCCGGATCGACTTTCAGCGCAGCGTCCGTGCTCATGTCCTGGATTGACCGGCAGGGCCAGATCGTTACGCAAAAAATAGCGAGCTCGTTACGCTCCGCGTCGATAGCGCCGGCCGCGGCGGACGCTGGCCAGGTCGACGCCGTCCAGTAGCATGGCCAGATCGGCCGCCGAGATCGTCACGCTGCGCTGGTCTTCGCGCGCCGCGGGAAAGGAAAACTTCCCGGCTTCCAGCCGCTTATAAAACAACGCCCACCCATCCGCGTCCCACCACAGCAGCTTCACGCGATCACCACGACGACTGCGGAACACGAACAAGTGGCCCGACAGCGGATCCTCCCGCAGCGTGTCGCGGACCAGGCCGGCCAGCGTATCGAAGCCTTTTCGCATGTCCGTGGGCTCGACGCACAGGAAGATCTTCATCTGCCGCGGGACGCTCAACATGCTCGCGACTCCAGCACGTCCAGCACGGCGGACAATTGATCCAGCGACACGCGCAAGCACAGTCCATTGCCCAACGCGATCACCACGCCCGCGGCCCCTGGCTCAACGAACGACGTGGGCGTGGGCGCGATCCGCACGGGGACCATCCGCACCGAAGCCCGCTTGGTCGCTGCCCGATCGCGTCGCCGGAGTTCACGCCGCCAGGCGTAAAACGACGGTTCCGACACTCCATGATCGGCACACCACCGTCGAACGGTAGAACGCTGCGGATCGAAACCAGCGATGACCCCTCGCCAGAATTGCTGCTTCTCTGCATCGCGGCCCGGCCCCCGAGACTTGCCGTTCGACTTGCTCATTGCAGTGCTCCTGAAATTCGTCGGTCATGACGACTTCAGGTTATCCACCGCTACAAGACGGGGCGGACCGGACGCTTACGTACGATCGGAAGGTGCTTGCGGCCCATGAGGAAGTCAACTTCGAGTTCCAGTCGTGCGCCGAGCGCACCGCGGACCAGCGCCCACGGCCGGGCGCAAGGCGACCCACGCGGCCAGCGCGATCGCGGCTCGTGCCGCGGCGTTCGGCAGGCCGGGAAACGGTGGTGATAGGCTTCGTTGGGTGTCTTAGCTCGCAGGGTTTCGTGCGGGCGGTGCTCGTTGTACCACTGGACGAGCAGAGTTAACTCGCGGTTGAAGGCCGGTCGCCATTGCGGCACGACCGGCAGGCAGGCCAGCAGTTGCTTGATGGTCAGGATGCAGCGCTCGATCACGGCGATGCTGCCTTTTTTGCCGATGGCCCCATAACGAGGCTTGATGCCGCGGCGCCGGCACCAGGTTTTGAACATATCGCACCAGAACTGCACGCCTTTGTCGCAGATCAGATATTTTGGCGCGGCGCTGGCTTTGCGGATCGTGCGCCC
>DATAXP010000145.1:0-28676 GCA_036272935.1 Pirellulales bacterium | reverse complement strand
CTCACCCGGTCGCCGCGGCGGCGACCACCCTCTCCCCAAGGGAGAGGAGCGCGGCGCCGCGCGTTCACGCTCATCGAGATGCTGGTGGTACTCGCGATCTTGGCGGCGTTGACGCTCGTGGCGGTGCAATCGCTGGTGCCGTTGGCCGATCAGGCACGTACCGACGCGACGATCAAATCCCTTAAGAGCGTCGACGACGCAGTTCTCGGCCCTTCGAACGCTCGTAATCCGGATGGTACGCCACTGGTGACCGGCTTCGTCGCCGACGTGGGCCGGCTGCCGATCATCCATAACGATGGTTATACCGATGTGAACGGCAACCCTGACTACCTCGGAGAGTTGCGGGACACGAACTATTGGCAGTCCGCAGGCTTCACAACGGGGTTCCGGCAAGGACCGTCAACATACACCTGCTCGTATACGGGCACGTACAACGGCATCGCTGTAGCGACGGCCATTACGGCAACGCTTTCCACCGTTGGGTTCACGTGCGGCTGGAATGGGCCCTATGTCCTTCCTGGAATCGAATACTCGTCGAACAATTCATACACCTCGCCTTTGGGCGTCACCGATGGCTTTGGCAACGACTTTATCCTCGCAACGCAGGACAATTTAACGATCACCACGCTGATGTCGAGCAGCTTTAGCGGCGGTGCGAGCATCCCGCTACAGCGCCCATTTACGAGCGGCCTCGTGACCGTCTCGGGAATGGTTCTAGATGGAAACACAGGCGCTGCTTTAGCGGACGAATGTGCCGCATTCCTGCTCTATCCGGCCCCGTCGCTGTCGACCATTACCCTTTCAGTCGCGGCGTGTCCAATGTTGCCGACATCGACAACCTCGTCTATTAGCGGACCGTTCACTTTTTACAACGTGCCGGTCGGGTTTCGAGCGATCGTCGTCGCAACGGCTACGACTTCGCGGACTACTACGACTTATGTGAACGTTCCGTTTTCGGGGTTGTCGAACGTAACTATTACGCTTCCGAGTACGTCAACCAAGTCGCAGTGATCGAGAGGCTGTTGCCAGTGTTTTTCAAATCCGCTTCACATACCATCCTGCTGCTGACGCAGGAGCAGTTGGTGCGGGCCGACTTTCGCGGCGGCGCGCTGGCTGGGCTGTGGCGCAGTGCGCGTCCCGTGGGGGAAGAGCTGCCGAGCATGATCGAGGCGGCGTTGCAGCTCACTCCAGCGCGAGCGCGGCGGGTGTGGGTGCTGTGCAGCGATGTGTGGACGCAAATGCTCTCGCTGGCGGCCAGCACGGTGCAAGGGCTGGGCGATGCGGAACTGGCCCGAGCGCTGACGTTCGAGGCCGAATCGCTTTCCGGCCTCAGTGCGCTCGATTCGGAAACGGCGTTCGTGCCGCTGGGGGGCGAAGCGGGGCAGCGGACCTTTTGGATCGGCCAATTGCCGCGCTGGCAGCGCGACCAGATCGACGAGATCGTGCGCCAGGCGGGCGGCACGCTGCTGGGCATTGCGCATCCGGCAGCGATGCCGGCGGCGTTTACTTCCGCAACCAATGGCCCAGGCGGGCAGACAGGAATGTCTGCCCCACGCGACGGCGTTTGGCGGCGCGTCGAGTTGTGGAGCAACATGGTCGTTGGAATCGAGGGGAGTGGTGCTGCCGGTCCGGCGCGCGTGCATGTGCTGAGCACCAATCCACGCAGCGGCACCTGGCAGGGGTCGCTCGACCGTTGGTGGAGCGCCGAAGGGGCGCTGGTCGCCGAGGAGTTTCTGCTCGAAGACCCCAAGTTCACAACGCCCGCGGGGCCGGGCGAAGTGCTGGTGCTCGACAGCGACGCGGCGCTGGAGACGTATCTGGTGCGGTGGTCGCAATGCCTGGCCGGCAAGCCGGCAGTGCCGATGCTCACGATGCCGCGGCGGCCGCTGTCGAAGCAGCAGCGCACGGCGATTGCCGTGGCCTTGGCTGCGGTGGTGGGGGCGGGCGTGGTGATCGATCGCACGACGTTGCTGCGCAAGATCGACGAAGCGAACGGCGCCACGGCGGCAATCAAGGCGAAGCAAGCGCAACTGGCGGCGGTCAAAAAGCAGTCGGACGATTTGAATAAGGAAACCGACAAGAAGCGCAAAGAGGTCGACAAGCTCCGCGACGACGTGAAGTTCACCGAATCGACGCTCCAGCGCTATCAACTGCGGCACGCGCGGCTGTTGGCGTTGTTGTCGGAATACTGCCCGTCGGACCTGATCGTCGAATCGATCGAATACGACAACGGACAGATGACGCTGCACGGCGTTTGCCTGGGGGCCGATGCCTCGAACCGGCTGGCCAGCGCCCTGGGCGACGAACTCAGCGAGATCGGTTGGCAGGTGCAGCCGCCCGAGAAGGAAGCCGGCGCGCTGTTGGTGAACGACGGCGAGCCTTGGGATTTCGAAGTGCAGCTCGTCGATCAGCTACCCGGGGTGGTCGTACCGCCGGCTAAGATGGCGCGACCTCCAGCGGAGGAAGACGAACGGGAACCGTCGTCGCCGCGGCGCTGGAAGCTTGAAACTAAGCCGGGTTATCGAGCGGCGGGCAATGACGGGAAATCTTGATCGGGAGGAAAAGCCCACGGACTGCCGTTCGTAGGTTTCAAAGGGAATAACATGTCATCGAGCGATCGTGATCGGATGTTGGCGATGGTCCTGCCGGCCGTGCTGATTTTGCTCGGCTGGTTTGGATACATGCGCCCTGGCAAGACGCTGCGTGAAGTGACCGCTGCGCTGAGCACGGCGCAGGCGTCCGATCCGAAGCCACCCGACTTTGCCGCCGCCCAGAACATGTTGGCCAAGTCGCGCACCGACGCTGACGAAGTGAAGAAGCAGCACGAGCAGTGGTCCGAGCGGTGGACGACGATCAAGCATGAACGTTCGGCCGCCTCGAGCGAGCGCGTCGTGGGGGTGGAAAACGTCACCTGGCTGCTGCGGCGCGCCGGGCTGCGCGTGAAGCGCGAGGTGCCCAGCGACCAAGGCGGCGGCCGGCTTCCGCCCGAGTTGTCGGCGGCGATCAAGCGCCTAGCCGAGAAGGATCAGGCGCTGCAGCCGAAGCTGTGGCAGATCGAGTTCGTGGGAAAATACGCCGACGTGGTGAAGGCGCTAGGATTTCTGCCCGAGGCATGCCCGCTGGCCATTCCCGTGCGGCTCGACATGCGTGGCTCGACCGGTTCGGCTCTCCGCTCGTGGACGCTGGTGTTGTGGATATGAAAAGCGAAACGACAGTCCAAGACGATTCGCCGGCGAGCGGGGCCAGTGATGGCCCCGGTAGCTTGGAGCGCGAACCTAACGCGAATCACCGGGACGTTGACACGCCCCGCTCGCCATGGGATTCAAAACCGTCGCTGCTGGCGCTGGTGACGCGCTGCGTGACGCTCGACGCCTCGGACTTGCACATTGCCGCCGGGGTGCCGCCGCACTTCCGCGTACACGGCGTGCTGGCCCCCGAGCCAAACGCGCCGGTGCTCAGTGCCGAGCAGACCGCGGCGCTCGGCGCCGAACTGGCCACGGCTGCGGGACACACGGCGCTGGCGAACATCGGCTCGCTTGATGGCGCGTTCTCGGCGGCCGACGGCACTCGGTTCCGCTTCAATATCTTCCGCCGGCAGGGACAGATATCGATCGCCTTGCGGCGGCTGGAAGACACGTTCCGCAGCCTGGCCGAGCTGGGCCTGTCGAACGAGTTGTACGAACTGTGCGACTTGCCCGATGGACTGGTGATCGTCGCCGGTCCGACCGGTGCCGGCAAGAGCACCACGCTGGCCACGCTGCTCGATCGGATCAACCGCACGCGGCGCTGCCACATGGTGACGATCGAAGACCCGATCGAGTACCTGCACGCACCGATCCAAAGCCTGGTGAACCAGCGGCAGGTAGGGGCCGATGCCGAGAGCTTCAACGAGGCGCTGGTCGCGTCGCTGCGGCAAGACCCCGACGTGATTCTGGTAGGCGAAATTCGCGACCTGGCCACGATCCGCACCGCGATCACTGCCGCCGAGACCGGCCACCTGGTGTTCACCACCGTCCACGCCGGCGATTGCGTCGGCACGATCGAACGCCTGGTATCGGTCTTCCCGGCCGACGAGCAGGCGGGCATCCGGCGGCAGTTGTCGATGGTGCTGCGGGCGATCATCGCCCAGCATTTGCTGATCTGCGACGGACCACTTCCCCGTAGCGACGCGTCACGCAGCGATGCGCAGCGCGCCGACCGCACCGGCGAACCGAACGGCAACGGCAAACTCGAGCGCCGCAGCCGTGTGGTCACCAGTGAGGTGCTGATTAGCAATCCGGCGGTGGCGAACCTGATTGCCACGGGCAAGAGCAGCCAGATTTATTCGGCCATGGAGGCCGGCGGACACCTGGGAATGCAGACGCTCGAAGAGGATCTCGCGCGGCTGTGGGCCAGCAACTATATCTCCGAGTCGACCGCCCTGGCCATGGCGCGCAACCCCGGCGTATTGCGCGATCGTTACCAGGTGCTGCGGCAGTCGGGTGGGGCGACCAATCACCGTGCCAGAGGGGTGTTGCGATGAGCATTGCCGAACAGTCACGCCTCGAACAGTCACGCCTCGAACAGACACGCCTCGAACAGTCACGCCGCGAAGAATCACAAGCACACGTCGCTGCCGAGCCCGCGCTGCTGAACATGGACCAGGTGAAGGTCGATCCGGCCTGGGCGCTGCGCGTGCCGGCGGCCTTGGCGGTGCGCCGGCAGGTGTTGCCGTTCGCATTCATCGACGGCCGAGTACACGTGGCCTGCGCCGACACGACCGACGCCACCGCGCTGCAAGCGGTCGAGCGGTTCGTCGGCAACCCGGTGAGTGCCGAGGCGGCCGACCCGGTGTCGCTGAAGCGCGTGCTCAACCGCGTGTTCGGTCGCAGCGCCGGAGGGCGCAGCGACGGCCGCGGCGGTGACAGCCGTGTTGGCGACGGCCCGGTGCGGATCACCGATCTGCGCAAGGCGGGCGATCCCGATTCCAGCGACGCCGTGGCCCTGTGCGACGAGTTGCTGTATGCCGCGCTGGTGCGCGAGGCATCCGATATTCACATCGACGCCGCGCAGGATCACGTGCTGGTGCGGCTGCGCGTCGACGGCGTGCTCGAAACCTACCGCAAGCTGCCGCAGGCCGTGCTCACCGGACTGGTGAGCCGGTTCAAGGTGCTCGGCGGCATGGACATTGCCGAGAAGCGTGCCCCGCAAGATGGGCGGTTTACGCATCAGTTTGGCAGCGGGGGACAGTCGATCGACATCCGCGTGGCTTCGCTCCCCACCAAGCATGGCGAGCGCATGACGCTGCGGTTGCTCGCCTTGCAAACGGAGTCGCTCACGGTCGAACGCCTGGGAATGCGCCCGTGCGATCTCGACTTGTTCGAACGGGCCATCGCCCGGCCGCACGGCATGATTCTGCTCACCGGGCCGACCGGCAGCGGCAAGACCACGACGCTCTACGCGGCATTGCGCCGGCTCATTCACCAGCGCGGCGGCAACATCATCACGATCGAAGACCCAATCGAGTACAACATCCCCGGCGTCGCCCAGGTCGAGGTCGACAGCGCCGACAAGATCAGCTTCGGCCGGGCGCTGCGCAGCACACTGCGGCACGATCCCGATATCGTGATGATCGGCGAGATTCGCGATCAGGAAACGGCCGACGTTGCGATCAAGGCGTCGCTGACCGGGCACCTGGTGTTCAGCACGCTGCACACGAACTCGGCGGCGAGCGTCGTCACGCGCTTGGCCGACATGGGGGTCGAACGCTTCCTGATCGGCGCCACGATGCGGTTGGCGGTCGCCCAGCGCTTGGTGCGGCGGCTGTGCGTTCACTGCCGGCGACCACGACCGCTGGCGACCGACGAGGCGGCGGCGCTCAACCGCGTGGCGCAGGCAGGCGTCACAGTGTACGACCCGGTCGGCTGCTTGTACTGCGCCAACCGCGGCTATGTGGGGCGGCTGGGATTGTTCGAACTGTTTGCGACCGACGAGGAGCTGTCAGGGCGCATCGCCCAGGGATGCAATGAGGCGGCGCTGATCGAAGCGGCGCGCAGCCGCGGCATCGGCACGCTGGTCGACGATGCGTTCGAGAAGCTGCTGACCGGCGAAACGTCGGTCCCTGAAGTATTGGCAACCGTAACGGCATGGTGACAGGCGGAGTGAGTGGGTGAGTGGTGAGTAGCTGAGTGTTGTATGTCAACCTTTGCTTTCGTAGCACGCGATCCCGGCGGACGGCTGCAGCGCGGCGAGCTGGAAGCCGCCAGCGCCACGGCTCTGGCCGGGCAACTGCGCGATCGTGGCTGGTTGATCGTCGACATCGCGGTCCCCAAACCCTCGGTGAAATCGGCCAGCGAACAATTGGCCGATTTCAATGTGCTGCGCCGCCTGCCGCCGCGATCGTTCGATATCGAGCTCAGCCTGTTGCAACTGGGCGTGATGCTCCGCGGCGGGCTGACGCTGCTGTCGTCGCTGAACACCGTGGCCGAGCAGGCGCGCCGGCAAACGATGGCCGACATTTGGCGCGACGTTGCCGCGCGGGTGCAGGCCGGCTCGAGCTTTGCCGACGCGATGGCGCAGCATCGCTGCTTCAACCGCCTGGTCGTGCAGTTGGTGCGCGTCGGCGAGCAAACCGGCAACCTGGAACGCGTCGTCGGTCGAGCGGCCGACATCCTCGAACGCCGCCGCGGTCTGCGCTCCAGCCTGCTTACCGCGCTGTCGTATCCAGCGTTGGTGCTCGTGGCAGCCGTTGGCGTGACGGCGTTCATGGTCGTCAGCGTGATTCCCAAGCTCCAGGTGTTCCTCACCGCGCTCGGTCGCAAGCTGCCGTGGATGACGCAACTGCTGGTCGATATCTCGAACTGGGTGCAGACCTACTCGGTACACGTGGTGACCGGCATCGTGGCGTTCATCGTGGGGGGGACCGCCCTGTACCTGTGGCCGCCGGGACGTTATTGGTGCGATCGATTGGCGCTGCGCATGCCGGTGCTGGGGGCACTGTTCCGCCTGGCCGCCACCGCGACATTCTCGCGCAGCTTGGGCATTTTGATCCGCAGCGGCATTACGCTGCTGGAAAGTCTGCGCACGGTCGAAAAGCTGCACCGCAACCATTATCTGCGGGAGCGAGTCGCCACGGCCCGCGATTCGGTGCTCCACGGCGGCGACCTGGCCGAGCCGCTCCGCATGCACCACGCGTTCATGCCGATGCTCGGCGCGATGGTTGCGGTGGGTGAATCGACCGGAACGCTCGACGACGTGCTCGACGAGGTCGCCAGTTTTCACGAAAGCCAGTTGCAGGTGGCCATCCGGCGATTCAGCGCGATCATCGAACCGGTGATTATCGTGGTGGTGGGGGGCATCGTGGGGTTTGTGTATATCTCCTTTTTCGTCGCCTTGTTTTCGGCGGCAGGATCGGGCTCATGAAAACGATTGGCAGCCTATTGGTGTTGGCACTATTCGTGGTCGGCTTGGCGAGCGCCGCGGCGCAAGGCCCGCCGCCGGCGCCGGCATCGGTCGCGGCGCCGCCGGCACCTAGCCCGGGTAGTGCGGGCTGGTCGTTGCCGCAGGTGCCGGCATCCGACCGTGAAACTTCTCCCGCACCGCGCCGTTCATCGGTTCCGTTCGAACCGACGGCCGGAGACGAGCTGCTGGTGCGCGACCCCACGCAGCCGAGCGTGCCGCTGCGTGACGCGATCGAGGCCACCCGCGCCACGCCGCAGGGAAGCAATAGCCCGCTAGCTATGCCGATCATTTCGATCCGCGCGCGCGTCATCGGCAACGACGCCGAGCCAATGGCGGTGCTGGCAGTCGACGGCAAGTACCAGGTGACCGTCATGGAAGGGGGCGAGTATATGCTATCGCCCAACCTCGCTTCGCAAACGATGAAGGTGCTGTCAATCTCGACCTCTGGCATCGAAGTCGAGGTGCTGCCTGCCAAGCGCAAGCTGATCCTGCACTAATAGGCACGATTGGAACGTGGGAGGCGAATCCTTTCGCCGACCTGGCGAACGCCGGCGCGTCGGCGAAGGGATTCGCCTCCCACAATGTCAATTGCTCTTGCACTCGTCAGAGCTTTTTCCTAGTGTCTCGCGCGCCGGGACACTCCCTACCTATCCGCTACTACTTTTCTTTGGCTGTTCGTGCTCGTAATCGGTCCGCAACGGGCTGGTTCAACGTCGGCATCCCCTGCCGCCTAAGCCGATCGGCGACAAGAAACTGGAATGCTGTCCATGGATGGACATCGTCAAGTTCCCGGCTTGTTGTGCGCGCTGGCCGTCGCGGCGCTGGCGGCGCACTGCTGCGCGCCGGCGCTGGTGGCGCAGCCGCCTGGCGTGTTCGGTCCGCCTCCGGTCGTGGCTGTTCCGCCGCCCGGTGTCATATCACCCAATGCCCTACGTCCAGGCGCAATGCCGCCGGGAATGAACGACGAATTTGGCCCGGGAGTGCTCGACGATCCGGCGTTTGCCGGGCCGCCGTTTGCCGTGCCTCGCCCGCCGCTGTCGATCACCATCTCGCCGACGGCCGAGCAGCTTCCGGCTCCGGCGGTGGGCGCCGGCGACAATCCCGCCCCCGATCCCACCGAAAAGCCGCTCGACGTCATCGAGTTCCGCGACATCAGCGTGCTCGAAGCGGCGCGGATTCTCTCCGATCAAAGCGGCCTGAAGATTGTGCCCAGCGCCGAGGCGGGCAAGGTCGTGGTCTCGTTGTATTTGAAGGACGTCACGGCGCGCGTGGCGATCGACGCCCTGACCAAGGCCAACGGACTGTTCTATCGCGAAGACCCGGAAACCCACATCCTCCGCATCTACACCACCGACGAGTACGAGGCCGACATCACCAGCTTCCGCGACGAGCAGACCGAGGTGTTCACGCTGTTGTATCCCAATCCGCTCGACGTGGCCTTGGCCATCCGAGGAGCGTTCGGCACGCGCGTGCAACTAAACCTGGCCAGCCTCAGCACGCAGTTCCTGATGTACCAGGACATCATCCAGCGCTTCCAGCGCCTCAGCACCGTCGACCAGTTCAATCGCCAATCGCAGAGCCTCGTCGGCGGCTTCGGCGGCGGCTACGGCGGCAGCGGATTCGGCGGTGGCTTTGGCGGTGGCGGCGGGTTCGGCGGAGGCGTCGGCGGTGGTGGTGGTGGCGGGTTTGGCGGTGGTGGTTTCGGCGGCGGCATGGGAATGATGGGTGGCATGGGGATGATGGGCGGCGGCATGGGAATGATGGGTGGCATGGGCGGCGGGTTCGGCGGAGTCGGCAATCAGCAGCAGTTTCCGACACTCCAGCAGCCGCAGCGCATCGAAGGCCTCACGCCCGAACAAATCCAGGCCATCGAAGAGGCCCGCGCGGCGACCGGCCAAGCCTCGGGCGTCGATGCCATCGACGAGTTGCTCGAAAGCCGTCGCGCGCAGATTTACATCTCGGTGCTGCCGCGCAACAACCAGCTCGTCGTGCGCACGGCCGACATGCAGAGCATGAAGCACATCCGCGCGCTGGTCACCGCGCTCGATTGCCCCACGCCGCTAGTGCTGCTCGAAGTCAAGGTGCTGTCGCTCGACCTGGGCGACACCTTCACGTCGATCTTCGATTATCAGTTTGACGACGGCGTGCTCAACGCCGGCGGCTTCACCACCGGCAACGTGCTGCCCCCCGCGGCCGATGCGGCAGGGCTGACGCGCGACTCGATCCTCGCACCGGCCCAGACACCATTTGTCCCGAACACCTCGCCCAGCCAGAACGCGACGTTCCAGCTCGTGAGCGCCAACTTCCGCGCACGCATGCAACTGCTCGAAACCAAGAACCGCGTCACGCAGCTCGCCAGCCCCATGCTGCTGACGGCCAACAACGAGGCCAGCCGCATCTTCATCGGCACGCAGATTCCGATCGTCGTGGGTTACGGCCAGTCGGGACTCACCAGCGGCACCAGCGTCGGCACCAGCACCGCCATCCAGCCGGCTCCGCAAACGCAGCTCGAAAACGTCGGCGAAGGCCTGGTGATCACCCCCAACATCAATGCCGACCGCACCGTGACGCTGCGCATCTCGCAGCAGAACTCGACCGCCACCGGCAGCGCCACGATTCCGGTCGTGACCGCCAGCGGCTCGACGCTGCTCTTGCCGATCACCACCGTTCAATCCAGCGTCGTCAGCAGCACGATCGTCGCCAAGGACGGACTGACCGTCGCGCTCGGCGGGCTGATTCAAGAGGCCATCAATGACACCCGTTTCCAGGTTCCCGTGCTCGGCAAGCTGCCGGTCGTCGGTTACCTATTCCGCAACCAGACCACCGGCAAGACGCGCACCGAAACGGTCGTGATGGTCCGCCCCTACGTGTTCTACACGCCGCAAGAAACCGCGATGCTCAGCTCCGATCTGGTGCGCGACCTGAGCGTCCATCCCAAAGCGCCGCTGGCCTACGGCACGATGAGCTCGTTCGGCCCGCAGGAAGTGCTCACCGCCGACCCGCCGCACAATCCGCTGCAAACCATTTTCCGCTTCCACAGTGTCGAACCGAAGATTTACTGACGCATGAAACGATCACACACGCCAACAACGCGTCTCCCTCTCCCCTTGCGGGAGAGGGCCGGGGTGAGGGGTCCGCACGGCGCGCTGCGCGCCCTGACATTGGCCCTCGCCCTGCTTACCGGCTGCTCGTCCCCCATCGATTCGTGGAAGGGGCTGGCGTGGCTAAAGGGCAAATCGGCCCCGAACACGCTGCACAC
Organism: Pirellulales bacterium; assembly: GCA_036272935.1. Taxonomy (GTDB): domain Bacteria; phylum Planctomycetota; class Planctomycetia; order Pirellulales; family PNKZ01; genus DATAXP01. Next base: position 17,977 of record DATAXP010000145.1, on the reverse strand, counting down.
CGTCGGCCCGGTGCAGGTGCGCGTCGACAGCTTCGGCAAGCCGCTGCGCGAAGGGCAAGAGAGCGCCATCAGCCGCGAAGATTTTCTCGTGCAGTCCGACAAGCTGCTGGCCGACCGTCGGCTCACCTCGCTGCGCCGCTGGATCGAACGCTATCCCGACGTGGCGCTCGAAGTGCTGCGTACCACGCAGAACAACGAGCTGCGCCGTGCGTCGATCAACGCGATTGCCGAAGGATACGATGCCCAGATGGGGCTCACCGCCGACGGCTGGCGCGACGTGATCCGCGCCCGCGGCGAGGATCCGCAGCAGTTCCTCGAGTTCGACGCCACGCGCCGGCTCGTGCTCGAAAAGATTCGCCTCGGACAGGCCCATGAAGCAGCCACCACGAAGCTTACGAAGCTGGCCGATGCCACGCCTGGCAGCATGCTCAAGATCGACGCCTGGCAGTTGCACGCCGTCGCGCTCATGGTCGACGACCGCCCCCAAGAATCGGCCGCCGCCCTGACGCAAGCCCTCCACTTTGCCGGCGGCGATCCGTACCAGACCACCACGCTGCTGCTGTTGCTTAGCGACATGCAGCGTCGCTCGGGCCAGTTGGCCCAGGCCGACGCCATGTGGCTGCGCGCCGTCGAGAACGGCACCGCGTTGCTCAATCGGCCCGCCCCGGTCGTCGATCCCATGCTCTGGGACAAGGCCGCTTACCTGCGACCCGTGTCGATCCCCTGGCCGCAAACCCTGGCTGCCGCGATCATGAATCCCGGTCCGACCCGTGAGGTGCTGCTTGTCTCGGCCGATTCGCAAAAAGATTCTCCCGTCGTGGTCGAAACGGTCTTCTGGTCGCTGGTCGGTCAGGCCCATCTCGATCGCGACGAGAACCAGTCCGCCCTGCTGGCGCTGAAGCAGGCCGAGACGCTGGCCACCGATCCAGCCACCACCGGCTGGCTGCGCCTGCAAGAAGCCCAGGCGCTGGCCCGCATGCAGCAGACCACCGCCGCCACGGCCATCCTCGTCGGGCTCACCAATCACGCCGATCCGTGCATTGCGAGCGCGGCACTGGCCACGCTCGGCGCTCAGAAGTTGCGTGCCGACGACATCGAGGCCGGCTACAAGATGTTGGCCAAGGCGTTCGAGAAGAACGAGACGCTCGATTGGCCCGGCCGCGCACGTTCCGAGGCCGACTACGCACTGGCCTGCCTGATGTGCAGCCAGGAGGCCAACGGCCTGCGCCTGCTGCACAAGGCGCAAGGAGCGTTCGAGGCGGCCGGCGACCACGAGTCGCTGGCCAAGAGCCTGTACAACGAAGGGGCGTACCTCGAACACAAGAAAAAGCGCAAAGAAGCCGCCGCCATCAAGGAACGCCTGAAGAAGCTCGAAGGGGCCTGACGCGCACCCTCGCCGATCGGCGGCCCGATCGCCTATATTGAACAGGTGAACATCGTTCATCTGTCACCTGGCTTGAAACGGCGATGAGTTTTCCCGAATCAGCTTTGCGCAGCGACGACCCTCGGCCGGTGTTGAGCGTCTCCGACCTCACCGGCCAGATCAAGGATTGCGTCGAGGGGAACTTCCCCGACGTCTGGGTCGCCGGCGAGATTTCGAACCTCTCGCGGCCGCAGTCGGGACATTGTTATCTGACGCTCAAGGACGAGCGGGCCCAGATTCGCGCGGTGATGTGGCGAGCCACCGCGGCCCGTTGCCGGTTCGAGCTCGAAGACGGCCTGGAAGTCGTCTGCCAGGGAGAGCTGGAAGTCTACGCGCCGCGCGGCAGCTATCAGCTGGTGATCCGGCAGATCGAGCCTCGCGGCATGGGCGCGCTCGAACTGGCTCTGCGAAGGCTGCGCGAGAAACTCGCCGCCGAGGGACTGTTCGACCCGGCGCGCAAGCGGCCGCTGCCTCGCTTCCCCCGCCGGATCGCCTTCGTCACCAGTCCTACGGGAGCGGCGATCCGCGACTTTTTGCAAGTGCTGCGTCGGCGATGGCTGGGTGCCGACGTGCTCATTGTCCCCACGCGCGTGCAAGGCGACGGCGCGGGCAACGAGATTGCCGCCGCGATTGCCGCAGCCAATCGATTGAGTATGCCGATCGACTGCCTGGTCGTGGGACGTGGCGGCGGCAGCCTCGAAGACCTGTGGGCGTTCAACGAGGAAGTGGTGGTCCGCGCGATTTGCGCTTCGCGCATCCCAGTGGTGTCGGCCGTGGGACACGAGATCGACGTCACGCTCTCGGATCTGGCGGCTGACGTTCGCGCGCTGACTCCCAGCGAAGCAGCGGAGTTAGTCGTGCCGGCAAGCGAAGAGTTGGCCGCTGCGCTAATCGCCACTCGCTCGCGGATGCTGAAGGGGTTGCGAGGCCGCTGGGCAGCCTTACGCGCACGGCTCGACACGTTCGCCGACCGACGCGCCTTCCGCCGGCCGTTGGAGCTGGTACACGAACGATCTCAGCGGCTCGATGAACTTGGAGGACGTGCGATCAAGGCAATTGCGCGCCGCTTGGATGTCGCTCGCCAGCGCGTGGTCAGCGACGCCGCCCGGCTCGACTCCCTCAGCCCGCTAGCAGTGCTCGGCCGCGGCTACAGCCTTACGCATCGCGCCGACACCGGCGCCGTGGTCCGTGATACCGCCACGCTGCATCCCGGCGACGAACTAGTTACCCGATTCGCTGCCGGCCGCGCAACCAGTAAAGTCGTGCAAGTTGAGCCGCCACAAGCGCCTGGAACCAGCGACCGATTTCGCACGTAGAGACAAACGACCCTCGGAATGCAGGTGATCCGGTGCCTGAAGCCAATACGTCATCTCCCTGCCCGCCCAGTTTCGAAGAAGCCCTCGCCCAGCTCGAGCAGATTGTGCATCAACTCGAAGACGGGCAGCTCGGGCTTGAAGAGTCCCTGTCGCGCTACGAACACGGCGTCGGGCTGATCAAGCACTGCTATGGCGTGCTGGGGCGCGTCGAGCGGCAGATCGAGCTGCTGGCCGGCATCGACGAACAAGGCAATCCAGTGACCGAGCCGTTGGCCGACGAGGCGACCTTCGATGCCGATTCCGGCGCCTCTGGTTCGGGGCGCAAACGCCCTGCTGGCGGCGGCAAACGGTCGCGGCGCGCCCCGTCGCCCGAGCCATCGGAGCCCAACGGCTCGGCAGACGACGTAGACGGCCCGGGCTCTCTGTTTTAGAATAGATCGGTTCACGACGCGGTAAGTCGTTTCCAACGATAGCTTTCGGCCCCATCGCTCGTAAGCTCGAAGTACATGGTCGAAACCAGCTCCGCGTGTTTTCTGTCGTATGCCGACGCGCTGCGTCCGCGGATCGAGCAATCGCTGGCGGCGTACTGCCGGCCTGTGGTCGGTTGCCCTGCCACGCTCGGCGAGGCGATTCGTTACAGCCTGCTCGCGCCGGCTAAGCGCTTGCGGCCGATGTTGGTGCTGTTGGCGGCTGAGGCATGCGGCGGTGATTCGTCGCGGAATGGTGACGAGGCAATGCCCGCCGCGGTGGCCGTCGAGATGATCCACACGTACTCGTTGATCCACGACGACCTGCCGGCGATGGACGACGACGACCTGCGCCGCGGCCGGCCCACCTGCCACAAGGTGTATGGCGAGGCGTTGGCCATCCTGGCCGGCGATGCCCTGTTGGCGCAGGCGTTCGAGGTGTTGGCCGAAGATGTTCGCCCCGCGGCGTTGGCGGCGCGCTGCTGCGCTAGCCTGGCGCGAGCCGCGGGTCGGGCGGCATTGGTCGGCGGGCAGGCCGACGACCTGACCGGGGTCGAATCGAACCTGGCGGCGCTCGAGGCGATCCACGCTCGCAAAACCGGGGCGATGTTCCTGGTATCGCTCGAGCTGGGGGGATTGGCTGCCGGCGCGACGGCCGAGCAGTTAGCGGCGCTCGACGCTTACGGTCAATCCATGGGGCTCGCGTTTCAAATCACCGACGACTTGTTGGACGTCAGCGGCAGCGAAGCGGCGGCAGGCAAGCGCCTGGGCAAAGACGCCGATCGCGGCAAGCTGACGTTCCCCGGGCTGATTGGCATCGAGGAAAGCCGCGCACGGGCGGCGGCATTGGTCGCCGAAGCGTGCAAGGCGCTGGCGCCGTTGGGTTCGGCGGCCGAAGGGCTCGAGGCGTTGGCCCGTTACGTGCTTGAACGAGATCGTTAAATGGGGAGAAAGACGTTGAAGATGGACGAGTTGCTTTCACGGATAGAGTCGCCTCGCGATCTGCAAGGATTGTCGCTGATCGAGCTCGAGCAGTTGGCCAAGGAAATGCGCCTGGCGCTGTGCAACCTGGTGAGCAGCCGCACGGCGCACTTTGCGTCGAACCTGGGAGTGGTCGAGCTGGCGATCGCGCTGCACGTGACGTTCGATTTCAGCCATGACCGGCTGATTTGGGACACGGGTCACCAGGCCTATCCGCACAAGATGCTCACTGGCCGATACCACGAGTTCGCCACGATCCGCACCAAGGGCGGTCTGTCGGGTTTTCCGAACCCCGGCGAAAGCGACTACGACCTGTTCATGACCGGTCACGCCGGGTGCAGCGTCTCGACCGCCTTGGGATTCAAGAGCGGCGACGACTTGCAGCCGGGCCAGGAAGACCGCCGCAGCGTGGCGGTGATCGGCGACGGCGCATTCCCGTCGGGCATCGTGTTCGAGGCGATGAACAACGCCGGCGGGCTGAAAAAGAAGCTGCTCGTCATCCTGAACGATAACAAAATGTCGATCTGCCCGCGCGTCGGCGGCGTGGCCGAGTATCTCGACCGCCTGCGGATGAACCCCTTGTACACGGGTCTGAAAACCGAAGTAGTGCGGGCGCTGGGCAAGGTGCCGGTGCTCGGCGACCCGGTCGAGAAGATGCTATGGCAGGTAAAAGAGTCAGTGAAGGCCGGTCTGCACGGCGGCATGCTGTTCGAGGAGCTCGGCTTCCGCTACATGGGGCCGATCGACGGGCACAACATCGGCCAACTGTGCAAGTACCTGCGGATGATCAAGGACTTCGATGGCCCGGTGCTGCTGCACGTCGTCACCGAGAAGGGGCACGGCTTCCAACCCGCCGCCAAAGACCCGGTGTTCTTCCACACCCCGGCGCCGTTCGAGTACGACGACGATGGCGTGGTATCGATCAAGAAAAGCTCGACGCGGACCTACACGAACGTGGTCAGCGAATCGATCGACCGGCTGATGCTGCAGCGGCCAAACGTGACCGTGATGACGGCCGCCATGTGCCAGGGGAACAACCTGGAGCGCGTGCGCGACACGTACCCCGATCGGTTCTTCGACGTGGGGATTTGCGAGTCGCACGCCGTGGCATTCGCCGCCGGACAGGCGAAGGTCGGCCTGCGGCCGATCGTCGACATCTACAGCACGTTCCTGCAACGCAGCTACGACCAGATCTTCCAGGAGGTGGCGCTGCAAAACTTGCCGGTCGTGTTCACGCTCGACCGCGCGGGACTCACCGGCCCCGACGGCCCCACGCATCATGGCATGTTCGACCTGGGATACATGCGGCTGTTCCCGAACATGACCGTCATGGCCCCCGGCGACGAAAGCGACCTGCGGGCGATGCTCGACTTCGCGATCGAGCATCCCGGGCCGATCTCGCTGCGCTATCCCAAGGCGGCGGTGCAGACCATCGAGCGCGATGCCGCGCCGATCGAGCTGGGCAAGGCCGAGGTGCTCCAATGGGGCCGCGACGGCACGATCATCGCCTGCGGCACACTGCTGGCCAACTGTGTCGATGCGGCCAACCAGCTTCGCGAAGACGGCTTGGAGATCGGCGTGATCAATGCCCGGTTCATCAAGCCACTGGACCGTGCGACCATCAACCGCGCCATCGAGCGCGGCGGCGTGGTGCTGACGGTCGAAGAAGGGGCGCTGGCCGGCGGATTCGGCAGCGCGGTGCTCGAAGCGGCCGCCGAGGCAGGTATCTCGGCAGCGTGTGTGCGCCGGCTCGGTGTGCCCGACCGCTTCATCGAGCACGGCGAACGCGGCGAACTGCTGGCCGAACTGGGCCTCGACGCCGCCGGCATCGTCCGCGCGGTACGTGAACTGGCCGCGGGGCGCGAACCCTCGGGCACCTTGGCCACCCGCCGGGCGTGAGAATGCCTTGACCAGCCCGACGCGGAGAGCGAGGGAGAGGCGGGTACATGCGCAATCCCTCGCTGGCGCTTCGGGCTAGTAAGCCTTCGCCCGCCTGCCCCGTCAATTGTGGAAGTGCGGCTTGTCGGCAGTCATAATGAACCCGGCTTCCATTTGCCACACTTCGGGAGTTGCGCGCCATGTTGCTTGGCCTTGTGACCTACATGTGGGGAGCCGAGTGGGACCTGCCCACGGTGATCAAGAATTGCCAGCTCACCGGCTTCAAGGGGGTCGAGCTGCGCAGCGGGCATAAGCACGGCGTCGAGCCGTCGCTCGGCCCCGACGAGCGGCGTGACGTGGCCAAGCGCTTCGCCGACAGTGGCGTGACGCTCGTCGGCCTCGGCAGCGCGTGCGAATATCACTCGCCCGACCCTGCGGTGCTCAAGAAACAGATCGAGGACACGAAGGCGTTCATCACGCTCTGCCACGATTGCGGCGGCACGGGCGTGAAGGTGCGCCCCAACGCTCTGTCGAAGGAAGTGCCGGCACAGCAGACGCTCGAACAGATCGGCCAGGCGCTCAACGAGGTCGCGGCGTTCGGCGAAGGTTACGGCGTACAAATCCGCCTCGAGGTCCACGGCAAGGAAACTAGCGCGCTGCCGCACATCCGCTCGATCATGGATGTCGCGAAGCACCCCAACGCCGCGATTTGTTGGAACTGCAATCCATCGGACCTCGACGGCGGCGGGCTCGAGGCGAACTTCAACCTGGTGAAGAACCGACTGGGCACGATCCACATCCACGACTTGATCACCAAGTATCCTTGGCAACAGTTATTTGGCCTGCTGAAAGAAGCGAACTTCAATGGCTGGACGCTCGTCGAGGAAGGCAAGCAGACGACCGACCCGATCCGCGTGATGCAGTACTACCGCCTGCTGTGGGAAACAATGGCCGGGTGAACGAATTCACCACAGAGGCACAGGGACACAGAGAGGACAGCGTTTCAGGAGCGCTCTTCTCTGTGTCTCTGTGCCCCTGTGGTTAGTTCCTCTTGGCTGGGCGGGGCTGCGGCTCGATCGAGCCTGGCTCGAAGGCCGTCAGGTCGGGCAGCGTGGTCTGCACTCCCTCGTTGGGCACTTCGCGGCCGGCGGTCCATACGATGCCGTTCATAATCGAGCGCCGCAGGTCGTCGTTCCGCCAACTCTTGAAGAAGTGCGGCATGACGATTCCCATCCCGCGGCCGCCATCGGATCGCGTGACACTCCAGGCCACCACCTCGCGCTTTGGCGCGTCGGGCGGGAGCATCGATGTGGCCAATGCGACCACTCCGGGCTTCATTCCGCCGGAGCCAAAATAGTTGTTGTAGTACGGCTCGTCGCGCAGCGAGAACGTCTTCCAGCCGCGCAGTACCGGATGGTCCCCTTCGGCCGGCGAGATGGTGGCATCGAAAACCTTGGCGACCGACTGGTGATGTTTACAGTGCGTGGCGAAGTAGCCGCCCATCCAATCGAGCAGCGGATGCTGGCCGTCCTCCGGCACGTCGTTCGCCCCTAGGCCGGTGGCGTAATGCACGCACACGATGCCGCAGCCGCGATCCATCATCCGGCCCAGCCGCGCCATGGTCGCGTCCTTATTCGGGAGCCGCGCCGGCGGGAAGATATCGCCGGTGAACACGATCGTGGCCGCATCGTCGAGCAGTCGATCGTCGGTCGGCCAGCCCTCGGAAACCTCGGCGCGCATGCCGGGCAGATTCTCGGCATGCTCGACACAGTGCTTCATCAGCCGAGCGCCTGCCGCTACCTCGTGCGTCCCCGGCGGATGCGTGCTCGGGCCGACAACAATCAGCACCGGTCCGGTCGGTGTCGCCGGCTCGGCTGCCGCGGCACCGGAGCACCAAGCGGCGACGAGAACCATGATCCGCAGAGAACGTTTCATGGCAGCAGCGTCAGTGTGACGCCTCGCACGTCGATGACACCCGGTCCCGGCACGTCGAGCGCCCGGAGCGTGAGCATGCCGCGGCCTTGTGGCAGCGTGGCGGTGCCGAGTTTCCATGGCTTGAAATCCTTCACGTACGATTCACCCTTGCGCGGTACGCGGTCGTGTTCCATGCCGCGCAGCGGCGGGTCGTGCGCTTCGGTCACTTTGCCGTCGCACGCGCTGTCCAAGAAGCTCAGCTCGACGTTCGCGCCGACGTTCGCCGGCGTACAGGTGTAGTGGATCACCACGTCGTAGCGGCCGGCCGTGGCCACGTCGACGTGCCAGGTGATGCGGTCGCTGGTGTTGGTCCAACCGGTGAAGAACGAGCAGTTCGGAGCGCCGGCGCTGCGCTTCACGTGGCCGTGCGCCTCGCCGTCGCGGGCCGGGAGGTGCGTGACCGGGAACTCACGGTAGCCGACCGGGAACGGTCGCTCATCGTCGGTGTTGAGCTCCGACAGGACATCGCTGCGCCACTCGAGCGCCGCGGTGCGGAGCCGCGCGGCCGCGTCAGGCTGTTCGCCGGCAATGTCGTTGGCCTGGCCGGGGTCAGCCGCCAGATCGTACAGCCGACCGTCGGAGTCGAGCCGATGTTGCTGCGAACGGACGCTTACCTTGCCGTTCCAGTGCGAGAAGATCAGCCGATCGGGCCAATTGGTGGATTGCCCCAGCACCAGCGGCGCGACGCTCGTGCCATCGAGCGGCTTCTTGGCAGTGACCGGCACAGCGGTCAGCTCGGCCAGCGTCGGCAGCAAGTCGATGGCCGCGGCGATCTGTGGCACCTTCGTTCCCGCGGGGATGTGTCCCGGCCAGCGCATCAACAGCGGCGAACGCACGCCGCCTTCGTCGGTCGAGCCCTTGCGGCCGCGCATGCCGCCGTTCCAGCGGTTGCTGTTGGGACCGTTGTCGCAGAAGTACACGACGATCGTGTTGTCGGCGAGTTTCAGTTCGTCGAGTTTCGCGAGCAACCGGCCGACATTCCAATCGACGTTCTCGCACATGGCCAGCGCGGCGCGCGTGAAGTCGACGTCTTCCTTCGGTGGATCGACGTCGCGCAGCTTCAACTCGGCATCGCGGAACTTGTCCCAGAACCGATCGGGGACCTGCATCGGCGAGTGCGGCGTATTCAACGGCAGGTAGCAGAAGAACGGCTTCGCGCGGTGCGCCTCGATGAACGCCATCGCATGGTCGGTCAGATCGTCGATGATGAACCCGTTGCCGCGCACGATCTGGCCGTTGTGCTCCAGCGGCGGGCTGAAGTAATCGCCCCAGTGGCCGGAAGGGAAGCCGTAGTAGTCGGCGAACCCGCGGGCATTGGGATGGTACGGCCACTGCGAGCCATTGTGCCACTTGCCGTAGGCGGCGGTCGCGTAGCCGGCGGCGCGAAACACGTCGCCGATGGTCGTCTCGTCGAGGTCCAACCGCTCGCCGCCCGCCGACGTGCTGTACACGCCCAGCCGCGGATGATAGCGACCGGTGAGAAACTCGCCGCGTGTCGGCGAGCAGACCGGGCAGACGAAGAACCGCTCGAACAGCGCACCGTCGCGGGCCAGGGAATCGACGTTCGGCGTGCTGAGATTCGTGTTGCCGTGAACGCTTAAGTCGCCCCAGCCCTGGTCGTCGCTAAGGATCACCAGGACGTTCGGACGAGTCGCGGAGTCGGCGTATGCCGAGGGCGAGGAAAAAACCACAGCGACCGCAAGCGAAAGGATCGCCCGTCCGAGCAAAGACATCGCTAGACCTCGCAAGCTGATGGCGGCGGGTACTGATTCACACAGTATCCGTCGCCAAGAGGCGCGGGTCAAACAATTGCGGTCGCTCAGCTGGCCGTCGCTAGGTGACCGAGCGGAACGCCGCCAAGCCGACAACCAGCAGCACCAAGAACACGACCGCGAAAACGTAGAACAACACACGGGCGACGTCGGCCGAGCCGGCAGCGATGCCGCCGAAGCCGAACGCCGCAGCGACCAGCGAAATCACGAAGAACACCAACGCCCATTTGAGCAAGCCAGTCATGATCGTTTCCCTTTGCAACAAGGTTCTCCGTCAGTCAACGCATCGCCATTGGCGAAGGACTGTTGCAAACACCGCGCCGCACGGATCAGAAACATCGTTCAGAACTTCCGCTCCTGGAGGGGTGGCGGTGTCCATTGATACAGCCACGTTTCGCTCAGCGCTTTGCCTTCCGAGCGCAGAAACAGCCGCAGCTCGATGGGCTGCACCGAGTCGTCGGTCGGCTTGAGATCGAACAGCGCACGGCGGCCGTTGATGGCCACGAGCGGTCGGGCGCTGGTGATCTCGATCTCGCCGCGCGATGCGGTGATGACTGGTTCGACCACCGCGTTGGCGGGCAGCTTGTCGAGCTCGCCGCCGGCGAAGTCGACCGCGAACCGCCACGAAAAATACTTCCGCGGCTGGCCGACCACGCCGCCCAAGCCAGTGCGCGTGGCGCGCACGGTCGCCAGATTCGAGGGCTCCGGCGCGGTCGAGCCCCACGATAGCCGATACGCCATGCGCAGTTCGTCGCCCTTCTTCGGCGGATCGGCCGGCTGCCAGAAGGCGACAATGTTGTCGAACGTTTCGTCGGGCGTGGGAATCTCGACAAGCTGCACCGCCCCCTTGCCGAACACGTGCTGTTTCGAGGCCACGGTGCGCGGCTCGACCCACACGCAAGGCCGGCGATTGTAGAACGCGCCGTCGTCTTGGTAGTGATCGAAATTGCGATCGCGCTGCACAAGCCCGAAGCCGCGAGGATTGCTGTCGCTGAACCAACTGGTGCGCACCGCGGTGGGATCAAGCAGCGGTCGCCACAGCCATTCGTCGCTGCCGGTGTGGATCGCCAGGCCGTCGGAATCGTGGATCTCGGGACGGAAGTCTGTCGCCAGGCGCCGATCGTTTTCGCCGCATAAGTACATGCTCGTCAGCGGCGCGATGCCAATGTGCTCGATCGTAGTCCGCGGATACAGTGTCGCTTCGATGTCGATCAGCAGCGGTTCGCCGGGCGTGATGACGAAGCGATATGCTCCGGCGACGCTCGGTGAATCGAGCAGTGCGTACACGGTCAGCGATTTCGCTTGCGATGCCGGCCGCTCGAACCAGAACTTCGTGAAGATCGGAAACTCTTCCGGCTTGGGCAGCCCGCAATCGATCGCCAGGCCGCGGGCGGATATGCCATACTGTCCTTCGCTGCCGACGGCGCGGAAATAACTGGCTCCTTGAAAGGCGGCGATGTCGTGCGTAAGGTCGCTCGTGAGCGCTAGCTGAAAGCCGGCGTAGCCAAGCGTGCGCGGCAAGGCCGAACTATCCACACCGCTACCATCGTAGTGGAAGAGGGCCGGATCGAACGGAAACTCGCGGGCCTGGCCCCCCACAATTTCGTACATCTGAACGGGGGTTTTGTTGAACAGGCCCAAATGGAAGAATCGGACCTGCAGCGGCGCGTCGAGCCCGTGCCACAGGGCATGGTCGCGGCGGAACTGGATGCGTTGCATCTCGTCCCATTGGATCGACCGTAACGATTCGGGAAGGTTCGACGACGGCGGCTGGTATGCCCGCGACGCCAGCGACTTCGCCTGGGCTTCGAGCACACCGAAATCAAATCTGGCAGGTGTGCTAAGCTGTTGAGCTTCGGCAACCGATGACTGCTGTAACGTGGCAGTAGCAATGCATGCCCGAAGAAGAATCGATATTATCAACGCCATCGATAATCGCATTCGAGTTACTCATGCTCCGACTAAGACAGTTGGTTGCCGGCTCGGCATGCAACTTGCTAACCAAACAGCAGCCAGCAGCCATTCTAACGGACAATTTATCCTAAACAGGGCAGCTTCACGAGAAGTTGCGGAGAAAGAGAATGGGACCGACCGAGGCCCCAGATCACCAGACTAAACGCACGGCCCCGAGCCGTGCGGATTCGAGCGTTAGCACCCAGTCCCGCGCCGAGCGCCTGCTTGCCGAGTACCTGCGGGCCTGGGGCTTGCGCGATCCCGCGGCGATTGCCCAATGGACGCGTGCCTGGGTCGAGCGCAGTGGCGTGGGCGAACCGTCGGCCACCGGCTCGCAGGATCCGCTGATCTCAGCGTATCGCGCCGGCATGAGCGCCGCCATCAACGATTTCGATTCATGGCTGCAACAGCTCGCCCGCACGGTGGTAAAAGGCGAAAAAGTTCCGGCCAGCACCGTGGGCCTGACTGCTTTCGAGCTGCGCTCGCTGATCGACAATTATCCACAGGCGATGTTCCAGTCCGAAGCTCTGCCGCGGCCGATGCTCGATCAGTTGCGCCGCGCCGATCGCGACGTGGTACCGTCGGTGCAGCATTCGCAGATGCAGCCGCAAGAGCTGGCGGTCGCCCTCGAACCGTGGCAATGGCAATGGTGGCGCGGCTTGGCAAGCAGCTCGACTCACGCTGTGCTGAACCTGTGTGGCATTTCGCCGTGGGCGGGTTCGCGCCTGCTGCTGGCGATCCTCACGCTGGTGACCACGTTGGCCGGCGCCTGGGTGTTCGAACAGGCGCAACCGGCTGATGGATCGGTGGTGGCGAACATCATCAGCGTCGGACTGTTCATGACGCTGTTCGTTTGGATCGCGTTCTCGTTTTGGATGGCTACTGCGGGCTTTTTGCGACGATTGCGGGTTCCTCGTGAAGCGCCGCAACCGCTCGGCGCACCGAAGCCGAGCAGCGAAAAGCTGCGCGGACGCACCGCCATCTTGCTGCCGATCTACAACGAGTCGCCGTCGCGCGTTTTCGCCGGCCTGCGCGCGATCTACGAATCGCTGCAAGCCACGGGGCACGCGGCCTCGTTCGATTTCTTCGTGCTCAGCGACACGACGAATCCCGATGTGTGGCTGGCTGAGGAATGGACCTGGGCGCGGCTCATCCAGGTGTTCAACGGCCCCAGCCAGGTGTACTACCGCCACCGCACGAAGAACACCAGCCGCAAGGCCGGGAATATCGCCGACTTTTGCCAGCGCTGGGGAGCGGGCTACGACTACATGATCGTGCTCGATGCCGACAGCGTGATGAGCGGGGCGACGCTGGTTGAGATGGCCCGCGCGATGGACGACGATCCGCAGTTGGGAATTCTGCAGGCGCCGCCGGTACCGGTGAATCGGCTGTCGTTGTTCGCCCGTTGCCAACAGTTCGCCGCGCGAGTGTACGGCCCGGTGTTCCTCGAAGGCTTCGCCTGGTGGAGTCACACCGACGGCAATTACTACGGTCACAACGCGATTCTGCGCGTCGATGCGTTCTTGAAGCATTGCCGGCTTCCGATCCTTTCGGGCTCGGGAGCGATGGGGGGCGAAATCCTCAGCCACGACTTTGTCGAGGCCGCCTTGATGCGCCGCGCCGGGTACAAGGTACGCGTCGCCCAGGACATGCAAGGCAGCTATGAAGAATGCCCGCCGACGCTGATCGACTTCGCCCAGCGCGACCAGCGCTGGTGCCAGGGGAATATGCAGCATCTGCGACTAATTTTCGCAGGCGACATTCACCCGATGAGCCGGCTGCACCTGGGCATGGGGGCGATGTCGTATTTGACGAGCCCTTTGTGGATGGTATCGATTTTATGGAGCTGCCTGGCGTTCGTCGGCTGCGGTTCGTGGCTCGGGTTCGGCCCGGCGACCGTTGCCGACGCGGCAATGGTTTCCGCTCCGGTCGAGCAATCGACGGCATGGATGTGGGGCGGCGGCCTGTTCGCCGCGACCATGGCGCTGTTGCTGCTGCCGAAACTGTGGGGCTATTTGGCGCTGGTGGCCGATCCCACGTCGCGCGCGGCATGTGGCGGTGCGGCCAAGGCGGGTTGCAGCGTGCTGATCGAAACCGTGATATCGACGCTGGTCGCCCCGATCATGATGGTGTTCCACTCCACGTTCGTTACTTGCACTTTCATGGGGCGCAAGGTGTCGTGGTCGGCCCAGCAACGCGACGAACAAGGCTTGCGGTTCGCGGCAGCCCTAGCGGCGCACTGGAAGCAAATGGTCGGTGGTCTGGTGGCCGCCGTGCTGACGTTTGTCTTGGCGCCGGCGATCTTCTTGTGGATGTTGCCGATACTGATCGGGCTGATCCTGGCGGTGCCGCTGTCGATGTTGCTCAGCAGCGTGCGTGTCGGCCAGGCACTGGCCAGTCGCCGGCTGCTGTCGACGCCCGACGAGACGGTGGTGCCGCGCGTGTTGCAGCGTCATCGCCACTTGCTGGCCTTGCCGACGCCGCGTGAATTGGCCGACCCGCGTGGCATGTTCTTCCGCGTGCTGGCCGATCCGGCATTCTTGGCGCTGCACCGTTCGATCTTGCAGTCGACGGGCGATTGCCAGTCGGCCGAGCCTGAGAAGCTACGGCTGGCCGAGCGGCAACTGCTGGCCGGCGGACCGGCGCGTGTCTCGGTCGAGAATCGCAAGGCGGTGCTCGCCGATGCCGACGCGCTGCGCGACCTGCACTTCTTCGCTTGGACGTCGACCCGGACGAACAGCTCCGAGTAGCCGCGGCCGCATCGTTGCCGATCGGGGCGCACACATCGGGTCTCGGAACGTACGGCGGTCGTGATATAAACTCTCTGGAGAGTTGTATCACGCACTTCGTCGTTCGATTGCCGCCATGAGCTTGTCCCGCTTCCGATTATCGCGTCTGTTGTTTTGCCTGTTTCTTTCCGCGGCCGGCATTGCCCGGGCGGACGAGATCGTACCTAATGCGGCGCCGCGCTGGTGGAAGGGGAACATCCACACGCACACGTTCTGGAGCGATGGCAACGACTTCCCTGAAATGGTTGCCGAGTGGTATCGGTCGCATGGCTACAACTTCCTTGCGCTGACCGATCATAACGTGCTCGGGCAGGGCATCCGTTGGCGCGACGCCGCCGGTCTGCGGAAGAAGGGCGGCCCCGACGTGATCGCCAACTACTTGGCGCGATTCGGCCCGGCGTGGGTCGAAACTCGCGGCGACGGCAAGAAGCAAGAAGTCCGCCTCAAGCCGCTCGACGAATTCCGCGCGCTGGTCGAGGAGCGCGGCAGGTTTCTGATGATTCCGGCTGAGGAAATCAGCGACAAGGCCGAGGGGGGCCCCGTGCACATGAACGCCACGAACTTGCTGGGAGTGGTGCCGCCGGTGGGCGGGGCCACCGTGCGCGAGGCGATCGCCAACAACTTCCGTGCGGTGCATGAACAGGCCGAGCGCTCGGGCCGCGAAATCCTCGTACACCTCAACCATCCGAACTATCACTATGCAGTCACGGCCGAGGATATCGCGCACATCGTGCTGGAACGACATTTCGAAGTGTACAACGGGCACCCGGGCACGAACCAGCATGGCGACCACGATCACCCCAGCACCGAGCGCGTGTGGGACATCGCCAACACGATCCGCCTGGCCGACCTGAATGCCGCGCCGCTATTCGGCGTCGCCACCGACGACAGCCACGACTACCACGGCAAGCCGAACGCCTCGCACCCTGGGCGCGGCTGGATCGTGGTCCGCACCACGCATCTCACGCCCGAGTACCTCGTGCGCGCGATCAAGGCGGGCGATTTCTACGCTTCGAGCGGCGTCACGCTTGATGATGTGCGGTACGATGCCGACTCGCGGCGCCTGGAATTATCAATCGCTGCCGACGACGACGCCACCTTCACCACCGCGTTCATCGGCACGCGCCGCGATGTCGATGCGACCGGCAAGCCGGCAGAGCCCACCGGCAAGAAGGAAGGCCGCTACACGCAGCAATACTCCGAGCGCATCGGCGAGGTCTTCGCGACCGTCGAAGGGTTGCATCCCAGCTACACGTTCACCGGCGACGAGTTGTACGTCCGTGCCGTGGTTACATCGAGCCGTCCGCCGGCCGACCCATCATTCGACGACCAACGACAACAAGCGTGGACGCAGCCGGTTGGCTGGAGCTTACGAGCAGCCCGATGACGACAGCCAAGCTTGCTAGTTGAACTCCCAGCGCTGGCGGAGGCCGTCGCGCGGCACCAGCTCGAACCAATCGACTTCCACCGGCGCTTGCTGTGCCGGCAGATAGATCCGCACGTGCTGCACCATGCCTTTGGTCGGCAACGTGACAGTCGCCTCATGCCACTGGTCCCCGGCGGGCACGGTGAACTCGACCATCTGCCCTTCGCGCGGAAACTCGTCCTGGTCGGCCATGCGCCACTGCAACTTTCCCACGCCGCCAGCCGACGAGCGTGCCCGCAGCGTCGCCGTCACCGGGCCGGCCAGCTTGAAGCCCGAGTTACCGAGGAACGGCGACTTGTTCTTGCCGGTCACTGTGAGCACGCCATCGTGCATCGCGGCCTCGGAGCCTTGTGCCACCCAGCCATCGAAACGCCGATCTGACCCGGCAGCCTGCGCCGGCTCACGGTACTTCGGGTTCGGCTTCGGCACCAGGGCGCCGGTGTCGGCCAGGAAGCGATCGGTCAACGCGTCGAGCTGCTTCACTTTGTCGGGCATCTGCTTGGCCAGGTTGTTCGACTCGCCGAGGTCATCGCGCAGGTTGTACAGCTCGTGAACGTCGGGGAAATACGAACTGGTTTCGAACCAGCGGATCAGCTTCCAGTCGCCGGCACGCACGGTCACCCCTGGCGGCCGCGATGGGCCGCCATGCGGAAAGAAGGTGAATAGCGCCTCGCGCTCGACCGGCCCGGTTTGCTTGAGCGCCGCGGCGAAGCTGACGCCGTCGATCCGCTGCTCGGCCTGCTTCGGGATACTCAAGAGATCGAGCAACGTCGGATACAGATCGATCGCGGCGACCACGGCATCGCTGCGCGTTTTCGGCTCGACCACTCCCGGCCAGGCGGCGATCAACGGCACGCGCACGCCCCCTTCGAACACCGATCCTTTGCCGTCGCGCAGCGGAGCGTTGTTCGTCGGCGGCAAGTCGCCGGCGTACTTCTTCCAGCTCTGAAACTCCGCATAGCGCGGATGCTTCTCGGTCATGCTCCGCCGCTTGGGGTCGTCGGGCGTGTTGCTGTTCGTGTTGCCGCCGTTGTCGGAAAAGAAAATCAACAGCGTGTTTTCAGCCAGCTTTTGCTCGTCGAGCTTGTCGAGGATGCGTCCCAGACTATCGTCGACGCTTTGCAGCATCGACGCCATGATCGAGTTACCCTGCTGGCCGCGGGGATCGCTGCGGCCGACGAAGCGGTCGGCGTACTCGGTCTTGAATCCCCAGGGGCCGTGAACGCTGGGAAGCCAGAAGTTGACGAAGAACGGCTTGCCGCGATGCTCGCCGGTCGTGCTGTCGTCGATGAACCTCAGCACTTCGGTCGTGAGGCAATCGGTGACGTACTCGCCCGGAGTGTTCTCGGAGAAGTTTTGATTGTTGTAGAACTTTGGTCCAAAATAGTTCAGCGGTCCCGGATCGGGCCAGCCGTGCAGTGCCAGGTCGAACCCTTGCGCCTCGGGCCAGTACTGCTCGGCGAGCCCCAGGTGCCACTTGCCGAAATGCCCGGTGCGATAGCCCGCATCGCGCAGCGCTTCGGCCAGCGTGTATTCGCTGGGCTCCATGTAGTTCTTGCTCTCGGGCAGGATCATCCGCTGGTTCGGCGACGCCGATGCGGGCATGAAGTTGTGCCCCGCCGGTTGCGATGGCAGATGCCCGGTGGCACTGGTGATGCCGTGCCGCGCCGAGTACTTGCCGGTCAGAATACTGGCGCGCGTCGGCGAGCAGAGCGGACAGGCGTAAGCGTCGGTGAACCGCATTCCCCGCCGAGCCAACCGCGCGATGTTCGGCGTCTCGTAATACTCCGAACCATACGGCGTCGAGTCGATCCAACCCATGTCGTCGACAAGCATCAGCACGATGTTCGGTCGACGCGGTGTTTCCGCTAAATTGTCGGCAAAAACGTGGCATATCAGATGGGGAAGACTTAGCGCTGCAAGGATTAGTGTAGTAAATGAGTGTAGTAATCGGTCTGGTAAAACGCATGCAGCAGGCGTACGATTTCGTTTGATCCA
>DATAXP010000144.1:0-9424 GCA_036272935.1 Pirellulales bacterium | reverse complement strand
TTCGTCTCGTACACCGGCTTGCACACGGTGTACGGGATTTCCTTCGAGCAGGTCTCGTACACCGGCTTGCAGACCGTGTAGCAAATGTTCTTGGTCTTCGTTTCGTAGACCGGCTTGCAGACGGTGTAGCAGATTTCCTTGGTCTTCGTTTCGTAGACCGGTTTGCAGACCGTGTAGCAAGTGTTCTTGGTCATCGTCTCGTAGACCGGTTTGCACACCGTGTAGCAAATGTTCTTGGTGTGCGTCTGATACACCGGCTTGCAGACCGTGTAGCAGATGTTCTTGGTCATCGTTTCGTAGACCGGTTTGCAGACCGTGTAGCAAATGTTCTTGGTGTGCGTCTGATACACCGGCTTGCAAACGGTGTAGCAGATGTTGCGAGTGTGAGTCTCGTACACGGGCTTGCAGACCGTGTAGTTCACGGTGCGGCAACGAGTCTCATACACCGGCTTGCAGACGGTGTACTCGCAGTTGCGGTAGCACGTCTCGGCGACGTACTTCACGCAATCGATGGTTTTCGGCTCGCAGACCGTTTCGTAGCAGGTCTTGTAGCAGGTGTAGTTCTGCTGCTCGTAGACCACCTCTTTCACGGTTTTCATGACCGTGTAGGTCTGCATCTTGTAACTGGCGAAGCTGGCGGTGGTGGATGTTGCGCCACAACACCGATAGCTGACCGCGCCGACCCAATCGGCACGGCTGACGTTGGCCATCGTCGCTGCGACAAGCACAGCGAGGATTGGCACCCCCCTCAAAGTTTTCATAGTTGTTGCCTCCTCCAAGACAAGCACGGACGCCAAAAGAGCCTGGTTGATCGTGAGCTTGCGCCCACTGTAGATACTGGTTCGGTCGCCACAGCCTGCGTGCATTAGCTGGATTGCTTATAGCTACAAGACGACGCAGTTAGCGCCGCCTCGCTAGTCAATCCGCGCAGCACACCGACCATGGCTGATGTTGAGCAATATCGACAAGCTAGGTTGCTGGCTTGATCTGCGGGTGCTAGCAAAACTGTTATGGTGGCGAAAAATAAGCACGACCCTGCCGACGGAGAGGATTGTGACTCACAGGCGAGCAGAACCGATTGCGCGGCTTACGATGCCAGCGAATGCGATGCTTCCGCGCTAACCCGGGAAGGAGGCAACTCGTTGTTTGCCAATGTCATGCGTTCAAATCGCGAAATTTGACAGTTGGGAAAGTGGAACCTACGAACTCTACGGAGCCTCGATGGCAGGCACCGAGGTGGGGGCGGCAACTCGGCAACGCCCTTCGGCCACCGGCGCTCCAGGCTCCAGGCAAGACCACCACGGTTAATGAACAGGCAAAAGGATCGAAACAATGAGTAAGCGCACACGTCGCGTGTCGGGCTTCACGCTGGTCGAGGTGTTGATTGTCGTGGTCATCATGGCGATCCTCGCCGCCACGATTATTCCGCAGTTCTCGAACTCCACCAGCGATGCCAAGGCGAGCACCGCGCGGTTCAACCTGAACACGCTCCGATCGCAGATCGAGCTGTACAAGTCGCAGCACAACGGTTCGCTGCCCAGCCAAACGATGGTCGAGTTGACGAGCAGCACCACGAACTCCGGCACGATCGGCACCGGGACCGGCTTCCCGTACGGGCCCTACGTGCAAGCGATTCCCGCGAACCCGTACAACAACCTGACCACGGTCGTGGCCGCCGGCGCCAATCCGCCCACCGCCACGGTCAGCGGCGCGGGCTGGTTGTTCGATCTGGGCAGCGGCAAGATTTGGATCAACGACACGACGACCCCCTTCGCCACGCAGTGAGCCTGACGCAGGTCGGTGGTGGTCGGTCTGCCTAAGCCAATCCCAAACCCTCGTGCGACTAGGATGTCGCGGCGAGGGTTTGGGCGTTTTGCAGGAAGCAATTTTGCCGTGTTGTTTAGCCGGCTCGCTTGCGAGCCGCGTTTCGCCAGCTCCATCGCCGCCAGCCTTGTCGATTCAACTCTGGCGGCATAAAGTGTTACGGCTTCAAGGGGCCAGGTGACGCGGCCCTAGCCAATGCGCCGCGGCAATCGAACATGAGCGATGCGAAAGGCAAATCCGCAGGTGCCGGCTCGGAAGGGGATGTACCCAAGGCGGTCGTCAGTCGCTTGAGCCTGTATCTGCGCGAGTTGCAACATCTGGTCCGCGACGGACACGAGACCACCAGCAGCAGCGAACTGGGGCGCGTCCTGGGGTTCACCGACGCCCAAGTTCGCAAAGACCTGGCCTATTTCGGCCACTTCGGCTACCCAGGAATCGGTTACCGCTGCGACGAACTGATCGCCGAGATCAAGCGCATTCTGGGGACCGACCAGCAGTGGCCGGCGGTGCTGGTGGGGGTGGGCAACCTCGGCCGAGCCTTGCTCGGTTACAAGGGTTTCCAGCAGCGGGGCTTTCGGATCGTCGCCGCTTTCGACATCAACCCGGCTGCCGTCGACGCCGAAATCGAGCAGGTGCACGTCTATCCGCTCGACCGGCTACCTGAAATCGCCCGCACCCATTGCCTGCGGCTGGGCATCGTGGCCGTGCCGGCTTTAGCCGCGCAATCGGTGGCCGACCTGCTCGTCGAAGCAGGCGTTGAAGGGGTGCTGAACTTCGCCCCGGTCACGATCAACGTTCCCGACACGATCAGCATCGTCGGCGTCGACCTGGCCATCGAGCTCGAGCAATTGGCCTTCTCGGTGGCAAAACGCTCGCGCTGATGGAAAATGTGGGAGGCGAATCCCTGCTTGCGTGGACACCGGCCGCGGCATAGCCTACGAACACCCGCCTGTTCGCATCCCACGTTGCTGAGCGCTCTTTCGCATGCCCCGTCTTTTCAAATGTGTTGTCGTTGTTGTGTTAGCCATTTTCGGCATCCGTACCAGCGCTGCCGAGCCGGCCACTTCGACGGCGACTTCACCGTATCTCGATGTCGTCCGTCGTACCGTTGATGCACTGCTACGCACGGCCGTCGATCGCTTCGGCAAGCAGCAGTCGGGCATGATCCTCTCAGTGCTCGACCGCGAGAACGCTACGCCGTTGACCAAGCTTCCCAGCCCGCCGGCCGGTGTGAGGCAAGGCGATCGTTGCGGTCCCGGCGGCTCGAACGCCAACTTGCAGCAAGACCTGTATCGGAGCATGTTCCATCTCTCGCGACTCACCGGCGATCCGCAGTACGCCGAGGCCGCGCGCGACGCGCTGCTCGATTTTCTGCGCATCGCGCAAAGCCCTGAAACCGGGCTGCTCGCCTGGGGCGAACATATGTTCTGGGACTGCGTTGACGACTGCCCCGGCACATTGTACGGAAAACAAATCCACGAACCGAAGCGCAAGATTCTGTACTTCGACCTATGGTACGACGCCGATCCCGAACGCACGCTCCGCTACGCCCGCGGCCTCTGGGATCATCAAATCTTCGACCACAAGACGGGCAATTTCAGCCGGCACGCCTCGTACGACAAGCACGACCCGCGGAAGGATTTCGACTTCGCCAAAGAAGGAAGCTACTTCATCGACTGCTGGTCGAAGGCCTATGAGAAGTCACGCGATCCGGTGTACCAAGAGGCGGTGCGCGTGCTGACGACGCGCTATCTCGGCCGCGCGAATCCGAAAACGCGCCTGCTCGACTGCGATTCGTCGAAAGATCCGGCTCGCGTGAACCTGTGCGTCGCGCTCTGGTCGATTTCATTGGCCATGGAGAGCGCCCCGGCAGCGAAGCGCATGGACGCTGAGACGAGCAAGCTGCTCGAACAACTCGCGACCGAGCAAGACGATGCGTTTCTCGCACTGCCTCACGATTTCAGCAGCCCCGATCGCGGCTTCATCTGCTACTGCTTTGCCGACACCGGCAAGGCGCGCGAACGGGCCGAGAAAAAGTCGAACGGCTACTCGCGGCACTGGAGCATGGGCTACGGCATCAACCCGACTTCCATGTTCGCGCTGCTCAGCAACACGCGGCAAGCCCAGCTCGGCAACGATCCACGCGCCGAGAAATACCGCAAGCTGGTCGTCGAAGGTGCCGATGTTTACCGCCGCGAGACGCCCAATCCCAAGAACGATGACCTGTGGGCCGGCGAGTACGGCATGGCGATCTTCACCGAGCTGGCCGCGTATCGGCTGACGAAACGAACCGAATACCTCGAGGCGGCGCAGCGACTGGCCGACGAATCGATCGCCGTGTTCTGGGATCGCGGCGCGCCGCTGCCGCGCGCTAGTTCCAAGACGAAATACTACGATTGCATCTCGTACCCCGACACGCTGCTGCTCTCGCTGTTGGCCTTGCACGAGGCGGTCGCCGGCCTGACGCCGCGCGTCGAAATTAGCGACCTGAACCGCTAATGCGCTCGAGCCGCCCTAGCCAGCCGAAACGTCCTGCCGTTACAATGCCCGACGGTACCCGGTGGTGTAATGGTAACACTGGAGATTTTGGCTCTCCCATTCAAGGTTCGAGTCCTTGCCGGGTAGTTTGAGCGTCGCGTTGTAGCACGGTCTCCCGACCGTGCTACCGTTAGTGGCATGGTCGGGAGACCATGCCACAACAGAGCAGCGCAGCGGAACAACACGGCGCGTCTCACCGCCGGTTGACCCCTCTTTCGTAAATGGCTACGATTAGGGACTTTCCGCCCTGAACGGTCCAGGGTGGACGGGCAACGACAGTCCGCGTCGAGCCGACCGATCCGCAGTTCCTAACGCCGGACACGCTATCGGCTTGCATCGTACGCAGGCGGTGGCACCACGGAGCCGGTGTGCCCACAGCGAGGAGTCTGTTTTGTCCACGGTCCTAGTCAAGCAACTGATTGAAGCCGGCGTCCACTTCGGCCATCGGGCCAGCAAGTGGAACCCCAAGATGCGGCCCTATATCTATGGTCGCCGCAATCTGATCCACATTATTGACGTGCGCGAGACGGTGCGCGGCATGATCCGCGCCCGCAAGTATCTTGCGCAGGTCGCCGCCCAGGGAAGCCTGATTCTGTTCGTCGGCACCAAGCGGCAGGCGGCCGAAACGGTCGAGCGCGAAGCGGCCCGCTGCGGCATGCCCTACGTCAACGACCGCTGGCTCGGCGGCACGCTCACCAATTTCCGCACCATTCGCAGCCGGCTCACGCGCCTGGAGCAGCTCGAGCAAATCCGCAGCACCGACGAGCTGGCCAAATACTCGAAGAAGATGCAGTCGGCCTTGAACCGCGAATATCGCAAGATGTTCCGCAACCTCAACGGCATCCGCACCATGAACCGCATTCCCGAGTGCATGGTGATCATCGATCCGCGCAAAGAAAAGAACGCCATCAGCGAGGCCCGCAAGCAGGGCGTCACCACCGTGGCGCTGATCGACACCGATTGCGATCCCGATCTGGTCGACTTGCCGATTCCGGGCAACGACGACAGCATCCGCTCGATCGAGATCGTGCTGCAACAGTTGGCCACGGCGATCGTCGACGGCAAGGCGAACGCCAAGGACCTGATGCCGGCCGACCACACGGCGGCGTACACGTCGCCGGAAGGCGCCGACAAGGATAAAGATGCTGTCTAGGCGCGACGCGGAACCGTCGCCCATTGGGATTTGAGATTTCGCATTTGGGATTGGGAGCAAGCATGGCCGAGATTAGTGCCGCCGCGGTCAAAGCGCTGCGCGAGCAGACGGGACTGCCGATGATGGAGTGCAAGGCCGCCTTGCAAGAGGCCGGCGGCGACGCCGAAGAGGCCATCCGCAAGCTCCGTGAGAAGGGGAAGAAGACCCAGGAAACCCGGCTCGGGCGCGAGACGCTCGACGGCCGGATCGGCCTCTACGCCGACGCCGAGAAGAAGGTCGGCGCGATGGTCGAGCTGCTCTGCGAGAGCGCACCGGTGGCCGGGAGCACCGAGGTCAAGCAGTTCGCCAACGACTTGGCCAAGCAAATGGCCGTCGGCGGCGCGAAGACTGCCGACGAGCTGCTCAAGCTCCCTTCGCTGAGCAAGCCGGGCAGCACGCTCGGCGAGCAGAAGGACGACCTGTTCAACCGCATTCGCGAGGTGTTCAACATCGGTCGCGTGGTGCGGTTCGACGGTCTCTGCGCCGGCTACGTGCACGCCACCGGCGACCTGGCGGCGTTGGTCGAGTTCCAAGGGGGCGATGCGGCGACGGCCCGCGACATTGCCATGCACATCGTGGCGAACAACACCACTGCCGCGACCAAGGAAGACCTCGATCCGGCCGACGTCGCCCACGAGCGCGAAATTCTCACCGAGCAGGCCCGCAAAGAAGGCAAGCCCGAGAATATCATTCAGAAGATGATCGAAGGGCGGATGAAGAATTTTTATGCTGCCCGCGTGCTCACCGAGCAGCAGTTCGTGAAGGATAATACGAAGATGGTGGCCGACGTGCTGAAGGCGGCGGGCATGAAGATCAAGCGCTTCGTGAACTGGAGATTGGGCAAGTAGCAACCGAGGTGTTATGGCCGCATCGGGACAAAAGGCGTTGGGGACCGCGTACCGCCGCGTCGTATTGAAGCTGTCGGGCGAGAGCTTTTGCCGCCAGGGTGAGCGCGGCATCAGCATGGAAGCGGTGCTGCACATCGCGAGGCAGACGCATCGGGCCGCCCAGGCCGGCACGCAGATCGCCATCGTTATCGGCGGCGGCAACATCCTGCGCGGCGCCCAGTTCACCGCCAGCGCCTCGAGCATCCAAGAGGCGACAGCCCACTACATGGGCATGCTGGCCACGGTCATCAACGGCTTGGCGTTGCAGGACGCGCTGGAATCGCTGGGTTGCGAGACGCGGCTCTCGACGGCCATCCGTATGGATGGCATTGCCGAGCCGTACATTCGCCGCCGTGCGCGCCGGCACCTCGAAAAAGGGCGGATCGTCATTCTGGCCTGCGGCATCGGCAGTCCGTTTGTCACCACCGACACCGCCGCCGCACAGCGTGCACTAGAGCTTGAGGCCGACATTCTGATGAAGGCCACGCGCGTCGACGGCGTGTACAGCGACGACCCCGAAACCAACCCGCACGCCGTGCTCTACAGCGATCTGACCTATGCTGAGATGCGCGAGAAGAACCTGCGCGTGATGGACTTCACCGCCATCGCCCAGTGCATGGAACACGACATGCCGATCCTGGTGTTCAACTATCGCAAAGACGGCAACATCGAACGGGCCGTGAACGGCGAACGGATCGGCACACGGATCGCCAGCGGCGTCTCGGCAATGACCGGGTAGCCGCCGCCGCACTAGCAACCAGCCACTAGCAACTCTCAGCGCATGCCTGCCGACGAAATCCTGCTCGACGTCGAAGAACGGATGGAAAAGGCGGCTGACGTGCTCAAGCACGCGCTGACCGGCATCCGCACCGGGCGCGCCAACCCAGGGCTGGTCGATTCGCTGCGCGTCGAGGTGTACGGCTCGCCGACGCCGATCAAGCAACTGGCGAGCATCGGCGCACCTGAGCCCACGCAGATCGTGGTGCGCCCCTTCGACCCGGGGACGATCAAGGACATCGAAAAGGCGATCCAGGCCAGCGGCCTGGGGTTCACGCCGATGAGCGATGGCCGCGTGATCCGGCTCAACGTGCCGCCGCTGTCGACCGAGATGCGCCGCAAGCTGGTTGCGCGCATCAAGGAGCTTGCCGAGGAGGCGAAGGTTTCGATCCGCAACGTTCGCCGCGAAGGGAACAAGCAGGCCGACCAGGAACAAAAAGACAAGGTGCTCTCGGAAGACGACTGCGAAAGTCTCAAGGAAGAGATCCAGGAGTTGACCAAGAAATACGAGAACCGCGCCAACGACCTGGCGAAGGCGAAAGAAACCGAAGTCATGGAAGACTGAGCGCTGCGCCGTCGCTCCCTGTTCCCATCCTGTGGCTCAAGAATCGGGTCAAAGCGGTTAAGGCCGGTAAAAACGGCATCTGTCCGTATCGCAAGACTTGCCAGGTCGTGAATCGGGAGCGACGTTTGCATGGCGAGCGAGCTTGTGCTCGTCGGCCGCCACGTTCCATGACCTTCGCGACGGGAGGAGATGACGATGCATCGTCTCATGCTAGCTTCAATCGCGGTCCTTGCTCTTGGGGCGGCGGCTGACAGGGCCCATGCCGGCTGGCGAACCTACGGTACCGCCAACCGCACTAGCCCCGACGGCCTGTGGCAGCGGGGCTATGGGCGGATGGGCTACGGCTGGTACAGCGCCTACGGCGATTATGCCGGCTCCGATTACAGTTCGATGGGATTCGGCTACCGCAACCGCTCGTCGGGTTTCAATTTTAATCGCACCGACAACTATGGCTTCACCGATCCCCGGTCCAACGGCGATCGTGCGCGTTGAGCGCCGTCGATAGCCGCACGCGTCGAGCGCCGTCGACAGCGCGGTGGTCGTCGATTTGGTGGCAGGGCATCGAGCCGGCCGCAGATGATCAACCTGATCGCCGCGACTCGCGTCCTTCTGCCGAGCCCGCGGAGAATGCGGGCGACGATGCCAACAACCATCGCCTGCGCGTTCGCAAAACGAGCGTCCGGCCGGAGCGCATGAACATGGTGATCGCTGTGATGATGGCGAGCTTGAACTAAGGTGCAATGGCGGCTAAGTTGCGCCAGCAACACTTTCTATCGACTTATCTTTTGGAATCCGCCTGTTTGGAATTCCATGCTCTCCGTCGCGCAAATCGTCCGGCAGCAGCGAGTGCTGCTGATTGCCCATCGGGGCAACAGCCGTGTCGCCGCCGAGAACACGCTGCCGGCGTTTGAATCGGCGTTGGCGGTCGGCGTCGATTTCATCGAGCTCGACACGCACGACTCGGCCGATGGCGTGCCGATGGTGATCCACGACGCGACGCTCGACCGCACGACCGACGCTCGCACCCGCTGGCACTGGACGGACGACGAGAAAATTCCCGTCGCCAGCAAGACCGCCGCGCAAATCGATGAACTCGACGCCGGCACTTGGTTCAATCCCCGGCTTGCTGGCACGCGCGTGCCGACGCTCGCCGCGGCGATCGACACTGTCATTCCCCGTGCGATGCTGATGATCGAACGTAAAAGCGGCAGCGTTGAAAACTGCTTGCGGGTCGTGCGCGACAGCAACGCGGTCGAACAAGTGACGGTGCAAGCATTCGATTGGGAGTTCGTGGCCGAGGCGCATCGCCAGGAACCCCGCCTGGTACTGGGAGCGTTGGGGAGCAAGGAGTTCGACCCTCGCAAGGCGGTCGAGGCCGCCTCGATCGGGGCGACCATCGTAAATTGGAGCGCCAACGATCTGACGGCAGAGGCGATCGCCGCCATCCACGAGGCCGGGCTGCGAGCGTGGACATGGACGGTCGACGACCCGGCGCAAGCGCGCCGCTTGATCGCCGCCGGGATCGACGCCCTGACCAGCAACGTGCCAGCAATGATCAAAGAAGTGCTCCGCCGTTAGCCGCGTCGCTTGCGGCGCGCGGGGTGCCATGCTCACGCAAGCGTGAGCATGGCACCCGACCTC
>DATAXP010000143.1:0-137935 GCA_036272935.1 Pirellulales bacterium | reverse complement strand
TGGATCAAACGAAATCGTACGCCTGCTGCATGCGTTTTACCAGACCGATTACTACACTCATTTACTACACTAATCCTTGCAGCGCTAAGTCTTCCCCATCTGATATGCCACGTTTTTGCCGACAATTTAGCGGAAACACCGTGTAGGCCAAACATCGTGCTGATGCTTGTCGACGACATGGGTTGGACCGACCTGGAGTGTATGGGGTCGAAGTTCTATGAGACACCGAACGTCGATCGGCTGGCTGCCGACGGGATGCGGTTCACGCACGCTTACTCGGCTTGCACGGTCTGCTCGCCGACGCGCGCCGCGGTGCTTACGGGGCAATATCCCGCACGGCTGCACATCACCGACTGGATTCCCGGCCATCGGCGACCGTTTGCCAAGCTGATGCCGCCCGACTGGACCATGCATCTGCCGCACGAGGTGCCGAACGTCGCCCGATCGCTCGATGGCGCTGGCTACGAAACCGGCCAGTTCGGCAAGTGGCACCTCGGCGACGAACCGTACTGGCCGAAGACGCAAGGGTTCGATTTCGCGCTCGGTGGGACCGACAAAGGAAGCCCGCTGAGTTATTTTTCGCCATACAAGATTGCCACGCTTCCGGACGGTCCTCCCGGCGAATTTCTCAGCGATCGGCTCACCGACGAGGCCTGCAAGTTCATCGAAGCCAACGCCGACGAGCCGTTCTTCGTCTACTTGCCGCACTACGCGGTCCACACGCCGCTGATGGCGAAGCCGGCGGTGATCGAGAAGTATCGGGCGAAGCCGTCGGACCCCAACGGCCAGCACAACGCCACCTATGCTGGGCTGGTCGAGAGCGTTGACGATTCGGTGGGCACGATCGTCCGCAAGCTCGACGAGCTGGGCCTTACGAAGAACACGATCTTCATCTTCACCAGCGACAACGGCGGCTTGATGAAGCCAGGCAACTCGACGGTGAACGTACCGGCGCGCGCAGGTAAAGGCTCAGCCTATGAAGGGGGCGTGCGCGTACCATTGATCGTCAAATGGCCGGCCGTCGTGGCGGCTGGCTCGACGAGCGCCGCAGCGGCGATGAGCATTGACTTTTTTCCGACGCTGCTCGAAGCGTGTGGTGTCGCTCCGGTGGCAGGAAAACCGATCGACGGCGAAAGCCTGCTGCCCGTGCTCAAGCAGACCGGCCAACTCAAGCGCGACGCGCTGTACTGGCACTATCCGCACTACCATCCCGGCGGCGCCACGCCGTACAGCGCCATCCGCGACGGCGACTGGCGGCTGGTCGAGTTCTACGAAGACAACCACGCCGAACTGTACAACCTGAAGGACGACGAAGGGGAATCGCGCGACATGGCGTCGGCGATGCCGGAGAAGGCCAGCGAGCTACGGGCCAAACTGGCCTCGTGGCGTGCCGAGGTCGGCGCTCAAGACCCGCTGCCGAATCCGCAATACGACCCCGCCCGCGCCGACCAACCGCAGCGGGTACAGAAGAAGAAAAAGTAGGCTGCCCGGCATCCCCTCGCCCTTCGGGAGAGAGTGGCCGCCGCCGCGGCGGCCGGGTGAGGGTGATGCGGGTACTCGGCGTCGATGCCGCTTCGCCCTCATCCGACCTTCGGCCACCTTCTCCCAGAGGGAGAAGGGCGTGCGCTGCGTCTTCGCAGTTATCGGGCCTCTGCCACTGCGGTTCGTTTGTCGGAGACCCACCGTCACGATAAAATCGACGCAATGCATTCACGGTCGAAAGTTCGCATCGGCGCGGTCACGTACCTCAACACCAAGCCGTTGATTTACGAGCTCGAGCGCCTCGCGCCGCAGGCTGAGCTGGTGCTCGATTATCCTAGCCGCTTGGCCGATCGATTGGCCGACGGGGAACTCGATCTGGCACTGATTCCGTCGATCGAGTTCTTCCAACGCCCCGGCTATACGATTGTTTCCGATGCCTGCATCGCCTGCCGGGGGCCAGTGCTCAGCGTGAAACTGTTCAGCCGGGTGCCGATCGAGCAGCTTCAGACGTTGGCCCTGGACGAGGGGTCGCGAACCAGCATCGCCATGGTGAGGATTTTGCTTTGCGAGCGATACGGCATCGAGCCACGGCTGGAGCCGTTGCCGCTGGGTGCGTCGCTTGCCGACACCCGGGCCGACGCGGCAGTGCTGATCGGCGACCGGGCGATGCGTTCGGCCGGCGAAGCGTGTGCCGAGGTATGGGACCTTGGCGACGAATGGTGCCGGTGGGCCGAGCTGCCGTTCGTGTTCGCGATGTGGGTGGCGCGCGTGGGTACGGACTTGCAAGGCGTCGAGCAAGCGCTGTCGCAATCTCGTGATCTGGGCGTGGCGAATCTCGAAACGATCGCCCGGCGCGAGGCGGCTCCGCTGGGGCTTACGCAGCCGGAGTGCGTCGGCTACCTGCGCGACAACTTGTACTTTACCCTGGGCGAGCGCGAGCTGCGCGGCCTGGAGTTGTTCTATCGCATGGCGCAGCAGTTGAACCTTGCTCCGCCGGGAGTCGATCTTGGTTTCGATTGCCAACGTGCTGGATAAGGCGGTCGCCGGCGAACGTCTCTCGCCCGCCGAGGGACTCAGCCTGCTCGAGTCGCACGATCTGAACGCTTTGTCGCGCGCGGCCGATGCGGTCACGCGCCGGCTGCATCCCGAGCCCTACCGCACGTACAACATCGACCGCAACATCAACTACACGAACGTCTGCTCGGCGGTCTGCGATTTCTGCGCGTTCTACCGTACGCCACGCTCGCCGGAAGGTTACGTGCTGCCGCGTGACGTGATCCTGCAAAAGATTCAGGAAACGGTCGACCTGGGTGGCGACCAGATTCTGATGCAGGGAGGCATGAACCCGTCGCTACCGATCGAGTGGTACGAAGAACTGCTCCGCGACATCCGGCAGCACTTTCCGCAGGTGAACATCCACGCGTTCAGCCCGCCGGAGATTCACGCCCTGGTGAAGCTCACCAAGGTACCGCTGGAAGAAGTGCTGACGCGTCTCAAGGCGGCAGGCCTCGGCAGTTTGCCCGGAGGCGGCGCGGAAATTCTGGTCGACCGGGTGCGGGCCGAGCTGACGCGCGGCAAGGTGATGACCGACGATTGGTTGAACGTCTGCCGCGTGTGGCACCAAATGGGCGGCCGCGGCAGCGCGACGATGATGTTCGGCCACGTTGAGACGCTGGCCGAGCGGATCGAACACCTCGAGCGGTTGCGCCAGTTGCAGGACGAAACCGGCGGGTTCACGGCATTTATCTGCTGGACGTTTCAGCCGGAAAATACGGAACTATCGCACCTGCCGCGG
Source organism: Pirellulales bacterium (assembly GCA_036272935.1). Taxonomy (GTDB): domain Bacteria; phylum Planctomycetota; class Planctomycetia; order Pirellulales; family PNKZ01; genus DATAXP01. Next base: position 134,658 of record DATAXP010000143.1, on the reverse strand, counting down.
GCCGGAGCGTTCGAGTACCTGAAGACCCAGGCGGTGGCGAGGCTGTATCTCGACAACATTCCGAATATCCAGTCGAGCTGGGTCACGCAGGGGTTGAAGATCGGGCAATTGGCCCTGTTCTATGGGGCCAACGACATGGGCAGCCTGATGATCGAAGAGAACGTGGTGGCTAGCGCCGGCACGGTGCATTATCTCACCCTCGAGCAGATTCGCGGGTCGATCCGCGAGGCGGGCTATATTCCCAGGCAGCGGAACGTGCTCTATCAGCTCATCGATGCCGAGCCCGACGCCCAGCCATTGGCGGCGTGCTAAACTTCAAGGCTGAAGTCGCCGCGAAGAGGCAAGCTAGTGCAGCGCCGAACGCTTTGTGCGCTTGCTCCGGTTTTCCCAGCTCCTTGATCACGCACCCATGATCCACGTACGCCATCTTGCCAAGGAATATGCCGATCTGCGGCGCGGACGGCTTGTGGCACTGGCGGGGATCACGTTCCACGCCGCCCCCGGCACGATCTACGGCCTGTTGGGCCCGAACGGCGCGGGCAAGACCACGGCTCTGCGCATCCTCAGCACCGTGCTGCGACCCAGCGGCGGCACCGCCACCGTGAACGGCTACGACGTGCTCACGCAGCCCACCCTGGTGCGGCAGCAGCTTGGCTTCATGTCGGCCAACACCGGCGTGTACGACCGCATGACCGCCTGGGAGATGGTCGAGTATTTTGGCCGATTGTATGGCCTGGCCGGCGATCAGCTGCGCGAGCGGATGGAGGCGCTCTTCGAGCGGTTGAAAATGAACGACATTCGCGACACGTTGGGCGCGAAGATGTCGACCGGCATGAAGCAGAAGGTGTCGATCGCACGGGCGCTGGTGCACGATCCACCGGTACTGATCTTCGACGAAGCGACGTCCGGGCTCGACGTGCTCGTGGCCCGGGCGCTGTTGAACACCGTGGCCGAGCTGCGCGACCTGGGCAAGTGCATTTTGTTCTCGACGCACATCATGCGCGAGGCGGAAAAGCTTTGCGACCGGATCGCGATCATGCACCGCGGACACATCCTGGCCGAGGGATCGCTCGACGAGTTGTGCGACATGCACCACGAACGCGACCTGGAAGAACTGTTCTTTCACCTGATTTCGGAACACGACGCGGCACAGGAAACCGTTGCCGCCGAGGCCTGACATCCGTGAACCCCCGGCGGCTCGCCGGGGGCTCATGACGCGAAGCGCAACGTACACGAACGATGAACTGGACAAGCGTCAGACTGATCTTCTTCCGCGAGGTGCGCGACCAGTTGCGCGACCGGCGGACGCTGTTCATGATCGCGGTGTTGCCGCTAGTGCTGTACCCGCTGCTGGGCATGAGCATGTTCCAGGTGGCGCAGTTCGTGCGGGAGCAGCCGACGCGCATCCTGGTAATGGGGGCGGCGGCACTCCCGACCGAGCCGGCGTTGATCGAAGGGGACAAGTTCGCGCCGCGACTGATGGGCGATCCCGAAAAGGCCGTCCTCACGCAGTTGCACATCAGCGACGAACCACTCTCTCAGGGCCTGCTGAGCCAGGCCACGGCGCAGGAAGAGGCGCGCCGGATGGTCGAGTCGGGACAGTACGAAGCGGTAGTCTGGGTGCCGCCCGATTTTTCAACGCAGCTTGAAGCGTTTCGCGCCGAGCTGCGACGGGCTGCGAACCACAGCGGCTCGCAGACCCCGTTGGCCGACGAAACGTCGGTCCCCAGCCCGGCCGTCTTCTACAGCACGGCAAAAGAGAAATCGCAGCTCGCGTACTTGCGGATCAACCGGGTACTCGAGCGCTGGAGCCAGGAGATCGTGCGCGAGAACCTGGCCACCACGCAAACGCCCCCGGCGGCGGTCAAGCCATTCGTCGTCGCCGAGCACGACGTAGCAACCGCCGGCCAGCGGCGCGCCGCCACCTGGAGCAAGGTGCTGCCGTTCATGCTGCTGATCTGGGCGCTGACCGGGGCGTTCTACCCGGCCATCGACCTGTGCGCGGGCGAGAAGGAACGCGGCACACTCGAGACGTTGCTTTCCAGCCCGGCCGAGCGCGGCGAGATTGTGTGGGGCAAGCTGCTCACGGTGATGGTGTTCAGCATGGCGACCGCGGTGCTGAACATGTTCAGCTTGTGGACGACTGGCGCGATTGTGATGAGCCATCTGCCGGAGCTTGGCTTCCCGCCGCCGTCGGCTCCGCTGTGGCTGTTGATCGCGTTGGTGCCGATGGCGGCGCTGTTCAGCGCGTTGTGCCTGGCACTGGCGGCGCTCGCGCGCAGCACCAAGGAAGGGCAGTATTACCTGATGCCGCTGCTCTTGGTTACCATGCCGCTGATGATGCTGCCGATGGCCCCGGGCGTGGAACTGAACCTCGGCAACAGCCTGATCCCAGTGACCGGCGTCGTGCTTGTGTTGCGGAACATGCTCGAAGGCAATTACTGGCAGACCCTGCCGTTCCTGGCTCCGGTTGGATTGATCACATTGGTCTGCTGCCTGTTCTCGGTGCGCTGGGCGATCGACCAGTTCAACAGCGAGAAGGTGCTGTTCCGTGAGGGCGAACGGTTCGACGTTGGCTTGTGGCTGCGACACCTGTTGCGCGACCGCGAGGACACGCCCACGCCGACGATGGCTGTTTTCTGCGGCGTGCTGATCCTGATCGTGAACTTCTTCATGAGCTTCGCGCTTGGCGAGGCCGGTTCCGAGAATCCGGTGACAATCGCCTTGATGACGCAACTGGTGGTGATCGGCACGCCGGCCCTGCTGATGACGATCATGCTCACGCGCAGCCCGCGGCAGACGCTGCTGCTGCGGCTGCCGGTGTGGACGGCGCTGCCTGCTGCCGCGCTGTTGGCCGTGCTTGCGCATCCGATGGCCAACGCCATCAACGTGATCGTGCAGCAGCTCTACCCGGTCAGCGATTCGATGCAGCAAGCCCTTGCCGAGTTCCTCCAGCGAGCGCCGAGCAAGGCAAGCTTGCTGTTGGCGATTGCCGTCGCTCCGGCGATCTTCGAGGAGCTGGCGTTCCGCGGATTCATCCTTTCGGGTTTCCGCCACCTGGGGCACAAGTGGCGCGCGATCGTGCTCAGCAGCATCTTCTTCGGCGTCGCGCATGGCGTGTTCCAGCAGTCGATTGTCGCCACGCTGGTCGGCATCGTCATCGGCTATCTCGCGGTGCAAACCGGAAGCTTGCTGCCGGGGGTTGTGTACCACTTTGTTCACAATTCGTTAGCGCTGGCGACTGCGGAGCTCAGCGCCAGCTCGGCTGCCGATCATCCCGCGCTGCGCTGGTTGCTGAACGACGACAAGAGCACCGGCCTGGCCTTCAGCACGTCGGCCATGTTCTTGGGCACGCTCGGCGCGGCGGCGATCCTTGCGTGGTTCAGTCGGCTGCCGTGCTCGCCCAGCCCCGAGGAATCGCTGCAAGAAGCGCTCGAGCACCCGCAGCCGCAAGCGGCGATCTAGTTGCCAGCAACCGATTCGGCCTTTTCGCCGGGCCACGGTCGGCCGTAGAATGAAACTGCGCGGCCCTGATCCGGCCTTCGGCCGCCTTCTCCCAAAGGGAGAAGGGCGTTTTGCGGCGCCGTACGCGATGGGGCGTTTCCGAACTTTCCAGAAGGTTGTTGATGAGTTTCGAACGGATTGCCGTCGTGGGGGACCTGCACTTTGAACCCTGCGACGCGGAGGCGTTCGACGCGGCCCGCCGGCAGCTTCTCGCCCGCCGCCCCGGTGCCGTGTTCCAGCTCGGCGATCAAGGGGGCTATAGCCATTGCGGCAGCTGGCAATCGTTCGAAGAAGGCCGCGCGTTTCTCGATGGCTTCGATCTGCCGGCCTACACGATCCTCGGCAACCACGATCTCGAAGGCGCCGAGTACGACACCGACGCCGACGCGATTGCCGCCTGGTGCCGGGCGCTGGGCATGCGGCGGCCTTACCGAGCCGTCGAACTTGGCGAGGCGCTGGCCGTTTGCCTATCGACCACCGCGTGGCGCGAGAATCCGTACAGTGCCCATGAAGTGGTGCTCGAGGAAGAGCAAATCGCCTGGCTGCGTGCGACCCTGGCGGCCCATCGCGACCGGCCGACGTTCGTGTTCTCGCACGCCCCGGTGATCGGTTCAGGCCTGCGCGTGCTGCAAAGCGTCCACCTACGCGTCCCGAATGCCTGGCTGAACCACCGTCACAATCCGGTGCAGTTTCGCGATCTGGTGCTGGACAACCCGCAGATCAAGTTGTGGTTCTCGGCTCACGATCACCTCGGGCAAGATTACGCCGATTCGGTCGCCCCGCTCGGCAACTGCGTTTGCGTCCACACGGGAGTGATCGGTCCCGTGTCGCGCGACGGCACGCGGCAAAGCCGGTTTGTCGAGTTCAATGCCGACGGTTGGAGACTCTCGACGATCGATCACCTCGGCGGTTCGTGCCGAGCCGACGCCACGCACGACTACCGTACTGGCCAGACGACACGAGTTGCCATGCCGCGCGCGCCCAATGAAGTCCAGCACTTCGCTCCGCCGCCGATGCCGACCGACGCCGACCGCTTGCAGATTGCCGACCGCGTTTTCACGCAGCATCGCGGCATGGTGGTTGAGTACCTGGAATCTCTGGCGGCGCCGATCGGCGTCGTTTGTGAAGGGCTCACAACCGAACAGGTGCGTGTTGTGGGCGACGAGTTGCACGTCGTCGGGTCGTCGAACACAGTGCACGCTTATCGGGCCAACGAGCATGGCGACTTCGGCGAGATCTACGCCCCCAACACCTGGCGCCAGCGGCGCCGCTCGGCCTGATTAGCGCGGCGTCCACACCTTGCCTGCCGCGGCGCCCGACGCTCGCCGGGCCTTGATCCGCACGTACGGGGCTACGTAGCGGCTGCGATCGGCAAAGCTGCCGGGCTCCGCCCCTTCGGCGGCGTGCAGCGGCTCGGCAACGTCCTCGATCACGAAGCCGCTGCGGCACAAGCCGCCGAGTAGTTCTTCCCAGCGGTGCAGGAACTCGAGCGTGCCATGTTCGCGGTGCAGGCTTCCGGCCACCGCGGGTAGTGGTCCACTGCGATAGTACGGCTCGATCAGCTCGTAGCCCTGCGGCGATGGCGTCGTGCCGCATTGCAGGCTCGCCGGCTGCTTGTGCTGGCTGATGTAGATGCCGCCCGGCGCCGTGACGCGTGCCACCTGGCGATACACTGCCGCGATATCGGGCACGTAACAGGTGCTCACCGGCTGCACGACCAGTTGGAACTCACCGGCGCCGAACATCGATAGGTCGTCCATTGATGTTTCGACCGCGCGAATTGCCAAGCCGCGTTCGGCGGCCACTGCACGATCGAGCGCGAGCATCTCGGCACTGATGTCGACCACCGTTACAAGCGCGCCGGCTGCCGCGTAGAGCGCACTCTGCCGGCCACCGCCGGCGGCAAGGCACAGCAGCCGCCGGCCCGCGACGCTCCCGCCGCACCAGGCGAGATCAATCTTCGTGCCGAAGTCGTTAACGTCGCCATCGGAGGCGGGACGCGTGAAGCGCTCGCCTTTCGTGGCGCGCTCGTTCCAGGCCCGCCGGTTGTGCTCGTGGACCGCAGCGAGCGGCTCCTCGTCGGCCAGCGTTCGCTTCGCGTTCATTGCCCTGCGCGCTGGGCCGCCAGCCGCCGCGGCGATACGACCGGCACAAGTTTGTCGTAGTAGTAACCGGGCTGTGCGCCCGTGCCGGCCATCGGCCCGTCGCCGGGTGCCAAGGCCGGGCGCGGCGTCTGTTCGCGCTGCGGTTCGTCGGCGGCAGGACGCTCGTCGGCCGGAGTTGGCTGCCGCTGCGGTTCCGTGGGACGCAGCGAACTGCTCGGCGCCGGGTTCGAGAAGGTCGGCTGCACGCCTTGTGACTGGCAGCAACTCGAGGCCGGCGGCGGCGCACAACTCGCGGTCACCGGCACATACTCGATCTGCTCCTCGTAGCGCGTGCGCACTTCGCTCACCGGCACCTTTCGCACCACCTGCTCCTCAACGTAGCGCAGGGTTTGGGTGGGCACCTTACGGACCTGCACTTCGTCGACCCAGCGCATCGTTTCGACAGGCACTTTGCGCGCGACTCGCTCTTCGACATAGCGCAGCGATTGGCTGGCCATGCCGCAACAACCGACCTGCGACGTTTCCATCACCGGCCGCAACACGGTGACGCATTCTTCACGTTCGGCCGTCTCGATTACCGGTCGGCGAACCGTGTAGGTTTCCTCGCGCTCGGCGGTTTCGATCACCGGCCGGCGGACTGTGACGTGCTCTTCTCGCTCGACTGTCTCGATCACCTGATGCGGCACATACACCTTGCGTGCCTGGTATGTGATCGGGGCTTGCAGCGCGCAACCTTGCGAGCACGGCGCCGCGATCGGCATGTCAGCGAAGTACGACATCTGCACCGGTGCCACGGATATCGGCGCCATCGGCACGACTGGCATCAACGACATTACCGGGGCCGCATTGCAACTGCTACATGGCACCTGGGCCTGGGCAGACTTCGAGTCCCAATCGGCCGACCACGAAACGCCCACGACTAGCGCCAGGGCAATCAACGAACGCGTCATTGCTGCCTCCTGTGAAAAGACGTTGATGTCCATCATCATAACCGCCGGAAAAACGGCCCGCGAGCGTGCGATGCCTGCGGTGGCAAACCGAGGACCATCGGTTACAATGATCAGGCTACCCACCTAGACCGCGGTTATCCTGCCTCGCGAGTCGATCGATGCTGCGTTTCGTTCGCCCGTTGCTGGTGTTACTGCTCTGCGCCCTAGCGGCGCCGATTGGCGCAGCCGAGCCGTCGGCCGAGGACCTCAAGTTCTTCGAGGAGCAAGTCCGGCCGATCCTTGCCGAGCACTGCTGGAAGTGCCACGGCTCGCAGAAGCAAAAGGGCGGCTTGCGGCTCGATTCACGGCCGGCAGCATTGCACGGCGGCGAGTCGGGACCGGCGATCGTGCCAGGCAAGTCCGCGGAAAGCCTGTTGATTGAGGCAATCAACTACGCCAGTTTCGAGATGCCTCCCAGCGGCAAGCTCGCCGATGAGCAGATCGCCACCCTGACGCGGTGGATCGAGCTTGGCGCGCCAGGTCTCCCGGCCGACGGCGGCGCCGCGCCGGCCGACGCCGAAAAGAAGATCACTGACGAAGACCGGGCCTTCTGGTCGTTCCAGCCGGTGCGCCGCCCGCAGGTGCCCGCGGTCGACGACGACTCGTGGTGCCGCAACGAGGTCGATCGGTTCATCTACCAACGATTGCGTGCCGAAGGGCTCGAACCTGCCGCGCCGGCCGATCGGCGCACACTGCTGCGGCGCGTGTATCTCGACGTGACGGGATTGCCACCGACGGCCGAGGAAATCGAAGAATTCGTGGCCGATAAGTCGCCGCGCGCCTTCGAGCGCGTCGTCGATCGTCTGCTGGCCAGCCCGCACTTCGGCGAGCGCTGGGCGCGACACTGGCTCGACCTGGTGCGCTACGGCGAGAGCGACGGTTACAGGCAAGACGCCTACCGCCCCGAGGCGTGGCGGTATCGCGACTACGTGATCCGCGCGATCAACAACGACAAGCCGTACGACCAATTCGTGCTCGAACAGCTTGCCGGCGACGAGACGGCCCCCGAAGATCCCGAGGCGCTCGTGGCCACCGGGCTGCTGCGGCACTGGATGTATGAGTACAACCAGCGCGACGTGCGTACCCAGTGGAGCACCATTCTCAACGACATCACCGACGTCACGGGCGACGTGTTCCTCGGCATCGGCGTCGGCTGCGCGCGCTGCCACGATCACAAGTTCGACCCAGTGCTGCAACGCGATTACTTCCGGCTCCAGGCGTTTTTCACTCCCCTTCTGCCGCGCGACGACGTGCCAGCCGCCACGCCGGCCGAGCGCGCCGAATACGCTGAGAAGCTGGCGCGCTGGGAATCGGCGACCGCCGACATCCGCGCCCGCATCGACGCCATCGAGCGGCCGTCGTACGAACGCGTGAAGAAATTGGCACTGTCGAAATTCCCCAAGGACGTGCAGCCGTTCCTGTTCAAAACTCGCGAAGAGCGTGCGCCGCTGGAGCAGCAAATCTTCGAGCTGGCGTATCGCCAGGTGCTCGACGGCGAAGACAAGATCAAGTTCCCCGAAGACAAGAAAAAAGAGCTTGCCGCGTTGCGCAAGGAGCTTGCCGCATTTGACGAGATCAAGCCGCAGCCGCTGCCCGAGGCGATGACCGTGACCGATGTCGGCCCCCAGGCGCCGCCGACCATGATCCCCGGCGATCGCAAACAGCGACCGATCGAGCCGGGATTCTTGTCGGTGCTCGATCCGCGTCCTGCCGAGATCGCATCGCTGTCGACCGGGGCCCCTTCGACCGGTCGCCGCACGACGCTGGCCCGCTGGCTTGCCAGCCCAGAAAACCCGTTGCCCGCCCGCGTGATGGCTAATCGTGTGTGGCAGTATTACTTCGGCCGCGGCCTGGTCGCGACGCCCAGCGACTTCGGCCGCCTTGGCGAGAAGCCCAGCCATCCCGAGCTGCTCGATTGGCTGGCCAGTGAGCTGGTCGATGGTGGCTGGCGCATGAAGCACCTGCACCGCGTGCTCTTGCTCTCGAGTACCTATCGGCAGTCGGCACTGCGGCCGACGCCCGCGGTGGCGAAGATCAAGGACCCCGAGAACCGTCTGCTGTGGCGGATGAATTTGCGGCGTCTCGATGCCGAGCAAGCCCGCGACGCGATGCTGGTGGCCAGCGGCGAGCTAGATCAGACGGTCGGCGGGCCATCGGTGGCGGGGACTGACCCGCGGCGGAGCGTGTACGTCAAAGTGCAGCGCAACAAGCGCGACGAAGTGCTCAACGCGTTCGATGTGGCCGACGGGCTGTCGAGCTGCCCGGCGCGACACACAACTACTACGCCCACGCAGGCGCTGTTGATGATCAACGGCCCCTGGGCGCTCGAGCGGGCCAATGCGATGGCGGCTCGTGTGGAGAAGCTCAATTCGACCGATGAGAACGACCGGATCTCGCAGGCGTTCCGCTGGGCGCTGGGGCGCGAGCCGCGCGACAACGAGCTGCGCTGCTCGCGAGAGTTTCTCGCGCGGCAAGGTCTGTTAGTTGCCGATCCACAACGAGGGCTAGCCGAGACGCAATTGGTCGACATGCCGGGCCGCGCGTCGAAGGCGATCGAGCTGCGGGATAGCGAAAGCACCATGCTGCGGACGACGCTCGAGGGCGCCCCCGGCGGCGACTTCACCGTCGAAGCGATCGTGCTGCTGCGCAGCCTGTACGACAACGCCAGTGTGCGCGTGATCGCTTCGCAGTGGAACAGCGATCAGCGGCAACCCGGCTGGTCACTGGGCGTCACGAGCACTGCGTCGAAATACAAGCCGCGGAACTTGATCCTGCAATTGGTCGGCAAGGCCGCCGACGGCGAAGAGCCAACCTACGAGGTGATCGCCTCCGACCTGCGGCTGGAGTTGAACAAGCCGTACTACGTGGCAGTGTCGGTGAAGATCGGGGACACAACGCCGGCTGGAATCACGTTCTCGATGAAGGACCTGTCGCGCTCCGATGCGCCGCTGCTGAGTGCCAGCGTGCCGCACAAAGTTACCAACGGCTACGGCTCGAAACTTTCCTTGGTGCTTGGCGGTCGCGAAGGGCAGAAAGTTCACCGCTGGAACGGGTTGATTGACGAGGTGCGGCTTACCGGCGCGGCGCTCGATAGCGACGATCTGCTGATTCACAACCCTGCCGACGCGAAATCGACAATTGGGCATTGGCCGTTCGATGGCGACCGGCCGCTGGCCGATGCCTCGGCTCACCGGCAAGACCTGCAAAGCGACGGCCGCGGCGGCAAGTCGCCCGACGCAGGTCGGCAGTCCGCATGGATCGATTTTTGCCACGTGTTGTTGAACTCGAACGAGTTGCTCTATGTCGATTGATGCTCATCGTCCTGTGTTTCATTCGCGCCGGGAGTTCCTGCAATACGGCGGCGCCGGGTTTGGCGCGTTGGCGCTCAATGCGCTGTTGGGCGGCAGTGCCCACGGCGACACTGCCGCATCGCCGCGTGGACCACACTTCAAGGCGCGTGCGAAGAGCGTGATCTTTCTGTTCATGGAGGGCGGCCCTAGCCATCTCGATACGTTCGATCCCAAGCCGATGCTCAACGAGTTGGCCGGCAAGCCGCTGCCGGCAAGCTTCAAGCCGGTGATCACGGCGATGGGTGAGAACGACGCTCCGCTCTTGGCCAGCCAGCGCAAGTGGAAGCAGCACGGCCAGAGCGGCCTATGGGTGAGCGATTGGTTGCCGCACATCGCCACCTGCGTCGACGACATTGCCGTGCTGCGCAGTTGCTACGGCGACGGAATTAACCACTCGGGCGGCGTCTGCCAGATGAACACCGGGCAGACGATGGGAGGCCGGCCGTCGCTGGGTGCTTGGGTGTCGTATGGCCTGGGGACCGAGAACCAGAACCTGCCGGCGTTCATCGTCATGCAGGACAGCAGCGCTCAGGTGACCAACGGCACGCGCAATTGGAGCGCCGGGTTCATGCCCGCCATGTACCAGGGGACGCGCGTCGGCGAAGGCGATGAGCCGATTGCGAACCTCTCGACGCCGCCAGAACTGAGCGACGCCCGCCAGCGCGGCAAGCTCGAACTGCTCGAACAGTTCAACCGCGAACACCTGCGCAGCCGCCGCGAGCAAACCGAGCTCGAAGCCCGCATCCACAGCTACGAGCTGGCATTCCGCATGCAGGCCGAGGCGCCGGAACTGGTCGACCTGGCCAGCGAGACGGCCGAGACGCGAGCCCTGTACGGGATGGACGACGCCAAGACCGCCAAGTTCGGCGAGCAATGCCTGATCGCGCGCCGGATGGTCGAGCGCGGCGTGCGCTTCGTGCAGCTTTACCACGGTGCGGGCAGCAAGTGGGACGCGCACTCGAACATCGAGAAGAACCACAGCGAGCACTGCCGCACAATGGATAAGCCGGTCGCGGGGCTGCTCAGGGACCTGAAGCGCACCGGGCTGCTCGACTCGACGCTCGTCGTCTGGGGTGGCGAGTTTGGCCGCACGCCGATGTCGGAGAAAGGCAACGGCCGCGATCACAATCCCACCGGCTTCACCATGTGGATGGCCGGTGGCGGCGTGAAGGGAGGGCAGGCGATCGGCGCGACCGACGAGGTGGGGCTGCACGCGGTCGAGGATCGGCTGCACATCCACGACCTGCACGCCACGATCCTGCACCTGCTGGGCGTCGACCACATGAAATTGGTCTACCTGCACAAGGGCCGCCCCGAGCGCCCAACCCTGAATGAGGGCGAAGCGCTGGCAAAGATCACCGGGTAGCGGCGATTACGCCAGGATGCCGCGCACCACCTTGCACGGCTCGACGCCGGTCAGCCGGGCGTCAAGTCCCTGGAACTTCACGCTGAAGCGGCTGTGATCGATGCCGCACAGGTAGAGCATCGTGGCGTGCAGGTCGTGCACGTGCATCGCCTGGTCGTCGGCAACGTACTTGTAGCCCAGCTCGTCGGTGCGACCCCAGGTCATGCCGCCGCGAATGCCGCCGCCGGCCAACCAGATCGAGAAGGCATTGATGTGGTGGTCGCGGCCCGAACCTTGGCCCATCGGCGTGCGGCCGAACTCGCCGCCCCATACGATCAGCGTGTCGTCGAGCATGCCGCGCTGCTTCAAATCGCGCACGAGGGCGGCCGACGCCTGATCGACGTCGAGCGCCGCCCGCGGCATGTCGTTGGCGATGTTGTTGTGATGGTCCCAGGCGCGGTGGTAAAGCTGGATGAACCGCACGCCGCGCTCGGCCAATCGGCGAGCCAACAGGCAGTTCGAGGCAAAGCTGCCGTCGCCGGGCTCCTTCACGCCGTACATCTCGAGCACGCTCTGCGGCTCGCTGGCGAAATCGGTCAGGTCGGGAACCGACATCTGCATGCGGAACGCCAACTCGTACTGGCTGATCCGCGTTTGGATTTCGGGATCGGCGTGCTCGGCGGCAAACAGCCGGTTGAGCCGGTTCACCTCGTCGACCACGGCGCCTTGCGTCTCTCGTGTCACGCCCGCCGGATTGCCGACATAGTGAACGGCGTCACCTTTGGATTGAAACAAGATGCCCTGGTAGCGCGTCGGCAAAAAACCGCTCGACCATTGCCGCGCCGAGACCGGCTGCAGCCCCGACTTGCCGGCGCTGGTGAGCACGATGAACCCGGGCAGCTCGTCGGTTTCGGCACCCAGGCCGTACAATAGCCACGAGCCGATGCTGGGCCGCCCCTTGATGATCGACCCGGAGTTCATGAACGCGTGGGCCGGATCGTGGTTGATCTGCTCGGTGTGCATCGACCGCACGATGCAAATGTCGTCGGCAATCTTGGCGATGTGCGGGAACAGGCTCGAAATCTCCTGGCCGCTGTTGCCGTGCTTCGCAAATTCGCAGAACGGTCCCGCTGCCTTCAGCTCGGCATTCTGCAACTGCGCAAGCTGCTGTCCCTTGGTGAACGACTCGGGGAACGGCTGCTTGTCGAGCTTCTTCAGTTCCGGCTTGTAATCGAAGCTTTCCAGGTGCGACGGCCCGCCGGCCATGCACAGGTGAATGATCCGCCGGGCACGCACCGGGTAGTGCGTCGGGTTTACGAAGCCGCGCGACACTTGGTTCGGCGCCGAGCCTGCCGCATCGCCTGCCGCCGCGCGGCCTTCGAGCAGCGAGGCCAACGCCAGCCCGCCGATGCCGTAGGCCGACCGGCGCAAAAACGTGCGCCGCTGCATGGCCCGTAGCAGTTGCTGCCGCTGGATCGATTCGTCGTGCATGGTGGTCAGTACCGGGCGATTGTTTCGTGCAGGTTCAACACAACTCGACACAGCGAAGTCCAGGCTGCCAGCTCCGCGGCATCGATATTCGTCGCCGCCGGGGCGATCCCCACGTTGAGCAACTGCTGCGCTTCGTCTTCGTGCTGCCGGTAATGCTTGCGCTGATCGGCGAGGAACGCCGCAAGCGACTCGCGCTCGGCCGTCGATGGCGGGCGGGCCACGGCCAGCCGCAACAAATGGTCGATTCGCCGCTCGTCGGTTGCGTGAGCATCGACAAGCAGACGCGCGGCTAACACCCGGGCCGCCTCGACGAACGTCGGGTCGTTCAATAGCGTGAGCGCTTGCTGCGGCGTGTTCGAGCAGAGCCGTCCTGCGGTGCATTCCTCGCGGCCAGGTGCATCGAAATTGGCGAGCATCGGTTGCAAGAACGTGCGCTGCCAGTGCATGTACACACCGCGGCGATACTGCCGATCGTCGAGCTGCGCGACGTAGTCGCGGTTCGGGAATTGCAGATTCGCATAGTAGCCGGCGGGCTGATAGGGGCGCACGCTCGGGCCGCCTAGGTCGAGGTTCAGCAGCCCGGCGATCGCCAGGGCGTTATCGCGGACGAACTCCGCCTCGAGCCGCCGCGGCGACATGAACGCCAGCAGCCGGTTGGCTGGATCGACATCGCGCAGTTCGGCACGGACATTGGACTGTTGGCGGTACGTGCTCGACGTGACGAGCAGCCGCACCAGGCGCTTGGTGTCCCATCCGCTGGCGCGGAATTCGTACGCCAGCCAATCGAGCAGCTCGGGATGCGACGGCGATTCGCCTTGCGCCCCCAGATCGTCGACCACCCCCGACAGCGCCGCGCCGAAGAACTGCTTCCACAGCCGATTGACCACCACGCGTGCAGTCAACGGGTTCTCGTTGGCCACCAGCCACCGGGCCAGGTCCAGCCGCGTGAGGCGCTGATCGCCGCTGTTGGTGGGCTGCGGCAAGAAATGAGGGACCGCCGGCGAGACGATCTCCCCGGAATCGTCTTGCCAGTTGCCGCGCGGCAACACGCGCGTCATCAGCGGTTCAACCGCGACCGTGGTCATCACCTCGGCCATGCCGCGGCGGCACTCGAACCACGATCGCTGCAATTGCCGGAACTGCTCGAACGCCTTCGGCTCGCACGCGGTGCTGCCCAGGTACGCCAGATTCACCGGGCTGCTTGCCGTGGTCGTCGCTGCGGCAGATTCGGCGGCGCCCAGCGCCGTCCGCAACTCGGTGGCAAGCGACGCATCAAGCGGATCGACCCCTGCGATCGGCGACACGCTCACCCGCAAGCAGCCGATCGTGTTGCCTGCCAGGGTAATTTCGAGCTGGTCGCCGTCGTCGACCTTCAGCGGCCGCTCGACGAGCCATACGGAACTCTGCCGCTCGGTGAGCCGTGCCTTCGCGGGCTGCCAGCCTCCGTGAACGCCGACGACCGCCGAGCCTTGCGTGTACTTGGGATCGCGGGCATCGGCATCGGCGTAGAAGAAGGCTACCTTCGCTGGCTTGCCGTCGCGGCGCTTGATGCGCACCGCCGGCTTGATGATCGTCGGTTCGCCGCGAGCAATCTTGCCACCGTGCGCGGCATGCGGCAGCAGCTCGAGCCGCACCGCGGCGAGCCAGGGTACGTCCAACGGCAGCGCGATCGGGTTGTCTTGCGGCTTGCCGCGAAAGACGATCCGACCATCGGCTTCGATCGTTGGCCCGTCGATCTGCTCCGGCTCGTCGGCGTCGGATTTCTTCGCTGGCTTCAATGCCTTGCTGGCGACCCTCGGCTGTGGAGTCGACCATCCCGAAGGCTCGCGAGCTAGGAACTCGCGCATCGCCCGCTGCCAGCCATTGAACTTGTCGCGCGAGGCCGGCTGTGCGGCAGCATGCCGGGCGGTCGCCTCGGCCAGCGCGATCATCTGCTGCTCGAACTGCCGCTGGCGGCGCTGGAGATACGGGCTCGCCACCTCGATTTCGGGCGGAAACGGATGCTCGTTGCCGAAGCCGGCCAGTTCCGGCGTCCGCGCGTACTTTGCATCGGCGTAGTAGCCCCACTGCTTGACGTCGGCAAAGAACGCCGCCAGCGAGTAGAAGTCGCAAGCCGTGAACGGGTCGAACTTGTGGCCGTGGCATTCGCAGCAGCCCATGGTCGACCCGAGCCAGGTTGTCGACACCGTGCGCACTCGGTCGGCCGCGTATTTGGCCAGGTACTCTTTCGGCTGCGCGCCCCCTTCGCGCGTCATCATGTTCAGTCGGTTGAACGCGGTGGCCACGCGCTGCTCGGTGGTCGCGGCAGGAAGCAGATCGCCGGCAAGCTGCTCGATCGTGAACTGATCGAACGGCTTGTTCCGGTTAAAGGCGTCGATTACCCAATCTCGGTAGGCGAACACATGCTGATTCTGGTCGCCGTGATAGCCCACCGTGTCGGCGAACCGCACCAGATCGAGCCAGGGGACCGCCATCCGTTCGCCGTAACGAGGCGATGCGAGCAGCCGACTCACCTGGCGCTCGTAGGCGTTCGGGCTGGTGTCGTCGAGAAACGCCGCTACCTCGGCCGGCGTGGGAGGCAGACCGGTCAGGTCGAGGCTCAGCCGGCGCAGCAGCGTGGCGCGATCGGCCTCGGGCGATGGTTCGATCTTCCGGCTGCGCAGTTCCTCGAGCACAAAACTGTCGATCGGATTGCGCACCCAGCCCGCGTCGTTGAGCCGCGGCACTCGCGGCTTCGCCAAGGGACGGTACGCCCAGTGGGCCTGGTATTCCGCCCCGTCGGCAATCCACCGGCGGAGCAGCGTCTTTTCGCTCGGCGTGAGCTCCTTGTGCGATTCCGGCGGCGGCATCGTCTCGTCGGCATCGTCGCTGGTGATCCGTCGGATCAGCTCGCTTTCCTCGGGCTTGCCGGGGACGATCGCTTTGTCGGCCACGGCCGAATCTCGCTCGTCGAGGCGCAGGTCGGCCTGGCGATGTTTCTGATCGGGGCCGTGGCAGAAGAAGCACTTGTCGGAGAGGATCGGCCGAATGTGCCGGTCGAAGTCGACGCGATCCGCCGCAGCAGCGGCGTGCGGCATCGCACCGGCCGTGAGCGCGAACATCGCAGCCGCAATCGAGGCAATACGGTTCATCGTGCCGATCACGCGGGGTCGAGCAATGGGCGGGGAGCGGGGCATCCGTGCCGCAAGGTAGGATGCCCTCGATTTTACGCGATCGCCACGCAATTCGGAAACGAATTGCTGAAGAACGCGGTCGCCGCGGCGACCGGCTATTGATCTTCAGGATTCAATTCGAACCGACCACGCGTGTGGCGAGTTTGTACCCATTTATCGCCATCGGGTACTAAGTCGGCGCGCGTTGGAAGGGGGCGAGTTTGTACCCGTTACCCCCGGGTCCATGGTGGGGTACAAAGTCGGCGGCCGACGCGGGGCTTGACCCACCGCGCCGCGCGGGAATTAGTACCCACCAGTGCCGGCCGGGAGCCGCTGGCTTCGCCAGTGCCACCCAAAACCACGGGTCGATTTGCTTTCTGATGATCGATAAACGTGCCCTGCCATCACTCTTCCGGCGCGACGGTCATCAGCTCGCCGGCCAAGGCGTCGATCTGCGTTTCGTCGATCGCCTGACGTTCCTCGGCAAAGCCGACGAGCAGCGCCAAGTCGCACAGCCGGTTGATCCGACGCGGCAACCCCTGGCTTTGGCGATGAACGGCCTCGAGGGCCTCGGCCAAGAAGATCGTCCGTTCGGCACCGGCCCAGGCAAGGCGATGCTGCACGTAGCCCATCGTCTCCTCGATGCTCAGCGGCCGCAGCAGGCACTTCACTCCCAGCCGCTCGTCGAGCTGCGGCAGACGGTCGATCATCGGCAGCACGGCCGGCTGACCCACCAGCAGCAGCGTCAGCGCCGATTGACCCTTGACCTCGAAGTTCAGCAGCAGCCGCAAGGCTTCGAACGTGCGCGGGCTGTCGACCAGGTGCGCCTCGTCGATCACCAGCACGGCGCGGCGACCCTGTGCGGCATTGTCGGTGAGCGCCCGCTGAATGCGGCGCACGCTTTCATCCAGGTTGGTCGACGACGGTCGCTGCGCTGGGGCAAACTCGTCGGCGATGTACGCCAGCAGCTCAACGGTCGGCATCGCCGGATAGACCAGGTGTACCAGCGGACGGAAGGTTTCGTTCAACCGCTCGGCCAGCAGCCGCACGAGCAGTGTCTTGCCCGAACCGGCGGGGCCGGCCAGCAGCGCGCCGCCGCAGTGGCTTTCCAAGGCATAGCGCAACTTGAGCAGCGCCGCCTGGTGCACTTCGTCCGGATAGTAACTCGCCGGATCGACCCCCGAGTCGAACGGCTTACGCGTTAGTCGCCAGTACGGTTCGTACATGAGTAGATTTCGCTGCTCGTTTACGGTTTAGCGACGATCGCTGTTAGACAAAATTCTCGACCAGCTCCCAGCGCCGCACGCCGGCGGCGGTCAATCGTCGCGCGACCGGCCGTGTGACTTCTTGCGGCGCCTGGCTGCCGGCATGCACGATCACGCCGTCGTCGATCGACGCGTCGAGCATCATTGCCGCCAGGTCGATCGCGGCCGCGTCGTCCTCGAGCGCTCCGGCATCGACAATCACCAGGTCGAAATGATTCCGCAACGCTTGTAGTGCACCGGCAAGATTGGGAGGCGATTGCCGCGCGTCGTCGTCGACGGTCAACGGCATGAGCGTGATCCGTTCCCAACTGCTCTCGATCAGCGCCTCGTCGATCGTTTGATGCGTGGTCAGCAAGCCGGCCCACGACACTTTCGACGTCACGCCCAGCAACTCGGCCAAGTGCGGATGCCGCAGGTCAGCGTCGACCAGCACCACGCGCAAGCCTCGCCGTGCGACGCTGCGGGCGATCACCAGCGCGGCGGTCGAGCATCCGTGGCCACGTTTATCCGCAGTCAGCAACATCACCTTGCGGTGCTCGGCGCTGCGTCCGACAAGTTGAGCCCCACAGCCGGCGCAAGGCAGTGCGGCCTTCGCCAGCAGGGAATCGACAATTTCAGGCCAAACGAAATGCGGCACCTCGAACGCCGGCTCGAGCGTCGCCTTGCGCCCAACAAGCTTCGCCGGGACACGGGATGCTGCGGCCGAGGCGACCGACCCCGAGGCAATGGCCGCCGGAGCGACGTGAGTCGCCGCGATCGCTGCCGCCGCGGGCTTTGCGGCCGGCAGGGTTACGTGCGGCGGGGGCACCGGTTCGTGCGGAATCACGTCGACCGCCTGGTAGCGAACCGGGCCGGTCGCGCCGGCCGGCAGTTCCACGCGGCGACGTGACGACGCATCGTCAGCGCCTTTGTGGTATGCCCTAATAAAGGCCTGGTCGAGCGTGCTCATCGTTGTTCTCCGATGGAGTCTTGCGGATCACGCCCTTGAAGCGAGCCTTCGGTAGGTTCGCGGCAGGTTCGTTCATGGTCGGTGCGACCGGCGAAGGGCCAGCGAGCGTATCGCCGGTGGCGGGTAGCCGTGCAATTTGCGGCGCGGGATCGAACGGCCCACTCGAAGCCTCGACCGGTTGGCTGACCGTAGGAATCGCGTCGTTGGCGGCGGCCGACTTGCTTGCCTCCGGCAACTGGCCGATGCCGCCGGTCGGCGTCCAGCTTTCCCAAGGCGGAACATCGGCCGGCTCGCCGAGGCGCTGGGAATTGCTTGATGGCGCAGGTGTGTGTGGGGCCGAGGCCGGCGGCGGCTCGCTAGGCGATGGCTCCCACGTGGAGGCCGGCGGAGCTGCGTTGTGCACCGGGCCGACCGTTTGCACGGGCGTCGCGGGAAAATCCTTGAGCGCCCCGGAATCTTCGACCGGCCGCGGCGGCAGCTTGCGATCGAGGATCGAGCTGGGGCCTTCAATCGTAATGAACGTGAGCAGGCAGGCGGCGGCAGCCGCGATCCCCGCATACCAGAAGCCGCGCGCCGCCGATTGCCGTGAGGCGGCCGCGGCGGATCGCGCTTGCGAGTACGGTCGTTGGGTGGCAGCCGAACCCCAAGCGCCACCGGCGCGCGGTGCCGAGGGGCGGCGCGCCTGATCGGTTCGCCAAGTTCGCTGTGCCGACGAATGTGAACTCGACTGCGGAGATGGTTGCGTTGCTGTCGAGTGAGCCGTCAGCAACGGTGAAGCAGCGGCGTTCACACTACTTGACGGCGCTCCGACCGTCGGCGAGGCGACGTGTCCAGTGGGTCGCGGCGGTGGAGCAGGCGTCGGGATCACGATGGTTGCTGGTGCCGGCGCCGAGACTTGCTCGGCGGGCCGCAGATCCGGGAGCGTCAGCAGAATGCGATGGCTCTCGAACCCCGTTCCCAGGTTGCCGTGCGTGCGACGTGGAGTCGGCACCGCGGCACCGGCCCGGTTGGGAGTCGTCGAGGACATGAGCTTTCGTCCAGTCGGATAAATGCGTGGGCCGAACACGTTTGGGCGGCAGTCGAGCGCGACGCCTGCGCAATCGCGCTTGGCGCGCCAGCGTGCCACTTTGAGGTGTTATCGGTTCGGCCTGTAGGCCTCTTGAGCGTTTGAACGCCTTTGCCATGCCGTGCGCCGCTCCCAGTGGCGACGATTGTAAGGAGCGACGATCTGGGGGAGCTTTGCGGCCCGGGTCCGCTTCCGTTGCCAGCACCTTAGGAGCTTGCGATACTTCAGGGATCGCGCGTCCGGAGAGTTGATGCACTACCGGGTGCTATCAGTTTTTTGAGCCGGTTCAGGGAGCTTGCTATCGGCATGCCCGTCGTCAACGCTACGCAAACTCGCGAATTGGTCGAGCAGTTGCTGGCTGAGCGCATCCTAGTGCTCGATGGCGCCATGGGCACGATGGTCCACGCGCTGAAGTTCGGCGAGCGCGACTTCCGAGGACGGCAGTTCGCCAGCCACACGAAGGACCTCAAGAACTTCATCGATATCCTCTCGATCACCCAGCCCGAGGCGATCGAGACCATCCACCGCCAGTATCTCGATGCTGGCGCCGATATCATCGAAACCAATACCTTCGGCGCGACCAGCGTGGCGATGGCTGATTTCGACCTTGCCGATCGCGTGCGCGAACTGAATCTCGCCGCGGCGCTTTTGGCGCGCAAGGCCGCCGACGAGATGACCGCCCGCACGCCGCATCGGCCCCGCTTGGTCGCTGGCAGCATGGGTCCGACGAACCGGCAGCTCTCCATCTCCGGCAACGTCAACGATCCCGGCAAGCGCACCACCACGTTCGACGAAATGGTCGGCGCGTATTACGAGCAGGTGGCCGCGCTGGTCGAAGGGGGCGTCGATCTGCTGCTGCCCGAGACCGCGTTCGACACGCTGGTCCTGAAAGCGGCCCTGTTCGCGATCGAGAAATATTTCACCGACACCGGTACCCGCCTGCCGGTGATGGCCAGCGTGACGATCTTCCAGGGTGGCCGTACGCTGTCGGGACAGACGGTCGAGGCGTTCTGGAGCTCGATCGAGCATGCCGACCTGCTCAGCGTCGGGTTCAATTGCGCGCTGGGGCCGCAGCAGTTGCGGCCGTATCTCGAAGAGCTGTCGCACATCGCTCCGCGGTTCGTGAGTTGCTACCCCAATGCCGGGTTGCCCAATGCCTTCGGCGGGTTCGATGAGACGCCGGAGATGATGGCCAGCGTGCTCGGCAGCTATGCCGAGGAAGGGTGGCTGAACATCGTCGGCGGCTGCTGCGGCACGACGCCCGAGCACATCGCCGCCATCGCCCATGCCGTGAGCGACAAGCCCCCTCGCGGCCTGCCGAAGATCGAACCGCTGACGCACTTCAGCGGCCTGGAACCGTTCGCGATCCGGCCGGACACCAACTTCACGATGATCGGTGAGCGCACGAACGTCACTGGCTCGAAAAAATTCTCACGCCTGGTGCTGGCCGGCGAGTTCGAGAAAGCGGTCGCCGTGGCCCGCGAACAGGTCGAGGCCGGAGCGAACGTCCTCGACGTGAACATGGACGAAGGGATGCTCGACGGCGAAGCCGCCATGACCATGTTCATGAACCTCATCGCCGCCGAGCCCGAGGTGTGCCGCGTGCCGATCATGGTCGACAGCTCGAAGTGGTCGGTGATCGAAGCGGGGCTGAAATGCGTCCAAGGCAAGGGAATCGTCAACTCGATCAGCCTCAAGGAAGGCGAAGAAGCGTTCCTGCACCACGCCCGCCTGGTGCGCCGCTACGGAGCTGCGGTCGTTGTGATGGCGTTCGACGAGCAAGGCCAGGCGGTCACCATCGAAGACAAGGTGCGCATTTGCTGCCGCGCCTACCGGCTGCTGACCGAAGAGATCGGCTTTCCACCGACCGACATCATCTTCGATCCGAACATCCTCACCGTGGCCACCGGCATCGATGAGCACAACCGCTACGCGATCAACTTCATCGAGGCGACCCGGCAGATCAAGCAACTCTGCCCGGGGGCGAAAGTCTCCGGTGGCGTGAGCAACATTTCGTTCAGCTTCCGCGGCAACGAGCCGGTCCGCCAAACGATGCACTCGGCGTTCCTGTATCACGCCATCCGGGCTGGCATGGACATGGGGATTGTCAACGCCGGGCAATTGGCGGTGTACGAAGAGATTGCGCCCGCGATGCTCGAGCGCGTCGAAGATGTGCTGTTCGACCGCCGGCCTGATGCTACCGAACGGCTCGTCGAGTTTGCCGAGACGGTGAAGAATCAGACGACCACCACGGCAGGGGTCGACCTGGCGTGGCGGCAAGAGCCGGTCGAGAAGCGACTGGAGCACGCCCTGCTGCGCGGCATCGTCGACTACATCGACGAAGACGTGGAAGAGGCTCGGCAAAAGTATCCCACCGGCCTGTCGATCATCGAAGGGCCGCTGATGGCCGGCATGCAGGTGGTCGGCGACCTGTTCGGCGAAGGAAAGATGTTCCTGCCACAGGTGGTCAAGAGCGCCCGTGTGATGAAGAAGGCAGTCGCCTACCTGCTGCCGTTCATGGAGGCCGAGAAGAAGGCCAGCGGTGCCGCTGACACGCCCCGCGGCAAAATCCTGATGGCCACCGTCAAAGGCGACGTGCACGACATCGGCAAGAACATTGTCGGCGTCGTGCTGGGGTGCAACAACTACGAGATCATCGACCTGGGGGTGATGGTCCCCTGCGAGAAGATCCTGCAGACCGCCGTGCAGGAGGGCGCGCACATCATCGGTCTCAGTGGGCTCATCACGCCGAGCCTCGACGAGATGGTGCACGTTGCCCGCGAGATGCAACGCCTCGGCCTCCGCGTGCCGCTGTTGATCGGCGGGGCGACGACCAGCGCCAAGCACACGGCGGTCAAGATTGCTCCGAGGTACAACCATAGCACGGTGCACGTGCTCGATGCCTCGCGCAGCGTGCGCGTGGTCGAGCAATTGTTGAACCCGAAATCGAAGGAAGATTTCGACGCCCGCAACCGCCACGAGCAAACCAAACTGGCCGAATCGCATCGTGCCCGCCAGGAAACGAACCTGGTGAGTTACGCGGCCGCCTGCGCCGCGCGGTTCGAAACCGATTGGGGTACCGTGCGGATCGATCGGCCGAGTTTCCTGGGGCTGCGCACGATCAACGACTACCCGCTGGAAGAGCTGGCCGAGTACATCGACTGGTCGCCGTTCTTCATGACCTGGGAGCTGCGCGGCAAATATCCGACGATCTTACAGGACGAGATTGTCGGCGAAGCGGCGAGCAAATTGTTCGTCGACGCGACCCGGCTGCTGGAAGGGATCGTGCGCGGCAAGCTGCTACATGCCCGCGCCGTGTACGGCTTCTGGCCTGCGGCGTCCGACGGCGACGATGTTGTGCTGTACACCGACGAGTCGCGGCGGCAGGAACTCACCCGCTTCCACACGCTCCGCCAGCAATGGGAGCGCCGTGGACAACGCGCCTTCTACGCCTTGGCCGACTTCGTGGCACCTGTCGATAGCGGGCGGGCCGATTATCTCGGCGCGTTTGCCGTCACCACGGGGATCGGCGTCGACGAAATGGTCAAGACGTTTGAGGCCGACCACGACGATTACAACGCGATCATGGTCAAGGCGCTGGCCGACCGGCTTGCCGAAGCGTTTGCCGAGGCGCTGCACCGGCAGGCGCGGCACGATTGGGGCTTCGGCCACGGCGAAGACCTGAGCAACGAGCAGCTCATCGACGAGCAGTACCGCGGCATCCGCCCGGCCCACGGCTACCCGGCCTGCCCCGATCACACCGAGAAGCGCATTTTGTTCGATTTGCTCGACGCGGAGAACAACGCCGGCTTATCACTGACCGAAACGTTCGCGATGCTGCCTGCCGCCAGCGTGTCGGGCCTGTACTTCGGCCATCCTCAGGCCCGGTACTTCGCCGTCGATCGCATCACCCGCGACCAGGTCGAGAGCTACGCGGCACGCAAGGGAATGACGATCGCCGAAGTCGAACGCTGGCTGTCGCCGAACCTGGGCTACGACCCGGGCTGAACGGGCTCGCCTCCTGCGTAACGAGCCGCGACCATTAGGGAGCGGACACGCCGCGCAGGACACCGCGTCGCAAACGTCGCGTCCCATCCGCTCCCTAATGGTCGCGGCTCGTTTTACAATCGTGCGCATGTCTGATCCCTTGGCGTACTTCATCACGTTCACTTGCTACGGCCAATGGCTTCATGGCGATGAGCGCGGCTCGGTGGATCGCAGCCATAACCACCCTGGCGAGCCGTGGCTATTGTCGGATCAACGACGCCGCGGTGACCGCCAGGCAGAAATGGCTCAGGCGCACTATCAATTGAATGGGACAAACCGCACGATCGTCTTAGAAGCGATTCGCGAAGTGCGCGAGTATCGCAATTGGCATCTATGGGCAGCTCATGTCCGCACGCAACACGTGCACGCCGTCGTGACATCCGCGTCGCCAACGTGGCGCCCAATCCGCTCCCTTACGGTCGCGGCTCGTGATGGTCGCGGCTCGTTGGGGTTGCGGTTTGATGCGGTCACGATTTGGCCGTCATCCGCTACACGCGCAGTGTCTTGTCGGCGTGAGCCACCGCCAGCGACGGGCCGTCGCGCGACATCGACAGATCGCAGCCGGTGTCGGGAAGTTTGAACTTGAAGAACTCGTTCACGTCGTTGGGCTTCCAAAAGTACAGCATGCCGCCTTGGCCGCCCGCCAGACCAATCCAATAGCCATCGGGATGCCACGCCGCACCCCACAAGGGACGCGTGGCACGACGCGATCGTGCGCCTCGCCGGTGAACACGCTCTTGTAGTTTGTATCGCCTTCCCCCTTTTCGGCCACGATCGTCAGCTTGGCTTTCTTGTCGACATACGGCGCGGTGCGGACGAAGAAAGCCTGCAAGCCGTAGTAGCGGTCTTGGACATACTCCTCGACCACGGGATGGTCGTGGCACTGAGCACACTGCATGTCCATGCCGAAGTAGATTCGCCCCACGTCGCGCGTCAGTGCGTTCGGCTCGCACTCGTGGCTGAGCAGGAACTTCGCCGCTGCGCGTGTCGCTGGCTGCGAGCCGTCGGCCACGAGCAGCTCGCACATCAACCGATCGTACGGCTTATTGGCCGCGAACGACTCGTACAGGTAGCGGTTCCACGCCGCCGCGTCGACGTGCTTGTCGGTGCGACCCTCGATCAGCGTCGCGTCGAAGGCGTGCGCCATGTGCCGCGCGAATGCAGGCGAATCGAGCAGCCGATCGATGAGCGCGGCGCGCTTGTCGGACGAGCGGTCGTCGAGGAACGCGCGCACCTCGGCAGGCGTCGGGACGACACCCGTCAGATCGAGATATACCCGGCGGAGAAACTCGGCGTCACCAGCCGGCTTGGCCAGCGGGCCATGTGCCGCACGTTCAACGAGTGTATCGATGCGATTGTGCAGGGGCGTGGCATCGCCGGCTTCGAGCCTAGAGACGCCGGAGGCCAGCAACAGCGCCACCACGACGATGGTCGTCCGAGTCCTTGCCGACCAGGAGCCGGCATTCCGGAGCAACGCCGACCACGCCGCGGCCATTGCGTCGGGCGGCGAGAGTGCCGGACGTGTGCGTGCCGTGTCCCTGGCGATCGGCGGGGCCGAACAGGCTCCCGGTGAAGTCCTCGAGCGTGTCGATCGCCGCGGCAAGATCGGGATGCTGGGCGTCGATCCCGGTATCGAGAATCGCCACCTTCACTCCCTGCCCCATCGTCGTTTTCCACTGATCGGGCACATGGTAGGCCGCCAACGACCAGTCGACGACTTCCGACAACTCTTCCGGTCGATAGGTCGCCTCGCATTTCCAAGGCGGCAGACGAAAAATGGGGGCCGATGGATTCAGCATCGTGGGAGCCTCGCAATGGTGGAAAAGTTCTTGGTGACTGTTTCGCAGTGCGTCAGTGCGCCTACGACGTCGGCGCAGTGCCGCTGGTAGTGCTTCCGCCGGACAGCAGGCTGGCCAGGTATTGCACGACTGCCAAGACGACGTTGAACACGACCTCTTCGTTCAGCACGCGGGAAATAGCGGCCAGTGCATCGGGATTGGCTCCGGCGGTCGTGGCGACCTGCAGCAGCACGGTGATTGCTTCATGAAGCCCGGCAGCGCTGGTCAACGGGTCGCTGATCTGTTTGAGAGCGGCCAACAGATCGAGCAACTGGTGAAGCGCCGCCAACCCGTCGGCCAGCGTTGATGAAGCGAGATGATGTTGGGCCATCAGAAACTCCGAAGAAAATTGATGAAGAGTCGTTATTTCGATACCGAAGGGCTCACGCGCAGTGTTAGGTCGTTGAGTGCCTCAATGATTGCCATGTGATCGGTGTGGCGCTGGAGCCGTTCGTCGGCCAGTTCCTGGTACAACAGTTCTCGTTCGACACGACACTCGGCACGCATGGCGGTCGCCTCTTCACGAAACGCACGCACAATGCTCGGGATGGTCTTCGACACTGTGTGCCATGCATACCAGCCCAGGATTGCCGTCGCTGTCAGGTTGCTCACGTCCGGTAGCGGCAGGTCGCCAGCAATCACGTTGTCACTCCACGCCACCAAGCGCGCTCGCTTCGCGCGGGATCACCGACGTTTCTGCCAACGAAAAGAGCCCGTCACCGGAATAAATCCGATGACGGGCTCTTGGGATATTCGCCGTGGCGAACTCGTCGGATACCGTCGTGCGTCGGGCGGGATACTAGCCGATGCGCTGGCTTACTTTCAAGCGCCGCGCGCGATTATGCCGCACTTCGGCGGCTCACTAGGGAGTCAGTCCGGCGTGTGGCGCTAGCGCGGCTGAACTGCCCGCCCGGGCCGACTTGCCAGATGGCCGTCCTGGCCACCTTCGCGCACGCTGAACTCCGCCCAGATCGGGCGATGGTCGGAAACTTCGAGCGCCTCGGCCATCGAAAGCTGGAATTCGTGCATCAGGTCGAACACTCCTGAGCGACCGGTGAATTCGGTGGTCGCGCGAGAATCGAAAATGATGTTGTCGTACAACTTGGTGCCGCGCGTGTTGCTGGGCACTCCGCTGATCGCGCAGGTAAGCGAGGGCACTTGTCCCAAGCGACCCAGATGATAATTGTCGGTGTTCAGGTCACCAAGCAGGATCACGTCGTCTTCGTGGCGGCCATCTTCACGCACGGCACGGATGACATTGGCCAACGCGTCGCATTCCTGGATCGCATGATCGGGCTCGGTGTGGATGTCGATCAGCGTGAATGTGAACGCTTCCGATTGAGGTGGCCCGCGGGCACGAAAGGCGGCGACGAACGGCGGGCGCTGGAACAGATCGTCCGGGTCGTTGACGGCGTACATCGACTCGCGGTCGATGTCGATCGTCACGGTGTTGTAGATGAACGCGTATTGTTCTTTGCTCGACGTGCGTCCTTCGCGCGGGCCGATGGCGAAATCATATTTCGCCCCTTCGGCATTGATCAGCTCGACGAAGTGCGGAAGGATATCGTTGGCCTTCGCTCGCACTTCCTGAATGGCGATCACGTCGTACAAGCGCACGACGCGAGCCAGCACGTTCATCACTTCGGGCTTGGCAAGCTTGTGCTCGCCGAACACCTGGATATTGAACGAACCGACGCGGATCGTGTCGCGGTTGGCCAGCAGTGCTGGATCGCCTTGCTCGGGCGACGGCGCGTTTGTGCCCTGAATACTCCTGACAATCGTCGAAACATCTGGCTGCTTCGAAACGATCCAGCCGCCACCGACGAGAAGGGTGGCGATGAGAAACCGCAAGAGCGCGCGCTGCATAGCCCCTCCTTGGGCAGGTTCGCGTCACTTCGCGCCAGCATCGTGCCGGCGGCAAGACCAATCGAGCGGCGGAGCATAATCGAAGCGGTAGCGACGCTCCAGGGCAGTTTCAGGCCGCTTGGGCGACACAATCGCAAGTCGACACAATCGCTACGGCCGTTGCAGGTTGCTCAAGATTTGCCTTGGCCATCTGCATGTTCTTATACTAGGTGGAGAAAGGCTGCTGTCATGAAGCAAACGCTGCTTGTCGTCGTCGCCGCGCTAACGGCGGCGCTCATCCCGACGACCGTTCGGGCTGAGATGGCAACCTTCGTGCTCGCCAGTGGCGGGCAAATCGTCGGCGAGCTGCTCAATCCTGATGAATCGCCGCGCACCAAGTACGTCATCAAGGCGACCGTCGGCGGTGAGTTGACGTTCGCGCGGGACCAGGTGAAGGAGATCGTCCGCCGCCGCCCGGCGGAAATCGAATACGAGAAGATTCGTCCGCAATACCCGGATACGGCCGACGGTCAATGGGCCTTGGCCGAGTGGTGCCGCGAACAGACCTTGATTGGTGCGCGTCAGAAGCACTTGCAGCGCGTGATCGAGCTCGATCCGAATCATCTCGAAGCTCGCCGGGCGTTGGGTTATTCGCTCGTCGAAAACAAATGGAAGACCCAACAGCAGGTGATGACCGAACGTGGTTACGTCGAATACAAAGGTCGCTGGCGGCTGAAACAAGAGGTCGACATCCTCGAGCAGCAGCGCAAGAACGAGCTGTCCGAGAAGGCATGGTTCAACAACGTCAAGCGCTGGCGCGAATGGCTCGACACCGACAAACGCGCCGAAGGCCAAAAGAACCTGCTCGAGATCCGCGATCCGCTCGCGCTGGCTGCGCTCAAGAAACACTTGGACAGCGAACAGGTCGAGGCGGTACGAATTCTGTTTGTGGAGGCGTTGGCGCGCACGGGTGCTCCGGCGGCGTGGCAAATCCTGGCCTTGCATGCGTTGGATGATGCATCCCAAGAGGTACGGCTCACCTGCCTCGATTATCTCGACGACGCACCGCATCCCGAAGTCGTCGCGCTGTATATCCAGAAGCTGCGCGACAAGGACAACACGACGATCAATCGTGCCGCTGTCGGATTGCAGCGGCTCAAGGACCCCTCAGCTATCGCGCCGCTGGTCGACGCGTTGGTCACGACCCACGCTTACAAGGTCTCCAGTGGCGCGCCACCGGGGCAATACACGGCGTCGTTCGGTCCCAACGGCGGCGGCTTCGGCATGGGAAGCAGCGCGCCGCAAACGATTAAGCAAACCGTCAATAACGGCGCGGTGCTCGATGCGCTGGTTTCACTGACAAGCGGCGTGAATTTCAACTACGACGTGTCGATGTGGCGCAAATGGCTTGCCACGCAGCGCAAGGGGCCAGCACTCGACGCGCGGCGTGGATGAAGCAAGGCGATGATACGCGATCAGGCGGCACGCGAGCGTAGCTGTAACCTGCGCCTGATCCACCATCCGTCGCCAAGCGTGCTCAAGGCGACGCGATCTTCCAGGTTTGGACGGAAGATCGTCATCAGCATCAGCGGCAAGTACCAATCCATGTACAGCCCGCCCCCCTGGGCATGCCAGAATTGCGTGCTGAGCATCACGGCCGACGAACAGCTTAGCAGCGTGCCGAGATTTTTCTGCACCGGCCAAAACACGAAGCTCAGGCTGAGCATCGCGAACGCTGCGAAGACCGGCAGCCGATAAGGCCAGGTCGATTCGCTCGCCCACACGCCGGCCGCCCCCGCCACCGATAAGCTGGGGAAGCCGAACATCGCCTGCGTCTTCGCTAGGAACGATGCCATGTCGCCGGAGGTGATCGCCAGTGTCGACACCAGCACGGCAAGCGTCAGAACGGTCCCGAGACAAAATCGCAGCAGGCCCCGCCGCCAGTAAAAGCTGCACCATAGCGGCAGCAGAAACACAGGGTAATACGTCACACCGATCGCCAGACCGACCAACATTCCGGCAATCATCGGTCGCCGGTAGGCCGCAACGGCCCAGATGAGCAATGCTGCCGGCAGCACATGCTCGACGCGCCCGGTCATTTCCGCGGTGTAAGGAAGCAGCAGATACAAAGTCGCGGCAGCGATGCCGGTGCGAATGTTATCGAAGTGCCGGATGCCAATCAGCATCATGGCAATCACAATCGCCACGTGGCAGATGATCGCCATGGTGCGGGCGGTGGCGGCGTCGGCCAGGTCGCGGCTCGTTTCTTCCTGGCCCTCGTCTTGGGCGTCGACCAGCGGTCGCATCGAGATGCTCGGCAGGATGTGCAGAAACGGATAGCCCGGACCATGCTTGGCCAAGCTTTCCAGGTTGGTCGGCGAATCCGAGCCCTCGAGCAAGGCGCGCACCTGGCGGGGGCCGTCGAGATCCGCCTCGGTGACCGGCTTCATCATGACGTTCGCCATCAGGAACAGCAGCAACGCCACACCGATGAACGTCAATCCACCACTCGACAGGTTCGGCTCGAGCAGTGGCCGCCGGACCATCGTTGGGTCCATGAGCAGCCGCACTAGCCAGAATCCGCCCATGGCAAACAGCCAGCCGTAGCCCCAAATCTGCGACGGGCCGGGTCGCCCGGCCAGCAGCAGGCCGGGGGCCAGCGCGATCAAGGCCAGCAGGTCGAGATTGCGCAGGCTCCAGATGCGATTGAACTTAAAGTAGATCGCAATCGTGAGAATCGACGAGAGGTAAATCCACGTCGAGAAGTCGACCGGTCGGTATTGGGGAAGAAGCTGCTCCATGACACCGCGCGACGATGCACGATCGAGCGAAGTTTCCCGCCGCGAACTGTTGCGCAGCCGACCCGAGCCAGCCAGCGCGCCGCCCGCCAAGCGAGCGCAAATTCCAATCAGAACCGCTCTTAGAACCTTTTAGCATACTCACCCGCCCCGCTTTTGCAAGATTCAGCCGTTCGGCCAGGCCACCACGAGATGCCGATGCTGGCCGTCGCGGACGATCTCAGTCTCGACCGATCGCTCGTTACCCATCCGCGCCAGCAACCGGTGAATCTCGTCAACGTTCGTCACCAGGCGATCATTGATTCCCACGATCAGATCGCCCGTGCGTATGCCGGCCCGATCGGCCGCGCCGCCGGCTGCAACCTCGATTACCTCAACCACCTCCGGCGACAACAGATCCCATTGCCGAAGCGTCGACGGCGGCAGCCGGCGCACTCCGGCCGAGATTCCCAGCGTCCGGCGGCGCACTCGGCCGTGGGCCAGTAGTTCCGTAACGACCCATTGCACTGTCTCGCTGGGAACGGCAAATCCCAATCCCTGGGCAAAGGCGATGATGGCAGTATTCACCCCCACGACGCTGCCACGCGAATCGACCAACGGCCCGCCGGAGTTCCCTGGATTGATCGGCGCCGTGTGCTGGACGACGCTGTCGATCAGCCGGCCATCTTGTCCGCGCATATTCCGGCCCAAGGCGCTGACGATCCCGGTCGACACGGTGGAATGCAGACCCAATGGACTGCCCATCGCAATGACCAGTTGCCCCACACGCAGCCCCCGCGAATCGCCGAGTTTCGCGGCCGGCAGATCGCGCGCTGCCAGGCGCAGCAGCGCCAGATCAGTCGCCGGATCGTCGCCGATCACTTCGACGTCCATCTCATCGCCGTCGCTGGTCGTTGCTGCCAATCGGGTGCGGCCCGCGACCACGTGGCTGTTCGTGATCGCGAACCCGTCCGGGGTAATGATGAACCCAGAGCCTGAACCGCGGCCGGGGTCGGTCTTCCGTCCGGTCACGCTGACGACGGCAGGCGACACTGCTTGCACCACGTGAATGACCGCCTGCGAGTAAGCATCGAGCAATCGAGCGTCGTCTCCAGTCGTCGCCGGACCCGAAGCTCCGACAGCTCGGGATTGGCGATCTGCGGTACCACTTCCTTCGCCGTCGGTGTCGAGATACTGCCAATGAATTCGGTTTTCCATGTCCCCTTGCCTCCTGTTGCTGTGTGAACTGAATTATTGCAAGCGGAGGCTTATGGGCCAGCGAACGCGGCCGGCGGTCGACACGGAGCCTAGACCGCTTCGAAGGTGCGTTTTGCCTGCAGGATTGCACGCAGACTATGATGATGAGGCCGGCCAACGACTTACGCGCTTTCCATCATCGGCCTCAAATCGGATTCAGCACGCCTGAACAGGAGCATATTGATGCGTCCGTGCCTCGACACCGCGATGCTTCTCGGTTCGTTGGTCTTAGTGGTCACGGCCCACGCCGAGGCGCAGAACGACAACGCCCCTGCGCCTCGCGGCAGGCGGACGCAATCGCGAGCCGAATGGCTCGACCCGGTTCGCGATGCACCCAACGGTACCAAGTACGCGACATTCGTGAGCAAAACCCTGGGGGCCGAGGCGAGTTATCTCGTCTATCTGCCGCCGGAGTACGACGAGGCGACGCAGCGCTATCCCGTGATCTACTGGCTGCACGGCCTGGGAGGGAACCAGCGCGCCGGCGCCATGCTGTTCGTGCCACAGGTCGAACAAGCCATTCATTTAGGAGCGCTGCCGCCGACGATCGTTGTGCTAGTGAACGGCATGGTCAACAGCTTCTACTGCGATTGGGCCGACGGCAAACGACCCGTCGAAAGCGTAATCGTCAAGGACCTTGTCCCTCATATCGATGCGACGTACCGCACGATTGCTCGGCGCGAGGGTCGCGCAATCGAAGGTTATTCGATGGGCGGCTTCGGCGCGGGCCACTTGGGTTTCAAGTATCCCGACTTGTTCGGCACGGTCGTCATCAACGCCGGAGCGTTGATCCGCGAAACGGCGCTCAATGGGCCAAATCTGGCACCGATTCTTAAAGAAGGATTTGCCAACGACCCACGACGGTTCGACGCCGAGCATCCCAACGAGCTGGCCGAGAAGAATGCCGAGCAGATTCGCGGACGAACGAACATCCGCATCGGCGTGGGAAAGGACGACTCGCTGCTGCCGCGCAATCGCGAGTTGCACGAGCTATTGCAGAAGCTCTCGATCGATCATCAGTATGAAGAAGTTCCCAACGTCGACCACAACGGCTTGCTTTACTACAGAGTGCTGGGAGTCGATGCCTTTTCGGTGTATCGGACCGCGTTTCACGCGCTGGAGTAACACGACCAGGGGCGAGGCCTTTTTTAACCGGCCTGCAGCTTGATTGCGGCTGCTCGGGGTCGCTCCTAGAATCTAGGGATTCTTGCCCCCGCTGACGTCTGGGAGGCGGTTGCCGCAATGCCGGTTGATTACCAGCGATTCGTCGCCAGTGTGACCGCTGCGGGCTTGGTGACCGCTGACGATCTGCGAGCGACCGAAGAACAACTGGTATCGCAAGCCACGCCGGCTGATGTCAGCCTGCTAGCCCGGGAGCTTGTGCGCACTGGCAAGCTCACCAAGTTCCAGGCTGCCGCCGCGTATCAGGACAAAGTCGACTCGCTGGTCCTGGGCAATTACGTAGTGCTCGATCGGCTGGGGGCCGGCGGCATGGGGCAGGTGTTTCGCGCGCGGCATCGCAAGATGGACCGCATCGTTGCCTTGAAGGTAATGACGCGCAAGGCGCTCGACGTTTCTGGAGGGATCGAACGCTTTCAGCGCGAAGTGAAGGCGGCCGCTCGGCTGGTGCATCCGAACATCGTCACCGCGTACGACGCCGACGAGGCCGCCGGCATGCACTTTTTGGTGATGGAGTGTGTCGAGGGTAGCGACCTCTCGACACGCATCAAGCAGCACGGTCCATTGCCGTTGGCTCAGGCAGTGGATTATGTCCGCCAGGCCGCTTGCGGTTTAGCACACGCTCACGCCAAAGGCCTGGTGCATCGCGACATCAAGCCATCCAACCTGTTGGTCGATGCCGAGGGCGTGGTGAAGATTCTCGACATGGGCCTGGCGCGGTTCAACGACGCGGGATCGGTCGGCGGGCGGATCGAAGGGGATCAGCATAACCTGACGACCACCGGCAACATCATGGGGACGATCGACTACATCGCCCCCGAGCAGGCCATGGACAGCCGCGAGGCCGATGGTCGCAGCGACATGTATAGCCTTGGTTGCACGCTGTACTACCTCGTCGTCGGCACCGGCCCGTTCGGCGGCGATACAATCATGAAGCGCCTTGCGGCGCATCAGCAT
Source organism: Pirellulales bacterium (assembly GCA_036272935.1). Classification (GTDB taxonomy): domain Bacteria; phylum Planctomycetota; class Planctomycetia; order Pirellulales; family PNKZ01; genus DATAXP01. The sequence goes on along the minus strand of DATAXP010000143.1, from coordinate 101,542 downwards.
GCTCCGCCTCCTGAGCTGCCCGGTGCGAGTCCGCAATTGGCCGCCGTTTATCGCCGCATGCTCGCCAAGCGCCCCGCCGAACGGCTCCAGCAGATGCAGGAAGTGGTCGCTGCGCTCGATGGCTGCCCGGAAATGCAGGGCGGCAACCGTGCAGCACCTCAGCCGGGACCGGTCGCGCCCGTTCCCGTCACGCCGATCGGACTCAGTGTGGTGACGCAGGTGGGCGGCAAAACGGTTGCGGCTCGATCATTGGCGAAGCCGCGCTCACGTATGCCGCTGGTGGCAATCGGCGTCGGCAGCATCTTGGTGGTCGCCAGTGTCGCCGCCCTGGTCATGACGAGATCGTCTTCGCCGCCAGAGCAGCCGGTGGTGGCTATCGCGGGGGTGAACGATCCAACCGCCAAGCCAGAAGCCGCCGCGTCGTCGCCGAAATCGGCACCATCGGTTCCGTCACCCGCAGCGGTCAACAATCAACCCAACGGCCACGGTCAATCCGCGCCGGCACAGCCGTCTGAAGCTGCGGATGCCGCGGCCGCGAGTACCCCACCGGCAATAAGCGAGCCGTCGCTGGAATCGGTGCCCACCAACAAGCCTCCAAGCAATACATCGACCGTTGCTGCAAGCAACGGTTTGGCGGACTCCATGAAGGCCGCAACAGCGGCCGAAGAAGCGAACGATGCCGCGAATGTCGGCCGTCGGCCAGTTCCCAATGCTGCCCAGCGCGCGCAGGCCGACAAGCTCGTGGATGACATTTTTGGCGCGGAGATTGCCGCCGCCAAGAGTGCGGACGCCAAGACCGAATTGATCGACAAGTTGCTCGTGCAAGCGGAACAGACCGAAAACGATCCGATCGGACAATATGCGATGTTGTGCCGGGCGCGTGATATGGCCGTCGAGGTGCCCAGCCCCGCGTTGTGCGAACGAGCCCTGCGAGCGATCGCGGCGCGGTTCGAGTTCGATGCCGGCGACGAACTCACTGCGGCGCTAGAGAAGATGACTGGCAAGTTCGAAAGCATCGCATCAAACCGCGCGGTTGCCGAAGCGGCGCTGTCGGCAGCCGACGATGCGGCCGTCGCCGATCGCTGGGAACTCGCCAAGCGCGACGGCGACGCTGCCTTGGCGGCCGCGCGAAAAACGAAAGATGCCGAGCTGATCAAGGCCACGTTCGCGCGCACCAAAGAAATTGCTATTGCCAAGCAGCAATGCGAGGCGTTTGAAACCGCGCGCATAGCGCTGCAAACGAATTCGCAGGATGCCACGGCAAACCTGACGGTCGGCCGCTACCTCTGTTTCGTCCAGGAGAAGTGGAACGAAGGCTTTCCCTACTTGGCGAAATCGGCCGACCCGGTGCTTGCCGAGCTGGCGGTGCGCAGTGTCGCTGCCTCGATCGAGCCGGCCGACCAGGTGGCCCAAGGCGACGCCTGGTGGGCCGCCGCCGAGAAAATGAAAGGTAAGGATCGCGACAACCTGCGTCGCGCCGCCCGGTATTGGTATGGCATGGCCAGCGATTCACTCACCGGGCTGGCAAAGGCGCGCGTGGAAAAGCGGCTTGCGGAGTCCGAGCCGCTTGCGGCAGTCTCGTCGATGCCCGGCGCTGCTGGTTCCACTGCCGTAAAGTCCGCGGTGTCGACGGCGCCAGCGAATGGATTGTCGGTCTCGAAATCGCTCGACTGCGCGTCGCAGACTTACGAGTTTCCGGTGGGACCGGCGTTCGACAGCCGCAAGAGCTGGACCTTGGCCTTGGAGTTTTCGGCCGCAGCTCGGGAGAAGGGGGAGCAGCAGCTTTTCCTGCTCGGCGAAATCGACTCGCGCTCCGCCCCCATTATTCTGCGGTTGAATCAATCGAGCCTCGAAGCACGCATCACCGACCTGAGCACGAAGGCGGTGCAAGCGTTGTCGGCCAAAGTCAATGCTCAAGCCGGGCAATGGGTGTCGGTGGTGATGCGATTCGATGCCGCCAAGCACCTGCTGTCGGTTTATGTCGATGGTCAACAAGCTGCGGAGCAAACGACGCCGGCGGTGGCGATGGCGGTCAAGCCGGTGCAATGCTTCGTCGGCGCGCGCAGCGACCAATCGATGCGCTTCTACGGCAAAGTGCGCGACATTTGGTTTGGCAATCAGAACGCCTTCACACCTCCGACCGCATCCCCGCGAAACGATCTGGCTGAAGCCAAGCCGCAACCGGCGAGCGCAGCTCCAGCCGCCCAACCGCCTGGCAAAGCCAACGGGATCGACCACCCAGAACTTCTCGACTGTTCGTCGCAGCCGTACGAATTCCTACCCGGACCGGCGTTCGATTGTGCCAAAAGCTGGACGCTGGCCTTCGAGTTCTCGCCGCCAAATGTCGGCCCCGATCGGCAAGTGATTTTCTGCTACGGCGACAAGTCTCCCAGCTACGATCCGATCTACGTGATGATCGACAAGGGGTATTTGCGTCCCTACGTGAATGATTCGCCAAATCGCAAGGATTTGCGTCTTTCGGCAACGCTCGATCCGTCGATCATCGGCCGTTGGTCGGCGTTGGTGTTTCGCTACGATGCGCGGTCGAGCGAAGCGGCCGTGTACTTGAACGGTCAGCAGGCAGCTCGCGAGCATGTCGATTTTATTCCCTTGGCCAAGCCGTCGCCGCAAATCTATGTCGGTTCGCGTGGCGACCAGTCGTATCGCTTCCACGGGCAACTCCGCAATCTTTGGCTTGGCAATGAGGACGAATTTGTTCCTCCGCCCTCTCCGCCCGATGGACCGAAGCCGCCGCCTCCCGTGGGCGGCAATCCACAGGCAGTCGATGGAGCGCCGATTCGCGCGCCCAACGGGCACTTCTACAAAGTGTTCGACGGACGGATGTCATGGACCGAGGCAAAACAGCTTTGCGAGCAGCGCGGCGGCTACCTGGCTTCTCTCACCACGCCCGATGAGAACGCGTTCGTCATCGATTTGATTGAATCGAAAATCGGCCGCGGCAAGCTCGGCACCGATGATTTCAAATACTGGATTGGCGGCTACATGACGAACGGTCGATGGAAGTGGCTCACCGGCGAGCCGATCGTATTCGCGCCCAACAAGCTCCCCGTGAATCCTGACAAGCCATATCTGCGGCATGCGGGACGCAACTGGCTCACAATGAACGCCGGCACCGGGTTGATTCACGGCTTTGTCTGCGAATGGGACAAGGGAGGTCCGAAACCGCCTCCGCCGCCACCGCAGCCTCCGCCACGGTGATGGGCCTTCGCGCACGAGCTGGTCAAATTTCGTCTCCCGACTGCTGATTGCATGATTTCAATCCTGTTCTTGTTGCTCGCCGCTCCGATGGCGGAACCGGATACCATCGGCACGCGCACCGCGGGTAGCGATTGGCCCTGCTTCCTTGGGCCGACCGGTGACAACAAAAGCACCGAAACCGGCATCGCAACGCCATGGACAGAAACGGGGCCGCCGATCGTATGGCAGCAACGCACCGGCACCGGATACGGCATGCCTTCGATCAGCCGCGGACGGTTGGTGCAGTTTTCTCGCTTGGGCAACCAGGCGCGCGTCGAGTGCATGAACGCCGAGACCGGCGAGCACCTGTGGCGGTTCGAGTATCCCACTGATTATCGAGACATCTACGGCTACGACAATGGTCCCCGCGCCCAGCCGGTCGTCGATGGCGATCGCGTGTACACGTTCGGTGTCGAAGGAATGCTGCACTGTCTGCGACTCGAGACCGGCGAGCTGGTTTGGAAGCTCGACACTACGGAGCGATTCCACGTCGTGCAAAATTTCTTCGGCGTCGGGAGCACACCGGTCGTCGAAGGGGACCTGCTGATCGTGCAAATCGGCGGTAGCCCCCCCGAGGATCGCGATATTCCACCGGGGCAGCTCGACCGGGTGCATGGCGATCACTCGGGGGTCGTCGCCTTCAACAGGCACACCGGCGACGTGGTCTACCAGCTCAGCAGCGAGCTAGCCAGTTACGCCAGCCCGAAGCTCGCGACGATCGCTGGCCGCCGCTGGTGTTTCGTCTTCGCGCGGGCCGGTCTGCTGGCGTTCGAGCCGGCGAGTGGCAAGGCCGACTTTCATTTTCCCTGGCGCGCGCCGATCTTGGAAAGCGTCAACGCCAGCACGCCGGTGGTGGTCGACGATCTGGTGTTCATCTCCGAAACCTATGGGCCCGGAAGCGCGGTGCTGAAAGTGCATTCCGGCGGATACGACGTCGTGTGGCGCGACGAGCTCCGGTCGCGCGCCAAGCACTTCCAGGCCCACTGGAACACGCCGATCGAACACGAGGGCTATCTCTACGGATCGAGCGGACGGCATCGCGAGAACGCCGAGCTGCGCTGCATCGAGCTGCGCACCGGCAAAGTCATGTGGAGCGAACCGGGCTTGTCGCGATCCAGCCTGCTGTACGTCGACGGGCACTTCGTCTGTTTGACCGAAGAAGGCGATCTGTACCTGCTGCGGGCGACGCCCGAAAAGTTCGACGTGGTTAGCCAAGTCCTCCTGCCGGCATCGAAAGACCCCGACGTCCAAGGCGAGCCGCGGCTGCTCAAGTATCCCTGCTGGGCGGCGGCGATTCTTTCGCACGGTTTGCTCTACGTTCGCGGCCACGACCGGCTGGTCTGTCTGGAATTAATTGGCGGGAATCGGCCATAATGCAGCCCGGCCGTGAGGCGAGCCGCCACCGGTGTGCGCTCAGGCTGCCGAAAACGATCGTAAGGAGACCTTCGTATGCAGTGGATGATGATTGCCGCGGCATCGTGCCTTCTCGGCCAGGCGACGCCGAACGGACCGTCCAGAGAGTTGCCGCGCGAGATGCCCCAGGCAGGCCGACCTACGGCAGCAGCCCCCGTGGAGGTGCGGAATAACTCGGCGGCGGCGGAATTGGTCGCCACGATGTTCACCTCGTCGACCGAAGCGCGGGGTTCCGGCCGCGCGGTGTCGTTGGTCGAGGTGCTTTCGACGGTCCACGAGCGCTCGCAACAGGTCGCCGCCGCTCAAGTGTATTGGCGATTGGCCGCCGCCGTGGCGACATTCCACGTCGCCATCGACGATCTGGGGCGCATCGAGCAGCTTGCGGCCCAGCGTCCCGCGGCCGCGCCAGGATCGCAGCCCAATGCGGCGGCAGACCAGGCCACGGCGTTGCTTTGGCAAGCGCAGCTCGCCGCCGCCAAGGCGAGACTGAGCGAGGCGCAAGTACAACTGACAGCGGTGCAGCTCGACATGTCCCAGCGCATGGGACTGGCGGGGCAAGTGCTGCCAGTGGCGGCCGACGCACCGTTGGTCGGCGCGTACAATACGTACTTCGAGCAGCTCTTCGGTGCGGGGCGCCCGGCGCCAGCCGAGGCGCGGCTGATCGACCGGCTGTTGCCGCTGCGTCGCGAGGCGATCGAGCTCGAGGCCGCGGCGGTGCGAGCTGCCGGCGACGCGCTCGACACCTTGGCCGATGGATACGCGCGCTCCGCGACCACAGGCTCGGCGGTCGTCAATGGACTTGTCGAACTGTTCGACCGACAGCAAGCGTTCCTCGAAGCGGTCCGCCGCTACAACGACGAGATCGCTCAATATGCCTTGCCGCTGGCCGCCGAGGGTAGCCGTCCTGAACTCCTGGCGGCGATGCTGATCAAGACACAAACGCCGCCACAACAGGGCGTGCCCGGTGCGGCACCGGCTTCGACGGTCGAACCGCCGGGCACGTCAACGCCCGCGACGTTCAACGAGCCGGTGCGCTCCGGCGAGCCGATGCCGCGCGTGCTGCCGCAAGCGCCGCCCGGCGCGGCACCGCCGACCTCGATGCAACCGCCGGGATTACCGCAGCCGCCGCGTTCGTTTGGCCCGGTCGAAGTGCGCCGCGAACCGCTCGGCGAGGCGTCGCCGCATCCCCTGGCCTCGGACATGGCACAGGCCGCGCCGGCCGAACCGGTCGGCCTCTATTCGGCACTCATCGAGCACACGCCGGCACGGCAGGCGCAAGAGCTGGCGACGTTGTTGCACTGGAATCGAGCGGGCGAGCAAGCGCTCGGCCAGCCGGCGACGCTCGAAGAATGCTTGTCCCGCTCGGTCGCGTCGGACCACGGTGCCGCGTTGCATACTTATTGGCGTGCGGCTCGCTGGGCCGCTCAACTGCAAGCGACCGAGCAGACCGTCGAGCAACTCGAATCGTTGACGCCCGCGGTATTGCGGCAGCGATCTACCGTCGCCGGCAGCGAGGCGATGTTGCGCTTGCAAGCCGCCCGGCTCGCGGCCGAGGCGGCGACGGTCGAATGCCGCATCGAATTGACCACCGCCCAGTTCGAATTGGCCCGTCGCATGGGCTCGCCGCTCGACACTGCTTGGCCGATGCCTTCGACCTCACCGCATGGCGGCGGCTACCGCTTGAGCGACGAACCCGCCGCAGTCGGTGCTGCTGCGAAGGAGACAACCGCGCGGCGCTGGGCGGAGATCGTGCCGCAGTATCATGCGTTGGTCGAAGAATCGGCGACCGCGGTCGTGCTGGCCGATGCCGCCAGGGCCCGCTCGTCAGCCGAGTACGACCGTACGGCAATTGACTTCGATACGGCGCTTGATACCGTCGAGCGCCAGGCAGAAAATACCGATTCCTTCCTCGACGGCGTTGCCCGATACAATGGGGCGATTGCCGACTATGTGCTTGCGACGGCTCCGCCGCAAACGCCAATTCAGGAACTTTGCCGAATGCTCGTGCTGCAAACCGGGAACGACGCGCGATGATCGCCTCGGCCGTTTGTCCCCCGCCGTTGAAGATCGGCCCGGTAGTCGTTGATCCGCCGGTGCTCCAGGCCCCGATGGCGGGCTTCACGAACTACGCCTTCCGCCAGATCGTGCGCGAGTTCGGCGGTGCCGGGCTGCAAGCCACCGAGATGATCAATGCCAAGGGGTTCTTGTACCTCGAAGAGCATGCCGACGAGTTTCCCGATCGCCTGTGGGGAGTGAAAGAGGAAGCCCGGCCGCTGGCGGTGCAGATTTGGGACAACGATCCCGCGACGCTGGCCGCCGTCGGAGCGAAGCTCGCCCACGAGTATCGGGTGAGCGTGGTCGACATCAACTTCGGCTGCCCGGTGAAGCAGGTAACGCAGCACGCTCACAGCGGCTCATACCTGCTGCGCTATCCCGACCGCATCGGCGCGATCGTCGAGCGTGTGTCGGCAGCATGTGCCCCAACTCCGGTGACGGCGAAGATCCGGCTCGGCTGCCGGCGCGATTGCATCAACGCCATCACTGTGGCCCAGGTGGTCGAACAGGCCGGCGGTGCGGCGCTAACGGTACATGGGCGTGTGGCCGCCGATTTTTTCAAAGGCACAGCCGACTGGGACGAAATCTCGCGCATCAAGGAGCATCTGCGGCGGATTCCGCTGATCGGCAACGGCGACCTCGACAGCCCCGAAAAAGTCGTTGCCGCATTTCAGCGGTACGCGGTCGACGGCGTGATGATCGCCCGGGCGGCGCTGAACAAGCCTTGGCTGTTTCGCCAGGCCCAGGCGGCATTACGTGGCGAGCCCATCCCGCCCGATCCTTCGCTCGCCGAGCAACGCCAGTTGCTCGACTATCATTATCGATTGATCGTGCGTCGTTTCGGCGAGGAAAAAGGGACGGTGCTGATGCGCAAGTACGCCTGTTGTTATGCGCAGGGCATCCCGGGGGCGCGGGAGTTTCGTTCTCGAGTTTCGCGTATCAACACCGCCGCCGAGTTCCACGAGGTGGTCGATCGCTGGTTCCCGCTCGTCGAACCGCAAGCCTCGGCCGAGACCGTCGACATCTCGTAGCTGGCAGAATTCGGCCCGGAGAATAGCTGCCCGGGGATGGCCCCCGTCTTCCGGCCCAAAAATCGCGACAGAATGTCCGGAAGTCGTTGCAAACCGCAGGTTTCCGGCCGCGGACGCGGTTTTTTCCCATGGGTTATCTGCCGACCGCGCCGTTTCCAGCCCGAGTCCCAGCTAGGGTTGCGTAAGCAACTTTCATGGGCGTCAAGCGTGGCGCCCGTCGCGTGTGTCGGGGAACAAACGATGATGGCAATGCTCAAAAAACTGCTTCGCTCGGAAGATGGCCCAGCGGCCGTTGAATATGCCGTGATGCTGGCCTTGATCGTCGTGGTGTGCCTGGCTGCGATCCAGAGCATCGGCACCAATGCCAGGTCGGCGTTTCAAAAGGTGTCGACGCAGTTGCAAAGCGCGAGCAGCTAGTCGGTCACCCGCCGGTTTCGGGCGACGCGGCGGGTCACTCGACCGTCGCCGCCCGATTGCGCTGGCACGACGTGAGCGTCAGACCTTCTCTCGGTGCAGCACGCTCACGATCACCACAAAGCTGACGATGCCCACCCCTGCGCCCAGGAGCGCACCTGTCGCGCCGATGGGCAACTCGCCTGCCTCGCTGAGCCACTCGCCAGCCAGCGCGCCGATCAGCACGAACGCCACAAAGAGCAGCCAGTGTCGCAAGATGTCCATATGGCCGTCGTCCCCCCTGCTGATTGGGTTGCACAACTATCTTTTATCTTTGCGATTATCGGACCAAATCGGCCGAATCGACACCGCACGCACCGCGACTTACTCGAGCACGATCGGCCGAATGAACCGCGTCTGACACGCCAGGCAGCGGTACGGCCGGCAAAACACCAGCAACAGCAGCCATTCCCAGCAGAAACGCTTGCTGCGGTAAATCTCGCTATGCAGACACTTAGGACAGTGAATTCCGCGAATGCGCGCCATGCCACCCGTCCACCGTGCCAGGGTTGGTCGCGCCGCGCGCAACGAGTTCGTGGCAACGCGCGGCCGTTTCTGATATAGTAGCCACGCGTTGCCGCTGCAGCATCGTCGTCGGTACCCGCCTTTTGACCGACGTAGTCGGGCCAGCCCCTTTTCCACGATCCGGCTTCCTGCTCGTCTCACATGAATCGTCTGCTCGCCGTCGCGCTGTTGTTGAGCTGCGGTACGGCGTTAGGCGCTGCGCCCGAGCTGCCCGTGGACGACGAGCCGCAAAACGATTCGCTGCCCCTGGTGCGTTCGGATGCCAAGGTTGTCGCCCGCTGGACATTTGATCGCGACGAACCCGGCACATGGAACAAGGCCGCCCAGACCGATGACGCCGGGCCGCGACCGCCGACGTTTCCCAGCTTTTCGACGCGGAATCGGGCCGCTCACATCGCCGATGGCACCCGGCTCACGCTCGCCGACGACGACGAGCCTAACGAGTCGACAACTCGCCTACGGTTCGAGCAAGGCGAAAGCATCGCGATCGAAGCCTGGGTGCGCCCTGCCGGGCTCAAGCATGGGCAATACGCCTACGTGATCGGCAAAGGCCGCAGCGGTAATTCCCGCTACGTGGAGAAGAACCAGAACTACGCGCTGCGCCTCAAGGCCGATACCCAGGGCGCTAAGCTCAGCTTCTTGTTCGCCAGCCGTGCCGACGACGATCGGCCTGGTGATTGGCATCGTTGGACCACGCACGAGGGGCTTGCCGATGACGATGCCTGGCACCACATCGCCCTCACCTACACCTTCGGCAAGCCGGAAAGCGTGCGGGGATTTATCGACGGCCAACCGGCCACCGGCGCCTGGGACATGGGCGGTGCCACGAACCGACCCCCGGTGACCGATGCCGACGAGCTTACCATTGGCAGCGGCAATGGCAACGGCGCGAACAACAGCTTCCGGGGGTGGATCGACGAGCTGGTCGTCTACCGCGGTACGCTTTCGGCCGACGATATCGAGCGCCGTTATGTCTACAATCCGCCCACCACGTCGATCGAACGCCACGATGTTCCCGTCGGACGCGTGTTGGTGCAACTGTGCGAGCAAGGGCTGCCGTCAACGAACGCCTGGCCCACCGTCGCGCCGCCGGCAGCTGAAACCTACGAAGAACCGGCCTTCGGCTTCGTCGGGTTGCCGCAGAAGTACGTCGATTCCGGCGTGCGTGGCGACCGCGCCAATCCATTGCTCCTGCGCGCCGCGGCGATCGTAAGCCTTCCCGCCGGCAAGCATCGACTGCTGCTGCGCGCTCGCAGCGCCTCACGCCTGACGATCGATGGTCGACGAGTACTCAGCACGCCTTTCCAGACGGGCGACGGCGGCGGCCATCAGAAGGTCAAGCCGGTCGAGGACTATCTCAATCTCGGCGCCGATTTTCGCTTCGCACCGGCCGGCGAGTTGGAAGACTGGACATGGTTCGACACACCCGGCGGCGAGCACTTCGTTGTGTTCGAGACGATCATCGGCGGCGCGGTAGGGAAGGCGAAGCGTCGGCCGGAACTTGGTGAGACGGTCGTCGCCATCTCGCCGGCCGGCAGCGAGGGTTGGGAACTGCTGTCCCCACAAGGCGTCATCGCCTATACCGACGCCGCATGGCCCAGGTACGCAGCGAAGCGGTGCGAAGCCATCGAGCAAATGAATCATTCGTCGCGCGAGCGGCAGCGGGCCGCGCACGCAAAGTATTGGCATCGCCGCCGCGAAGCGGCACGCCAGTGGCTTGCCGACACTTCGGAAATCGCGATTCCGAAGCTGCCGAAGAATTATCCCGCCCAGAACGCCATCGATCATTTCGTTGCCGCGCGCCTGGAAGCAGCGAAGCAGCAAGCGTCGGTCGCGACGAACGGAGGCGTCGACTTTTTCGCCGACGTGCAACCGATCCTCGAGGCCCGCTGCCTGAGCTGCCATCAAGGGACCGCTGCGCAATCGGGGCTGCGGCTCGACTCGCGCCCCGGTGCACTTCGCGGCGGCGATTCAGGCGACGCAGCCATCGTCCCCAGCCAACCATCGAAGAGCCCGCTATTAGATCGCGTTGCTTCGACCGACGCCGACATCGTCATGCCGCCGAAAGGCGAACGACTCACGGCGGAGCAAGTCGCCGTACTCAGGCGCTGGATCGTGCAAGGCGCCACCTGGCCCGAGTTCAAACTCGACCGCGTCGAGCTGGCCCCGCTGTGCGACGACCTGGCTTTCTTGCGCCGCGTCACGCTCGACACGGTCGGCGTTGTGCCGACGCTCGACGAGATTCGCGCCTTCCAGGCCGATCGGTCGCCGCGGCGCCGCGAGCACGTGATCGATCGTTTGTTGGCCGACCCGCGCTGGGCCGATCAATGGATGGGTTATTGGCAAGACGTGCTTGCCGAGAACCCGAATATCCTCAATCCCACCTTGAACAACACCGGGCCGTTCCGCTGGTGGATTTATGAGTCGCTGATCGACGACAAGCCGATGGACCTGTTCGCGACCGAGTTGGTCCGTATGCGTGGCAGCGAGCGGTTCGGCGGACCTGCCGGGTTTGCCGTCGCCTCGCAGAACGATGCTCCCTTCGCCGCCAAGGGGACGATCGTCAGCACGGCGTTCCTCGGGGTCGAGATGAAGTGTGCCCGCTGCCACGACGCCCCGGCCCATGCGAGCAAGCAACAGGATCTGTTCCAACTCGCGGCCCTGCTGGCCAAGTCGCCGGTCGAGGTGCCCAAGACCAGCAGCGTTGCCCTCGATAAACTTAGTGCCGGCGGCCGCGTGCCGTTGATTCAAGTGACACTCAAACCCGGGACCAAGGTGGAACCGGTCTGGCCGTTTCCGCAACTCTGCGACGAACGGCTCGCCGACTCGTTGGCCGAGGATCCCACTGATCCGCGCGATCGGCTGGCCAGCTTGATCACCGCGCCGCAGAACGAACGCTTCGCCCAGGTCATCGTCAATCGGCTTTGGAAACGGCTGCTCGGCCGCGGGATCGTCGATCCGGTGGAAGATTGGGAGCGTGGCACGTCGTCGCATCCTGAATTGCTCCGCTGGCTCGGCCGTGAGTTGGTCCGCAACGACTACAAGCTCAAGCCAATCGCCCGGCTCATCCTGGCCTCGCATGCCTATCAACGAGCTGTCGACCCGACACTGCGGCAGCCGTCACCGCTGTTGGCGGCCCGCGCGCCGCGCCGCCTGGCGGCCGAGCAAATTGTCGATTCGCTCTTCGTAGCCACGGACAAGCCGTTCCACGTCGAGGAAGTGAACCTCGATGTCGATGGTCGCCGCGATCTAAAGAATTCGATCACGCTCGGTCGTCCCACCCGAGCTTGGATGCTCACCTCGACGTCGAACGAGCGCGATCGCCCCAGCCTTTCGCTACCGCGCGTGCAAGCAGTTTGCGACGTATTGCAAGCGTTCGGTTGGCGCGGCGCTCGGCAAGACCCGGCGAGCACGCGCGACGAAGCCCCCAATGCCTTGCAGCCGGCCATCCTGGCCAACGGCACGATGAGCATCTGGCTCACGCGCTTGAGCGACGATCACGGCATCACGCGCCTGGCGCTCGATGACGTATCGCTCGACGACTTTATCGACATGTTGTACTTGCGCATGCTCACGCGGCAGCCGACGGCCGACGAGCGCACCAGGATTGTCGATTACTTACGTCCTGGCTACGAGAAGCGTCGGCGCGAGCCGCCAGTCATCGCGACGGCCGAGCCGCGACAGCCGCGCCGTTACGTTTCGTGGTCGAACCATTTGCAGCCTGATGCCACGCTGCTGCGGCAGCAGGAAGAGATCGAAGCGCGTCGCGGCGACCCGCCGACCGAGCGGCTCGATCCAGCGTGGCGTGATCGGTTGGAGAATGTTGTTTGGTCGTTGGTCAATGCCCCGGAGTTTGTGTTCGCACCGTAATTGCACGAAACGCGTGATCGCATGAAACGCCGCTCCTTTTTGCAGCTTGCCGCAGCGGCCCCTTTGGCCGGTTCGATGCTCAGCGCGCCGGCAATCGCTTCGTCCACTCGCCGCGCCGGCAAGGCCGAGCATTGCATCTTCCTCTGGCTCGGCGGCGGCATGGCCCAGATCGACACGTTCGACCCCAAGGCCCTCGGCGACGCAAAGGCCAGTCCCAAGCGGCCTGGTTCCTATTACGCGGCGATCGATACTGCGGTCCCCGGTGTGCAGGTCTGCGAGCATCTCGCCCGCACGGCACCGTTGGTCGATCGACTGACGATCGTCCGCACGGCGAACCATCGCGTGGTCGACGAACACGCCTTCGCAACCAACCTGGTGCACACCGGCCGCATGATTAGTGGCAACATTGTTTACCCGTCGATCGGCTCGATCGTCGCCCATCAACGTGGCGCCGCGAACCCGGAAGTGCCGGCCTACATGCTCATCGGCTACCCGAATGTTAGCCGCGGGCCGGGGTTTCTCGGCCCGAAGCACGGGTACGTCTACTTGACCGACACCTCGGCCGGCCCCGCCGGGTTCACGCTGCCGGAGTTCGTTACCAACGACCGCATGGCCGAGCGGCAACGATTGCTTGCTCCGCTGGAGAAGCGGCTGGCCGAAGGGTCGATCGCCGCCGACTATGCCAGCGCGCAGCGGGAATCGTTACGGCTGGCCGGTCCGGAGTTCATGCGTAACTTCCGCTTGGCCGACGAGCCGGGCGCGGTGCGCGATTCGTACGGCGGCGAGTTCGGTCAGCGCTGCTTGCTCGCCCGGCGTCTGGTGCAGGCGGGAGTGCGGTTCATCGAGGTGTCGCACAACCTGAACTTCCTTAACGGCACCGGCTGGGACACGCACAACGAAGGGCAGCTCAAGCAGCACGCGCTCATCCAGGAGCTCGACACGGCGCTAGCGGCGCTGATCGTCGACCTAGAGAACAAAGGGCTGCTGGAAAAGACGTTGATCGTCGTAGCGACGGAGTTTGGCCGGCCTGCGGCGTTCGATGGCGGCGGAGGCCGCGGACACCAAGGGACCGCGTTCTCGTTGGTTCTGGCCGGCGGTGGCCTGCAACACTGCGGTGCCTACGGCGTGACCGACGAGTTGGCAAAGATCCCGGTCGAGCGCCCGGTGAGCGTCGCTGATTTCCACGCCACGATCCACGCCGCCCTGGGGATCGATCCGGCACACGAACTGTACGACGGTCCGCGCCCCGTGCCGATCACCGACGGCGGCGTGCCGATCGCGGCGCTGCTGGGCGCGTGAGCGGCTGCCTCAGGTACAATGGCGGCAATGTGGCCCGATTCGGATCAAACGCAGGAGCTGATCGTCTCAGCCAGGGCCGGCGATGTGCAGGCGCGCGACGAGTTGCTTGATCGCCACCGCGCCGCCTTGCGCAAGCTCGTGGCACTACGGATGGACCGGGCGATCCAGGGGCGCGTTGATGCCAGCGACATTGTGCAGGATGCCCTACTCGAAGCCAATCGACGGCTCCCCGATTATCTCCAGCGCCCGCCGATGCCGTTTCATCTTTGGTTGCGGCAGATCGCACGTGATCGGCTGATCGATGCTCATCGCCGACATCACGCCGCCGGCCGGCGCAGCGTGACGCGGCAGCGAAGCTTGTCGCGGCCGGAGTTCGCCGATCAATCGGCCGTCGACCTGGCGGCTCAATTGCGCGACCAGCGCGAGCTGACCCCCGCGGCTGCCGTGCTGCGGCAGGAACTCGAGGCCCGCTTCCGTGCGGCGCTCGATCAACTCGACGATGCCGATCGCGAGATCGTCGAAATGCGGCACTTCGAGCAATTGTCGAACCACGAGGCCGCCCAGGCGCTGGGGCTCAGCGACCCGGCGGCGAGCATGCGCTACCTGCGGGCAGTGCGCCGCCTGCGATCGCTGCTCGACGAAGTCCCCTCGGCCAGCGGGGCGACATGAGCCGATCGCATTCGAAGGTCGAGCCGACGGCAGCAACACCCAACGCGGCTCGCGACGAGCGCCTGGCGGCGCTGCTCAGCGAGTTGCCCAGCGGCGCTGGCTCTGCGGCCGAGGTCGAACGGCTCGCGGCCGAGCATCCCGACCTAGCCGATGAACTGCGCGAGTTGTGGCAGGCAATGCTGCTCGTGGATCGATTGGCGGACGCGGCGTTTGCCGAAGATCAAACGGCCACCCTATTCGGCGATTACGAATTGCTCGAGGAATTGGGGCGCGGCGGGATGGGCGTGGTGTATCGCGCGCGGCATCGCGGGCTGGAGCGCGAAGTGGCCCTCAAGCGCGTGCGCTTCGGCAGCGCGGCGCCCGCCGACGAGCTGTCGCGGTTCCGGCACGAGGCGCTGGCTGCCGCACGGCTCAGCCATCCGCACGTCGTGCCGGTGTACGAAGTCGGCGAGTACGACGGCCAGCCGTACTTCACCATGCAGTATATCGCCGGCACAACGCTAGCCCGGCGGCTGGCCGATGGACCGTTGCCGCCACGCGAGGTGGCCGAGCTGCTGCTGCCGGTGTGCGAGGCGATCCACGCCGCCCACTGTCAGGGCGTGCTCCATCGCGATCTGAAGCCTTCGAATATTTTGATCGACGAGAGCGGCCGGCCACTGGTCGCCGATTTCGGTTTGGCGAAACGCGTCGAGCAGGACAGCACGCTCACCCATTCCGGCGCGGTCCTCGGCACGCCCACGTACATGGCTCCCGAGCAGGCAGCGGGCAGCCGCGGCCAGGTCGGGCCGGCCAGCGATGTGTACAGCCTCGGCACGATCCTGTACCAGATGCTCACCGGCCGCCCGCCGTTCCAAGGGGCGACCGCGATGGAAACGGTCCTGATGGTGTTGGAACAAGAGCCGCTGCCACCGCGGCTGTTGAATCCGCACGCCGACCGTGCTCTGGAGATGATCGCGCTGAAGTGCCTGCAAAAACCTCCCGACCTGCGCTACTCCAGCGCGCAGGCGCTGGCCGACGATCTGCGTGCGTATCTCGCCGACGAGCCGATCGCGGCGCGCTCGGGCCAGTTCGCACAGATTTGGGCCCGGTGGATGGGAGAGACGCACCACGCCACGGTACTCGAAAGCTGGGGGCTGCTCTGGATGTGGCACAGCCTGGTGCTGCTGGTGCTGTGCCTGGTGACCAACGCGATGCAATGGCGCGGCGTGACGAGTCGCTGGCCCTATGCAGCTCTGTGGGTCGCGGGGCTGGGCACTTGGGCCGCGATCTTCTGGGCGTTGCGGCGGCGTGCCGGGCCGGTGACATTCGTCGAGCGGCAGATCGCCCACGTGTGGGCCGGCAGCATGGCGAGCATCGCGCTATTGTTCCCGGTCGAGTGGCTGCTGGGCGAACCGGTGCTGCGGCTGTCGCCGGTGCTGGGGCTGATCAGCGGCTGCGTGTTCCTGGTGAAGGCGGGCATGCTCAGCGGAGCGTTCTACGTGCAGGCGATCGCGCTGTTCACGACGGCGCTAGTAATGGCCTGGTTCGAGCGAACGAATCTGCCGTGGGGCATCTCGCTGTTCGGCATCGTGGCTGCCGCCAGCTTTTTCATTCCGGGGCTAAAATACTACCGCCAGCGAGAAATCACTGATCGTGCGCCGCCATGAGCCCGGCGGCGTGCGAGCAAAATGGCTTGCGACGACCGATTCGTTTCATTAGACACCTCAAGCCGAAAATACCGAGACGCAAAGTGTGGTGGCGAGCAACGATGCGCCGCGGTGAGGAAAATACGTTGAAAAACGTTGACTTGCGGCGAACCATTCGCTCTGAGATTCAAAGCGATCGATCCGCTCTGAGCGCGGATCACCGTGGCCGAACGAGCGGCGATCGGCCGGCTCGCGTGGCGGGAAAACGCTCTCCATTTTAGGGATTTCAGATCATGATGCACGATCAAAAAAAGCACCCACAACCAAAACGCGACCGGCACTGGCTGCTGCACCCGGGCCTGTGGATTCCGGTGCTGCTGATGCTGCTGGCGATGGCGGTGTACGTGATGACGATGGACGAATCGATCCGCCCGGCCGGCGACGTGCAGCCGCCCGTGCCCGCGGCGCCGTGAGTTTTTGCCGCCGACAGTTGCCTATTGTAAGTCCAGGGCGGCGACAAAATCCGCCAGTTCTGCACGCAGCTTGTGCTCCTCGTCGGTCAGCGCTTGGGTTTTCGCGCGCAGCGATTCGATCTGGTCCTCTTGTTGCTCGAACTTGCGAATGTAGCGCACGTAGAGCGTCAAGTCGCGCGAGCGATCGAGTGCCTTCAAGTTCTCGCGCAGGCGTCCTTGTTCCGTGTCGATCGTGGCCAGTTCCTTAAGCAACCCCGATCGCCGATCGGCGACCTCGCTGATCGCCGTCGAGCGCTGCTGGAACTCGGCGATGGCGTCTTTCACCCGTTGGCTCACTTGCTTCGATCGTAGATAAACGCCCAACAGGTTGGAATCGACGGCAACCAACTCCTGTTGAGCGACAACTTCGTGCTGTTCCTCGACTGCCAGGACAGCCGTCTTGCCTGGCGCAGCCTCGACGGCGAACCGATAGCGATCGCTCGTTTGCTCGGCTGGCTTCTCCGGTTTGGCAAGCCGCCAATCGCGTTGCACCGCCTGTTCGATCAACACACGCCGCGGCTTGGTCGAAGCATTCTTCACGCGATATCGCTGCTCACGGCGCTCGAGCCTGGTGGTGACGACCGTTCCCTTGGCGACTTTCACCGCGACCAACTCTTCGACACTGGGTCGCGTCTCGGGAGCCACTTCGACGTCCAAATCCAGCGCGTAGCTGACCAGCCGTTCCGCGCCAGGGGCAACGTCTTCGATCCGCGCGTCGCCGGCGTACTCGCCGCCGTCGAACACCGTGATCGGCCCTTGCATCAAGTGCAGCGTCGTCGTGTTTTTGAGCTTCACGGCATTCAGGGGATGCTTCGAGTGCGTCGCGGGGTTGTACAGCGACAGGCGCTCGCCGGTGATCGTCTCGTTGACGATCGGCAGCATCGCCGATTGGTTCCGCGGCAATGTTACCGGCTCATCGATGCTGTAACGGAACAGCTCGCCCACGTCGTCGGCCGTGGCAGCGGTGGCGACGCCCTGCGCGGGATTGATCGGCTCGCCCTTGGCAGCGAGTGTCATCGGCCCGCCAAAAAAGCCGCCTCCACCCATGCCTCCACCCATGCCTCCCATGCCGCCGCCGAGCCCGCTGGGGAGCGTAGCGATTGTCGAACGCACCGGCTTCTGCCCTGCCATGTGAGCGCCCAGCGCCGCTTGCTGCCGCAACAGTGCCTCCTGTTCAGCCAGGTCTTGCCCGTGCGTCTGCGAATTCACCGTGGCATAGGTTTCCGGACTGAGCATGGGTCGAGCGACATAGAACGGCTGATACAGGTTCATCTGAAACGAGATCGGCCGGCCGCTCACCAAGGCCATGCTCACGCGATCCCAGTCGTGCTCCGTCGTGTTCTCGACGATTGCCCAGCCTTGCAGCAGCGGTGCGCCGTCGCTGTCGAGCACCAGCCGATACGTCGTCTTCCATAATGGCGATTCGAGCACGTATCCCACGCGCACCCGGCGCTTGGCCTTGCCGCGAAAATCGAGCGTGACGGTTTTCTGGTCGGTGGCATGTGCCTTGGCCAAGGTGGCCAGGGCCTCTTGCAGGTCGGCATTCAATTCCTGGTCGACCAGCCGGATCGAAACAATCGAGTCCATCGTCACGCTGCGCAGTCCGCTCTCACTCGACAGGTTCAAAACGTCGAGCGGCAGGAACGTCTCTTTGGGGCCGGGCATCGTGCGCCGCTCGATGCCCACGATCGAGCCGACCAGCCGCTGCCCTTGACCGGATTCGCGCGTCTCGACCTCGATCTTTTCACCACGCACCTGCCGCAGCAGGTCGGCCAACGTCGGCTCACGGGTCAGATCGATCGCGAAGGTGCGGAGCGTTCTGCTGAGAGGGTCCTTGGCGGCATAGGTGACCGCCGAGATTTTTCCGCCGCCGCCGTCTTCCAGCACGATGCTCTTCAACACG
Source organism: Pirellulales bacterium (assembly GCA_036272935.1). Classification (GTDB taxonomy): domain Bacteria; phylum Planctomycetota; class Planctomycetia; order Pirellulales; family PNKZ01; genus DATAXP01. Next base: position 82,929 of record DATAXP010000143.1, on the reverse strand, counting down.
TCGTTCACATCGCCGACGTTGAACGGAAGCTGAACTTGCTGATCGCCTTCGACCGACCCAGAGTGTTCGAAGTAACCAATGCCCGAGGTGAACATGACAACCCGCGACAGCGGCAGCACGGGCTTCGCCTCTTCGGCAGCTCGGGCGGAGCAGCCGAGGACGATCCAGGTGAACATCGCGCAAGGCGGCAGCGAGCGACGGAAAAGCATGGCCGTGCCCTCGGGGTCGAGCCTGATTTTGGCCATCGACGGCGAGCGAACGCTCGCGTAGCTCCGATGGCTCACTATCGGCGATTCTAGTTCACCCGTTGCGGCAATGCACCGCATTGCTTGCCGCGGCACGCGGATCGTCGTAGGCTCGGGGCTATCGGGTCTTCACGTGGAGCAACGTTATGAAAGCGATCCTTTTCAGTGCATTTTGGGCCGTTCGATCGACGGCAGCCGTGAGTATTGTGATGGCGGCGGCGGCGCGGGGCGCGCAGACGATCGATGACCCGCAGGCCCATACGGCGGACGTGGCTGTGTTCAGCGCGAGCGGCGAAGCTGCCGTCGAGCGGCGGTTCCGTGCGGCGCTGGCCGCACCTTGCTCGGTGCAGCTCTCCAACGTCCCTTTGACGGATGTGCTGGCTTACTTCGGCGGGTTGACCAGCTTCACGATTGTTGTTGACGCCAAGAGCTGGAGCGAAGGGACACTCGCCACCGACCATCCGATCGATTACTCGGCCACAGCCGTGAGCATTGGCACGGCCTTGAGCGATATTCTGCGATCGACGCCGGCGGAACTGACATGGCTGGCGCGAGGCGACGGATCGATACTGATTACGACGCGCACCGTGGCCGACCTGACGACCGTTGTGCGCGTGTACCCGGTTCGCGATCTGGTGGAGTTCGAGTTTCCGACTTACGTCACCGAGGATTACTGCACATTGATCGACGCGATCACCGGCTCGGTGGTGCCGCAAACCTGGTCCGACGTTGGCGGCGCGGGATCGATCAAGCAATTTCCGCTCGGCTCGGCATTGATCGTCTCGCAAACCCGCGAAGTACACGAGCAGGTGGAGAACCTGTTGGCAATGTTGCGCCAAGCGCGCGACGTTCAGGGAGGCGCACGGCCGCGCGTCGCCGCGCCGCAACCGTCACCCGGCAAGCCGCAGTTGATGGGGGAGCGCATGTACCTCGTCAGGCCGTGAAGCGCGAGCAGCTTCTTGCGAACAGGTCGCGTTGCCAAAAAGCATCCTAGCCCCGAGCGCGACAGCACGATGCAACCGCTGTCGCAACGAATGCGACCGCGATTCCTAGCCGCGAGCGCAAGCGAGCGGTGTTGGACATTGCTACTTCGGCCGCGCCCAGCACCGCTCGCTCGCGCTCGGGGCTATGAGTTTCGTCTTTTCGCGGTCCTATGCCGCCAGCATGGTCACGACAATCGCCCTCGACACCGGTCACAGCGGTGCTAGGCAGTTTGCGATGCCTCGTCGTCGTTGCTCGCCGCGCTCTTCCGCCGGCGCCAGCCGCCGAGGCCCGCCGCGGCGGCGAGTGCGCCGAGCAGCAGGCTGCCTGGTTCGGGCACGGCTGCGGGGTTCCAGGTCAGCAGCACATCGGTATTGGTGTAGCTGACGCTGAACGAGCCGAGGCCGGCGTAATCGCCGTTGAGCAGATTGCCGAACGCTCCGGGCATGCCCAGCGTGCCATTATCGGCCAGCGCGTTGAGGCCGGTGATGATGTCCCAGGTGTGCTTGCTGTCGTCCCAGAAGGCGTCGTTCGTCGGGCCGGTGCCGTTGAGGAAGTTCAGATCAAGCGCCGAGGTGCTTCCCAACGAAAGCCGGTTGTCGGCCAGGTTGATCTGATCGTAGTTCCCGGCAGTTGGATCGGGATTGCTGACGTCGAGATCCCACAGGTAGGTACCGTTGATTGTTAGATAATTGGCGACGGTCAGCATGCCGGTGGCGCCGTTCGTGTTGCCGGCGATATCGAGTACCGGGATCGCGTTGCCCGGCGAGATCACGGCATTATCGGCAACACTCGGGCCGCCCGAGACGACCACTGCGTTGCTGACCATGCCGGTGCCGCCGAAGATGCCGGGGTTCGCGCCGCTGGAATCGCTGTTGATGGTCACCACGCCGCCGCCCGACATCGAACCGTTGACGAGCAACGCGCCGCCGTAGACGGTGGTCGAGCCGGCGTAGGTTTCCGGGCCGGTAAGAATTTGGCCGCTCTCGGCGACGCCGTTGAAGGCCAGGCTCATGCCGCCGGTGATGGCGCCGTTGTAGACCGTCGAGCCGGCGGAGGTCGGCGAGATGGTGAGCGTGCTGTCGGCAGTGCCGGTGACGACGGCGTTGGTATCACCGGCCAGCGAGCGGATCGTGTCGCTGAAGCCGTTGAGGTTGAACACCGAGCCTAGCGACGACGACGTGGTGAGGGTCATGTCGGTGCGCGGATTGGCGGCATAGGTGCTGTTGCCCGGCAGGACGTTGCTGGCCCCCAGGAATAACGTGCTGCCGTCGGTGATGTACGTCGGGCCGTTGTAATTGGCCGGCGAGGCGAGCGTGTAGTTGCTGGTGGTCACGGTGTTGCCGGCGAAGATCACGTCGCTTCCGGCCGACAGTCCGGCGATCGTGCCGGCAATGGTGACATCGGCGCCGTCGCTGTACAGGTGCAGCGTGGTGCCGTCCTTGGTGAGCGTGCCGGCCAAGGTGGTGGTGCTGCCGGCGGCGAAGTCGATGGTGCTCATGGTGTTGCCGGCAAGCGTGGCGACCGTGATGTTGCCGCCGAAGCTGTTCGCACCGGTGAACAACAGCGCCGGAGTGCTTGAGCCGCCGTAGATCATCAGCGAGTTGGTGCCGGTGTAGTTGCCGACGTTGTTGAACGCCAGCGTACCGGTGTTGCTCACCGTCACGTCGCCGGTGCCGAGCGCCTGGTCGGCAAACACGTTGAGCAGGCCGCTAGCGACGGTCACTCCGCCGGTGAAGCTGTTGGTCGAGGCCAGGTCGAGCGTACCGTCGCCTTGCATGGTCAGCGAGCCGGTGCCGTTCACGCCCCCCGAGAGTGTCAAAGCGTCGGTCGAAGCGTTGATCGTGAACGTGGTGTTGGCGTCGAGGGCCAAGGGTGCGCTAATCGTGTCGGAGCCGGCGTTGACGTTCACGGCGGCAAAGGTGATGCTGTTGAGATGCAGCGTGCCGCCGGTGCCTTGGGCGATCGTGTAGCTGCTCGTGGCATTGTCGAACGTGAGCGTGCTGATGCTGGGGCTCACGCCGTCGAGCGTGATCAATGCCGAGCCGCCCCCCAAGGCGTTGCCGAACGTCGCGGCATCGCCGGTCGTGTAGTTGGGGTCGAGGCCAGGCGCGCCGCCGTCGCCGGTCCAGTTGGCGAACGTCGCCCAGCTTCCACCGCCGTTGGTGTTCCACACGCCCTGGCCCGTGTAGACCGAGCCCAGCACGGTGATGCTCTCGGTGCCGAGCGACGTATCGCCCAGGCCGTCGATCACGCCGCTGGAGGTGAGGGCGACGGTGACGGTGCCGGTGACGTTGCCGGCGTCGTTGGTGTCGGCATTGCCAAGGCCGACGACGAGCGAGGTGTTGGCCGCATCGCCGACGCGCAGATCGCTGAACGAGGCGCTGTTGCTCGAGGCGCCGCCGGAGATGGTGACGACCGCCGCCGAGAGCCCTTCGGTGTAGTCCACGCCGCCGATGCCCGAGTTGCTGATCGAGATGGTTTGCGTGCCGAAACTTTCGCCGACGTGGATGTTGCCAAGATTGATGGTCGTCGGCAGGTCGTTGGTGGCGGCGAAGGCGTAGACGTTGCCCGACACGGTAACGGTTTGCGAGTCGAGACTGGTGCTGCCGTAGCCGCTGGTGCCGGTGCCGTCGCTGGCGAGATTGATCGACACCGTGCCGGTGGCGGCGCCGGGCGTGCTGGTGTCGACGCCGACGAGCATGCTGGTCGAATCGGAATTGCCGGCGGCCAGCAGCGACACCGATCCGCCGTTGGTCGTAGCGCCGCTGGTGGGGCCGAACGTGGCGTCGAGCTTCTCGCTGAAACCGTCGGCGGCAGCGGTGTTCTGGATCGTGATCGCCTGCGATGCCACGTCGCCGACGTGATAGTTGGCCGACCCGGGATTGGCGATGGACGCGGCGCTGGCGAGGCGATAGATGTCGACATCGACGGCGTGGTTGACCACGTCGTTGACCACGTTGGGATGCAACGTGGCCGACGTTGAAATGCTCACCGAGGCGAACGCGCCGGAATCGGTGCCGGTGTAGGTGAACAACTGGTATTGTCCCGGGCCGAGGCTTCCTTGGCCGTTGGCGCCGGCGTTGTCGAGCAAGTTCAGCGAGCCGCCGAGGTTCAAGTTGCCGGTGACGGCCACCGAGTCGTTCGCTCCGCTGCCGAGCTTGAAGTTGCTGGCGGCCGTGGAGCCGAGCGTCAGATCGCCCAGCACATTCAGCGTGCCGATGCCGGTCGTGGCGACGTCGCCGGGGCTCAGCGTGCCGTTGATCGTATAGCCGACGTCGGTGGCGTAGACGGTGCCGGTACCTTCGAGCGTTTGTCCGAGGTTCAGCGCCGGTGCCGTAAGGCCAGTGACATCAAACGCCGCGCCGGCCAGCACGTTGATCGCGCTCGACGTGCCGATCGAGCCCGCGCCGGCCAGGGCCAGCGTGCCGGCGTTGATCGTCGTGATGCCGGTGTAGAGGTTGTTTTCGGTCAGCGTCAGCGTGCCGGCGCCGATCTTCGATAGGGCCAGGATGGCGTTGGTGTATCCGTTTTGCAGGGTGCCGTCGAAGGTGTTCGTCGCATCCGTCGCGCCGACGGTGAGCGTGGCGGTGGTGGCCAAGGCGCTATTGGTCACGAGGCCGCCGGAGCCCGAAAGGCCGTTGACCGTCTGGTCGAATCCCGACAGGTCGAGCGTGCCGGGAACGAGCAGGCCGCCGACCGTGTTGTTGGTGATGACGACGTTCCCCGCGCCTGCGCCGCTGGGCAGCGCATCGGCAATGCCGAGCTGGATGGTACCCGAGACGATATCCGTGTCTTGCGAATAGGTGTTGAGCCCGCTGAGGATCTGTGTGCCGGCGCCGATCTTGATCAGGCCCATCGGCGAGGCGCCATCGGCAATGACACCCGAGAAATTATTCAGTCCCGTGGTCGCAACGCCGGCGTTGGCCGCCGCGACCGAGTATTGCGAGATATTGGCGTCGTTGTTGGCTCCGAGAATGATGAGCCCAGTGTTCGATGCGTTGTCATTCGTGACGGTGCCGCCGCCGGCCAGGCCGTCGAAAGTTTGGGTCGAGCCGTTGAAGTCGAACGTGCCGCCGGTGCTCACCACCACGCTGCTGCTGGTGAGCACTTGTTGGCCGCCGGTGCCGGTGACGACGGCCGTCGCACCATTGTCGACAATCAACGCCGCTCCGCCGGCGCCGCCGGAGACGGCGTACGCGGTGTTCGAGTTCTTGCCCAGGTCCAAGGTGCCGGCGACCACTTCGACCGACAGGTTCGTATCGCTGCCGGTGCCGCCGAGCACGAGCGTGCCGTCGCCGGTCTTTTGCAGGATGCCGACGACACCGGCCTGGCCGGTCAACTGCGAGGTGGTGCTGGAGAGGGTGAGCGTCGAGGTGGACTGCGTCACTTCGATGGCACTGACGTTGTCGAATGTGGCGCCGTGATCGGTCGTGGCGTTGCCGGCGGCGTTGTAGCGCAGGGCGCCACCGGTGAAGACCCAGTTGCCGCCCGCATTCGACGCCTTACCCAAGGGGCTGGCGGCGGCGCCGTTGGCCATCGAGGCGACTTCGATTGTTCCGCCGTTAAAGTACGTGACCCCGGTGTAGGTGTTCACGCCGCTAAGCACCAGGTCGCCGACACCGGCCTTGACCAGGGCGGTGGCGGTGGTATCGTCGGCGATCACGCTGGCAATCGTCAGCGAGCCGAGCGGATTGTTCTGCATGATGTCGAGTTCCTTCAGCGAACCGCCGGTGCCCATCAGCGTGCCGCCGGTGATCAGCGAGGCGTTAACTCCGACATTCGGCGTGACCAAAATACCGCCGGTGTTGAGCGTCGCTCCAAGCGTGAGGGTGCGGTCATCGCTCGAATCGTTGAATCGCAAGCTGGTGACGCTTGTCGAAGCGCCGAGGGCCACGTTAGTGACGACATCCGCGTTGCCGCCGAGCGTGGTGAGCGTGCTGGGGGTGTAGAACCCGGCAATGCTCGAGCCGGCCACGATCGCGCTGTCGGTCGAATTTTCGGCTGCGTAGTCGCTGGCGTTGAACGTGGCGTAGGCGTTGCCGCCGGCGTCGAGCAGAATCTGGCTCGGCGTTCCGGCGCCCGAAGCGATCGTGGAGCCGGCGTCTGAGGTGATTTGCAGAACTGCGCCGAGCGTGGTGGTAAACGTGTTGCCCAAGGTGACGGTGACCGTCCCGCCGGCGCCAGCCGCGACGTTGATGGCGTTCTCCTTGCCATCGATCGTCAGGTCGCCGAAAGCTTGCGAGTTGGCTGCGCCGTCGGCGCCGGTAATGGCGAGCGTTCCGCCGCCTCCGCCGGTCGCTGCGCCGAGCGTGACCGGGAAGGCGGCGGCGAGAATGTTGCTGGTTGGGCTGTTGGCGGCGGAGAAATCGAGCTGCAGCGTGCCGCCGTTGATGAGCACGCTCTTGGCAGTGAAGGTGTTGTCGCCTTGCAGCACCAAGGTGCCGAGGCCGTTCTTGGTGAACACGCCGGTGCCACCGCCGGCGATGACGCCCGGAATGGTGAGCGTCGAGTTGCCGACCAATGGGCCGCCGGGAGTGTTGAAAATCGTCGAAGTGTTGGCGGAAATGGAGATGTTCTGGTTCGGATCGAGCGCGACCGCGGGTGTGCCTGGCTGCACTTCGAGCGTCGAACTATTGACGGTGAGCACCGTGGTTGGCGTCGTAGGAATAGTACCGAGCGATCCCGCGGAATCGATGATCAGCGTGCTACTAAGCCCCTGAATAATACCGTTGATGTCCTTGGCCACCGCATCGGTCGGCAGCGTCAAGAAGCTGTATGTGCCCGCGGTGCTGACGTCGAGGTTCAGATTCGCGCCGTCGGTCACGTCGCCAAGGAAAATGGCATTACCGGGCGAGCGGATGTAGATCGCACGCCCGGTTTGGCCGTTCAGATCGAACGAGCCGAGGAAGGTGAGCCCGCCGGCATTGGGGATGCCGTCGTTCACCAGATTTCCATTGATGATGAAGCTGCCGGTGCCGGTTTCGACGATGCTGTTTGCGATCGTGTGGTCGCCATCGAGCGAACCGATGGCGATGGTGACGTTGGCGCCGTAGGTGAGGGTTCCGGAGCCGAGCGCGTAGTCGTTGCCGATGCCAATGGTGCCTGCGGCCGTGAGCGTGGTGCCGCCGCTGAAGTCGTTCCAATTCTGGAGCAACAGATAGCCGGCCCCTTCGACGAGCGAACGTGGCGTGCTACCGTCGTCGGTCAATGTCTGTGCGTTGGGCAACACCAGGTAATTGCCGTTGAAGTTCAAGGGGCCGCCCCCACCGGAAACCGCACTACCCGAGTTGGCGGAGCCGAGGCGGTAGGTTTCGGAATTGGGAATGATGTCGCCCGTGAAATAGATCGGCGTGCCACCGACGTTGCTGAACGCCCCGAGGCTAAGGTTGGCGAAGTTCGTGAAGTCGATGGTGGCACTTGAGCTGGTGTCGAGCGAAAGGCTGCCGGCGCTGGTGTTCACCAAGCGGCTCATCAGCAGCGAAGCATCAGTTGCCCCTTCGAGCACCACGCCGCCGCCGGCATTGACAGTGATGTTCTGCCCCGAGCCGAGGATCGCGCCGGAAGTGGCGAACACTAGGTAGCCGGCGTTGACGGTGATCGGCGAGCTGGAGTCGGTCGTGGCATCGTTGATGGCGTTCAACAACAACGCGCCGGCGCCGGACTTGGTAAGGCCGGCACCCACGGTGCCGGTGAGCGTACCAGTCAGTTCGGCATCAATCGCGTCGCGGCCGTTGTCGACGTTGATCGTCCGCAGCTTGTTGCCGAGATCGATCGGGTTCTGGAAGTTGATCATGCTATCGGCAGCACCGTTGCCGCCGTCGCCAAAGTCGAGAATGTTGCTGACAAAACTGCCCGAGCCCCAGGTGACCTGATCGGGAACGATGTCGCCGCCAAGATTGACCACCTGGTCGCCGCCGATCGCACTGAAGCCACCGTTGCCGGTCCACTGCACCTGATCAATGCCGGTGCCGAGCGAACGATAGAAGCTGCCGCTGGCCGCGGTGAGTTCGAGGATCGCGGTGTTGCTGCCGATCGCGGCGAAGTCGAGGTTGCCGCCGCCGGTGTTGGTCGAATTCAGGTTGCTCGAGTCCAAGGCGCCGAGTCCACCGGGCAAGGCGCCGGCGTTGTTGATGCGCAGGATGCCCTGTGCGATGGTCGTGGTGCCGGTGTACGAGTTAATGGCGGTCAGATCCCACAAGCCGGCGCCGGCCTTTTCCAGGCTGGTGGGGCCGCCGTTGTCGCCGATGCTCAGGCTGAAGGTGTTATTGAACGTGTTGCTGCCGGTGAGGGTAAGCGTGCGGGCGCCGGAATCGATCAGGCCAATCGGAGCATTGGCGCTAAAGTCCCAAGCGCTGGTGCTACCCATCGACGAGTCGATCGAGGCCCCGGCAAGGCCGACGCTGAAGTCGCGGCTGAAGGTGCGGGTGACACTCGACTCGGTTTCCTGCAGCGTGCCGCCGTTGATGATCAGGTTGCTGGCGTCGGCACTGGCATTGCCCAACGCGCCGTTGACGCCGGCGCTGATGGTGCCGGCGACGTTCAGGATGCCGGCGTCGATCACGGTTGGGCCGAGGTAGGAGCTCGTCGTGTTGGTGAGGAACAGTCGGCCGGTGCCGGCCTTGGTGAGTCCCGTGCCGCCGTTATCGCCGATGGCAGCGCTGATCGTGGCGTCGCCGGTGTTGTTGGCGATCACGGTCAGGTCGCTGCCGGACGGGCCGGTGAGCGTGCCGTCGGTGATCGCGTTGCCGGTGACGCCGGCAAACAGCACGCCACCGGTCACCAGCGTGTTGCCGCCGAGGTCGAGCGTGCGCTTGGCGGTGTCGTCCATGCGCAGGCTGCTGATGGTGTCGTCGTCGGACAGGGTGGCATTGCCGCCGACAATGTTGGCGTTGCCCGAAAGCAGCGTGGTGCCGCTGGCGTTGGTGTAGAAGCCCGAGAGGCTGGCGCCGCTGACGACCTGGCTGCCCGTCGCATCGACGGCGGCCCAATCGGTGAGGTTGTAGGTGGCGTAGGCGGTGCCGTTGTTGTCGATGAGCAGCGAGCTGGCAGGTCCTGAAGAGATCGCATAAGTGGTGTTGGCTGCGTTGCTGTTGGTGCCTTGACCGAAGTTGACCGTCGCACCCTGGTTGCGCGAGAGCGTGCCAAGGTCGACCGTCAGCCCGCCGGCGCCGTTGGTGGCGGCGGTAAAACTGGTGGTGAGAGTCGAAGCCCCTTCGGCGAACGTGGTGCCGGTCCAGGTTTGGCTGTTCGCGTTCGTGCTCCCCTTGCCGTTGACCGAAAGCGCGCCGCCGCTCATCACCAGGCTCGAGGCGTTGGAAAGAATGTCCGTCGTGGCCGCCGCGGAGGCGTTGAAGTCGAGCTTCAAAGTGCCGCCGGCGACGGTCGTTGCGCCGACGTAGGTGTTGGCCTTGCTCATGGTGAGCGTGCCGAGGCCGAGCTTTGCCAGTCCGCCGGTCCCGCCGGACGCCGTGTTGCCGATCGCGGTGGCGAAGGTGACGTTGTTGCCGTTGGTGTTGATTCCGCCGCCGTCGGCGATCGCGAGTCGCGAGGAGACATCGGTCGTGGTCGCGGTGTTGTATTGCAGGATGCCGCCGTTAAGGATCAAGCTGCCCGCCACGGTCGTCGGCGAGCCGAACTCGTTGACGTTCGAGAAGATCAACGATCCGTAATCGAGCGTGGTGGTGCCGGTGTAATTCTGGGCGGCGGTGAGTTGTACGGTGCTACCGCCACCGGCGATGTTCGGATCGCCGATGATGACGTTGTTGGCGCCGGTGAGCACGTTAGCCGCGGCGATTTGTAGCAGCCCGCCGCCACCGCCGGTGGTAACCGTGTCCATATTGTCCCACGGGGCGCCACCGCCGAGCCGATAGTTGCCGTCGGGATCAGCATCGAAGGTGGCGGACGAGAAGATGCGATCGCCGACCGCGCCGAGGAACGTGTCGGTGCCGTTCAGATTGGTGAGCGTGCTGTTGTTGAAGTTCAGCGCGACAACGCCGGTCGACGAGGGATCGAGCAGCGACACATTACCGACGGAATCGGTGTCGATCGGCAGCACGCCGCCAGGACCAAGGACGATATCGCCCGTCAAATTCGAGGGGGAAGCCAGATCGACGAAGCCGCCATTGACGACGATGTTGCCCTGCACCTGGGCGGTATTGGAGAGGACCAGGCCGCCGCCATTGATCGTCGTGCCGCCGGTGTAAGTTTCAGGGGCAGTGAGCAGCAGCGTGCCGGTGCCGGTGACGGTCAGCGAAAGGTTGTTCTCGTAGGTGCCGCTGCCTCCCAGGAAGCCGTCGTATTCGTCGAATCCGCCGGGCAGATTGACCGTGAGGTTGGCGACCGTCGGTCCACCGCCGACCACGCGATTGTCGGTCCCCGTGCCGGCGGTCGACAGACCGGCGAGCGTTTGGTTCTGCGCGGTGGTGCCGTCGCCGAGCACGAGCTTGCCGCTGTCGTTGGTTGTGCCGTCGCCGAGGATCACGGTGGTGCCTGTCGGCAGCCGATCGGCAGCGCCGCCGATGGCCAGGATGCCCGACTGGATGCTGGTGTTGCCGGAGTACGAGTTGTCGCCGGCCAGCAACCAGGTGCCGTAGCCGTCCTTGACCAACGACGTGACGCCGGTGGAGGAATCGACGATCGCGCCGCCGACGGTGTTGAGCGCGGTGTTGGTGCCGGTGAGCGTGAGCGTCTTGTTGCCGTTGCCGCTGGCGGTGAAGTCACTGGTAAACACCAGCGCGCCGGTGCCGGACGAGTCGATCGACGCGCCGCCGGTGGTGCCGCTCAAGTCGATCACGCGGTCGGTCATCTCGCCGGCGCCGAGGTATTGCAGGCCGACGGCGGTCGTCGTGTTGCCCACCTTGATGGTCGCGGTACCGGCGTCGGGCTGATTGCCGAGCACGCCGGCGCTGCCGACGTTGCCGAAGCCGGTGACAATCAGCGTGCCGGCTTGGACCCAAGTCTGACCCGTGTAGTCGTTGGCGGCGTTGGTCAACTCCAGGCTTCCCGCGCCAGTCTTCGTGATGCCGCCCGAGCCTTGCACGAGCGAGTCGACTTCAAGGTCGACGGTCGCCCCGGTGCTGTTGCCTACGTTGAAGGTGCGCGTGGCTCCGCCCAGGTCGAGCATGCCGCCGGTGATTTGCGAACCCAGGGGGTTCGACGTGTTGGTGTAGGTCACGTTGCCGCCGAGCGTCAGCGTCCCGCCGGTGCCGATCGAGACGATGGGGAAGCTGGTCGAAACCGCGCCGGTGCCGCCGAGCGACAGGCTGGTGATCTGCGTTGAGATGCCATTCAGGTCGAGCGTGCCGTCGACCACCGTCGTGGCGGCGTCGCTGATCGAGCCGGCATCCTGAAGCTGCAAGGTGCCGCTGCGGACAATCGTGGTGCCGGTGTACGAATCGTTGCCGCTGATGACCCAAGTGCCGGAGGTCGAGACCGAAAGCGACGTGGAGTTCGTGGGCCCCGGGTCGATGATCGCACCGGCAAACGTATTCACGCCGGTGTAGCTGCCGGTGAGGTTGAACGTCTTGTTGCCGACACCGTCGGCAAGCAAGTCACTGTTGATGATCAACGAACCGGTGCCCGAGGAATCGATCGTGCCGCCGCCGGTGGTCCCCATCATGTCGAAGCTGCGGGTGAGCACTTCCCCTGGACCGGTGTATTGCAAGGCTCCGGTGCTGCTGCCGCTGCCGAGCAGGATCGGCGACAAGCTGCCGGTTTGCTGGCCGAGCATGCTCTGCACGCCGTCGTTGCCGATGCTGGCGACGCTGAGCGTGCCGGCCTGGATCCAGTTCTGACCGGTGTAGTCGTTGCCGGTGTTGGTCAACAGCAGCAAGCCGGTGCCCGACTTGGTCAACCCGCCGGAGCTTTGAACGAGGGAATCGATTTCGAGATCGACCGGGGCCGAGGTGCTGTCGCCGACGCTGAAGGTGCGCGTGACGTCGCCGAGGTCGAGTGTCGCCACATTGAGCAGGCCACCCAATGGATTGTTGGTGCTGGTGTAGGTGACGTTGCCAGCCAGCGTGATGGTCGATCCGGCGCCGGTGATGATCGGCGCGCTGGTGGTTGTCGAGCCGGCAAAGGTCAAGGCGGTGACCGTCTGGCTGGTGCCGTTCAGGTCGACCGTGGCGGTGACCCCGGCCCCCAAGGCGTTGGCCGACAGCGCGTAGGTTCCACCGAGATCGATGCCGGGGCCGATCAGCGCGGTTCCGTTGTTGGCGACGATCGATCCGAAGCCGGTAATGTTGGGGTTGGTGATGGTCATCGCGCCGCCGCCGTTTTGCGCGATCCCGAACGAGGCGTTCACGCCGGCAAGTTGAGCATCAAGGTTGTAGTCGCCGCTTTGCACGAGTGTCAGCAGCGAGTCGCCGCTGAGCGTGCCGGCGCCGACGACGTTGGTGATCGTGTCGGGCTGATCCATGTACAGTTGCGCGCCGAGGGGAAGATTTACGACGATCGAATCGTCGAGAATGTTGGCCACCGAGACGCGCAGGCTGGCGTTGGGAATGATGTCGATCTGAGCGCCGGCGGCGGCGCTGAACGTCCCTTCGAGGCGGATTTCGCCGAGCTTGGCGTTGCCATCGATCACGCTGTTCGAGCCAATGGTAAGCGTGTTGCTGCCGAGATCGGTGGCGTTGTACCAGTTCATGTAGGTGCCGCTGGAAGCAGCCAACGTGGCTCCAAGCGTTCCGACCGTGACGATGCCGTTGCCGGCGCCACTGAACGTGCGGCTGGCGCTATCGTTGGTCACGATGCCGCCGTTGAGGGCGAGAATGACCGTGTTTGGGTCGGTGGGATTCGCGGCACCGACGTTGTTATTGATCTCGTAAATCCCCTTGCCGTCGAAATACGTGCTCAGCAGCGGGGCATCGGGGTCGCCGAAGCCGGTGACCGCCAGCCGCACGATCGCGCCGTCGGAGATGTTCGCGGCCGCGGCCTGGCTGCCGCTCCAACCGCTGACGTTGCTGATTTGCAGAATCGAGCCGGGATCGAACGTGAGCTGGCCGGTGCCCGTCAGGCCGTTGGTAATTTGTGCAAGGAACTCGCCGCCGCCTTGCACCTCAACATTGCCGTTGAGCTCGGTCCCGACGTTGTTTGTGGGGTTCTGCTCGAGAACGCCGCCGTTGCTCACCACCACATTGGCGACACCGGTGCCGCTGCCAAGACTGCTGTCCTGCGCGCCAACAAGAATCGCTCCGTTATCGACGACGAACGTCACCGGCGCCGTCGAACTGTTGCCATACGTTGCATCATTGTCGTTCAGTTCGATGATGCCGCTGGCGATGTGAACATTGACGGCATTTGAGGCGTTGATGACCGGTCCGTTGGCAGTGATGCCATTGCCAAACGTGAGCGTCGCAGCGGTGTTGGTCGTGCCGGTGCTATCCGAATAATCGAGTGCCTGGAGCACGACGTCCGTCGTGCCGGGTGTGATGGTAATGGTCCCCAGGTCCCAGGCGCGGCTGCTGCGGTCGGTGCTCACGCCGAAAAATGGTGTGCCGATGCCGATGCTCACATTGCCGTTGGCGTTGTTCTGCGTGGCAGCAATGCCGTAGAGCAAGTCAGAAGCGGTGCCGAGATTCTGGATCGTCCCCGTCGAGAGATTCAGCGCACTGGTGAGCTGAACCGTGTTGGCGACCACCGCACCGGGAGCGAGTACCACCTGGCCGCCGCCGGTCATGGAGTCGACGCGCGAAAGGCTGTTGATGCCTTTGCCCGCGGCCGAGGCTGCCCCCGCGATCGCGCTGCCGGCGCTGATGTTGTAGACGTCGCCGGCGGCAGTGTAGGCGGAGCTCGTCGTGCTAAGCGTGACCTGCCCCCCTTCAATCACGGTGTAGCCGAGCGGCGAACTGGTGGCGCCAGTGTTGCCTTGCGTGAGCAAAGCGCGATCGACGGTGACTGGTCCCGTGCCGAGGTACGTTCGTCCGGCAGTCGTGCCTGTCGTCAGACCGCCGCCGAGCACCCAGGTGCCGCCGGTGTAGAGGTTGTCAGTCGAACCGGCCAGCGACAGGGTGCCTCCCTGGTCTTTCACCAAAGCCGTCGACATATCGCCGTCGGCAATCACCGTGTTGATCGTGATCGTCGCCTGGTTGTTGTGAACGTACAGCGCGCCGCCGTTGGCCGAGAGGGTCGCGGTGCCCGAGGCAGGCGTGATCGTTTTGTTGACGTTGCCGACCGCCAACAAGCCGCCCGAGTCGATGGTCAACGTGGCCCCCGAGGCGATCGTCATTGTGGCAGTGGTGGTGTTCCACTTGATGGAGTTGACGGTGCGCGTCGTGATCGCCGCCGACGGCGTGTTGGTCACAAGCACGTTGTCGGTCGCGCCGGCGCTGGTGAGGTTCGTCGAGGAGTAGCCGATGAATCCGCTGGTGGACAACGCGCCGACGCCGTTCGTGGGGTCGTAGCTGGCGAAGTCGTTGGTGTTGACCAGTGCCCAGCCGCCGATGATGCCGTTGTTCAGGCTCGGCGCCGTGGCGAAGGTGATCTGCGGGTTGTTTCCCGCCACGCCCAGCGTGCCGTCGACATTGGTGAAGTTGATCGTCGCGGCGTAAGTCGTCTGCGTGAGCGATCCCAGGGCGAACACCGCGCCCGAGGCATTCGCACTTCCGTAGCGATCGGTGGTGATTGTCGACAGGCCAAAATCGAGCGTGACGTTGCCGGCGGTCTCGGTGACGATGCTGTTGCCCGTGGCATTGCTGCTGATGAATTCCAACTGACCGCCTTGCAGCGAAATGGGGGCCGTGTCGGAGAGCAAGTTGACGACCGGATTATTCGAGACGATGGCCGAGTCGTCGGCGATCAGCACGCCGCTGCTGTGGACCGTGTAGCTGTTGGCCTCGTTGAGTGCGCCCAGGTAGTTGCTTAGCTGGCCGCCGGTCATGCTGTAGATGCGCAGGGTGCCGTTCTCCACGTTGACGTCGCCGGTGAAATTCGAGTTGCTGCTCAGCAGGCGCAGCTCGCCGAAGCCAGTCTTATTCAACGTGCCGGTGCCGCTGATGTCGCCGGGCAGCAGCGTGATGAAAGTCCGCGCGACATCGAACGTACCTCCGGAGTTGTTGATGACGATGTCGCGGCCGGTGTTGAAGGTCCCGGCCAACAGCGTCCCGCCGTCGAAGGTCACGGTGCCGGTCGTGGCGCCAAGATTTGCGTCGTTCCACACCGATAAGTAGCCCGATTGCAAGTCGGTCCCGCCGCTGTAGTCGTTGCTGGCGCTGGTGAGAGTCAGCATGCCACCGCCGTTGATCGCGAGGCTGCCGGTGCCGTGGATCGACGCGGCAATCGACGCGGCAGCGTCGGCGGCGACCGTGATCGTCGGCGATTCGCCGCCCAGCGTCAGTCCGTATCCGCTGGGATCGACGATGCCGTCGTCGCTGGTGTCGAATTCCAACGAGCCGGCCACGATTGGCGCGCCCAGCGTGACCGTGCCAGGTGTGCCGGTAAAGATTGCCGTGTCGAGCCCCGCGTTGTTCCACACGTTGTCGTTGGTGATGCTGACGCCGTCCCACCACAACGCGCTGCTCGTGTCCCAGATGCCCGAGCCGCCGAGATCGGTGCCGCTGGTGTCGTTGCCGCTTGCGCTGCCGTCGGCATCCCAGTAGAACGGCGCTGCGAGCACTTCGGCGGGCACGCCGACAACGGTCGAGAGTCCGATGAACAACCACGTCAGCGCGATGCGTCCACATCGCAGCGCGCTTCGCCAAATGCGGCGCAACCGCCACGGCGAGTTACCGCTGGAGCGCAAATTGAACGATTGCCCCGGCGAACGACGACACGGCATCACTCCCCTCCCGACAGACGATTGAGCGCGCACGGATACAAAAGCTTGGCAGTCGCGCGCATCCCCTCGATGCACCGAGCCCCCTCAAGTCGCGATGCTGCGGGGAGTGGGTTAACGCAAAGAACGTTCCGCGATCGCTAGCGGCGACGCCGAAAGCAGGTCGGTCGGCATCCCGAGCCGTGGACGCTCGCAACGAGGGGTTCCGATCGCCAACGAAACGACAACGGAAAACTAATCGTTTTCCAGCGAAAAAGACCCTAGAAAGCGCGCCCGGGCGCGCCGAGCGGCTTCGAGACTGCCAAGCCTTTAGGAAAACTTCAGAAAAAACGTGCGGGCACGTTTTTTTCACCGCGCGGGAGCGCCATCTCCGCGCCGCACCGTGACACGATGTCCCGGAGGCGTCGCGGTTCAGGGGCAGGTTGTCGTACTGCTTGTGGTGGCGCTCGCGTCAATCTTCGGCAACGAAAAGCGCGAGTTCGAATGGGCCTCCATCGTAGTCAGCGCTGCGGTAGTGGAGACGAAGGGGCTCGAACCCTCAACCCCCGCCTTGCAAAGGCGGTGCTCTCCCAATTGAGCTACGTCCCCGGGAAAGTCCAGGGAAGGTCGGCAGGCGTTCTGCAGAATCGACTCATCGTTGCCGACCTTCCCTGGGCTTGAGAGTGGGCGCACCAAGATTCGAACTTGGGACCTCAGCCTTATCAGGGCTGCGCTCTAACCAACTGAGCTATGCGCCCGCGCGACGAAACTCCCCATTTTAGGTTCAGCAGGGGGGCTGTCAAATGGCTCGCCGTGCGTCTGCGGTTTCTCCCAGGGGCGTTTCGCGCTACGATAACGTATTGGTCCGAAAGAACTCTCGGAGCGCACGATGGGCTTCCAGCTCGAAAGCAAGTTTCAGCCGGCCGGCGACCAGCCGCAGGCGATTCAAGCACTGGCCGACGGTCTGCGCGGCGGTCGTCGTAACCAGGTGCTGATGGGCGTCACCGGCAGCGGCAAGACGTTCACCATGGCTAACATCATCCAGCAGTTCGACCGGCCGGCCCTGGTGCTATCGCACAACAAGACGCTCGCCGCCCAACTGTACAGCGAATTCAAAGAGTTCTTTCCACACAACGCGGTTCACTACTTCGTCAGCTACTACGACTACTACCAGCCCGAAGCGTACATCCCGCAGCGCGATATCTACATCGAGAAAGACGCCTCGATCAACCAGAACATCGACCGCCTGCGCCTGGCGGCTACCAGCGCCTTGGTGAGCCGGCGCGACGTGGTGATTGTCGCCAGCGTGTCGTGCATCTACGGCTTGGGGTCGCCGGTCGATTACAAGGCGATGATGGTCAGCCTCCGTCGTGGGCAGCAGGTCGATCGCGATCAGACGCTGCTGAAGCTGGTCGATATTCAGTACGAGCGCAACGATATCGAGTTCCAGCGCGGCAAGTTCCGCGTGCGCGGCGACTGTGTCGAGTTGTGGCCGAGCTACGAGGAGTTCGCTTACCGTATCGAGTTCTGGGGAGACGAGATCGACCGGCTGGCGTTTATTAACCCGACCAGCGGCGAGGTCATCGAAACCCGCGAAGAGCTGTACATCTATCCGGCGAAGCACTTCGTGTTGCCCGAGGAGCGCGTGACGGCTGCGATCGATTCGATCCGCGCGGAGCTTGACCAGCGGCTGCAAATCTTCCGCGATCAGGGGAAGCTGCTCGAAGCACAGCGGCTGAACGCCCGCACACGCTTCGATATCGAAATGATGATGGAGGTGGGCTACTGCCCGGGGATCGAGAACTACAGCCGGCCCCTGAGTGGACGGCCCGCCGGCTCGACTCCCGATACGCTGTTCGATTATTTCCCCAGAGATCTCTTGATGTTCGTTGACGAATCGCACGTCACTGTGCCGCAGGTGCGCGGGATGTTTGCCGGCGACTTCAGCCGCAAAAGCACGCTCGTCGAGCACGGTTTTCGGCTCCCCAGCGCGCTCGACAATCGGCCGCTGAAATTCGAGGAATGGGAACAGAAGATCGACCAGGTGATCTTCGTTTCGGCGACGCCCGGCCCCTACGAGCTTGGGCAGAGTGGCGGCGAAGTGGTCGAGCAAATCATTCGTCCCACGGGGCTGTTGGACCCGGTGATCGAAGTGGTGCCGGCCCGCGGCCAAGTGCCGCATCTGCTGGAACAAATCCGCGAGCGGGCCGCCGCGAAGGAGCGCGTGCTGGTGACGACGCTCACCAAGCGGATGGCGGAGGACCTGTCGTATTACCTCAGCGAGCAAGGGATCAAGTGCAAATGGCTGCACAGCGAGCTCGATGCGTTCGAGCGGGTCGAGTTGCTGCGCGACTTGCGCATCGGGGCGTTCGAGGCGCTGGTGGGAGTGAACCTGCTGCGCGAAGGACTCGATCTTCCTGAAGTATCGCTGGTGGCGGTGCTCGATGCAGATAAGGAAGGCTTCCTGCGCAGCGAAACGAGCCTGATGCAGACCATCGGCCGAGCGGCGCGCAACGTCAACGCCAAGGTGATTCTCTATGGCGACAGGGTCACCAACTCGATGCAGCGGACGATCGAGGAGACGGCCCGTCGCCGGGCGCTGCAAGAGGCGTACAACCGCAAGCACGGCATCACCCCTGAGACAATCCGCAAAGAGATTCGTGCCGGCATCGAGGCCGAGGCCCGCGCCCATGCCGACGCCAACGCGGCAGTCGGCCGGACCGACGAGGTGCAGTACGTCACGGAAGAATACCTGGCCGAGCTGGAGGCCGAGATGCTCGGGGCGGCCGACGCCATGGAGTTCGAGCGGGCGGCGAAGCTGCGTGATCGGATCGAGCGGCTCAAGCACTCGCTGGGCAAGACGGTCGAGGTGGCCGAGGCAGACAACGGCGACGAGAAGCGTGGCCGGCGGCGCAAAGGGGGCGCCCGCATCCCGCGCCCCAAGCGAAACGCCTAAAACACCTCGATTTCCTCATCCTCAGAAAAGCAAATAAATTCGTCGTTGGGTGCCACTGGCTCCGCCAGCGCCCTGTTCACACTGGCGGAGCCAGTGGCACCCAGCGGAACGCATAAAAATGCCGATTTTGTCCCATTTCCGCCGCGGTTTTCGGGATGCATCGCGGCGCCATTCGTGCCTATAATCGCCGCTTGTTTGCATCGATCGGCACACCGGGGAGACGGCATCGCATGGCACTTGGTTTTGGCATTATCGGCTGCGGCATGATCGCCAACTTTCACGCCAAGGCGATCGGCGCGGTCAAGGGGGCGAAGCTGGTCGCGTGTTTCGACACCTTTGCCAGCTCGGCCGATCGATTGGCCACCTCGACCGGCTGCAAACCGTATCACGACCTGAACAAGATGCTTGCCGATCCGAAAGTCGACGTGGTGACGATCGGCACGCCGAGCGGCGCGCATCTCGAGCCGGCGATTGCCGCGGCAAAGGCCGGCAAGCACGTGATCGTCGAGAAGCCGCTGGAGATTACGCTTAGCCGTTGCGACAAGATCATCGCCGCTTGTGACAAGGCGGGGGTGAAGCTGTCGGCGATCTTCCCCTCGCGGTTTCATTTTTCGGGGATGGAGATCAAGCGGGCAATCGACTCCGGCCGGTTCGGCAAGCTGACGATCGGCGACGCCTACGTGAAGTGGTTTCGCACGCAGGAGTACTACGACAGCGGCAAGTGGCGCGGCACCTGGGAACTCGATGGCGGCGGAGCGCTGATGAACCAGGCAATCCACAATGTCGACTTGCTCGCTTGGCTGATGGGGCCCGTCGCCGAGATCCGCGCACAGACCGCCACGCTGGCCCATGAGCGCATCGCGGTCGAGGATACCGCCATCGCCACGTTGCGCTTCGCCAACGGGGCGCTGGGCACGATCGAAGCCACGACCGCGGCGTATCCAGGGTATCTGAAGCGACTCGAAATCCACGGCTCGGCAGGTTCCGCGGCGATGGAAGAAGAGGACATCGTGAAGTGGGACTTCGCCAAGCCCGATCGCCGCGATGCCGCGGTGAAGCAAGCAATGGCCGATAAGAAAAGCACTGGCGGCGGGGCGAGCGATCCGGCCGCGATCGGTTTCCACGGGCACGCCAAGCAGTTCCAGGACGTGGTCGACGCGATCAAGCGCGACCGCAAACCAGCGATCGACGGTGCCGAAGGCCGACGGAGCGTCGAGATTATCTTGGGCATCTACAAGGCGGCCGAATCGGGGCGACCGGTGACGTTGCCGTTGGCCTCGGATCCGGTGCTGAAGGCCCGTAAGATCAAGGTGAACAAGTAAGTTTAGCCGGTCGCCGCGGCGACCGCGGCGCGGCTCGCAAGCGAGCCGGCTAAACGATACGCCCACGGAAGGGTCACGAGATGCTTGAACAAGTGCGCCTGTGGCTGGACTACATGGCGGTGCGGCTTAGCTACTGCATCCTGCAGGCGATGCCGCTGGAGCTGTGCTCGCAGGTAAGCGGCTTTCTGGCCACGCTATGTGTTACCGCGGTGCCCATTCGGCGCAAGGTGGTCGAAGAAAACCTGATGCTCGCGTTTCCCGAGTGGGATGCCCAGCGCCGCCGTGCGGTGACGTGGCAGATGTGGAAGCATCTGTTCATGATCGTTGCCGAGCTGTCCCACGCTGCGCGCTACATTCACGAAACGAATTGGCGACGGCATATCCGCCTGGCGCGCGGCGACGAACTGTGCCGCATTCTGCTCGATCGCCGGCCGACGCTGATCGTGTCGGCGCATTTTGGCAACTTCGAAGTCGGCGGTATTTTTCTGGGGCTGCTCGGGTTCGACACCCATGCCGTGGCCCGCACGCTCGACAATCCGTACCTGGCGCGGTTCACCGACGGACTTCGCACCGCCGGGCGGCAACACATCATTCCGAAGAAGGGGGGCTACGACCAAATTCTGCAAGTGCTGGCCACTGGCGGGACGATGGTGTTCCTCGCCGACCAATACGCCGGCAGCAAGGGGTGCTGGGTCGAGTTCTTCAATCGTCCGGCCTCGGCGCACAAGGCGATCGGCCTGCTGGCGCTCGACAAGGATGCGCGAATCGTGGTGTGCGGTTGCCGCCGGTTGCCCGGTCCCCTGCAGTTCGAGCTGTCGGTGCGCAACATTTTCGATCCACGCACGCCGGGCGATTGCGGCGGCGACATCAAGCAGCTCACGCAGTGGTACACTCGCGAGCTGGAGCAGGTCATCCGCACCGCCCCCGATCAATACTGGTGGGTGCATCGCCGTTGGAAGGATACGCGGAAAAAGAAAAAGGCCGCCGTGCTTGCCGGGCCGCACACGGCAGTTCAAAAAGAGGCCTCCAACCTGTAGCCTGTAGCCTGTAACCCGTAGCCTACAGCCGACCGCCGTTTGACAACCACTGCCAGGAGCGCCGACGATGGCCCGATGGGTGCGAATCGGAGCGGTTGGCGATTGTCCGCCCGGCGAGTCGAAGGAACTGGTGGCCGAGGACCTGATCTTGGCGTTGTTCAACGTCGACGGAACGTTCTACGTGCTCGACGGTGTCTGCCCACATCAAGGTGGACCGCTGGGCAAGGGTTGCCTGGCCGCGGCGATCGTCACCTGCCCCTGGCATGGTTGGCAGTTCGACGTGCGCACCGGCGAACACCAACTGAACCATCGGCTGCATCAACCGGCGTTCGAGACGCGCGTCGAAGCCGATGCGGTTTGGGTGAATCTGGAGCGTTGACCTCGGTCGCAGGAAGTCCGTGTGATCTCTTTCCGTCCGTTTTTGAACAGCGACCCGCCGGGAATCGTCGAGATTTGGCGGTCGCAAGCTCCCGAACGCGGCCTGATGCAACCGCTGTCGATCGACCTGCTCGACACTTACGTGTTCTCGAAACCGTATTTCGATCGCCAGGGGCTGATCATGGCGCTCGACGGTTCGACGCCGGTCGGCTTCGGCCACGCGAGCTTCGGCCCGAACGAGGCCGGATCGGGAATTTCGACCGATTGGGGCGTGATCTCGCTGGTGATGGTTCGGCCGAACTATCAACGCCAGGGGATCGGCGCCGAGCTGGTAAATCGCCTGGAAGCGTATCTCCAGGAGCGCGGTGCGAAGGTGCTCTACGCCGGCGGCATTCGGCCACTGAACGGCTTCTACCTGGGACTGTACGGCGGCAGCGAGCTGCCCGGCGTGCTCGATTCGGGGCCGCGCGCCGGACAGTTGTTCGCCTCAACCGGCTACCGCGAGATCGACCGCACCGCCGTGCTTCATCGCGATCTGCTTTCGTTCCGCGCGCCGATCGACCGGCAGCAGATTGTGATCCGCCGCCGTTGCTCATTGCGCGTGATCTGCGATCCGCCGCCGCAATCTTGGTGGGAGGCCTGCACGCTGGGGCCGTTCGATCTGACGCGCTTCGACCTGGTCGCCAACCAGGGACGCGCCCGGCTGGCGACCGCCATGTTCTGGAACCTGCAACCGCTGGCATCGAGCTGGGGCGTACACGCCGCAGGGCTGATCGACCTCGAAGTGGTCGAGGATCAGCGGCGGCAGGGGTTGGCGACGTATCTGCTGTCCGAGTCGTTTCGCTATCTTGCCCAGCAAGGATACGCGCTCGTCGAAGCGCAAACGATGCAGGCCAACACGGCCGCCCGCCAGCTCTACGCGAAGCTCGGCTTCCAGCAGGTCGACCAGGGGCGCGTGCTACGCAAAGAGTGAAGCCGCGCGTTCCAGCGCGCCGCATGGCGGTGTATAAACGCCAGTAGCCCACGTTGCAATCCAGGCAGGACTCTTCCATGTCGCAGTCTCTTCGCCAACGACTGTACCAGGCGCTCGACGCGCTGGTGATCGTCGATCCGCACACGCACATCAACGCGCATGCGCCGGCTTCGACCACCTTGGCCGATATCCTTGGCTACCATTACTACACCGAGTTGGCCCACTCGGCTGGCATGCCGAAGGCGCGCATCGAGGAACCGGGCATCGATCCGAAAGAGAAGGTGCGGCGACTTGTCGAATGCTTCGCGCCGCTGGATAACACGATCCAGTACAGTTGGTTTGTCGAGCTGGCGCAGCGGTTCTTCGGTTTCGCCGACGATCGTGTCACGCCCGATAATTGGGAAAAGCTGTACGACACCGCGGGGGCGAAGATGCAATCGCCCGGCTGGGCCGCTGACGTGCTCAAGCAAAGCCGGCTGTCGGCCGTGTTCCTGACCAACGACTTCGACGACCCGCTCGAAGGCTTCGACACGCGGGTGTACGTTCCCTGCCTGCGCACCGACGACCTGGTGTTCCATCTGGCCAAGCCCGAAGTGCGTGCCCGGCTGGAAAAATCGACGGGCGTCAACGTCACGGGGGCCGCCTCGCTGCGGCAGGCGATCGGCAAGCTGTTCGATCGTTTCAAGCGGCGCGGTGCGAAGGCCTGCGCCATCTCGCTGCCTCCCGATTTCGCGCCGATCAAGGTCGCGGCCGGCGATGCTGACGTCGCCCTGCAAACGTTGTTGAAGACCGGGACGCATACGTTCGACGATCCCCGCCGCACGGCTGGGCAGTTCGTCTTTTGGACGCTGGCCGAGTTCTGCGCGGAATACCGTCTGCCGTTCGACCTGATGATCGGCGTCAATCGTCAGGTGTACCCGGCCGGCGTGTACCAGGGGCAAGATCTGTACGACAGCCGGGTGTCGCTGATCCAGTACCGCGAGCTGTTCAACGCCTTTCCGCAGGTCACGTTCCCGATCTCGGTGCTGGCGAGCGTGACCAACCAGGAGCTGACCAGCTACGCCTGGATCTTCCCGAACGTGGTGACCAACGGACACTGGTGGTACTCGAACACACCGACGTTCATCGAGCACGATCTGGCCGCCAGGCTCGAGGCGGTGCCGCGCACCAAGCAAATCGGCTACTACAGCGACATGTACAAGCTGGAGTTCGCACTACCGAAGTTCGCCATGTTCAAACGCATCCTGGCGAAGGTGCTGGCCGAGCGGTTTGTCGAGGATCGCGGCTGGAGCGAGGAGCGGGCATTGGCCCTGGGCACGCAGGTGCTGCGCGATAACACGGAGACGGTGTTTGGCGTAAAGCCATAACGCTCGGCCATGAATCGGATTTCAGTGAGCTGCATGTGCTGGTTGTTGGTGGGGATCACGGCGGATGCCGCGCTCGCCGAGCAGCCGCTGCCGCGCGTGACGGCGTTCGCTGTCGCCGATACCGATGGCAATCGGCAGACGCTGGAATCGTGGCGAGCGCATCGGGCGGTGGTCGTCGTGTTCCTGGGCACCGAATGTCCGGTATCGAACGGCTACGCGCCGGAATTCGAGAGGCTGCATCAGCGATTTGCCACTGACGGCGTCGCGTTCTACGGCGTCTACTGCGAGCCTGGCGTCACGGCCGAGGGGGCGCGAAAGCATGCCGCGGAGTACCGGCTTGCGTTTCCGCTACTGCTCGATCCGGAGCAGCAGCTTGCGGCGACCATCGGCGCGCGCACGATGCCCGAGGTGGCGGTCGTTTCATCCGATGGCAAGGTGCTCTACCGCGGCCGCATCGATAATCGCTACACTGCCAAAGGCGAGCGGCGCGTCGAGGCAACCACGCACGAACTTCGCGATGCGATTCAAGCCGTGCTGGAGGGTAAGTCCCCGGAGCCGGCAGTGACGCAGCCGTTCGGCTGTCCGCTACCGCGACGCAGGCCGGCAAGGGAGTGATGACCGTGATGCAACGAATTGCGATAGTCTTGCTACTGGGTGCGGTCGCCGGCACGGCCCGGGCCGACGAGCCGGTGACGTATACGAAGGACGTGGCGAAGATACTTTGGGCGCGGTGCGCCGCGTGCCATCGACCGGGCGAAGTGGGACCCTTCTCGCTGCTAACGTACGACGATGCCGCCAAGCGCGCCGAGTTCATCGCCCAGGTGACAGCCGAGCGGCGCATGCCGCCGTGGCACGCCGAGCCGGGCTACGGCGAATTCCTCGACGATCGCCGCTTGAACGACGACGAACTGGCGACGATCGCCGCTTGGGCCGAGGCCGGGGCACCGCAAGGCGATCCCAGCGACCTGCCGCAGCCGCCGTCGTTTCGCGAGGGCTGGCAGCTTGGTACGCCTGACCTGGTGCTGCGATTGCCCGAGCCGTTCGACGTGCCTGCCGACGGCCGCGACGTGTTTCGCTGCTTTGTGATTCCGACCGGCGTGCATGAAGATCGTACCGTGGCGGCGGTCGAGTTTCGCCCCGGCAATCGGCGCATGGTGCACCATGCGTTGTTCTTTCTCGACAATACCGGCCGGGCGCGCGAGCGGGATGAACTCGACGCGGGACCGGGCTACGTGTCGTTCGGCGGCGTCGGGATCATGCCGACCGGCGCGCTCGGCGGCTGGGCGCCCGGCGGAACGCCGCGTCGGCTGCCGGAGGGCATGGGACGCATGCTGCGCAAAGATTCCGACCTGGTGATGCAGGTGCATTACCATCCCAACGGCAAGCCCGAAACCGACCAATCGGAGCTGGGCATCTACTTCACCCGAGAACCGGCCAAGCGGATCGTTGCGGGCATCTTCGTCGTCAATCGCGACATTCACATTCCGCCTGGAGAGAAGCAGCATCGCGTCGCGGCCGAGTTCACTACGCCGGTCGACATCGAGGCGGTAGGCGTTTCGCCACACATGCACTATCTGGGTCGCGAGATGCGCGTGACCGCCCATCTGCCCGATGGCTCGGAGCAGGCGATGATCTGGGTGCGCGATTGGGACTTCAACTGGCAGACGCAGTATCTATACAAGCAGCCGATGAAGCTGCCAGCCGGCACGCGCATTGTTGCCGAGGCGGTGTACGACAACTCGGCCGACAATCCGCGCAACCCCAACGATCCGCCGCGATGGGTGAGTTTTGGCGAGCAGACGACCAACGAGATGTGCCTGTGCGGCATCCCATTCATCGCGCGCAGCCGCGACGACTACATGCAGGTGATCGGCGCGATGATCCGCAGCAGCAACCCGCTGCTGCGCTGGCAGCAACTCTTCGGCAAGAGAACCGAGTAGCGGTAATAGCCCGTGGAACGACGAGAGCCTGTGTTGTGGGAGGCGATTCCCATCGCCGAATTGTGGGTGAACTCAATCTCGGTCGGCGAAAGGATTCGCCTCCCACAGGGTTCCGGCATCGACCTGCGGCTGCTGTTTGGTTCCCCGCATCGCTTTTCGCAGCCGCCACAGAAACGCGAAGTTCCCGATCAGGTACCGCCGCCACAGGCGTTGCGGTTCTTGCGACAGGCGGTAGACCCACTCCGCCCGCAGCCGGCGCACCCATACCGGTGCGCGGGGAACGCGTCCCGAGTAGAAGTCGAACAGGCCGCCGACGCCGATGGCTACCTTGACGTTGATTGCGCGCAGGTGTTGCTGGATCCACAGCGTCTGCCGTGGTTCGCCGAAGCCCACCAGCAGCAGATCGGTCTTGGCGTTGGCAATCTTGCGGACGATCGTTGCTTCCTCGGAAGCGTCGAAGTAGCCGTCGTGCCAGCCGCACAGAAAGACACCCGGAAAATGTGTTTGCATCCAGGCCGCGGCCGCCGCCGAGACGCCCGGATATCCGCCGAGCAAGAACACGCGCACGCCGGTTTCTTCTAGTTCCTCACATAATAGCGGGAACAAGTCGGTGCCGTTGACGTTATCGCGCAGCGGCCTGCCGAGCGCTCGGGCAGCGATGCTCATCCCCACGCCATCGGCAAAGGTGAAGTCGACCGCTTGCAAGGCGAACCGATAACGGTCGTCGCGCGCCGCGACGTTCACGCAGTCGGCATTGACGAAGCACATCTGGCACGGTAAGTCACCTTCCAGGTGCTCACGGATCAGTCGAACCGCTTCGTCCTTTGTGACATCGTCGATCGGCAGGCCGAGCACTTCGATCCGCCTCGTCTGCCGTGCCGCAGGCGCGGGCTTCGCCGGGGGCGTCGCGGCAGGCACGTTGACGATCGGCACCGAAACAACTGGCGGCGCATCAAACGCCGTGGCCAAGCCGGCCGCGCTTTCCGACGTGGAAGGTTCAAACAGCGACATGGTGGATGCGGACGGCGTCGACATGGTGACTCGCCTAGTCTCCAAGAACGGTGCGATAAACTTCGGCCACGCTGTGGGCCATGCTTTGATCGGAAAACTGAGCGATTTGCCGGCGATAGGCGCTCGTGCGCAACGCCTGCCAATCGATCTGCCCGCTGACGAAACGCCCAATGGCCCCAGCCAGTCCGTCGACATCGGCCGGTTCGACAAGCAATCCGTCTTGTCCGTGCCGAACGACTTCCGACGCTCCTGCGACGTTGCTTGCCACCACGGGCACGCCGGCCGCCATCGCTTCGAGCACGACCATCGGCATGCCTTCGCCGAAGAGGCTTGGCAGCACGAACAGATCGAGCGCGGCCAGTTCCGCGGCGACGTTACGCTGGAAGCCGCGCCACTCGATGCGGGCGTAGAGTCCAAGCTGCTCGGCGCGCTTGTGGATCGCCCGCTCATACGCCGGAGTTTCGAAGTTGCCGATCACGCGGAGCTGCACGTCGTGGCCCGATTGCACCAGACGCGCCAGTGCATCGAGCATCACTTCCAGCCCTTTGCGGGGACGGAACAGTGCCACCACTCCGATGGTCCAGCGTTCGCGAGGGGTTTCGCGCGCGGCGGGCGCGTCGACGACCGGCACGCCGTTGGGGATCACGTGTGGCCGGCGCCGCGCGAGGCCGGCGCGCTGGGCATAGTCGGCCAGGCTTTCCGAGACGGCAATCACGGCCGTCGCCCGCCGGACGGTGAATCGTTCCGCCGCCGAGTTGATGCGGTTGCGCCAGCGATCGGTCGTGTCGGCTAGCGCGGGACTGTGCAGATGGTGCACCAGCGACACGCGGGCGAGCGCCGCGGCCACACAGCCAACGAGCAGCGTGCGCGGCGTGTGCGTGTGAATCAGCGAATACTTTTCTTTTCGCACCAGGCGAGCCAGCTCGCGTGCCGGCCAAAGGTCGAAGCGGTGACGCATCGCGGTGTCGTACAACGGGCACTGCCGGGCTTGTCGCAGCGCGGGAAACCGATCGGGCTTCACACAGGCGAAGGTCACTTCGAAGCCCAGCTCCGGCAGGCGCGTCGCCAGCAGGTCCTGCACGCGCTCGGCCCCGGCGTAGTGCTCGCCGTTGACGATGTGCAGCACGCGCCGCGGCGGCGCCGAGACCGTCGTTGCTGGCCTTGACGTCACCTTGTCGCTTACGGCCGGTGCGGTGATACCCACGAGTGGCACCGCGATCGGTTCAGCAGTCGGCGAAAGGTTGGCGAGCGTCATGGCGATGAGAAAGTGAGGGGGTGCGGCACCGGAGCATCGAGCGGTCGATCCGTTCGCCTTATGCCGCTTCTTGCAACTCTAGTTCGTTCTCGACATCGAGGTCGGCCGTTGTCGTCGAGCGGCGATCAGCCAAGGCGCGCTTCCGCGGCAACGGTTCAACCGGCATCACCGTGAACAACAGCACGGCCGCTCCGACCAGCAATCCGCCCATCACTCCCGCGGCTAACAGCATGGCCTTGGCGGGACCGACCGGCTTGGGGCCGGTTTCGGGGGCATCGACACGAGTCACCAGGCTCGCCTTCTCGGCACCGGCCTGGCTCGCGCGGGCATCGATCAGCTTGCGCTGCACTTCGGCCAGCGACCGCGAACGCTGATCCGACTCGGCAATCAGCGTGGTGTAGTCGGCACGCAGGCTCGCCAGCAGTTGGAAGCGACCATGGATGTCGTCGATCGTCTTGGCTAACGATTCAACCCGGCGGCGGGTCAACCGCTCGTCGATCTCGACGCCGCGAGTCGCCGCAAGAAGTTCCTCACGCAGCCGACCGGTGATTTCCTCTTCGGCGATCCGCGCCGCCTGGACGGCCGGATGGGCGGGCGACATGGTGCCCAGCAGCGTCGACGTGTGTACCTGGGCATCGATCAAACCGTCCTTCACCTTCCGCAGCGAAGGCAGCGTCTCGAGCATGCCGTTAGGCAGGGCGAGCACTTGCTTCGGATCGTTCTCGGCTTCGCGGAGGGCGCTCAGTAGCTCGGCACGGCCGGCGGCGGCGCTACGTGCCTCGCGCAGCTCACTTTCCATTTCGACCGCCTTGCGACGCAGATCGCTTTCGCCGGCTCCCGACGGCTGGTGCAGATTCCGCAGCTCGGCTAGATCGCTGCCGACCGCCTTTTCCAGCTCCTTCAAGCGACTCGTCGACTGCTGCAAATCGGCCTGGGCCAGCCGCTCGGCCTCGACCAGTTCGTCGACCATGCTGGCGGCTCGGTGGTTGCGAAGCAGGCCGTATTGCACTTCGATTTCGTGGCACAGGGCGTCGGCCAACTTCAGGGCTCGCTGCCGATCGTTGGCCCGCACCTTCAGGTAGAACACTTCGGTCTTGCCGAACTCCGCACCCTTGGGGGCTGTCACCTTCACGTCGCCGGCCACGTCGGCAATCTCTTGCTCGGTCGGCCAGGCCGCGGAGCCTTTCCGATCGGCCGATGGCCCAACGGCCAGCAACGCCTTTTCCAGCACGCCGTGGCTCTTCGATAGTTCGAGGAACGTTTCGAGCACCGCCTTCAACTCGTCGCTGTGACGGAATTTGCCGGGGCCATCCTGAGCGCCGCCGGTATCGTTGCGGGCCACCAGCGTCTGCGTCGCCTCCCAGGTATCGCGCCGCGCCATCACGAACGCACCGACCAACACGGCAACCGACACGGCCGGCACCGCCCATCGCAGCGGAAACTTGACGAGCAATTGCAACCCGTCGATGAGGCTCGAAACGCTGATCGGGATAGTGCGATTCATGAATGCTCCAGAAAGCGACAGGCTGGAAGGCTCGACGGCGAAGGACGGTTGCCTGTTGAAGCAAGCACGATGCCCGCGGTTGAAAGCACCTACGGCTTCCGAGCGGTTGAGGTTGCTAACCCTCGACAGCAAGCACACTTAACGCACGATCGACTGCGGATTCGGTAAATCGTGCGCCCGGGCGACGGTGTTGACGAATTGCATCGTCGTGTGGGCGTGATGCAACAACGCAACATTTGTCGGCGGAGCAGCCGCGAACTTCTTTCACAAACCGACTTGCATCGCCGCAGGTTCGAGAAAGAGTTGAATCGTTGGATCCTGGCGCCGCTTCTCCATCGGAGCAGATCGTCGTCTGCGCCGAGATCGCCACGCACACCAAGGGCATGCATGCCGCGATGAGCACGAGCACGTTATTAACTCCGGTCGGGCCGACCAACGCAGCGCTGCGAGTGGAGTGCGTCGGCAGTGTCGCCGACGCGGCCGATTGCGCCACATGGAACGCGCTCAGCGGCGAGAACCCGTTTCGAAGCTGGCAGTGGCTCGATTGCTGGTCGCGGCATTACGCGGTGGCCGGCGTCGAGCCGATGGTGCTCGTTGTTCGCGACGCGCAAGATCGCCTGATCGGTGTCGCGCCATGTTGCGCGACGCGCTCGCGGATTTGGGGTCGGACGATCCGGTTTCTCGGCTCAGGCGAAGTTTGCTCCGATTACCTCGGGCTGCTGAGTCGCCCCGAAGATGCTCCGTCCGTTGCCGAGGCGATTGGTACGTGGCTGACATCGAACGGCGACACATGGGACCGGATCGAGTTGGACGGCGTGGCCGCGGACGACGCGGCAATCGCACGCCTGGTTGCCGGCTTTCAGATGCGGCGCCACCACGTCGCCATGCGCAGCATGCCGAGCGCTTGGGCCGTCGAGCTGCCCGAGCGGTGGGACGATTACCTGCCGCGGCTTTCGCAAGTGCGTCGCGACCGGGTGCGGCAACTCACGCGGCGTTGGCTCGACAGCGGCAGGTGCGTGCCTCGGTTGGCGCAATCGTGGTCGGATGTCGAGCGCGCGTGGCCGATGCTTTGCGAGTTGCATCAGCGCCGCCGGAAAAGCCTGGGCGAAGCAGGATGCTTCGCATCGCCGCAATTCACGGCGTTCCACTACGAAGTGGTCGACCGAATGTACCAGGCGGGCCGGCTGCGGCTGCATTGGGTTGAGTTCGAAGGCCAAGCAATCGCCGGCGAGTACGCGCTCACCGGCGGCGACACGATCTACGTTTACCAATGCGGCTTCGACCCCGACCATTCGAAGATGAAGCCGGGCTGGCTGAACACGATCGCTTCGATGCGGCTGGCAATCGAACAAGGCTATCGTCGATACGATCTGCTGCGCGGCGACGAGCCCTACAAACAATCGTGGCGTGCCGAGACGCGGGCACTCCTTGAGGTGCGCGTGATGGGAAAGAGCGTCGCGGCGCGGCTGCGGCATCGCCTGCTCAGGGCCGCTGCCGGTGCAGGTGCCTGGATCAACCAACGACGGGAATGTTCCCGTTTAGCCGCGGGGTTTGCCCCGCGCGTCGCAAGCGATGCGGCTAAATTAGACTAACCGACCACAAAATATCCTTGGGCGCGCACATGCCTTGGTGGAAACAACTCCTGGTTGAAGCGTATTACCGGGCGACGTTGCCGTACCGGTGGTGGGAGGCACGGCACAACACGATCACCGGCATGGCGCCGATCGTGGTGCTGTTTTATCATCGCGTCGCCGACGACGTATCGAACGATTGGACCTGTCCGAACCGTACGTTCGCCCGGCAGATGTGCTGGCTGCGCGAACGGTTCGACATGATCTCGCTGGCCGAGGCGCAAGCTCGGCTGCGCAGTGGGCACAACATCATGCCGGCCGTGAGCATCACGTTCGACGACGGCTACGCCGCGAACTGCGAACATGCCCTGCCGTTGCTGGTTGACATGGGCATTCCCTGCACATATTTCGTTTCGACGCGGTTCGTGCTGGAAGGCTCGCCGTTCCCGCACGACGTGGCCCAAGGGACGCCATTCGCCCCGAACACGCCGCAGCAACTACGCACGCTGGCCGATGCCGGCATCGAGATCGGCGCTCACACGCGCAGCCATGCTGACCTAGGCCTGGTCACCGATCCTCGCGTGCTGCACGACGAGGTGGTGGTACCCGGCCTAGTGCTGGAAGAAATGATCAACCATCCGGTGCGTTACTTCGCGTTCCCGTACGGCCTGCACCGGCACTTGAACCGCGCGGCGTTCGAGATCGCTCGCGAGGCGGGCTACGAAGGAGTTTGCTCGGCCTACGGAGGTTACAACGTGCCAGGGGACGATGCGTTCCATTTACAGCGCGTTCACGGCGACGTGCAGATGGCGCGGTTCAAGAACTCGGTGACGATCGATCCCCGCAAACGTCGCACGCCTCGCTTCGAGTATCACCACCAGCCGGCTCCCCTGGAGCTTGTCGAGGTTTCATGAATTACCGTCGCCGACGCCTTGTTCATCCCGACGATCGTGGCCCGCTGCGCGTGATGTTTGTGCTCACGAGCATGCCGGTCGGCGGCGCCGAAACGCTGCTGGTGAACCTGGTGCGCCGCATGGACCGCACGCGCTTCGAGCCCGAGTTGTGCTGTCTCAAGACCTTTGGCCCGCTGGGCGAAGTGTTGTCGCAGGAGATGCCCGCCTTCACCGGCCTCTTGCAACACAAATACGATCTGGCCGTGCTGCCGCGGCTGACTCGGCTGCTGCGCCAGCGGCGGATCGATGCCGTGGTTACGGTGGGCACCGGCGGCGATCGGATGTTCTGGGGGCGACTGGCGGCGTGGTGTGCCGGAGTGCCGGTGGTGCTGTCGGCGATCCATTCGACCGGCTATCCCAACCACGTTGAGCTGCCGAATCGGCTACTTGCACCGTGGACCGATGGGTTCATCGCGGTGGCCGAGCCGCACGGCCGCTACCTGGCCACGCACGAGGGATGCCGCGCGGACAAAGTGTCTGTCATTCCCAACGGGGTCGACGTCGAGCGGTTCTCGCCGCGAGCCGTCGAAGAATCGCTGCGGCGCGAGATCGCCTTGCCGGCCGATGCACCCGTGGCGGCGATCGTCGCTGCGTTGCGGCCAGAGAAGAATCACGAACTGTTCCTGCGCGCCGCGGCCGAGGTGCTGAAGCAACACCCCACGGCGCAGTTCCTGGTGATCGGCGACGGGCCGCAGCGATCGATGCTCGAAGCGCTCGCCGGCGAGCTGGGCACCAACCGGGCAGTCCATTTCTTGGGCACGCGTCACGACGTGCCGGAGTTGCTCGCCCTGTCCCGCGTACTGGTGCTGTCGTCGCACATGGAGGCCAATCCGGTTTCGATCCTCGAGGCGATGGCGTGCGGCGTGCCGGTGGTCGCCACGCGGGTCGGTTCGGTCGATGAAGCGGTCCACGATGGATCGACGGGTTACCTGACCGAGCCGGGCAATGCCGCTGCGATTGCCGAGCGCATTGCCGGCTTGTTCGATGATCCCGAACGGGCACAGGCCATGGGGCGTGTCGCTCGTGAGCACGTGGTGGCGCGCTGGTCGCTGGAGCAAATGGTGCAGGGCTACGAGGATCTGATCCACCGCATCTACACGGCCAAATGCCCGCCGCTGCCGAGCGC
Organism: Pirellulales bacterium; assembly: GCA_036272935.1. Taxonomy (GTDB): domain Bacteria; phylum Planctomycetota; class Planctomycetia; order Pirellulales; family PNKZ01; genus DATAXP01. Next base: position 49,558 of record DATAXP010000143.1, on the reverse strand, counting down.
TCCAACTGTTGCCGCGCCCGATCGCGCGCCTACGGCGACTCCACTTTCGGGGCTGTAGGCGCGCGATTTCCGAGTGGCCGGCTAGGCTGCTGGCCGCGAGGTCCCGGCGGAACCGAAAAGCCTTCGCCGTCGCGTCGCGGCAAGTGGCCCCCGATCACGCTTAATTGGTACATCCGCCGCAACTGCATCTGCATCTCGTCGGCTGGCAGAGTGAGCAACCGTTCGCGCTCAGCCTCGGAGATTTCCGTTTCGTAGAACTGGCGCAGCCGCTCTTCGCTCACGTCGTTACCGAGACGCGAAAAGCGCGACATCAACACCACGAGCCCCTGCCGCAGCCACCGGTGAATCAGCTCCTGCTTCTCCTGCGGCGTCGCGGCCTGCGCAAGCCGTTGCTGAGCCGCCGGCGACAGGCGTTCGCGAAGCTGTGTCAGATCAGCCATGTTCGGCCCGCGCCCCGGATCAAACGGCTGGCCGCGCCCCGCTAGACGCATCATGGCGCGCTGGCGCTCGGCCTGCGGCAGCCTGCGCAGTAATTGCTCGAGCCATTCGGTCACTACCTTAACGTCCACCGGAGATAGCTCGCCCTGGCGGAGGCGGCGCTCGGTGGCGCACATCTGCTCGATCCGCTCGATGCGGCGGTCTTCCGGCGTGGCCAACAGTTCGGCACGCTGCACCGCCGGCAGCCCGTTGAGCCACGCGTTGTACCGTCGCAGTACCGTCCGCAGATCGTCGCCGTCGGGCGCAGTCGCAAGCGCGGCATCGAGATCGCGGAGTTGCTGCTGTTCGGCCGCGGTGAGGTGCTGGTAGCGATCGAGGTTGTCGAGCAGCCGTTCGCGCGCGGCATCGTCGAGTTGGGCAATGCGCGTGCGGCGCTCGCTGAGCACATCGGCCGCGCTGGCCCCCAGGGCCAACAACGCGGCCAGCATCGCAACCACGGCAAGATGTCTAGCGCCCATCGCCGCTCTCCGGGCCAGCGAACAGCTTGCGCGCCTTGAGCCGCCGCAGAAACTCGATGCTTCCCGCGTGCCGGTAGGGTTCAAGGTTTTCGATCACCGGCAGATCGCGCAGCAGGATTTCGTTCGGTGCTGGCCGCACAGCCGCGACCACGCCGAACCCGCAAGCCAGCGCGATCAGCAATCCACCTCCGCGCAGCGTCCACACTAGCCAGCGCGAATGTTGCCAAAGGCGTCGCGACGGCTCCTGCGCCTCGGCCAGGGCGATCATCGACACTGTGGTTTCGGTGAACGACGGCTCGACATCGCTGCGCGGTAGCTCGTCGAGCAGGGCGTTGGCTTGCTCCAACTGGCGAAGTACGTCGCGCGTTCGCTCGTCGGCCAGCAGCCGTTGTTCGATCTGCTGCCGAGCCTCGGCATCCAGCTCACCGTCGATGTAAGCGGAAAGCTGCTCGATGAGCTCGGTCCGCTCGGCGGATGGGGAATTGCTCATGGGTGATCGACCTCGGGGCGCTTGCCTTGCTCGAGGTACGGCTCGAGCACTTCGCGCAGTTGCACCCGGGCACGCGACAACAACGATTTGACCGCCTGGGGCGAAAGGTCCATCGTGACGCCGATGTCGGCGTAGCTCATCCCCTCGAACTTGTTCAATAGCAGCGCGAGCCGCTGACGATCGTTGAGCACGGTCATCGCCTGGTGAACCACGTCGCGCATCTCGGCCTTGTCGAGTTGCCGAGCGGGCATTTGTCCGCTGGCGGCTAGCGCCACCTGATCGATCGAAAAGTTCGACGTTGAACTACTCCCCGCGCTGGCTGGTTGGACCTCGCGGCGACGCGATTGCGTGCGGCGCGCGTTGCTCGCCACGTTGTTGGCGATCGTGAACAGCCAGGTGGAGAACTTCGAGCCTGGCACGTACTTCTTCCGTGCGCGGTACACGCGCAGGAAAACCTCCTGCGTCAGGTCTTCGGCAAGATCGTGGGCGCCGACGAGGTGGCCGAGCACCGTCACCAGGCGGCTTTGGTAGCGCAGCACCAGCTCCTCGAAGGCGGCGGCGTTGTCGTCGCGCACCTCGAGCATCAGCCGGACATCGGGGTCCCGCAGTTCGTAGTTCGCAGCGGAAGATTCGCTGACGGCCAAGTTTTCGGTTCCGATGGCTGACGACGCGGTCGCCGCGGCGCGGCGGCTAAGAGCCTATCCGAAAACCGCGTGGGGCAGACATTCTTGTCTGCCATCGGAATCGTGACCGAAGGCAGGCAGGAATGCCTGCCCCACGCGACCAACGAATTGGAAAGCGGATTTCGGATAGGCTCTAAATGATCTAACCCCGGTCGAATGCCACGGTTTCACGAACTTCGGGCGTCGAGCGGCGCAATTGCCCGCAGGCCGCGTCGATCTGGTCCCCCTTGCGCTGGCGCACCTGCACGTTAATCCCCTGCTGGCCGAGGATTTCCAGGAACCGCTGCTGGTCGCGTGGCGTCGGCATCGCATACGGCAAACCGGCGACGGGGTTGTATGGGATGACGTTCAGCAGGGCGGTTCTGCCCGTCAACAAGGCGGCGAGTTGACGGGCGTGCTCGGGGCGATCGTTCACGCCACCTAGCAGCACGTACTCGAACGTGAGCCGGCGTCCCGAGGCCTCGAAATACCGGTCGGCCGCCGCGAGCACGTCGTCGATGCCGACCTTGCGGTTGATGGGCACCAGCTCGTTGCGCAGCGCGTCGTTCGGGGCGTGAAGCGAGACCGCCAGATGGTAGTGGGTTCTCAACTCGGTGAGCTGATCGATCGCCTCCGGCAGTCCGACGGTGGAAATGGTGACGCGCCGATGGCTGATGCCCAGTCCCTTGGGGTCGGTCGCCACGTCGAGCGCGGGCAAGAGATTCTTCAGGTTCGCCAGCGGCTCGCCCATGCCCATCACCACGATGTGGCTGAGCCGGTCGTCGGGGTCCAGCAGTCGGGCTACGAGCAGCAGTTGTTCGATGATCTCGCCGGTGCTGAGATTACGGGCGACGCCATCGAGCCCGCTGGCACAGAACACGCAACCCATGGCGCAGCCGACCTGCGTGCTCAGGCAGATCGTGCGGCGTGAACCTTCGCGGATCAGCACGCACTCGATGCGCTGCCGATCGGGCCATTCGATGAGCAATTTCTCGGTGCCGTCGCGCGCTCCTTGCCGACGGACGATCGTGCCCGTCCACAGGGTAAAGTCGGCTGCCAGCGCCGAACGCAGCGGCTTGGGCAAGTCGGTCATTTCATCGAACCCACCGGCCCGGCGCTCGAACAGCCAATGGCGAATCTGCGCTGCGCGGTACTTCGGCAAGCCCTTCTCGGCCAGCCAGGCTTCGAGCTGTTCGGTCGGTAGTTCAAGAATCGGTTGCATGAGGCATGTCCGACGTTTAGCCGGCTCGCTTGCGAGCCGCGCTTCGACACGGCGACGTTAGAATTCTATCCGCCGGAACCACTGCAAGCCCAGCCGCAATGGAACGACGGTGGCGGTGATTCCCAGGACGATGCTCGCACCAAGGCCGGCGGACCACCACAGCGAAAGCTTTTCCGAGCTGAACCACTCGGAAACCTCCGCGGTCGTGGCCAGGGCGGAGTAGAAATGACACGGCACGGCGGCGAGCACGACGATGGCCATGATGTACGTCGTGCTGATGACCAGCGTGAGCGTGCCACCGAACCCGGCGGCGATGCGCGCCGGCGACTCGTGGCGAAAATTCGGAAAGCGTGCCCCCAGCCCAACGGCGATTCCCGATAGCCCCAGGCAAAGCAGGGCGCAGATCAGCAGGTGGACCAGCATCAGATCGGCTGTCACGCCGAGCATCACGTCGCTCAATACCGCCAGCAGCGAGCAAGGAATCCACGAGCCGAACACGGCGAATAGGAACTTGCTCCACAAGATCATGTCGCGTCGTACCGGCAGCAAGCCTAGAATCCAGAACCGCCGGCCTTCGATGCTGATCAGTGGAAAAATGAATCGCGTGGTGAATGTCGAGAGGATCAGGCCGATGATCGCCAGGTTCAGGAAGCTGATCATGTTGACCCACGCTGCGTACTCGACGTCGAAGCTGAGCTTGCGCGTGCTGAAGAAGTACAGCACCAGCAAGGCGAAGAACACGATGAACTGCGACCACTGCACCGGGTCGCGACGAAACAGCTTCAGGTCTTTGAGCACCAGCAGCCGCAGCCGCTCGGGCAATAGGCTACCGGGGGCGGTGAGCCACGGCTCGGCGTGGGCCGCTGAGATGCGCCGATCGGAGGACCGATCGGCATGCAGCACGGTGTAGCCGGTTCGGAACACGCGCCGTGCGCAGGCCATGGTCAGCAGGTGCAGCATCAATGCGTTCGAGGTGAGCAGCGCCAGGAACAGCAGGCATTCCCATAGCGCCTCGCGTCCCAGCATGCTCGACGAACTTCCGTGCGCCGCCTCGAGCAGCCCCGAGCTCAGCCACCAGTTGGGCAGCAGGCGGTACTCGGCAAATCGCACGCGGGCCAGTGCTTCCTCGAACCAGCCGGGCGTTAGCCAGGCGTGCCGGAAGCCGAACACGGCGGGCCACGCGATCGCGGCTACCGCAACGACAACGACCGCCCCACCGACGCCGAACAGCTTCACGCGCCGGGTCGGCAGATAGCGCACGATCAACAGGCACGCGATCGCTCCCAGGCAGCCGGGAATGTAGGCGAACGCCAGGGCGTACGGCAGCAAGGCCCCGTAGTACCACCAGCCGGCCCCTTCGGCCAGTCCATAAGCCAGCAGCACCGGACTGCCCAGCAGCAGAAACGCCCAGGTGCTCAGGAAGATCGCTTCCTGGAACTTGTGCAGGAACACGCGCTCGTCGCGCACGGGCGTGGTGAGCAAAAAGCGCACCTCTTGCGAGCTGTACAGGTTGCCGTAGGCGAGGATGCCGGTCGAAAACGCGAGCATCACCACCAACGAGGCGAAGAATAGGCTCATCAGGCTGCGGATCGTTTCGTTGCGGGTGTTCGTGTCCTCGAGCGACACGCTGACGAAGCGGAACGCATCGGTGAACACGAAGAACAACGCCACCCACAGCAGCGCTGTGAGCAGCACCACCAGCGCGATCCGCAATCGCGATTGCTCCAGCGCGCGGCTCACCAGGTTCGAGAGCGTCCGCCGGCGCAACTCGTGGAACAGGGCGGCTTCCTCGGCAATGCTCGTCAGCCGGCCCAGGCTATGCTCGACAGTGATCGCCGGTAAGTGCATGGCCGGATTCCCTACAACTTCTCCGCGAGCAGCGTCGCCGTCGACGGTTCGGCGGTCACGTCGAGGAACAACTGCTCGAGCGACGCCTCATCGGCATGCAGCTCGTGCTTGATCTCGGACAGCGTTCCCAGGCAGCGCAGTCGGCCGTGGGCGAAGATGCCGATGCGGTCGGCGATCTCTTCGGCCACGGCCAACGAGTGCGTCGACATGAAGATCGTCATCCCCGCCGTGGCATGCGCCCGCAGCAGATCCTTGACGATGCGGGCGCTGCGCGGATCGAGCCCAACCATCGGCTCGTCGATCACCAGCACGGCCGGATCGTGCAGCAATGCCGCGGCGAAGACCGTGCGCTGCTTCATGCCGTGCGAATACGTTTCGCACAGGTCGTCGACAAATCCCTCGAGGTTGAACTGCTCGATGGCCTGTCGCACGCGCTCCTGCCGCTCGGCCATCGCCAGACCGTACATGCCGGCGATGAAGTGCAGAAACTCTCGCCCCGAGAGCTTCTCGTACAAATACGGTTCATCGGGCACGTAGCCAAGCAACTGGCAGGCGGCGCGGCCGTCGCTGGCCATATCGTGCCCGCAGATGCGCACCGTGCCCGACGTGGGCCGCAGCAGGCCGACGAGCATCTTGATGGTGGTCGTTTTGCCGGCGCCATTGGCGCCCAGCAGCGCGAACAGCTCGCCGCGCGGCACCGTCAACGACAAATCGGCAACCGCGAGCTTCTGCCCGTAGGTGCGCGAGACATGTTCCAGCTCGATCATCGCGTCGCCTCGGCTACTGGTCGCACATCAGACTGCGATTCCGTGGAGTCCGCCGGTTCCAATGGCGCGTCGTTGATCCCTTCGATGCCCCACCACGGCCGCAGCAACGTGACGTCGGTCGGCTTGCCGACCCGGCGGTCGGCAGGCGGATCGAGCCCCACGCGTTCGAACATCAGGTGCGTCGAACCGAACGTCAGCTCCTGGCGTAGCACGCGGCCATCCAGGGTCACCCAGGCGCGACCCTGCGGCGTTCGGCTACCGCTGAGCTCGCCTCCCGAGTCGGCGGAGTACTCGACAACCAGCGTCGCCACGTACATTTCTTCCCAGCGAATTTGGTCGCGGCGTACCACCTCGGCCTGCAGCACTTCCATCGGGCTCGACGGCGGCCGGAACGGACTGTAGATCGGCACCGTCCAGCTCTGGCCGACCTTGAGGTTCGGCAGCCGTGCCTGCGGCGAGAGCGCATCGCCGACCAGCGAATCGACCGACAGATACGTGCTGGTGCTGTATTGCAAATCGCCCGATTTGACGACCAGGTCGAGATAGCTGTTGTTTACAGTGCCATCCATGCGGATGTTGAACACCTCGTATCCGCTGGATCGCCGCCGCGAGGGATAGCCCAGGGTGGCCACCGAGTTGAGGCCGAGCAACCGTCCCAGGGGATCGACGTCGATGGTCGTCGTCGCGTCGACTTCCAGGCGCAGGTCGGGCAGCTCGCCGGCGCGCTGCAGCATCCGCAGGAAGCTGCTCACCCAGTTGGGCGTCATCGCGGCGACGGGAAGTCGCGACAGGCGCACTCGGGTGCGGAACTCGTGTCCCCCCTTTTCGAATCGCTGCGCCCGGCTGATGGCCCAGCCGAGCCGTCGATCGTTCAGCAGGATCCGCCAACCGACCGGCCGCAGGTGCTCGTCGGCGTCGCTGCCGATGCTACGGTACGACGGTGGCTCGCCGACGATCAGCGCCGGCAACACCTTATCGCAGACCAGCCAGCCCATGGTGGTGGTCCAGAACACTACGATCGCGACGTTAAACCAACGACTCGTCATCGTGCGGAGGTCGCCTTCGGGAATAGGTGTTCATTCTATCACTGCGGCCGCCCGAGCACAGGAAATTGCGGCGCGTGATTTGCAAAATGTGTCCCAGTTCGATCAACAATTCTTCTGTTGAACGAGGCCGCGCCATGATCCGCAAACTCAAGTCGGGCGAGTACCGCTTGTACTCGCGCAAGAAGAACTCCAAAACGGGCAAGCGCCGCAACCTCGGCACGTTCTCGACGCGCGCCAAGGCCGAAGAACATGAGCGAGAGGTGCAGTACTTCAAGCACCATTGAGCCGGTGCGGCCCCAAGCCGTGAGTTTCTTGTTCCAGGCCAAACAACGCGCCGCGTTTATTGTTTGGTCCCTGAGGGGTCCCCAGGGGGTAGAGACCAAGAAACGAGCGTTGTTTTTTGGTCTGGACCAGTCGCGCGACCTTCGCCGTCCGTAGTCTCTCCATGATGTCAGAGCTTATCCCTGCGGGGGCGAAGCCTCCACGGTGAAAGCAGGCCAGATCGGCAGATCACGAAAACACGAAATGGCGAAAACGCGAAACAGCAAGTTGGTGCCACGAGCATTCCTGCCGTTTCATGTTTTCAGCTTTTACGTGCTTTCGTGATCCTATCCGCACAGGATGCACCCCAGCCAGCGGGCGGCGGCGAACCGACCTCGACGCATGGTTTGCTGTCACCTATACTCCCCGGCCCTTAATCCCCCGATCACCCCCAGTCGCGAGCCAGGATGGCCACCGGCGCGCAGGAAGCGATGCCCGAACGAACCGGCGCGGCTGAACCAGCCGGCACGCTGGCCCTTGCGCCGCGCTCGATCGCTGTGATCGCGGCCTTCGGCCTCAGCATGCTGCTAGTGAATATCGGTGTCTCGCGGGTGCTGACGTATCACGAGGTAGTGTTTGCCCAGGCCGCCAAGGAGATGCTGACCACCGGCGACTTTGTGGTGCCGAAGATCGGCGGCGTGCCGTTCACCGACAAGCCGCCGTTGACCGCCTGGAGCATCGCCGCGTCGATGACCCTCTTCCGCAGCGATGCGGAATGGGTGGTGCGATTGCCGAGCGTCCTGGCCAGCGTAATCACGGCCCTGATACTAGCTGGCCTGGTGGCGCGGTGGCTGGGCAACGATCTGGCGATTTTCGCCGGTCTGGTGCACCTGACCACCGTCCACGTGATGCAGCAGGCCCGGTTGGCCGAGTCCGACACGCTGCTCACCGTGGTCGTTGCCGCGGCCATCGCGGTGTTTGCCGTGGCGAATGTCGATAGTCCGCGAGGCCGGCCGACGCATCGTTGGCTGCCGTGGCTGTTCTACGCGCTCGTCGGCCTATCGTTTCTTGCGAAGCTCACGGCCGGACCGGTGTTCATCCTTGGGGCATGTGGCGGCTTCGTGCTGCTCCAGCGCCAGTGGCGAGGGTTGAAGTTTCTGCTCGATCCGATCGGGATTATCGTGGCCGGCGCGATCATGCTCGGCTGGCTGGTGCCGCTGTCGCAGCGGTATTGGCCGGCGATCGACTCGCTGGTCATGCATAGCTTCGGCCGCTTTCAGGGAGCGATGGGCACCCACGACTACCCCTTTAGCTACCTGTACCAGGTGCCGATGCTCATGCTCCCCTGGACGCCGGTAGTCATTGGGGGCGTGATTCGCGCGGCCTACCTGGGTCGGTTCCGCGAGCCGTTCTGGCGGTTGATGGCTTGCTGGTTCGTGGTCGGCATGATCGTGCTGCAAGCTAGTTCATTCAAATCGAAGCACTACACCATCCCGTTGCTGGCACCGCTGGCGCTGCTGGGCGCGTACGGCGGAAGCGAGTATCTGAAATGGCGCTATCGCACCGGCGCGGCCCGCACCGGCTGGATGGCCGCCGGGTTGGCGATCGGCTCCGCCGCAGCGGCGGGCGTCGCGCTGCGAATGAACGATTGTTACCCGCACGTCCTGGCAGCGCTGTTGATATTGATGGGCGTTGGGCTGGTTGCCGCAGTCGCATTCGAGCGGCGACGATGGCTGGTCGGCGAACTAGCCGCGGTGTTCGGCACCATCTGGCTGATCAGCGTCGGCGTGCAGACGTGGATCATGCCCTCGCACGACACGTATCGCGCCCAGGCCGAGCTGGCCGGGCGGATCAACCAGCGCATCGGCGCCGACGAGCCGATCTACATGCTCAACTTGCGCGACAATCAGATCACGTACTACCTGCATCCGCAGGTGGTGCGACTCGACGACGAGCAGGAGTTCCCGGAACGCCTGGCGGCCAACGGCGCGAACGCTGCCTGGGTATTGGCCCCGCGGCACGTCGCCGAGCAGCTTGTGGCCGCCGGAGGTGCCGAGACGCTCGATCGCTGCCCGTATCTCAACAGCTATCTCACCGAGCGCGACCGGCTGACGTTTTTGCGCTGGCAGGGGCCGGGCTTGTCCTGGCAGGGGGCGGCCGCCGACGCTAAGGTGCAGGGGACCGGCTCGCACGTGTCGCCAACGGCGCGCACCCGTTAGCCGGGCGTCCGGGGTCGCAATTCCCGGCCGGCTCGTCCGCCAACCCAGCCGCGCGTAGCGTTCCGCCGATGATCTTTGCCGATTCCACGGTGACCGATCCCGCCCAGGCCTGGTCGTTGGCGGTGCTGATGTTCTTCATCGGCGCGAGCATCGGCAGCTTTTTAAACGTGGTGGTGTATCGCGTGCCGGCCGGCATGAGCATCGTACGGCCTGGGTCGCGCTGCCCCAATTGCCGCACGCCGATCCGCTCGACCGACAACCTGCCGATCATCGGCTGGCTGCGGCTGCGAGGACGATGCCGCTCGTGCGGCGAGCCAATCGCCCGGCGCTACCCGCTGGTCGAGCTATGCACGGCGGTGATGTTCTTTGTGCTGGCGTGGCTCGAATGGCCGGCCGGCGGGGTGAACCTGCCGGGGCCGTCGCTCGACGAGACGCAGCGTTACGGGATGTTCGCATACCATGCCGCGCTGGTGTGCCTGCTGCTGGTCGCAACGTTGGTCGAGTACGATGGCCACGCGGTCCCCAAGCTGATGGCAGTCGTGGGGCTGGGGGCGATTCTGCTCGGCGGGGCGTGGCCGATGCTGCATCCCGTGTCGCCGCCGTTCTCGGCAATGCGCGAATTGGTGACCGGGCCGCCGCGAGTGATCGGCTTGGCTGATGGCATGGGCGGCTGGCTGGCGGGAATCGTGATGGGATGCCTGGCCAGCCCGGTGACCGACCGTGGCCCCAGCGGCGCCGTGGGACGCAACACCGCCATCCTGGCAATGGCCGTGACCGGCGCGTTCCTGGGCTGGCAAGCCTTGGCGGCGCTGGCCGCGGCGAGCGTGCTCGTCTATGCCGTGGCAGTGATGTACCGCCCGGCATGGCGTCGCTTGGCAGGAATACCGTACAGCGGAGTGCTGTTTGCCTTGGTGTTCGCCTGGCTGTGCGGCTGGCGAGAGATCGTCGAGCGCTGGCCGCGGCTCGGTTCCGAGGCCGACCACTGGACGATCGGCATCGCGGGATTAGCGGCGGTCGGTGCGGCGGCAACGGCTCATGCCGTCAGCCGGACAAAAGTCATTTAGAGCGCTTTCCAGCTAGCTGTAGCGGCGAGGTCGGGTGCCATGCTCACGCTTGCGTGAGCATGTCCACGACGAGCGTGGACATGGCACCCCGACAGGACGCCACACCGTTGCGAAACGCGCTCTAGCCGCGGGGCTTACCCCGCGCGTCGCAAGCGACGCGGCTAAATCACAGCCCCCGCCGGCGCAAATTCTGGGGCCGCTGAGCATTCGGCGCGGCCAGGTGGATCCAGCGGGCCACGAGCCGGTCGCACTCGGCATCGAACCACAGGCCGAAGGCGGCTAAGGCGCGCTCCTCGGCCTCTTCACGGGCCGTGGCATCAGCGACGACCAGGGCCGATTCATTTTCTGGGTTCGACCCGTTCCGAGGTGCTGGTTCATTGGGTGTGAATGGTCCGTTCATGGCCCACCTGTTTTGCTCTCTTCGCTGCCGTTTCAATGCTCCCAGGATTGCTCCCACAGCATTCATTACGTAGGACACCCGGCTGTCGTTCAGGTTCGCTCGATCCTATTATCTGCCGCAGCCCCCCGGCTGTGCGCAAAAAAATACCCGGCACGTTTTGTGCCGGGTATCGGGGCCAGGGGGAGCATTTCGGATTGTTCATGTTCGGTGCGACATCGCACCAAACCGGCGGGCCGGCATTACTGGTTCGGCCGCCGGCCGGGTGCCTGCAGCTCGCTGGCCTCGAGGAACCCGTCGCTGTTGCGGTCGAGCTTGTCGAAGTTGTTTTTCATCCAATCCGGGGCTTCATCGCGGCTGAGCTTGCCGTCGTTGTTGGCGTCGTTGCGGCTGAGAATCTGCTTGGCCATGTCGCCGCCACCGCCCGCGCCGCCTGCTCCCGGAGCACCAGGCCGGCCGCCACCGCCGACGACCACCCCCAATTCACTGGCATCGACGAATCCGTCGCCGTTGCGGTCGACGCGATCGAAGTTGTCGCGCAGGCGATCCGGAGCTTCGTCCTTGCTGAGCTTGCCGTCGCCGTTAGCGTCGGCCCGGGCGATCATCTGCTTGGCCATTTCGTTGCCGCCGCCGGCTGCGCTTCCGGGGGCGCCCGGAGTGCCGCCGCGCGGCATGTCGCGACCGGGCATGCCGGCGAACGCTTCCTGACCGGTGATCGTGCCGTCGCCGTCCTTGTCGAGCTTCTTCAGCGACTCGCTGGCGGCGGCAATCTCATCGCCGGAGAGTTTGCCGTCGTGGTTCGTGTCGAGCGCGCCGAACAAACCGCCTCCGCCCATACCGCCAGCACCGGCGCCGGGTCGGCCTTCCGGCGCCCGTTGCGCCTGGCCAGCGCCAGCGGCGCCGCCGGAGCGCATCATGGCCAAGCCTTTCTTGAACTCGTCGAGTGAAAGCGCCTTGTCGCCGTCGGCATCGAAATGCTCGACCATGCGATCGAATCCTTCGCGGCGCTCTTCGGGAACTTCGTCGCGCTGGAGCTTGCCGTCCTTGTTCTCATCGCGGCTGGCGAAGATCTCTTCCGCCTGCGGCTCGGCCCCCTCAGGCCGGCGTCCCGTATCGCCGCCGCGGCCGCTTGCGGCTCCTGGCCGATCACCCGCCGGTCGCTCGCCCGCGCCGGCCGCCATGAACTCTTCCTTGCTGAGCTTGCCGTCGTCGTTTTTGTCGCCGTTGCGCAGCAGGCGCTCGAACATCCGTTGCTGGGCGTCGGGCACCTCATCTTTGCTGATCACGCCGTCGCCGTCGGTGTCGAGCCGCCCGAACAGGGCATCGCGATCGCCCTTGGCGGCATCACCCTCGGCGGCAGCAAGACTCGTGGCGACCGACAGCACTCCGGCCGCGGTCAGGAAGCGAAGGGCGACAAGGCGTTTCATGGCGACGGTACTCCGAGGTTTGGGCCGAACGGCGAAATCGTTAGGAGAGTGCGAGAAGTCGTTGCCAGCGTGGTCGCTGCTAGCCCTTGCCCGCTGATCTCCCCCGGTTCATGAAACCAGCGCCAGCATCGAAAGTTCCGGCAAATTCTACCAGAACGTCCGACCGGCCACACCACACGGCAAGCGGTAGTCGTTCAAGAGGTTGCGGCTCGTCTTGTGACGCTAGCGCGGCGGTCCTATAATCCCGCCGGATTTTTGTCGCGGGCTAGCAAGAACCGGTTCGACCGACAGAGCGTATGGAGTGCATTGTGCCGGATTCGGCCGGCGCGCAGCACAGCCGCTACGACTGTCGATTCATGGCTTTATGGCGTATGCGATCGACCAAAGATAAGATTGATCTGGGCCGCAGTCCTTGGCCGATGGTCAGGGGTGCAGTGGCCCGCGAGTCGAGCGACATGGAAAGCGGCGCCGAACGAATCTTCCATGGCGGGTAGGCTCGACACAAAAAGGAACTTGCAATGCAAATCTATGGCCCTGCTTTAGTCCACGGTCCCCAGTCGGTACTCGCTCCGCACGCCGCCAAGCCGGCCGGCGCGGCCTCGATCCGCAGTGTCGATGTGAGCGATCAAATCGACATCTCGCCCGAGGCCCAATTTCTGACGCAGATCGGCGAGATGCCCGACATCCGCAGCGACCGCGTGAATCAGCTCCGAGCGCAAATCGCCAGCGGCAACTACGAAACCGCCGCGAAGCTCGACGCCGCCCTGGAACGGCTGCTCGACGAGATCGCGTAGGTGCCGGCGTCCGTTTAGCCGGCGGCCTTGGCCGCCGCGTTTCACGCGGTCGGCGCCCCGCCGCCCCTGTTCCCGAATCGCGCCCGTGGCTTAGAATAGAGAGGCCCATTTCTGGGGCCTTTGCTCATTGCGGAAGCGTCGGGACGTTATGTCGCAAGATTTTTCGTTGCAGACGGTCGAAGTGGCCCTGACGCCGCTCGAACGGTTCGAAGAGTTTTTGCAGAGCCGCGGCAAGCGGGTCACCAAGCAACGGCGGATCATCGTCGAGCACGTTTTTGCCCGGCACGACCATTTCGACGCCGACGAGCTGCTGGCCAACCTGCAAAAGCAGTTCGGCAATCGCGAGGTCAGCCGGCCCACGGTGTACCGCACGCTGAGCGAGCTAGTCGATGCCGGCCTGCTGCGGCAAATGACGCTCGGCGGCCGCAGTGTGTACGAGCACGACTACGGCTATCCGCAGCACGACCATCTCTACTGCCAGCGCTGCGAAAAGCTGATCGAGTTCAGCAGCGACGAAGTGAAAGCGATCCGCGACGCCGTGGCCCGCGAGCACAACTTCCGCGTCGTCGGCCACCGGCTGATCATCCAGGGCATCTGCGCCGACTGCGCGCGCCCCAAGCGCCGCACCCAGCGGCTGGATTTGATCTAGCGCCGTTACACTTTCACTTCGGCATCGTTGCCGGCTGCATCGGTGGCAAGGTGCTGCTCGTACCGCGCGCGGATCGGCGCAACCACTTCGGCCAGGAACTCGTCAACCTGCTCGGGAGCCCGGCCGACGTAACGCGCCGGATCGAGCGCCGCGGCGAGATTGACTTTCGCGAACGCCGGGTCGCCACGCAGCCGTTCGATCAAATCGTTCTCGCCTCCTTCGAGCTTCACTACCGCGGCGGCCGCCTGGCTGTGCCGGCGGATGCGCTCGTGCAGCGATTGCCGATCGCCCCCCTGGGCAACGGCAGCCATCAGAATGTTCTCGGTCGCCATGAACGGCAACTCCGCCATCAGCCGCGAGTGCATCACGCGCGGATAAGCGACCAGCCCCTCGGCCACGTTGCGATAGAGCAGCAAAATCGCGTCGACCGCCAGGAACGCCTGCGGCAGCGTCAGCCGCCGGTTCGCGCTGTCGTCCAACGTGCGCTCCAGCCACTGGGTCGAAGCGGTCGCGGCGGCACTCGATTCCACGCTCGTCACGAACCGCCCTAGCCCGCAAATCCGTTCCGATCGCATCGGATTGCGCTTGTACGCCATCGCCGATGAACCGATCTGCTCGGTCTCGAACGGTTCTTCCACTTCCTTGAAACTTTGCAGCAGGCGCAGGTCGGTCGCCGCCTTTGCGGCGCTCTGGGCAATGCCCGACAAGACGCCGAGCACCTGCGAGTCGATCTTGCGGGAGTACGTCTGCCCGGTGACGGCGTAGCTGGCCGCAAAGCCGAGCCTGGCGCTCACCATCTCGTCGAGCCGGCGGACCTTGGCGTGGTCGCCGCCGAACAATTCGAGAAAACTCGCCTGCGTGCCGGTGGTGCCCTTGATGCCGCGTGCCCGCAGCCGCGATAGCCGCGTCTCCAGTTCATCCAGGTCGAGCACCAGGTCGTAAATCCACAGGCAGACGCGCTTGCCGAGCGTCGTCGGCTGGGCCGGCTGCAAGTGCGTGTATCCCAGGCAGGGCTGCGCTCGCTGCCGCTCGGCAAACCCTGCCAGAGCGTCGATCACGCTCACCAACCGTCCGCGCAGCAGTTCAAGCCCTTCGCGCATCAGCAGCAGGTCGGTGTTGTCGGTCACATAGCAGCTTGTCGCCCCCAGGTGGATGATGCCGCGCGCGGCGGGGCAATCGTCGCCGAACGCATGGACATGCGCCATCACGTCGTGCCGCAGCCGGCGCTCGTAGGCCTCGGCCACGGTGAAGTCGACCGTGTCGAGGTGGGCGCTCATTTGCTCGATCTGCTCGGGCGTGATCGGCAACCCCAGCTCGGCCTGCGCCTCGGCCAGCGCAACCCACAGTTGCCGCCAGGTGCGAAACTTTTTCCGCGGGCTCCACAGCTCCGTCATCGCCAGCGAGGCGTAACGGGCGACCAGCGGGTTGTCGTACCGATCGTAATCGTGCATCGAGAACCCCAAAGACGTCGACAAAACCTTAGTTTAATCTATGAGCTGACAGCCTGTCAGATCTGACTGCCGAAGGACTCGCCATGAATCGCCGGGTTGTGCCTGTTGCGTCCGTGTGCCTCTTCGCGGCCGCGCTGCTTCGCTGCGCGCTCGGAGCTGACGACGCGCTGCAAAACGATGCACGCGAAGCCCTGCGCCGCGCCGTGGGGTTTTATGCCGGCAAGGTCGCGACGCACGGCGGGTACGTGTACCAGTACAGCGCCGATCTGGCAAAGAGCGAAGGAGAGGGCAAGACCGATGGCGATACCGTGTGGGTGCAGCCCCCCGGGACGCCCGCTATCGGAATGGCACTGGTCGAGGCGTACAAGCTGACCGGCGAGAAATCGTGCCTCGAAGCCGCGAAGGCCGCCGCTGAGAGCCTGCTTCAAGGACAGTTGCGCAGCGGTTGCTGGAACGATCGCGTGGAATTCGATCCCGAGCGGCGTGCGAAGTTCAACTACCGCGTCGACCCGCCGCGCAAAAAGAAACCCGGCTTCAACTGGTCGAGCTTCGACGACGACAAAACGCAATCGGCATTGCGATTCCTGATGCGGCTCGACCAGGTGCTCAGCCAGAGCGACTCGCGGTTGAACGAGGCGGTCCGTCTCGCGCTCGATGCGGTTTGCAAGGCGCAGCACGCCAACGGCGGCTGGCCGCAAGCGTTCGAGGAACCTGCACCATCGACCGACCATCCCGAGTTGCGGGCCAGTGATCCGGCCGAGTGGTCGCGCAAATATCCTGGTGGCGATTATTGGGTTTTCTACACGCTCAACGACAATGCGATGGCCGACACGATTGCCACCATGTTCCTGGCCGCCGAGGTTTACGGCGACGAGCGTTATCGCCAGGCGGCAACTTGCGGCGGCGAGTTCTTGCTGCTAGCCCGGATGCCGGAGCCGCAGCCCGCCTGGGCTCAACAGTACGACTTCGAGATGCACCCATGCTGGGCACGCAAATTCGAGCCGCCGGCCATCACGTCGCGCGAATCGGAAGGGGCGATCGAAGCCTTGCTGCGAGTGTACGAGGAAACGGGCGACCGTAAGTTCCTCGAACCGATTCCCCGGGCGCTGGAGTATCTGCAACAATCACTGCTGCCCGACAAGCAGTTTGCGCGGTTCTACGAGTTGAAGACGAACAAGCCGCTGTACTTCACGCGCGATTATGAGCTGACGTACGACGACAGCGACATGCCGACGCATTACGGGTTCAAGGTCGACAACCATCTCGCCAAGTTGACGGCGCGCTACACGAAGCTGGCCAAGCTCGACCAGGCCGGCCTCAGCGAACTGCGTGCGGCACGCCGTGCAGACAAGGAACGTCCGAAGCCCGGTGAGCTTCGAGAGGTGATCGCCGGCCTCGATGTCCGTGGTGCCTGGGTCGAGGAAGGCCGCTTACGCTACCACGGCTCGCAGGACGACACAACGCGCGTCATTCGCAGCGCGACGTTCATTAAGAACTTGGCAATGTTGAGCCGCTACATCGGCGGTTGATGCGGAGCTCTGGATGTGGTTAACCGAGCGCGTCGAAGTGGGCCGTGACGACCGTGATGTTGTCGGCGCCCCCTCGCTCGTTGGCCTCGGCCACAAGTAACTCGCAGGCGGCACGCGGGTCGGCCGTCGCTTGCAGAACGGCTTGGATACGCTCGTCGGCGACCATTTCGGTCAGGCCGTCGGAACAGAGCAGCACCGTGTCGCCAGGTTCCAGTTCCAGACGATGGCATTCGACCTTCACCCCCTTCGTGTCGCCACCGACGGCATTGGTGATGACATGGCGGAGGCGGTGATTGGCCGCCTCGCTGGGTTGCAGTTGCCCCAGCCGTACCATCTCTTCCACGAACGTGTGGTCGCGGGTGATGCGGTGCATTTCGCCGCCGCGCATCAGATAGCAGCGGCTATCGCCGACGTGCACCACGAACAGCCGGGCACCGAACGTATAGGCGATCGTGACCGTGGTCCCCATGCCCGACCACTCGGGATGCTCCGCCGCCTCGCGGCACACCCGCGCGTCGGCCTGCTGCAGCGCATGCTGAAATTCTTCGAGGATGCTCTGCTCTTCGGTCCCCTTGAGAAAGAAGAACCATTTGAGCGTGTTGAGCGCGAACCGTTCGATGGTCTCGACCGCCAGCGCGCTGGCGTGCTCGCCTGCCTCGCGGCCTCCCATGCCGTCGGCCACGACGAACAGGTGGCCACGCTCCTCGGCGAACTGGGTCTTCGGCTGCGGCAGGCTGGCCTGCTGCACGTGCATCGCCTTGGTCAGCTCGGCGATCAGAAACTGATCTTCGTTCGTCGGACGCTTGCGACCGGGGTCGGTCATTCCGTAGGCGCGGACCGCCAGTGCCGGCATCGGCTCGCTTACAACGATTTCCGATAAAGTCGCCGAATCGCTCATGGGGTGCATCCTTTACAAGAAGGGTTCATCCCTGGACGCAGCAATGTGCGCGCCAAAATGGTGCCAACCGCTCCCCCGGAAAAGTTAAGCTGGGCAAAGCCAGCGTGAGCTTCGAACCAGCATGGCCACGCGGCGTGGCCATGGCACCCTAATCGACGAGCCGATCGATGCCCTACGTGCGCTTACGCGAAAGGACGCGCTGACAGTCGGCGAGCCCCCTCCCGCGGTGCCATGCCCACGGCTGCCGTGGGCATGCGAGCCTTGACCTTGAACAAGCATGGCCACGCGCGCCGTGGCCAAGGTACCCTGCTCAACGCGCGACAATGAGCGGTGGAAACGATCCGCGGTCGATTGCGATCGGTTCATCTCGCCCTGTCGCCCACGCCAGGGCACTCGACCACGGCCATTCCTCCGGCGTCGCGACCAATCCGCGGCGCACCGGGTTGCGGTGGATATACGCAGCCTTCTCGTGAATACCCGAAACGCTACGGAGATTTCGGTCGTAACCTCCACCACGTTGCCAGAAGCGATGTGCGCGCCGACCGTTGGGCTGAAGATCCTCAATTCGCGGAAGGAACTCGGGGCGATTCTCCCGCAGCCAAATGATCGCTCGCTTCGATACCGACTGTTTGATTGTCGTAAGCACTTGCGAGATCTTGATGTCGGTCCGTGGCAACAGCAGAATATGCACGTGTTCAGGCATGATGCAGTACGCCCAAAGGTCAAACTGGCCCCGGACATGACCGAGGCATAGCGCATCGAGCATCCATTGGCAAGAACGCCGCTTGGCAAACAACGGGAGCCGTCGGAAACACGAGAAAGTTAGACAGTGCGCATCACCAGCGACATCGTATCGGCGGCAAAGTTTTCGACGGGTTGGCGCCATGGCAGCAACTACCCAACACTCGCTGCCCACGCGACCGAGCGCATGGCACCCTGCGCGTCCAAGGCGACCTGGGTGCCATGCTCACGGTCACAGCCGGGAATTCGATCCTCGAACCGGCATGGCCACGCGGCGTGGCCATGGCACCCTAGTCGACGAGCCCGTCGCTGTCCTAGGTGCGCCGGCGCGAAAAGACCCGCTGGCAATCGGCCAGGGCGGCGACGAAACGGTCGACTTCGTCGAGCGTGTTGTAAAAGTAGAAGCTCGCCCGGGCGCTGGCGTTGATTCCCAGCCGCTTGTGCAGCGGCATGGCGCAGTGGTGGCCGGCACGGATCGCCACGCCATGACGGTCGAGCACCTGGGCAATGTCGTGCGCGTGAATGCGGTCGAGCGTGAAGCTGACGATGCCCGACTTGTGCTCGGGCGCAGGCCCCAGCATCCGCACGCCTGGCAAATCGGCCAGCAGTGCGTGAGCGCGGCGGCACAAGAGCTGTTCGTGCTCGTGGATCGCCGGCAGGCCGATCGCTTGCAGGTAGTCGATGGCTGCTCCCAGGCCGATGGCCGAGACGATCGGCGGCGTGCCGGCCTCGAATTTCGACGGCAGCTCGGCCGGCTCAAAACGATCGAGGTACACGCGGCGGATCATGCTGCCGCCGCCCAAAAAGGGCGGCATCGCATCGAGCAGCTCCCCGCGCCCCCACAGCACGCCGACGCCGCTCGGCCCGAGCATCTTATGTCCGCTGAAGGCGACGAAGTCGGCATTCAATGCCTGAACATCGGTCGCCAGGTGCGGAGCGCTCTGCGCGGCATCGACGAGCACCACCGCCCCCACGGCGTGTGCCTGGGCGATGATCTCCGCCACCGGGTTGACCGTCCCCAGCACGTTCGACACCGCCGTCACCGCGACCAGCTTGGTCCGCTCACCGAGCAGGCGCGGCAGCGTGTCCTGGTCGAGCCGGCCGTCGTCGGTGATCGGAATGTGGCGCAGCACCGCGCCGGTGCGCTCGGCCGCCTGCTGCCAGGGGACGAGATTAGCGTGATGCTCCATCTCGGTGAGCAGCACTTCGTCGCCGGGCCGCAGGTTCGCGTCGCCCCAGCTTCGCGCCACCAGGTTGACGCTCTCGGTGGTGCCATGCGTGAAGATGACCTGCTCGAGCGCCGGGGCGTTGATGAACGCCCGCACCTTCGCGCGCGATTGCTCGTACAGGTCGGTCGTCTGATCGCTGAGCCAATGGATGCCGCGATGGACGTTTGCGTATTGCCGTTCGTAAACGTCGACCACGGACTGGATGACTTGCCGAGGCCGCTGCGTGGTGGCGGCATTGTCGAGGTAGACGAGCGGCACACCGGGGTCGTCGCCGCGGGCGTGGATGTGCGTGGCCAGGATCGGAAAGTCGGCCCGCAGCGCGTCGACATCGAGCGGCTTGGCGGTGGCGGACGTACTCATGGCGCGCTGTCCTTCGCGGCGGGTGCCTTATCGCCATCGATCGGCGAGAACATCGCCGCTTGCAGCACGCGCCACGCCAGCAGGCAGCATTTCTGCCGGTTGGCGGTGAGCCGGGCGCCGAAGAGTGCCAGCATATCGGTCGCCGACATCGCGCGGAGCTGCTCGACTGTGCGCCCTTCGACGTTCTCCATGAGCATTGAGGCGGCCGCCTGGCTGATGCAGCAACCGTCCCCCTGGAACCAGGCACCGGCCACGCGCCCCTGGTCGTCGACCTGCAGCTCGACGCGCACCACGTCGCCGCACAGGGGATTATCGTCCTCGTGGGCGTGGGTGGCCGCCGGGCAGTGGCCGCGATGGTACGGCTCCTCGAAGTGCTCGAGGATGCGCTCCTGGTACACGTCGTCGTCGGGAATCGCCATATTTGAAGTGTACGAGACGCACCCCGCGGCAAACCAGGGGTTATTGATCCTCAGAAAAGCAAATGAATCGTCGTCGGGTGCCACTGGCTTCGCCAGTGCGCTATCCACACTGGCAAAGCCAGTGGCACCCAAACAATCCGCCGCTTGCTCTTTTCCCGTTGACCTGCGTTTCGCTCACCCGCTACGGTACATGCCATGCAAGTCGTCGTCTTCGAAGACGAGCGCGTGCCGCAGTTGTACCCGGTCACCATCGGTCGGGCGGCGTGCATGATCGGCTGCGGTAGCTTTCAACTCACCGATTTGCTGTCGCTGCTGGGGCCGTTGCACCTGCTGGTGCGGCCCCACCTGGCGGCAACGCTCCAGGCCGACGATTGGGACGTCGGCTTCACCGGCTCATCGGCTGGCCAGCCAGTCCTGCTGGTCAACGCCCGCTTGGTGCCGTCGGTAGCGGTGCTCGAAACGCTGCGCGGAATGGCCAGCGCCGGTCGCGCCGGGGCGGTGAGGCAGGGAAATCATCTGGCTGCGGCGCTCCTGGCTTTCGGCGAGCACGCCAAGCCGCTGCCGTCGCCGGGACACGCACTGCAAGCAACCGCCGGGCTACCGGCCCTGCCCGGGGTCGCCGAGCTGCCGATGTTCGAGTATCCCCACGACATCATCCGGCATCACCTGACCAGCTTGCGGCCCAATCTCGAATATCGGCTCCGCACAGGCAGCTATCGCGAAGTGCGCGACGGCGTGTTCATCGATGCCGAGGCGAAGCTGGGCGAATACCTGACGGTCGACACGTCGAACGGGCCGATCATCCTCGAACAAGGGGCCAGCGTCGGGCCGTATTGTTTTCTCAGCGGACCGGCTCATTTGGGGCGCGCGGCGCGCGTCATCGAGCAAGCCGCGATCAAGGACGGTGTCGCCCTGGGGCACACGACCAAGATCGGCGGCGAGGTCGAGGGGTCGGTCATCGAGCCGTACACGAACAAGCAGCATCACGGCTTCCTGGGGCACAGCTACCTCGGCAGTTGGGTGAACCTCGGCGCCGGCACTTGCAACAGCGACTTGAAAAACACTTACGGGCCGGTGAACATGGAGTACCACGGGCAGCGCGTCCCCACGGGCATGCAGTTCGTCGGCTGCATCGTGGGCGATTATGCCAAGAGCGCCATCAATACCGGCATCTTCACCGGCAAGACGATCGGCGCTTGCAGCATGCTCTACGGCTTCGTGACCACGAACGTGCCGAGCTTCGTGAACTACGCACGGCTGTTCGGCCAGGTCACCGAACTGCCGGTCGAGGTAATGGTGCAGACGCAGGCGCGGATGTTCAAGCGGCGCTCGGTCGACCAACGCCCCTGCGATGTGCAATTGCTGCACGACATGTACGAGCTGACGCGGCACGAGCGCCAAATCGCCGGCGAACCGCTGTCGTTGTAAATGCGAAATGATAAATGCTTAATGCTTAATTCTGGGGAGATCCGCGTACTTATGCATTAAGCATTACGCATTTCGCATTTATGAGCTTGTCCGCCTTCTACACGCCCGCTCGCTTCGGACTCTCGTTCGAGCTGTTCCCGCCAAAGACCGCCGACGGGGATGCCGAACTGTTTCGGCATCTGGCCGAGTTGATGGCGTTCGAGCCGAGCTACGTGACGTGCACCTACGGGGCCGGTGGCTCGACGCGGGCAAAAACGCTCGACGTGGTCGAGCGCGTGGCCCGGGAGTTCGGCTGCCCGGTCGCCTCGCATCTGACGTGCGTCGGCGCGACGGTCGACGATTTGCACGCGTACCTCGAAGACGCTCAAGCGCGTGGCGTGCAGCACATCGTCGCCTTGCGAGGCGACCCGCCCAAGGGAGAAACCGAGTTCCGCGCCGTCGAGGGGGGCTTGCGCTACGCCAACGAGCTGGTCCGCCTGATCCGCGCCTCGTTCCCGGCATTTGGCATCGCGGTGGCAGGCTACCCGGAAAAGCACCTCGAGGCGTCGAGCCACAATGTCGATCTGCAGAATCTGAAGCGCAAGGTCGATGCCGGTGCCGACATCGTCATCACGCAGTTGTTCTACGACAACGACGATTTTTTCCGTTTTCGCGATCGCTGCCACGCGCTGGGCATTCGCGTGCCGATTGTTCCCGGCGTGCTGCCGGTGACCAACCTGCACCAGATCCGTCGCATCACATCGATGTGCGGGGCGCGCTTGCCGACGGCGCTGGTGGCGGCGCTCGAGCGTTGCGAACAGCAGCCCGAAGACCAGTTCGAAGTGGGGGTCGATTTCGCCACGGCCCAAGTGCAGGGGCTCATTGACGGCCAGGCGCCGGGCGTGCATTTCTACGTGCTCAACAAGTCGCCGGCCACTTGCCGTGTCTTGCGAGCCGTGACGCGACCCGCCTGACTTGTCGACAAAAGTGCAACATTGCGCCGGCTTATGTTCAACTTATCTCAGCCAGCACTCGATAGTTTGAACTAAGGCCCGAGTTGCTCGCGCTGGTGCGAACGTGCGATGGCCCTTGACTGGCATTGACGTTCGACGTGGCATCGAGTATCTCGTAAGCCTGCACTGCGGCGCCATGAGGGCATCACGCCGCCAGCGGTGAACCGCACGCCACACGCATTTGACGCGCCTCCACGAAGCGGTCACTAGCGCCTCGACTGGTCGAGGTTGCCAGAGCCGCTGAAACCGTCGGGAGGCCACGGTGGCAATGCAAGAAGCTTTCCGCAGTCCGGTCGCGACTCGCCAGCGAGTCCGCGGAGCGAATCTCGCTCCGCTGCGTTGGATCGCCGGCTCGCTCACGGCGATCGCCCTGATTCTCTCCGTTGTCGAAGGCAGTTTGCGCCTCGTCGAGCAAGGGCAATACGGCCGATTGGCTGGCTTCGATCCGCTTTCCGGGCTGAAATGGTCGCCCGGCTCACACTGGCAGGGGCGCACCATCAACAGCCGCGGCTACTGGGACGACGAGTTCGCCTCGCGCCCGCGGGCTGGCAAGTTCCGTGTCGCGGCGTTGGGCGGGGCGCTTACCTTGTCGGGCACTGGCGATACGAATTGCCTCGACCGGGTCGAGCGCTCGGTGCCGGGGCTCGACGTGTTCAACTTCGGCCTGCGACAAGCGGGACCACGCGAATTCGTCTCGCAGACCGCGCTCGACGTGCTCGAACATCGCCCCGACCTGGTGCTGCTGTTCATCGGCGTGGGGTCCAACGATACGGCCCCTTCGTCGGTGGTCGCCGCATCGGCGTGGCGCGACCTGCGCGTCGTTCATTACGGCATGCAGCTGCTGCGCACCGCGGGTTCATCGCGCGACGCGACCGACACGCACTCGAACGACCCGTACGAGCGCCGGCTGAGGCGAGGCGTCAAGCAGCTCGACGCCTGCCGTGTGCCCGAATCCGCGACTCGCAAAGATCAATGGCGCGCCGCAGCCGAGCATCTCGACCACGTCATCAACCAGTGCTGCCGTCGTGACATCGAACTGGCCTTGGTGGTGGTGCCGGCCGATTTTCAGCTCAGCGCATCACTGCGCGATGCGCTCGTGCGGCGCAGCGGAGGCCAGGCCAGCGAGTACGACTTCGAGCTTCCCCAGCGGCGCTGGGCGCGGTTCGCTCATGAGCGCGGCGTGGCGGTGCTCGATTTGCTGCCGTCGCTGCGCGCGGCGCGCGCCTCGGTGTATCTGCCCGATGCCGCCGACTTCAGCCAGCAAGGTCTCGAACTGGCCAGTGCGGCCCTGGGCGACTGGCTGCGAGCTCGCTACGAGCCGGCAATCAACGCCACGGCCCAGGCGGCGCTCACGCCCACCGGCGCCGAGTAAATTTGTCGCTGGTCCATCGCCGCTTGCGGTTTAGCACCGCACGGCCACAATGGCCGTATGCCGGAACTGCCCGAAGTCGAAACCATGCGCCGCGGCATCGAGCCGGTCGTGGGCACCACGATTGCCGCGGTCGTGCGTCCCCGCTGTCGCCGCCGGCCGATCGAGATGAACCCGCCCTGGCCAACGCTCCGCCGCCGGCTGGTGGGGCGCACGATCACCGGCACCGGCAGGCTCGGCAAGCGCGTGGTGATCGAGGTCGACACCGGCGATCGCCTGGTGATCGAGCCGCGCATGACCGGCCTGGTGCTGCTGGCCGAGCCGCCCACGCGCGAACACTTGCGGCTGGTGCTAGAACTGTGCGGTGCCCGCGGCCGCAACGATGCCATTGCGCACGAGCTGAAGTTCTGGGACCGTCGCGGCCTCGGGACCGTGCGCCTGGTGGCGGCCGACGAGTTCGAGTACCGCTACCGTTCGGGCGCCATCGGTCCCGACGCGCTGAACATCTCTTGGCAACAGTTGCGCGATCGCCTCGCCGCCAGCCGCCGGGCAATCAAGGTGGCGCTGCTCGATCAGAAGACAGTCGCAGGGATCGGCAATCTGTACGCCTCGGAAATCTTGCATGTCGCGGGCATCCACCCGGCCACGCGCTGCGATCAGCTCGACGAGGCTGCATGGAAAGCAATCCTTGCGGCGACGCGCAAAGTGCTCAAGGCCGCGATCCGTCACGAAGGCTCAACCTTGTCGGATCACACGTATCGCAATGCGCTAAATCAGGCGGGGCGGTACCAGAACCACCATCGCGTGTACGACCGCGCCGGCAAACCATGCCCCACGTGCGAGCGTCCCGTCACGCGCATCGTGCAGGCGCAGCGATCGACGTTCTTCTGCGCCAGTTGCCAGCGGCGTTGCTGAATAACCGTACTTGCGGCGATGATGAAATCGCTGGAGAACTGATCAGCCCCTCTTTAATCCCTCCGGTCATGGCGGCAACAGGTGCGGTGCGGGCATGCGCGGTCGTTTACTTTGTGACCTTCGATGCCGGCGGTGCTGCATTGGATCGGGGCGCTTCGCGTGAGACTGTCGCCGGATTTTTTTGCAGGAACTTTTTTAGCGGAATGTCGCAGTACGCTGCACCGGCCGTTTGCGGCCGGCCATCAACCGTCAGGGTGAGGATGCGGATCTTGGCGCGGTCTAAAAACTCTTTGCGTATCTGCACTTGACCCGCGCGCTTGCCATCCGCCGTCGTCTTCAACTCGATCGGCGCCTTCACGTCATACGAGCGGCCGCCTTGACTGTCCGTCTGCTTACTGAAAGCAACCACGGTGATCGAATAGATCGGCTTCAGTCTCCCTTCGTGAGCAAGGGTGAATACGACATTTAGAGTGTCTCCGGCAGCGGCGTTAAGCTCCACGTCGTACTTCAACCCCCACTCGTCTTTCGACGGCTGAAGCTCATAAAAAACCGCCGAACTGCGGCCCGCCATCAGTACGACGACTGCCACTGCCAACACTCCCGTCGCCAAGCGTGATAAGCGAATGCTCATTTCCCATTCACCTTTGAAGTATGTGGATTCAACTAGCCGATCCGTGCGCCGGCACTTCGGCTTTGCGCATCCCGCGGACCATTCAAGCTGCTCGCATGAATTCGAGCAATATCAATCGTCGAGCGGGTATTCTGCAAACTCCGCCGCAGGCGTATCCAGGGCGATACAATGACGGCTTACGCACATTGCACTCGTTGCCGGACCTGCCGACGATGTATTCCGTCTCGATCGTGGCTCTGCGTCGCCTGCGTGTTTTATGCCTCGACGATCTTCGCCGACGAGCTGCGCGTCGACCGCGGTCGGCCCTACGCTCTCCCGCCGCATGAGCGGCAAGTGCTCGACGTCTATTCGCCCGCCTCGGGCCAGCGACGTCCGGTCGTCGTTTGGATTCACGGCGGCGGGCGATACGGAGACGGCGACGGCCAACGGGATTTGTCGCCGGCCGCGCGCGTCGGCAAGGGCCGGAAGATTCCGCCGTTCTTGATTTTCTACATCGACCATCCGCTCACAAAATCATAGAAGGCATATGTGCCGAGAGATTTCCAAACCCTTGCTTCGTGAAGCCCACTGATGCACAAGCGTTGGAAACGACAAAAGCCCACGGACGGCTGTCCGTGGGCTTGTTTCGACGAACCTCGCGGATTCGGTTACCGAATGCCCGAGTTGTTGAGCGTGCGACCCTGCGTCGACGCCGGGCGGGCGATGGGACGATTGAGGTTCGTCCGCGGCAGATTCCCAGCGTTCATCGGGCCGCGGAAGTTGCCCGAGTACGGCCGAGCGGCGCTGGTGCGGAAGCCGCGATTGTACTGGTTCGGCCGACGATGCCGGTGATTGTAGCCGCGATGCGACACGTTGTGATGCCGGCCGTGGTTCATTCCGCCGCGATGCCCGCCGACGTGGCCGTGATGTCCGCCGCCACCATGATGCCCACCACCGCCGTGACCCTTGGCCATCGCCATCTGCGGCATCGCAAGCGCCGCGACCACAGCCAACAACGCACCTCCCGCCATAACACTGAAGCGTGACATACTTCACCTCCACCAGAAGAATCCCTTGCCCCTCATTGGACTCTTCTACGGCGACAGAATGTCACGGGTCACGGCCTGTCGAACATGTAACCGTTCGGGGCGGGTAGGCCGAAACACGCGCCGTTCGCCCTATGGGAGAAGGTGCCCGAAGGGCGGATGAGGGTGAAGTGGCATGGATGCCGAGTTCCCAGTTCACCCTCGCCCGGCCGCCGCGGCGGCGGCCACCCTCTCCCAGAGGGCGAGGGGTTCGTTGGGGACGCGTCGTGCGCTCGTCAGGCGATCAACTCTTTGATCACCGAGCCGCCGAACTGCGAGAGCTGCTTGAAGCGCCCACTGTGGTAGAAGGTGAGCTTGTTGTCGTCGAGGCCCAGCAACCGGAGCAACGTCACGTGCAGATCGCGCACGTGGTGCACGCACTCGACCGCCTCGCTGCCGGTTTCGTCGGTGGCGCCGATGGTGTGCCCCGCCTTCACGCCGCCGCCGGCCAGCCAGATGGTCATCGCTTTGGGATTGTGGTCGCGGCCGTAGGCCGTGCCGCCGCGCACGCCGTTGTCGGGCGTGCGGCCGAACTCGCCGCACCACACGACCAGCGTTTCATCGAGCAGGCCGCGCTCGCGCAGGTCGGCCAACAGGGCCGCGATCGGCCGATCGACCTGCGGCACCAGGTTGCCGTGGGCGCGCTCGATGAAATCGTGCGAGTCCCACGAGCCGTGGTAGAGCTGCACGAAGCGCACGCCCTGCTCGACGAGCCGGCGGGCCAGCAGGCACTTGCGGCCGAAGCTGTCGGTCGGCTCGCGGCCGATGCCGTACCGCTCCTTGATCTTGTCGCTTTCCTGCGAGAAATCGAGGATGCCCGGCACCTGCATCTGCATGCGAAAGGCAAGCTCGTAGTTGTCGACGCGCGCCGACAGCTCGTCGTGCCACGGATGCCGCTGCTGGTGGTCGGCGTTGATCGCCGAGAGGAAATCGAGATTCTCGCGCTGGTGCTCGGCCGTGACGCCTGCCGGCGGCGTGAGGTCGAGGATCGGCGCTCCCTTGGGACGCAGCGGAGTGCCCTGGAAATTGGCCGGCAAGAAGCCGTTGCCCCAGTTCGCGGCGCCCCCTTGCGGATACGACACCTCGGGCAGCACGATGAACCCCGGCAGGTTCTCGTTCGGCGAACCGAGCCCGTACGTCACCCACGAGCCGAGGGCCGGATCGCCGCCGAAGCGGTTGCCGGTGTTCATCTGGTACATGGCCGTCGGATGGTTGACGCTATCGACCTGGCAGCCGCGGTAGAAGCACAGCTCGTCGGCCACGGTGGCCAGTTGCTCCCAGTTGGTGGCCATGTCGGCGCCCGAGCGGCCCGCCTTGCGGAACGTGAACGGACTGCGGACGTAATACCGCTTGCCGCTCTCCATGGCCGACTTCATCTTCCCTTCGCGGACGAACTCCTTGAGGTGCAGACCCTCGAGCGCCGGCTTGGGATCGAACGTGTCGAGATGGCTGGGGCCGCCTTCCATCATCAGAAAGATGCACCGCTTGGCCTTGGCGGGCAGGTGACCGGCCTTGGCGGCGAGCGGGTTTTTCGGCGACGCGTCGTTGGCCGCCAGTGCCGTGAGTGCCACGCTACCCAACGAGGCGCCGAGGCCGTACAAGAAATCGCGACGATGCATGATAGAGCCGTTAGCTGTTAGCGATTAGCAATTAGCCGGCTAGCTGCTGATCGCTAGCCGCTAACGGCTCAGTACACGTACACAAACTCGTTCGAGTTAAAGATCACCAGGCACACCTCGGCCAGGCCGCGGCCGCGCGGGTCAAGGTCGGCCAGCTGCCGATCGGGCACAAAGTCGGCATAGGCATCGAGCTGTTCGTGGAAGGCGAACTTGGTGCCGGTGTTCTCCTCGACCGCTTCACGCAATACGTGACTCGGATATTCGGGCTTCTCGATCACGGCTTTCTCGTGCCGCTCGGTCGTGCGCCGCCAGTGAGCCAGCGCTGCCGCCGACTCATGCTCACTTGGTGCGCGACCGTAGGCCCGCCGCCAAACGAACTCCAATACTGCTTTGTCGTCGGCCGCTTTGGCCAGCGCTTGCGACGCCAGAGCCACGGCGCGTTCGTAGGTCGCCTGGCCGTTGAACAGGCTGAACACCTGCGGCGTGACGGTCGACGCCTCGCGGCCTTCGCACGACAGATCGGGATTCGGCTCGTTGAACACTTCGAAGAACGGATCGCGCAGGCCGCGCAGCTTCAGCGCGTATAGGCTACGGCGATGACGGTCCTCGGGCCTTGGACTGGGAGTCCACGCGTCGGCAAACGTCCCCATCACCTGCCGCGGCTGCAGCGCCGCCTCGAGATTGATCTCCGGGCGCACGGGGATGCCGCCGACGGCCGGATTCAATTCCCTGGATACGAGCAACATGCCATCGCGCAATTCTTCCGCCGCCAGCCGCCGCGGACGGAACACCGCGTAGCTTGTGCCTTGCGGGTCGCGCTCGGCGAGTTGCGAGCGCTGCGGGTGATCGCAGCCGCGCCGATAGGCTGATGAAAGCATGATCTCGCGGTGCAGCGCCTTGAGGCTCCACGAGCGCTCGACGAGCACGGCCGCGAGCCAATCGAGCAACTCGGGATGCGTCGGCTTCTTGCCGGTACCGCCGAAGTTGTTCGGATTGCCGGCTAGCGCCCTTCCGAAATGCCACAGCCACACGCGGTTCACAATCGCGCGCGTGGTGAGCGGATTTCGCCCGTCGGCAATCCAATCGGCCAGCGCTTGTCGGCGGCCTTCGATGGCCGGCGGCAAAGGCGCCTGCGGAGCAATCCCCACCGCGCTGAGCACGCCGGGCTGCACCGGTTGCGTGGGGCTGAACGGATCGCCGCCGCCGAGGATGCACGTCTCTTCCAGCTCGCCTTGCCGCATGCGATGCGCCGCCATCCGCTGCGGCGCCGACACCGCGGTCACTGCCGGCGTCCGCCCATCGTAGACGCTGAACGCAAACGGCTCGTACCGCTCCAGTTCCCACGCCAGGCGTTCGAGCCCTTTGCGGGCGATGCGATCGCGGCCGAGTTGCTCCGGCTCCAACCCGGCGTAGCGTAGTGGAACCTGGTCCTCGGGCACGCCTCGCTTCAGCATCAAGGAACGTGCCTGCTCGTAGTTCGCCTTCCGGCGATGTCGCGGATTGGTGACAACATCAGCCAGGGCGTCGTCGAATGCCTTGGGGTCGATCTTCTTCTCGGCCAACCACGCCCGTGCCGCGGCGATCGAACGCTGGCTCAACTCGTTCAGCTCCGCCTCGAAGCGCTGCTTGCGGCTTAGCAGATACCTTTGTTCCTCGAACCCGGCGGTGTTTTCCTCGGCGACGAACGCGGCGGCGCGCTCGGCCAGTTGCGTCGTCGCGAAGCAGGCCTGGATCGAGTAGTAATCGCGCGTAGGGATGGGATCGAACTTGTGATCGTGGCAGCGGGCGCATTGCAGCGAATGGGCGAGGAATGTCTCGCCGACGCTATTGGTCACATCGTCGAGGAACCGTTGCCGCGCGATCTTGGGAACCTCCATGCTCGTCAGTTCCCACGGTCCCATGCGCAGGAAGCCGACGGCAACGAGTGCCTCGGGATCTTCGGGGTCGATCTCGTCGCCGGCGATCTGCATTCGCACGAACTGGTCGTACGGCAAGTCGGAGTTGAACGCCCGGACGACCCAATCGCGGTACCGCCAAGTGTTGCCGCGCTCGTAATCGTTGGCGAAGCCCGAGCTGTCGGCGTAACGCACCACGTCGAGCCAGTGGCGAGCCATCTGCTCGCCATAGTGCGGCGAGGCGAGAAGCCGGTCGAGCAGCTTCGCAAACGCATCATCGTCGCTCGCCGGGTCGTCGACGAACGCGGCAATCTCTTCCGGCGTCGGCGGCAGACCGGTGAGATCGAACGAGGCGCGGCGGACGAGCGTGCGGCGATCGGCCGCAGGAGCCGGCGTGATGTTCATCCGCGTGAAGTCGGCCGCGAGCATGGTATCGATCGGCCCTGCTCCCGCGTTAGCGGGGATCGCCGGCTTGCGCACCGGTTGGTAGGCCCACAGATCTTCCGGCTTGTAGCGCCGATTGGTCCAGTCGCTCGACAGGCCGCCGCTGGTCGAAACCGTCACGCCGTCGGTCGCGTTCCACGAGGCCTCTTTCACCAGCTCGGCCAATCGCGTCGGCTCGGGCCAGATCGCCCCCGAGTCGATCCATTGGCGGATCGCTTCGACTTGCTCGGCCGAGAGCTTGTCGTTCTCCTTGGGGGGCATCACCAGATCGGCGTTCTCGCGCGTCACGGCAATGTAGATGAGACTAGCATCGGGCTTGCCGGCCAGGAGGGCCGGCTGGCCGCTGTCGCCGCCGCGGCGAACGGCGTCGTACGTGCGCAGATCGAGACTTCCCGCAGGTTCTTCAGGGTTACTGTCGTCGGCATTGTTGCCGTGGCACGCCAGGCACTTGGCCTGGAACACCGGCCAGACCTTGGCCGCGAAGTGCTTCTCGGCAGCCGCTTCGTCAGCCGGAACTGCGGCGGCGATCGACAGGACGATCAGGGCACTGATCATCGAAAGTTTCCGCGGCGCGTGGTTGCCCCAGCAGGTGAGTTTAATCGCCCGGCAAAGGTGGGAACAGAAGCACGCGAAGTGCGGAAGATGAATTCTCTTCGCGCCCTTCGCGTCCTTCTGTCTATCGAATCGGTAGGCGGATCGCTAGTCGAGGAAGCCCGAAAGTTCCTGGCTGCGGCTGGGTTGCTGGAGCTTGCGCACCGCCTTGGCTTCGATCTGGCGGATGCGTTCGCGGGTGACCTTGAAGATGTGCCCGACCTCTTCCAGGGTGTAACTGTAGCCGTCCCCCAGGCCATAGCGCAGCTTGATGATCTCGCGCTCGCGGTAGCTGAGCGTCTTGAGCACCTTGTGGATGCGGCTGCGCAGCATCTCCTGGGCGGCACCGTTGGCCGGGCTCTCGACGCCGGCATCGGGCAGCAGATCGCCGAAGTGGCTGTCTTCGCTGTTGCCCACGGGCCGATCGAGGCTGATCGGGTAGCGGCTCATCGCCAGCACGCGGCGAGTTTCGTCGATCGGCGTGCCGGCGAGCTTGGCGACCTCTTCGATCGTCGGCTCGCGGCCGAGTTCTTGCAACAACTGCCGCGACACGTTGCGCACCTTCGACATCGTCTCGACCATGTGCACCGGAATGCGGATTGTCCGGCTCTGATCGGCCACGGCACGGGTGATCGCTTGGCGAATCCACCACGTAGCGTAGGTGCAGAATTTGAACCCGCGGCGATACTCGAACTTATCGACCGCGCGCATCAGGCCGGCGTTCCCTTCCTGAATCAGGTCGAGGAAGCTGAGGCCGCGGTTGCGGTACTTTTTGGCGATCGACACCACCAAGCGCAGGTTGCCTTCGCTCAGCCCGCGCTTGGCGCGCTGGTACTTAGTGTAGACCACCTTCAACTCGTTGACGCGATGGCGCAAGCTGGTCGGGGTTTCCTGGGTCGAGCACATCAGGTTGCGCAGCTCGACCAGTGCCGCGCGGCGATCGGCCGCCGGGACGTTCTGGGCCTTGTGCTGGCGGACCTGGGCCTGCAAGTCGCACATCCGCTTCGAGAAGTTCTCAAGCACGCCGATCATCGACTCGATGCGCTGCGTGCGCAGGCCGAGTTCCTCGACCAGGCGCACGGCCCGGCGGCGACGGCGACCCAGGCGTACCCACGCAGCCTGGCGCTCGGTGGTCTTGCGCGACTTCGAGAGCGCGGTGCGGTAGTCCTGCCAATTGCGCTTCAGCAGCACGTCGACCGTGCGCAGATTGTGCGGGAAGCGGCCGAGAATCTGGTCCTTCTCGAGCCGATCGGTCACCGACACCTGCACCGTGCGGTCGAACGGCAGGGCGCCGGTGTGGACGCGCGACAGCACCTTCACGGCATTGCGAATCACGTAATCGCACTCGAGCAGCTTGCGGCGGAAGCGTGCCCGCGTGAGCTCGATTTCTTTGGCCAGGGCGATTTCCTGCTGACGGGTCAAGAGCGGAATCTCGCCCATCTGCGTCAGGTACATGCGCACCGGGTCGTCCGACCAACTCTCCGCTTCCTCGACCCCTTCCAGCAGCAGCTCTTCGGGCTTGGCTTCGGCGTCGGCATCGGCGTCGACCGGCAGCAGGTCGACCCCCAAATCGTCGTCGTCGACGATGACCTCCTCCTTGTCGGCCAGCTCAACGGCATCTTCGGGATGCGGTGTGCCTTCGTCTTCAAGTTCGTCCAAAAGTGCGTCGTACAAATCAACACTCCTACAAGGTGAGACGAGCGTGGCAAGGAATCAGGCCGCGAACGGGCAAGAGCGGGGCAGATTTGCGCAGTGGGAGATCGTACCGTGGGAGATCGTAGCCCAGTGGCAAACGCGTCGCAGAGGCACCGTGTCGCAGAGGCTCTGTGAGAATAAACGCCTCCTGCTGTGAAGCACGTTGCGCCCACGCAGTTCGCTTCCAAGTCGGGTAATTATCCGTAGGTCGGGAGCGAAAATCCAAGGAATTTTATCACGATTTTTTCAGTTCTTGAGTCGTTCTCGCCATTTGGCGGAACATTACGATTGGCGAAGAGTTGCGGACC
Source organism: Pirellulales bacterium (assembly GCA_036272935.1). Classification (GTDB taxonomy): domain Bacteria; phylum Planctomycetota; class Planctomycetia; order Pirellulales; family PNKZ01; genus DATAXP01. Next base: position 16,178 of record DATAXP010000143.1, on the reverse strand, counting down.
GGAGAAAACGCAACCGCAGATTATCCATTTTAACATTTCGCGGTTACTGTCTGGCCATTAGGGTACGTTTCATTTAGAGCGGGTTTCGCAACGGTGTGGCGTCCTGTCGGGGTGCCATGTCCACGCTCGTCGTGGACATGCTCACGCAAGCGTGAGCATGGCACCCGACCTCGCCGCTACAGCTAGCTGGAAAGCACTCTTGCTGCGTCGCTTGTGACGCGCGGGGCAAAGCTCCGCGGCTAAATGTGCCCCGATGTCCCTACGCGGCGAGCGGCCGCTTGGTGCGGTGCGCTGGACAGTTCGCGCGAAACCGCTATCGCGCAAGCTTGAAACGCGTCAGCGATCGATCTTGCAATTCGGCAGCGCGACCTGCAGCCCGTGAACCGCGGCGTCGCTCAAATTCAGGTTTCGGAGATTGATGTGCGTCAGGCCTGGCATCGCGGCAAGCTTCTGCAGCCCGTCGTCGGTGAGCTGCGTTCCTGCTAGATCGAGATCGCGCAGTTGCGTGAGTACCGCCAGGTGGTCGAGCCCGGCATCGGTGATGGGGCAGAGATTGATGCGCAGGTTTTGCAATCGGGGACACGCTTTCAGGCTCGCGAGGCCGGCACCCGTGATGCGCGAGTTCGGAATCAAGAGCATGGTGAGATTGCCGAGCGAAGCGATCGCCTCCAAGCCTGGATCGGTCAGCGAGAGACAATTGCCCATCACGAACGTGTCGAGGTTCTTCAGTGCTCGTAAATGTTCCATCCCTGCGCCGGTGACCTTGGTCGACGAGATTTCCAGGCGTTTCAAGCTCGTCAACTTGCCGACGTGTACGAGCCCCGCGTCGTCGAGCGGCGTGGCCTCGAGCCGCAACGTAGTAAGGTTGGTCAGTCCTTCGAGGTGCTCTAGCTCGTCGGCGGTGATGCGTTGGTTTTTGAACAGATCGATCCTGATAAGCATGAACGGCTGCTGCGGCAGATTCTCGACGCGATCGACGACGACTTCCTTCACGGCGCCCGGCTCGACGATGCCGACCTTGCCGCCGAGGCCAATGACCCATTCGGCCCCTTGTCGATCGCGGGCAAGCTGGTAGCCGTCGTTGGTCTTCGGCGCTGCGGTCTTTGGCTTCGTGTCGGTTTTGGATGCCGTCGCCACGGTCGCTGGCGGTGTGAAAGCATCTTGGTTGCCAAGCCACAGAGAACGCACCTGGCCGACGAAATGCTGATTCTTTGAAGGCATTGAGCCAATGATGACGGCCGCGGGCAACTCCGCATGCGGAGCTATCTTGAGAGTTTCCTGTTTGAATGGTTGCCCGTCGTAGTAGACCGCAAATTCGCGCGCCGCCGTGTCAACCCGTACGATGATCGACTTCCACTTGCCGAGCATGGATCCGTCGAGGGGTACCGTGATGAGTTGTACCTCCGAGGTGTTCGCATCGAAGATGCGCACCTTCAACGTATTGTTTCCCAACTGCTGCACGTGGATCGGAATTTTGCTCCCGCCTTTGTTGCCGTAATAGAAAATCATTCTCGAATCGCTTGTGAGCGTTGGCAGCAAAAACTCGAACGCCAGCGTCCAGCTTTTCGTCGAATCGAACGAGCTGCCGACCTGCAAGAAATGCGGCTGTTGGGAGCAATCGAGCACGCCCGGCACGATCAGGCCGTTGGCCGGAGGCAGCTTGACGCGCGCGGTGGCAGCCGTCGCTGGCGACGATGGCTTGCCGGTTTTTGTGGTGCGGGGAGCCGCCGATCCAAGCTCGGCCAAACGTTTTTCGATGCGCGTCTTGGCCAGGCCGGTGAGATTCTCAACCGCTTGGGCGTACCAGTACGCTGCGGCGGCGCGGTAGTCGGTTTTGTCGGCCGGCTTCGCTTTGTCCGAGGCGTCCCACCACGCATCGCCGGCGGTCACGAATCCTTCGGCATCGCTCGCCCCAGCCGAACCTTTGGCCGCCAGATCCTTGAGCGCTGCGTCGCTGGATTTCGCCAGGTGTTCGAAGCCCGCCGACCAATCGTGCTTCGCGAAAGCGAGGTAGCGGCCGACGACCAGGTTAGCCACCGGGTCGTTGGGAGTTTTTTCCAACGTTTGCTGGGCAAGGGCGACGGCGTCGGACTGTTTTTTGCCCGCGGCGACCACCTTGGTCTGTTCGGTCGCTTGCTTGATCAAGTCGACATCGCGCGACTTGCGCGACGCGTCGAGCGCGGCTTTCGTGAATCGACCGGCGGCGTCCCAATCTTCGTCGGCCGCGAACTCTTGCCCTCGCAAGAGCGCCCACTCCGCGGTCGGCTTGTAGGCGGCGGAAGCGCGTGACTTGGCGACGATCTTTTCCAGCGCGTCGACCAGTCCGTCGGCCAAGTTAACGTCGAAGCTGGCCGCGAGCATGGCAACCGCGCGATCGGCCATTTGCGGCTCGCCGGCGTCGATCGCCAGGTCGCGCGCGTTGACGATCATCACGTATCGTCCCGCCGGGTCTTCGGCTTGTCCTTCGGCCTGCAACAGCATCTGCCCTGCGACCAACCCGCGGGCGGCGTCGGTCTTGGCATTGGCCAGATCATCCTTGAAGATCTCCTTCACCAACTCGTCGGCCCTGGCCTGGGCGGCGGCGGCGGGGACTGGCAGCCGTGCCGGGGGAACGGGCTGGGGCGACGATGGTGGCTGTTCGGGCTCGCTGGGAGTAGGGGTCGACGCGGCAGCAGCGGCGGCAGCAGCCGGTGGCGCGCTGACGACCGGCTCTGGCATGGGTGCCGTGTCGGCGACACTATTGTTCTCGGCCTGCGGCGTTGGGACGGCAGTCATTGCCGGAGCAGCTTCGGTGACCGTCGGCTCGGTGACAGCGGGCGCGGGTGGCTGCCGCTCGGGCTCGCCTGGTGACGCTGGGACCGTCGTCTCCGGTATCACGGCAGGCGCCGGAAGCGCGCTCGGTTCGGTCGTCGCTTGGGCCACCGCGCTTGGCGGCGACGGACTTGAGCCGGTCAGCAGCCACGCCGCCGCGCCAGCGCCAACGAGCAAGATCAACACCGCTGCCGCGCCGACGGCAGGCAGCGGCGACTTTTTGCCGGCTCGCTTGGCGGCCGCCGCTTTTTTGATCGCTAGCCCGGGGAGCATCACGCTCGACGCCTCGCGAATGTTGCTGTCGCTCGCTGGCGCCGGCGCTCGCGCTGCGATCGCTGCGGTGGCCGAAGCCTTGCCGGATGCGGGCGTGCCCACCGCGTCGATGGCCGCGATGACCTCGGCCATCGTTTGAAACCGTTGTCCCGGCGACTTAGCCAACATCTTGCCAAATACTTTGTCCAACTCGGCGGGCGAACCGGGACACGCGTTCGACAATAGCGGCACCGCCGAGCGTTGATGAGCCGTGATCCGCTTCACGAGCGTGTCTCCGCCGTACGGCGGCTTGCCGGTGAGCAGGTAGTGCAGCGTGCAGCCGAGGCTGTAAACATCGGCCCGGGCGTCGGCCTTGCGGCTGTCCATCGCCTGCTCGGGGGCCATGTAGTCGACCGTGCCCATGATGCTGCCGGCCACGGTCAGTTCGCCCTGCGAGGCGGCGTCCTGGTTGGCGGTGCCGGCTTCGCTGAACCGCGCCAGCCCCATGTCGAGGATTTTGACTGTCCCCTGCCGATCGAGCAGCAGGTTCGAGGGCTTGATATCGCGATGGACGACGCCCTTCTCGTGGGCGTGGGCCAGTCCCCGCGCAGCCTGCCGAATGCAATCGAGTGCGATGCTTGGCGCCAGCGGGCCTTGCTTCTTCACCAACGATGACAGATCGCTCCCTTCGACGAACTCCATCACCAGAAAGTGGATGCCGCCTGCCTCGTCGGCGTCGTGGGCCGTGACGATGTTGGGATGCGTCAGTCGGGCGGCCGCCTTCATCTCGCGCTGGAAGCGTTCGACGGCACCTGCGCCTTCGACCGCCTTCTTGGGCAGCACCTTGATCGCCACGACGCGGTCCATGCGCCGATGCCGTGCGCGGTACACCTGTCCCATGCCGCCGGCGCCGAACTTGTCGAGCAACAGGTAGTTGCCCAGCATCAGGCTTTCGGCTTTGTCCTGGTAGATCGCTGCCGCTTGAAACTTGGTGAGCTTCCCTTGCCGCACCAGCTCGCGGGCAAGCTGGTCGGCATCGCCGGTGCGCGACGCGGGGGGATGGGCTGCTTCCGCCGCGTTGAGATCGTCGGCCGTTAGCGCTCCGGTCGATGCCAGGCACTCGATGAATCGAGCGATGGTGACGGGCATGCGGGCCTGCCGGGCGCGAGCGCTGAAACCAAAAAAGCCGAGGGACCGAGATTATAGGCGGCTGGCTGCGCGCTCGCAAATTCCGGGCGCGACGCCAGCCATCTCCCTCGCTGGCGCGTCGGGCTGGTAAACGAGCCCTCCGCGCGTATACTCGTCACTTCGTTCCGATTCCCTTTCGCGATGAAGCAGCCATGACCGCACGCATCTACAATTTCTCGTCCGGCCCGGCAGTGTTGCCGCTGCCGGTGCTCGAACAGGCCCAGCGCGACTTGCTCTCGCTGCCAGGCGTCGGCTGCTCGGCGCTTGAGATTAGCCATCGCTCGCCCTGGTTCGAAGGGGTGCTTGCTGAGACCGAGCAGCGCCTGCGCAAGCTGGTGAAGATCCCCGACAACTACAAGGTGCTGTTCCTGCAAGGAGGCGCCCGGCTGCAATTCTCGATGGTGCCGATGAACATCCTGCGCGGCACCGGCAAGGGGGCCGACTACGTAGTCACCGGCTCGTGGGGCACGATGGCCCAGGGCGAAGCGAAACGCGAAGGACCCGTGCGCACCGCCTACAGCAGCAAGGAATCGAACTTCGATCGGCTGCCGGGGCCGAAGGAACTTGATCTCGATCCCAATGCCGCCTACGTCCACATCACCAGCAACGAGACGATCCAAGGTGTGCAGTTCTCGACCGAGCCCGATGTCGGCGGCGCGCCGCTGGTCTGCGACTCGTCGAGCGATTTTTTGCACCGGCCCCTCGACATCAAGAAATACGGCCTGCTCTACGCCTGTGCCCAGAAGAACCTCGGCCCGGCCGGCGTGACGATCGTCATCGTGCGCGACGACCTCATGGCGCGGGCCGATAAGAACCTGCCGTCGATGCTGAACTACCAGGCGTACGCGGCCGAGAAGTCGATGCAGAACACGCCGCCGGTGTTTGCGATCTACGTGATGAACCTGGTGTTCAAGTGGCTGGAAGGCACGATTGGCGGGCTCGACAAGATGCTCGAGCACAATCGCCGCAAAGCGAAGCTGCTATACGACGCCATCGACTCCAGCGGCGGTTTTTATCGCGGCCACGCGCAGCCGGCGGTGCGCTCGCTGATGAACGTCACCTTCCGCCTGCCCGACGACGCCACCCAAGACCGGTTCCTGAAGGGCGCCGAGGCAATCGGCCTGGACAACCTCAAGGGCCACCGCTCGGTCGGCGGCATGCGCGCAAGCATCTACAACGCCATGCCGATCGAAGGCGTCGAGAAGCTCCGCGACTACATGCGCGAGTTTGCGAAGAAGGGGTGACGAACTGTGAGCGGCGCAGCCAACGCCCTTCTCCCTCCGGGAGAAGGTGCCCGAAGGGCGGATGAGGGCGTGGTGGGCGTGTTCAATTCTCGATCGAGTTTGCCCGACGCTCTCGGATAAGCTCGTGCGAACATGGCACCCGCCCCCTTCGCCCTCACCCGTTCCGCCTGTGGCGGACCGACCTCTCCCCGTGGGAGAGGTGTAAAGCGATCGGCGCTTCGCGAGACGTTTTTCATACGATTGGCTTGTCTGCTTGCAACGTGCGTGGCGATCCAGACGGGCACGCTGTGCGCCGTCGGGGCTGGGATTCGGTGGATTAGCTCTGATGCGTCAGGACAATCCGACGCGGTGGTCTGCCAGAAGTCGGTGCTCGGCCACACGACTCAGTGGCTCGCGGCGTCCGATCAATCGGCCGACGCGTTGCTGAAGGAATTCATACACTTGGCCGACATCAATGCCGACATGGTGCGAGCATCTGACGCTCGGCCCCGCAAGCATTGTGCAGGTAAAGGCGTTTGTGAGCATTGCAGACCCGCAACAAGATTTTGCAACGGTTCTCGCCGGGCATCGATCGTTTGCCGAAAACGACCAGACCCTACCGCTTACCCTTGTCGAATGGGTTTCAAGCGCTCCGATCGAAATCGAGCTCGTTGCCGCCGAACGGGCGACCATTAACGACGTGCGACAACGACCTCCACTCGAATATCTCACCCCACCCGGCATGAAGCCTTCGCCGGTGTTTTCGCGCGTGGTGCGGGTGAACGATCCGCGGACAATTTATCTGTCGGGTATCTATGCCGACGATCCCAAGGCGGAACCCAAGGAGCAGGTGCGGCAGATCTTTCGCAAGATGGCGAAGGTGCTTGAGGCCGCCGGCAGCGACATGCGGCACCTCGTTAAGGCGACGTACTATGTCACCAACGAAGAGATCAGCAAGGCGCTCAACGATGTGCGCCCCGAGTTCTACGATCCCGAGCGACCGCCGGCCGCCTCGAAAGCGATGGTCCGCGGTGTGGGGCGCGCGGGACATTCGGTCGTAATCGACATGATCGCGGTCCCCGCCTCGCCAGTCGGAGGAAAACCACAGATAAACACGGATGAACACAGATAAGGCATTTGGTAATCTTGCTGCTCATCCGTGTTAATCTGTGTGCATCTGGTTCCTGTCTGCTGATTCCTGAATTCGAGGAAGCGGTGCGTGATGTCTGTGGGTGGTAACGCAAAGTTCGACAAGTTCGACGTGGTCGTCATCGGCACCGGGCCTGGCGGCGAAGGTGCCGCCATGCAGGCGACGAAGCAAGGGAAGAAGATCGCCGTCGTCGAGCGCTATCCCAAGATCGGCGGCGGCTGCACCCATCTGGGCACGATCCCCAGCAAGGCGCTGCGCTTCGCGATCCACCAGATGACCGAGGCGAACCACAATCCGCTGTTCCGCGCGGCGGGCGTATCGGTACACTTTTCCTTCCCCGAGCTGCGCCGCAGTGCCCGTGGCGTGATCGAGCGGCAGGTCGACATGCGCACCGGGTTCTACGAGCGCAACCACGTGCCGGTCATCCACGGGCAGGCACGGTTCGTCGATCCGCAAACCGTCGTGATCGCCGAGCCCAGCGGAGCGTGTCAGAAGCTGCATGCCGAGCGGTTCATCCTCGCACCCGGCTCGAGGCCGTATCGCCCGTCCGACGTCGATTTCACGCATCCGCGCATTTTCGACAGTGACACCATTCTCGACCTGTCGTACACGCCGCAGTCGATCACGATCTATGGCGCGGGCGTGACCGGTTGCGAGTACACAATGATGTTCCGCAACCTCGAGTGCAAAGTGAACCTGGTCAACACGCGCGCCAAGCTGCTCGAGTTCCTCGACGACGAGATCATCGACGCCCTGGCCTACCACATGCGCGACCGCGGCGTGCTCCTCCGCCACGGCGAACACTACGACCGGGTCGAGCCGCGCGACGACGGTGTGGTCCTGCACCTCAAGAGCGGCAAACAGCTCAAGACCGACATCCTGCTCTGGGCCAACGGCCGTACCGGCAACAGCGACGAAATCGGGCTCGACGAAATCGGCATCCATGCCGACGAGCGCGGCCAAATTCCCGTTAACGAAAACTTCCAGACCGCGCTGCCCCACATCTATGCCGTGGGGGACGTGATCGGCTTCCCGTCGCTGGCCAGCGCCGCCTACGTGCAGGGGCGGTTCGCTGCCACGCACGCCGTCACCGGCCACGGCGACCACGCGCTGGTGCGCGACATCCCGACCGGCATCTACACCAGCCCGGAAATCAGTTCGCTGGGACGCACCGAGCGCGACCTGACGGCCGAGAATGTTCCCTACGAGATCGGCCACGCCCTGTTCAAGAGCCTGGCTCGGGCACAAATCACCGGCCAGACGGTCGGCATGCTCAAGCTGCTGTTCCATCGCCAGACGCTCGAAATCCTGGGCATTCACTGCTTCGGGGCCAACGCTTCGGAGATCATCCACATCGGCCAGGCGATCATGTCGCAACAGGGCGACGCCAACTCGCTCTTGTACTTCATCAACACGACGTTCAATTATCCAACCATGGCCGAGGCGTACCGCGTCGCGGCGCTGAATGGGTATAACCGGTTGTTCTGAGCTGAATCATCGTGCGGCGGCGGCTTCAGCGGCGCCGAGGAGTTGGCCGCCGTTAGCGTCGAGACGGCGGAACGCATCGAGTAGGCCGAGGGACTCCCGCGGCGAAACGTCTCCGTCGCCGTTGCGGTCCATGCGATCGAACCAGCGCGGGGCGGCGCGCGGTGATTCCGCCGACGAGAGGCGTTTGTCAGTGATCGTCTTGCCCGGTCGGCGGCTGAGCCGCAACACGACGAGCCGTGGCACTTCTTCCCACGTGAGCTGTCCATTTCTCAAGGCGCGGCCGAAGCAGAGCAATCTCTAACGATATTACACTCATGAGATTATCGCCGTCGGCGCCAGTGCGCTCAAGGGTTTGCCTCAAGCGCCGGGACGGCCTTCCGCAGGATTTTTAGGATGACTTCTTCTTCGATGATTTCTTTTTCTTGGGGACTTTGGCGCCTTCCTTGCGCGCCTCGGAAAGCCCGATCGCGATTGCTTGCTTCCGGCTCTTGACCTTCTTGCCGGACTTGCCGCTCTTGAGCTTCCCTTTCTTTTTGCGGTGCATCGCACCCTTGACTGACTTTTTCGCCTTGGAACCGTACTTGGCCATCGCGTTTGCTCCTGGAAGGAAATTGTCTTCGCATTGAACGCTATCATGCAAGTTACGGGCCGTGGTCCGCGTGAATCGACGTTTGCGGAAACTGCTCCACGTTAACGGGCACACAACGTGCAAGCGTTTTGGCCTGATTGCTTCCCTCAATCCACTGGCCCTTTCATGCAGGAGAACTTTTATGTCGTCCTGGTTTGCGAAGATCACCGGCAATGCGCTCACGCTCGACAATCTCTGCAACGTGTTGCTGCTCCAATTACGTGATCTGTACAGCGCTGAACAGCAATTAACCGAGGCCTTGCCCAAGATGGCCGATGCTGCCACATCAACCGAGTTGAAAAGCGCGTTCACCACGCATCTCGAAGAGACGCGCGGACACGTCCGTCGGTTGGAGCAGGCATTCCGCATGCTCGGCAAAGATGCTGCGGGCGAAACGTGCGAAGCGATGAAGGGGCTAATCCGCGAGGGCGAAGAGGTGATCGGCCTGGAAGGCGATCCGGAAGTAAAGGACGCCGCCTTGATCGCCGCGGCCCAGCGGGTCGAGCACTACGAGATCGCCGGCTACGGTTGCGCCCGGGCCTTCGCGCGGCGGCTCGGCAAGCACGAACTCGCATCGCTGCTGCAAGAGACGCTCGACGAAGAGGCGAACGCCGACAACATCCTCACGCAGATCGCCGAGACGGTGGTCAACGAAGAAGCGGTCCGCCACTAATCGTTTCGCAGCAAGGCGCCCGGAGGCGACCACGAGACCTCCGGGCGCATCGCGAGGGGGGCGCCTTTCTCAGAAGTGTGATGCATATGGTCAAGCAAGCAGCGGCCAAGCAAGCAACGGTCAAGCAAGCCACAGGCAAGCAACCGTCGAAGGAAAAGAACGGTTCGCCGCGCACCACTGCTCCCAAACCGCCGTACCCGGCGCGGAAGCTCGACAAGCCGGGACTCGAAGCCGACCTGGAACCGAAGCCACAATTCGAAGGCAGCGCGTACCGCGCCGCCGGCAAGCTCAAAGGGAAGAAAGCCCTGATCACCGGCGGCGACTCCGGCATCGGACGCTCGGTCGCAGTTTTCTTCGCCCGTGAAGGAGCCGACGTGGCGATCAACTACCTTGTCGAGGAGCAGGAAGATGCTGAAGAAACGAAACGCCATGTCGAGGCGGCCGGCCGGCAGTGCCTGTTGCTCCCAGGCGATCTGAGCGAGGCGGCATTCTGCCGCAAGCTGGTCGAGCAGGCGGTTGACGAGCTCGGCAAGCTCGACATCCTGGTGAGCAACGCAGCCCACCAGAACCGCAAGCCCGACATCAGCGCGATCACCGACGAAGAATGGGACCGCACATTCAAGACCAACATCTATGCGCTGTTTCATCTCACGCGGGCAGCGCTCGAGCACTTGGAGGCCGGCGCGAGCATCATCGTCACCAGCTCTGAGACGGCACTGTTCGGCAGCGAAAAGCTGCTCGACTACTCGTCGACCAAAGGAGCGATCAACGCCTTTGTGAAGGCGCTGGCGCAGAATCTCGTCGAGCGCGGCATCCGTGTGAACGCAGTCGCCCCGGGACCGGTCTGGACACCGCTGAACCCGGCCGATGAGGGACTGCCCCCGGACAAGGTGGCCGAGTTCGGCAGCAAGACACGCATGAAGCGACCGGCGCAACCCGAAGAGGTCGCCCCGGCCTACGTTTTCTTCGCTTCCGAGGCCGATTCGAGCTACATCACCGGACATATCCTGCCGCTGCTCGGCGGCGACACCGCCACCGGTTGAAGGAGCGACGCATGGCGAGAACCAAATCGCGGTCGACCCATCGCAAGACCGCTAAGCATCGCTTTCGCGCCAGTTGGAGCGGCATGCTGCGGTTCGGCATGGTGACGTTTCCGGTGCAGGCGTTCAACCCAATCGAGCGCGAGCACGAGATCGCTTTCCATCAGTTGCACGCCACCTGCCACAACCGCATCCGGCACGAGAAGCACTGCCCGGTGCACGGCAAAGTGTCGAACGACGAAATCGTGTCCGGCTACGAGTATGCCAAGGGGAAATACGTCGAGATCGAACCGGAAGAGCTCGATCGGCTGCGCACCGACGAAGAGCGAGCCTTGAACATCGATGCGTTCGTCGATCCTGAGCAGATCGACCCGATTTACTTCGATGGCCGAATGTACTACCTGGCCCCGAACGGCGCCGAGGCGAAGGAGCCGTATGCGGTGCTCACTAAGGCGCTCGAACAACTCGATCGCTGGGGCATCGGCCAGGTGGTGTTCTCAGGACGCAAGCAACTTGCGTTGCTGCGCCCTGACAAATCGGCGTTGAACATGGCATTGCTCAACTACGCCGCCGAGATTCGCCGTCCCGATGAGATGGTCGGCGACCTGCCGAAAGTGTCGAACGCCGACAAGAAGCTGAAACTGGCCCAGCAGCTCGTCGAGAGCTGGACCGACGACAAGTTCGATTTCGCCCACTACGTCGACGATTACGAACAGCAACTTCGCAAGCTGATCGACGCCAAGATTGAAGGCCGTGAGCTGGTCGCTCCCGAGGAATTCGAGGAGCCGGAAGTGGTGAACCTGATGGACTCGCTGAAGCGGAGCATCGCGCGGACCAAGAAGCCGACGCCGCGCGAGCAAAAAGCGGAAAAGCACACGCCGCGGCGCGGTCACCGCCGCCGCCGGGCATCATAGCCTTCGGGCGCAAAAAAAGAAGGCCTTCGGTGACGCACCGAAGGCCTTCCCGAAAAGATTGCGAAGTCGTGGCCGTGCGGCCATTCTCATGCCGCGCTTGTCACGCGGCGATCCTCGCGCCGACCCGTTGATCAACTCGAGCGATGACCTCACACGGCAAGCAAGCAATCGTACTCAATTGATCACCTCCTTTCTTGGGACAGAGGACCTGGAATTACAAAAACAATCATACCCAGGCCGTCAAGCCACGGTCGCCGCGAACCCGGCCGATCGCCAGGTTTTCCAATAGCCCTTCAATCGCCGGACGAACCGCTTGCCCGGTTCGCCGAAATACTTTCGCCCCAACAATCGGGCTTCCTCTTGTAATTCCCGGCGACGACGTTCGATCAGTGCTAGCAGCAGTTCATTGGCCGCATCATCGGTGAAAGGCTCGGTGTCGCCGATGGTGACGCGCAGCACGACCAGATCGTGATCGTCGCCGAGCAAGGTGCCCAGGCGATCAGCCTCCTCGGCCAGCTCTTCGATCCGCTCTGGCCACGCCGGCCGTAGCACCTGAAGCTGGTAGCGCAGATACTTCGCCTGCTTGCGCCACTCGTGCAGTTGCTCATCGCTGCCATGATCGTCGGCAATCGCGAAGGCGGCCGCAGCCGCGTCGTAGGTATTCAACAGCCCACGGCCGAGGCTCGGCCACTTGTCGGGAACGTCGGCCCAGTCGTCGAGGCGTTCTTGGGCTTGCTCAATGGCGGCGGCCGCCGATGCCAGCGCTTCCTGCTCATCGAGCACGCGGCGCCGCACCCGGCGTAGGTTCGCTTGCAGCGCATCGCGAATCCCAGCGACTGCGCGCTGAGTCACGTGCTGTTGGAAGTGCTCGGCAAGCTTGTCGAGCGTTTCGATCAGGATTTTCGCGTCGCGCACTTCGGTCAGCGGGCGAGCAACATCGCGGAACTTGGCGTTCTGGTGGCGATATGCTCGTTGGCCGATCACCGGCCGCACCAGCCGCAATAAGGCGCGAACCTTCTTGCACGATCGCCGGGCAGTGTGTACTGCTTCGTCGCGCGATTCTCGCTTGGGATGCCGCAGCGCGGTGATGGCATCCTGCAATTGCTCGCGGGCCAGGCGGCGAAGGTTTTTGTGCAGCGACTTGGTTCGTTTCAGTTTAAATGACATAAGAAGCGCTATGTTTTCTTCGTCATCGCTTCGTCGAGCAACTGCCTCGCCCGCTGATTGCCGCGCCGGCGCAGCGGCTTGAACTTCCGTCCTTCGACCTCGTTGTAGGCGATGAAAAAATGCTCCAATTCCTCAATTCGCTGATCGTGAAGCTGATCGAGCGATTCGTACTCGGCCGGGTTGAACGGCGTTTCGACCACGGCGATCAGCCGATCGTTGCGAACCGTCTTGCGCCGCTCGGTCTGCTCGGCCTCGATCACGCCGATCAGTCGGGCCGACACCACGCAGCCGGGAAATGCCGGCTCGTCCATGATCAGCAGCACGTCGACCGGATCGCCGTCCTCGCCGCGGGTCTGCGGAATGAAGCCGAAATCGTACGGAAAGCACATGCCTTGCGGCAGCACCTTGCTGAGCTGCCAGTGCCCAGCCTCGTTCCACTTGTACTTGTTGCGCGAACCCTTGGGCGTGTCGATCACCACGTTCACAAGCTGTGACTCAGGGTCAATCGATTGCAAGTGCTCGAAGCCGGCAGCCATTGTTCTCTCCGTGCGTCGACCAGGGCGATCGCTAACCGTTGCGCCGCGACAACTTGTCGCCAGGTATTTTGCCAGCAATCGCCGCGCCGCGAGCCCAAAACGAACAAGGCGATTTAGTCGTTGTTCTAGGGGTCTTGAAACGGCCGATGGGGAGGCAAGAATAGAGTCCGTTTCGACAAAGCGCGCGTGTTGCGACTGCAGATGAAATCATGACTAGCCCGATCGCCGAACGAAGCGGCTGCGTACGCGTGCTCGTCGTGGAAGACGACGTCGACAACGCCACGGTGTTGTCTCGATTATTGGTGTCGCATGGCTACGAAGCCCAGACGTGCACCTATGCCAAAGATGCGTTGGCTACCATCGAGCAGTGGCGCCCCGACGCCATCTTGCTCGACCTGGGCATGCCGGGCATCGGTGGCTGCGAAATCGCCCGCGAGTTGAATGAAACCGGCGACCTGCGTCCCGCGCTGCTGATCGCCTGCACCGGTCGCGGCGAGCCTTCCGATCGCGAGCAGACCGCGAAGCTCGGCTTCGATCATCATTTCGTCAAGCCGGTGAACTGGCACGAGCTCGACGCCGTGCTGCGAACGTTAAAACGTACGCAGCCGGCTTGACGGTCTCACTTCAGCAGCGCCATCGCCGAGCCGCGGCCTGCCGCCGAGTCGACCTGGTCCATCGTGCACTGCCGCGGGGCTTTGTCGGGCCGCCAGCGCAGCAGCCGGGTGCCATGTCGAAACCGATCGCCGGTGAAGTGATCGTACTCGATTTCGACGACCAGCTTGTTCTTGAGTGGTTGCCACTCGTCGCTGCGGCGCGTGCTCCACCGGCTCGGTCCGCCCGGCGCGCGGCCTCTGAATCCCGGCTCGCCAACAAGCGGCTCGACCAGTGCGGTGATCCGTTTCTTCTCGGCGGCGTTGAAGCTCGATGTGAAGCCGACGTGGTTGAGCCGGCCGCGATCGTCGTACAGCCCTAGCAGCAACGAGCCGACGACACGTTTCCCCTCGGCATAACGGAACCCGCCGACCACGCAGTCGGCGGTGCGATGGTGCTTGATCTTCTGCATTCCATCGCGCGTGCCCGAGCCGTACGGCAGATCGAGCCGCTTGGCGACAATGCCGTCGAGGTGATTGCCCGCGGTGCGGAACCACCGTCGCGCGGCGGCCAAGCGCGTCGTGGCGGGCGACAGGCGAACTGCGCCTGTGGAACTGAACTGCTCACGGGCGAATTTTTCCAAGCGTTTACGGCGTGTTTGCAAATCCTCGGCAACCAGTGATCGTCCGCGTCCGTCAACGAGCAGATCGAACACGATGTACAGCGCAGGATGCTCGGCCGCCAGTTTACGCACTCGGCTGGCTGCCGGGTGGACGCGCATCAGCAGCTCGTCGAACGAGAAGTGCTTGTTGATCGGAATGACGATCTCGCCATCGAGCACGAACCGCGCCGCCTTCAGCTCGAGCAGCGAGGCTACAACGTCGGGGAAGTATCTCGCCAGAGGTCGACCGGCCTTCGATTGCAACTGCACCCGGCCGCCATCGCGAAATGCCAGGCAGCGGAACCCGTCCCACTTCGGTTCGTACTGCCAGGCATCACCTTCCGGCGGCTCGTCGACCAGCAGCGCCTCCATCGGCGGAAACGGCGGCTTGATTGGCGGCGGATGGCGGCGTTGCTGTTCCAGAGCCGGATGGAGCGCCTCCATCGGCGGAAACGGCGGCTTGATTGGCAGCGTCACGGCGGGCGTCCTCGGTGGTCGTTGGTTGGTAACTTCGATTGCTAGCAAAATCCGAACCGTTTTCGTGGCGATTCGACCGTTGCATGCCTGACGAAGGGAGCGGAGAATCGGGCGTCCACGATCCCCGTTCTTCCCGCCCAGGAAACTGCCATGATCGTTCGCCGCTCGTTGTTGGCTGCGTTGGTGTTGTCGTTCTGCCATTCGTTCGCCAGCGGCGCGGAGCCAAGTCCGCCAGCCACGCTGATGGCCGAGCCGGGCAAACTGCTCGTCGATAATCCGCTCGACAAAGTTCCCGAGCCGCGCAAGGGCCCCGGCGACTGGCAGGTTGCCGATGGCGCGCTGCGCGGCAGCGAGCGCGAGGCCGACCATCATGGCGCCGTCCTGCGCATGCCGCTGAAACAGCGCGATGTGGTCCTGAGCTACCAGTTCCGCCTCGACGGCGCGAAGGCCACCTCGTTGAGCTTCAACGACGAGCGCGAGCACGTCTGCCGCGTGATGATTGGTCCGCGGCTGTTCCGCGTGCAGCGCGATGACCACGATCACGACGGGCCGGACAAGGCCGTCGTGTTCGGGCAACAAAACATTCCGGTCAAGCCCGACGAGTGGCACACGCTGGTCGTCGAGCTGTTGGGTCCCGAGATGGTCGCAACCCTTGACGGCAAACACACCGAGTTCGGCGCCGACGAGTTGCTCGACCGCGTGAAGGACAACTTCGGCTTCACGGTGTCGGGCGATGGCGTGTCGTTCCGCAACCTGCAGGTGTGGTCCGCGACGCCCAAGTCGGGGTGGGACGGGCGCAAGGCCTCGCTCAAGAAGTCGCCGTCGACCTAAGTTCCAGTGTCGAATCGAAGGGGAGGCGCTTCGATTGGCTGGCATACAAACTGCACGATTGGCCGTCGCATTGAGGGGCGTTCTTTTCCCATGATCTGTGAGGCAGGAGCAGTTCCATGAATCGCCACAACATCATGTGTCGATGGAGCCTGGCATCAATCGCGGCATTCGGGACGTTGGCGGGGGCATGTCAGGGCCAATCGCAGAAGCCAGCCGCCAGTAACGCATCGGCAGATGCCGTTGAGCGCGCGCAGATGGCCAACGATGTTCCCATGGAGCGCCCCGAGCAACGCAAGACCGAGCACGACAAGTCGGATATTTTTTCCCGCAGCCAGGCGCTACCCACCACGAAAGCCTTGGACGACCAAGCCGACCACGGACGGTTCAACGGCTTCGACTTCTACCGCGATCCGCTCGGGGCGATGAAGCCCGGCATGACATTCGACGACGTGTTCAAAACACTCTCGGCCAGCAAGTCCAAGGTGAATGCCACGCAGCGCAAGCTGCTCGAGACGCGGTACAACCTCGAGCCCAAGCTCGATGCGAAG
>DATAXP010000142.1:0-44184 GCA_036272935.1 Pirellulales bacterium | reverse complement strand
GCTTGGCGTAATCCAATCGCCACTCGATTCCCACGCCGCCGGGGCGATACTCGACGTTCTTCCGAATGGTGATTTCGACCTCGGCATCGTGGGGTGCATTGGGCGCGACGGCGACTTCTTTAGGTGCGGGAATCTCGACGGGACCGAACGTCGGAATCGCCATGTCGCGCTCGTCGGTGATGTTGATCGACGGATCGAGGCCAGCGCCGTAGCAAAGCACAACGCCGCGCTCATGAAGCTTCTCGGGGTAACCGGTGACGTGAAGCAGCACCGCCGCCGGATCGTCGGGATCGAACTCCACGGCGAAGATCACCGGCGCGCCGCCGCGCGCCTGCTCAGGGGTCATACCGGGCACGCGCAGCGAGAAGCCTGTTGCCCTTCCGGCGGCGCGTAGTTGGCCGCTCACGCCGCTGAAACGAACTCGCAAGGTCGTTTGATGGTGACCCGGAATCGGTCCACCGGTTCTCGGATCGCGCCGCTCGGCAACCTCAAACGACTGGAGCTTGATCGGTGTGCCATGTCCCGGAAGTTTGTAAACCTGCGACAGGGCGACTTCGGCCACGCGCGGGCCGAGTCGCTCGTAAGCTTCGAAGTCCCAATGCACCGGGTCGGCCAGTGGATACAGGTCGGCCGAGGGGACCAGGTGCACATTCTCCAACGTCTCGGCCACGCGACGCTGGGCCTCGCGGACGCGCTCCCAGCCTTCGGTGTACGCGGCGTAAAGATCGTCGTACGGCTCGCCTCCGAGCGATTTGCCCGGTGCTCCGGGCACCGCACTGGCGACCATGCGCCCCATCTGAACCACAATCACCGGAAGCTTGTCGTTGCCGGTATCGCGCCTGACTGCGCGGATGAAAGCGATCAGGTTCTTTTCATAGTCCTTTGATGCAGAGGGTTTCTGCGAGCCATCGCTTCCACCCTGATCCCACACCATTCCTTTCAACTTGCCGTAGCCACCGGCCTGGATGACGCGCTGGATCATCGGCCCGTAGAGATATGGTCGCGGCGGCATCTTTTCGAGATCCATCTTCGCCGGATCCCAAACCTGTGCCATCCATCCGCCCGACGCGACGCCAATCAGGCCGATGGGACGGTTGGTGTAGCGAATGAGATGCTTGCCGAAGAACAGGCAAGGTCCGGTGCCGAGAACCGCCTTCGACACGTCTTGTGCCCGATCGGCGGCTTCCGCCCCTTCCGTTCCTTCGGGAATGAATGCCGTGCCTCGGAAAAACAGATTGTGTACCGGATCTTTAGTGACCACCCATTGGTCGCTGGGGGCGGCGAAGAAAAGGATGCGCGGATCGGGTTCGGTTTCCCGTTTCATGAGCGCGTAGCCCCCCATGTTCGACTGTCCGGCCATCAGCCACAGGTCCCCCTTGTCGCCCAACGGATAGGGGTGCGTGGCGGCGTGATCGGGCATGCGATCGTCAGGCGCGGCGGCCGTGCAGACGCCAGCCAGGCATGTTGCGCAAAGCAATGCAGCGAATCTCATCATCGGGTAGCGACTTTTCGATCTCGAGCGCCGGGGTTGACCCACCACAGCGGCTTGCCGTCGCGGGCAATGTTGATGAGCGTTCGCACCGAGTCCTGCCATGAATTCTCGACGTATAGGTCGGAGTAGGAACCGACGTGTGGGGTTAGAACGACGTTGTCGAGCCGGCATAAGGGACTGTCGGGCGCCAACGGCTCGACCTCGAACACGTCGAGCCCTGCCGCGGCAATCCAACCTTCCTGGAGTGCGCGGACCAAGGCGCGCTCGTCGATAATCGGGCCGCGCGAGGTGTTGAGCAGAATCGCCTCGGGTTTCATCGTTCGCAGCTCACGCTCGCCGATCAAGTGACGCGTCCCCTCGACCAACGGAACGTGCAGCGATACGAAATCCGACTCGCCCAGAAGCTGGCTTAATTCGACCTTCGCCACGCCGATGTCATCCGCAGACCCGTTCAACAGCGGGTCCCAGACCAGCACGTTCATCTCCAACCCCGACGCCTTCTTGGCCACCAGCCGACCGATGCGACCGAAGCCTACCAGCCCGAGCGTCCGACCGCGGAAGCTTCGTCTCGGCCAGGCTCGCTTGGGTTCCCAAATGCCTTGGCGGACGAGGCGGTCCTGAAAAGCGATCTGCCGCGCCACGACAAAGAGCAGGCCGAGAGTGTGCTCGGCCACCGCGTGCATCATCGCCTCGGGTGTATTACCGATGACGATCCCCAGTCGCGTGGCCGCTTCGACCGGCACGTTGTCGGTGCCCGAGCCGGTGCGAAGGATTGCCGCGCAGTGCGGGAGTCGAGGCAGCACGTCGGCGGTGATGACGCGCGAACCGCCGGCGACCCAAACCGCATCGGCATCATGACCGGCTACGGCCACTTCGTCGGAGTTGATGCACAGGTGCTCGACGAAGTCGATCGAATGCTCGGCCAACCGCTCGCTCACCCAACGCGGCGCCGGAGGTAAATCGCTGCCGACCAGAACAACCTTGAATCGAGATGGGGTCATTTATCCGAGTCCTAGTTCTTGCAAGTAAACGCGACTGCGCTTCGCAATCGGCAGCGGCTTATCGAACGGCGCCGGGTACATGTCCTGCTCTACCGTCGCCCAGCCGTGATAGTCGACCTCGACGAGAGCGTCGCGAAACGCGTTGAAATCGACGGCCCCCCGCGATGGTTCGCAAAACATGTCGTTGGCTACCGCGATCGCGAACGGGATTTGTTCGCGCGCCACCCAGGCTTGTTTCTCCGGGTCGACGCTCTTGAGGTGCAGATAGGGAATGCGAGCATGGTGCTTGCGGAAGAACGCCACCGGATCGCCGCCGCGGTAGGCGTGATGGCCGGTGTCGAGGCAAAGTCCGACGCGTGCCGGGCCGGTGTCGTCGAGCAGCCGCTCGATTTGGTCTTCGTATTCGACGTGCGTCTCGGCGTGCGGATGGAAGACCAGTTGCAGACCATAGCGCGAGCGGACCAAATCGGCCGCGCGGTGCGTGGTCTCGATCAGTCGCTTCCAAGCCATGTCGTCGAGTCGCTTGGGGCGTGTGAGCTTGCCGGTAAACAAATCGGAGTACGTATCGTCGATGAGCACGACGAACCGCCCGCCGAGCGCGGCCACGAGTTCGCCACCTCCCAGGAGTTGCTTTTCGAGTCCTGGCCACGCTTCACGCTCTTCGAGATGGACCATGCAGGCGATGGCCGTCACCTTCAGCTTGCGCTTGGTGAGTTCCGATCGCAGCGAGGCCAGATCGGTGGGAAGGTAGCCATACGGGCCGAGCTCGGTCCATTCGTAACCCGCCTCGGCTACCTCGTCGAGATAGCGTTGCCACGGCGTCTGCTTGGGATCGCTGGGGAACCAGACGCCCCACGAATCCGGCGCGCTGCCGATCTTGATGTCCATGCATTGGTTCTCTTGAGCTTCGTTGAATTAGTAATGAAATCGTTGCAATCGAGCGCGGTCGCGCTGGTACTCGGCTTGTAGTTTTTGCGTGGTTGGGTCCACACTTACTTCGGCAGGCGAGACATCCCACCAAACTCCGCCACCAGGCAAATTGCGATGCTTTTCCGTCTCGACAACGATGACGCACGTGCGGCGCTCTTGCCGCGCGTCGGCCAGCGCCTCCCGCAGCTCGTCGGTCGTACGGACATTCCAGGTTCGCGCGCCGAAGCTCTCGGCGTTCTTGGCGATGTCGATCGCGACATACTCGCCTTCGAGCCTGTTCGATTGGGAATCGCGCTCGCGAAACTCGTTGCCAAAGGCGACGCCCGTCCGCCACATCTGAAGGCGGCGGATGCACTGGTAGCCGTGATTCTCAGACACCACGACGGTGATCTTCAGATTTTCCTGCAATGCAGTCATCAACTCGGTAGGGTTCATCAGATACGTGCCGTCACCGATCAACACGTACACCTCGCCGCTGTCCTGCGCCAGGCGAACGCCCAGCCCGGCGGGGATCTCGTAGCCCATGCACGAATAGCCGAATTCGAGATGACACGTTCGACCACCGGTCGTGTCCCATGTCTTGAGCAGATCGCCGGGCGCGCCGCCTGCCGCGGCGATCACCGTGTCTCCCGCGCGGGCGGACTGATTCAACGTCCGAATCAGTTCGGCCTGGCTCATCGCCTCGCCAGGATGAGGAGCAAATGCTTCTCGTTCCAGTGTGTCAGTCCACTGCTTGCGGGCAGCGGCGATTTCTTCGAGATACGCCGCGCGCGGACGAACACCGGCAACGGTTGCCGCCTCGCGCAGCACGCCGAGCGCCAAGCGCGCATCGGCCACGATTGGCAACGCGCCCTGCTTGTAGGCATCGTGGCCGCAAACGTTGATGCTGATGAACCGCACGCGCGGATGGTTGAAGCACGATTGCGAACCGGTGGCAAAGTCGGTCAATCGCGTGCCGACGCACAGCACCAGATCGGCCTGGCTGACGATCTGTGCAGAGGCGCCGGTTCCTTCGAGGCCGTGGCCGCCCAGCGCCAGTTCCGAGCGCTCGGGCATGGCCCCCTTGCCGGCGAACGTCTCGCCGACCGGGATGCCCAGCGCTTCGGCCAGTGCGTGCAACTCATCGCACGACTCTGAATAGTGCACACCGCCGCCCGCAATAATCACCGGCCGCTCGGCCTCGCGCAGCAGACGCACCGCTTCGCTGATGCGCACCGGATCGGGGACGCGTCGTTCGACCCGCCACACACGCCGCGCGAAGAATTGCAGCGGATAGTCGAAGGCATGTGCCTGAACGTCCTGCGGAAGGGCGATCGTCACGGCGCCGGTTTCGACCGGATCGGTCAGCACGCGCATCGCCTCGGGCAGTGCCGTGAGGATTTGTTCGGGGCGCGAGATGCGATCGAAGAATCGGCTTACGGGGCGGAAGCAGTCGTTGACGCTGACATCGGCGGAGATCGGATGTTCGAGTTGCTGAAGCACCGGCCCTTGGCGTCGTGTCGCGTAGTAGTCGGACGGAAAAAGGAGGACGGGCAGACGATTGATCGTCGCGGCGGCGGCGCCGGTGAGCATGTTCGTCGACCCCGGGCCGATCGAGGCCGTGCAGGCCAGCGTCGCCAGTCGACGATTGGCCTTGGCGAAACCGATGGCCGTGTGGACCATCGATTGCTCGTTGCACGGCTGATAATACGGCAGCTCTTGGCCGCACTCTTCGAGTGCCTGCCCCATGCCGCAGACGTTGCCGTGGCCGAAGATGCCGAACATCGCCGGAATCAGCCGCCGCGTGACGCCGTCGCGCTCGCTGTATTGGGCTTGCAGATACTTGACGACGGCTTGGGCCATCGTCAAACGAATGGTGTCGGCGGCCATGGCGAGGTCAGCTCCTGGCTTGCGGGGATGGTCGTTTCAGGTTGGTGGTATATGCCGAGGGACGAATCTGGGCCGTCGAGCCACCGTCGACGTACAGCACCTGGCCGGTGACGAATGCTGCATCGTCGCTGGCGAAGAACGCGACCGCGGCGGCGATGTCTTCGGGCTTGCCGAGGCGTTCCAGCGGGACCGCCAGCCGCATGCGGTCGAGCTTCTCCGGCGTATTGAACAGCTCCAGAAACGAAGGCGTGGCGATCGGCCCCGGGCCCACGGCGTTCACGCGAATGCCCCACGGGGCCAAGTCGAGCGCGATCGTGCGCGTGGCGGCCTCGAGCCCTCCCTTGGCGGCGTTGTAGGCCGACATCTCGCGCTGCGCCCGGGCGGCGCCGTAGGTGCTGATGTTCACGATGCTTCCCGGCTTCCGTTGCTCCGCCATGATGCGTGCGGCGCGCTGCGAGCAGAAGAACATGCTCTTGAGGTTGATCGCGAGCACTTTGTCCAGGAATTCCTCGGTCATGTCGAGGAAGTGCGCGATCGGCGAGGCCCAGGCCGCGTTGTTGACCAGCACATCGACGCCGCCGAAAGCGCGCCGCGTCTCCTCGAACAGCCGCTCGACGTCGTCGGCGCGCGACACATCGGCGCGTACCGGCAGCACGCGGCCGCCGATCGCGCGGATCGTTTGTTCGCCCTCGCCGAGCCGCGCGTCGTCGAGATCGTTGATCACCACGGCGGCCCCCTCACGAGCCAGACGCTGGGCGATCCCCAAGCCGATGCCTTGGCCCGAGCCGGTAACCACGGCGACTTTTCCATTCAACCGCATCGATTGTCGTCCTACTTCAATTCCCATACGCGAAGGTTATCGATCAGCACGGGTTGATCTTCCGCGCTGCCAGCGCGAAAGACGAGCCCCGGCTTTTTCACGTGGAAGTCAGGCGCATGGCCTTTGAGCGGTGGTTGGCCGGCAATCTGCGCCACCACCTGATCGCCGCGACATTCGACCAGCAGCGTGTACCATCGCGCGGGTTCGAGCGTCAGCGGCGCCTCGGCAATCGCTCCTTTCTTGGTGACATGTTCGAGCAGGCTCCACGATGTGGGAGTCACAGCCACCGAGAACAGATGCCCATGGGTCTGCAACTCGCCGGGAGCCGGGTCGTAGCCGAAGTGCAGCAATTTCGCTCCGTCGAGTTGAAAGTCGAATTGCACGGCGCAATTCTGCACGGGCAGCGGATACCGGCACGCCGCCACATGCTTGTCGGCGGCAAGCTCACTCACCCTCAAGACACCGTCGGTCACGCTGAGCGTGCCGGCATTGCGCGTCCAGTGGTCCGGCAACGAGGCTTCGGAAAATGTCTCGTTCAAAAGAAGTGTGCCTCGCTGACCAAGCGTCGGCTGCAGATCCGTCGCTTCGGCGGTCACCCAGCTCGTGGCAACCAGCAGTAGACTAATGACGCAACGCAATACCATGGTTGACTCCTCAGAGATTGGAGACGCGCCGAGTGAGATCGCGGCGCGCAAGGACTTCAGGGCGGAGCTTCACACCTAAACCTGACGCCAATTCGCAGAAGGCATTGCCCTCGCGAATCGGCAACGGCCGATCGAGCACGTCGAGGTAGTATCCTTCGACGAAGCCGCGGACCGTTTCCATGATCGTGGCGTTGGATACGGCGGCGCACACATGCAACGCCGCGAACACGTTCACAGGGCCGGTACAGTCGTGAGGCGCGACGGCGAGGTGATACGTGTCGGCCAAGGTGGCGATTTTGAGCGCCTCGCTGATGCCACCGGTCCAGACAATGTCGAGCATGACGATGTGCCCGGCGGCTTTTTCCAGCACCTCGCGGAAGGCAAACTTCGTGAACAATCGCTCGCTGACCGCCTGCGGCACGCGCGTTTCGCGCACTAGCCGTGCCAGGTCGGCGACGCTATCGGGCTGGATGATGTCTTCCATCCAGAACACGTCGTACGGCTCAAGAGCGCGCGCGATGCGCAGTGCGCAGTTCAGGTCCCAGCGCGAGTGCCCCTCGATGGCGATGTGCATCTTGCCGCCGACCGCTTTGCGAATCTCCTTGACGACGCGCAAACCCGTTTCAAGGTCCTCGTTCGAAAGGTAATGCCCCGGCGGTCCCATCGCCGTCCATCCAGCCGGTCCCGGGTCCTTGCTGCTCGTGATGTGCGGCGCGAAGCGGTCCCAAGGCCAGACTTTCATCTGCTTGATGCCCTGGGCTAGCAACGATTCGGCTAGCTCGCCCGGCCGTTGCAAGAAAGCGTCCTGATCAGCGTACTTGGGTGTGTTGACGCAGGTGTTATAGATCGGAATCGAGTCGCGGCACCGCCCGCCGAGCAGGTTGTAGATCGGTTGGGCGAGGTGCTGGCCAAGCAGGTCCCACAGTGCAATGTCCAGGGCCGACCAGGCGCGCATCTCGGCGCCGGCGTAACCGAAGAAGTTCGCGAAGGCGAAGAAATCCTGCCAATGGCGCTCGCGGTCGAAGGCGCTCTTGCCCAGCACCAGCGGCGCGGCGACATCGTGAATCACCGCCTCGACCGCGCCGGGCACGTGATACGTCTCGCCCAAGCCGACCAGCCCGTCGTCGGTGTGGATGTGGACCCAGCAGGTGTTGGGATGTTCGGGCAGCCGAATCGTTTCAATCTTCGTGATTTTCATCGGATTGCATGCTCGGTTTTGGTTCGCCGCTCCCCGTGCCGGATGGCGGGCCACAAGGGTTCGGCCTGCTGGGCACTCCAAGTGTTCCAGGCGTCGGCGAGTTCGTTGAACTTCGCGGGTTCGCTCGTGGCGAGATTCTTCTTTTCGCCGATATCGTCCGTGAGGTTGTAAAGGTCTGCGCCGTCGACGCTGGGTGCGTCGAAGCACTCGTCCCAATGGGTGGGGTTCGGGGGGCTCTTTACCAGCTTCCAATCTCCCATGCGAACGGCAATATGCCCTCCGTTGGTGAAGCGCGCGCCGCCGGCGGCGAGCGAATCGATGTGAGGCGTTGGGATGTCGGTGCAGCCGTTGGCGCCGATGTCGGCATAGCCGAGGTCGTCGGCCAAGATCACCAGCACGTTCGGCTTGCGATCGGCGGCGTGGGCGCCCGTCGCGCACTGAAGCGAGGATGCGATCAGAAGCAAGCGGCAGAGTTGAATCATCGATTGTCTTCTCACGGCTCGAAGGTGAGCGCCTGGCCTTTGAGCGTGCATGGCCAGCGCGGCGGCGGCAACTCGTTGCGCCAGCGGTCCCAGGCCGCCTGCAAACGCGCGACTTGCCCGGGATGCTGGGTCGCGAGATCGTGCTGCTCGCCGAGGTCGTCTTTCAGGTTGAACAGCAGCGGCTCGACAGCAATGTCTTCGAACTCTTTCGATCCCATGCTCGGACGGACCAGCTTCCAATCGCCAGAGCGCACCGCCATTTGCCGCCCGAACTTCCAGTACAGAAACTCGTGCGGATCGTCATCGTGCTGTCCGTCGAAATACGGCAACAGATTCACACCGTCGAGCGCCGGGTTCGTTGGTGGCTCGACTCCCGCGGCCGTTAGTGCCGTCGCGGCCAAATCGAGCGCGACGACCGGGCGCGAATAAGCGACACCCGCCTGCAACCGTCCTTTCCACTGCACGAACATCGGCACATGGATGCCCCCTTCCCAGGTATCGCCCTTGCTGCCGCGCAGCGGCGTGTTGCGCGAGGCGTTGGCCGAAAACTTCGTTGTCGGTCCGCCGTTGTCGCTCAGAAAGAAAACGAGCGTCTCTTCTTCCAACTTCGATTCGCGAAGCTTTGCCAGCACCGCGCCGACAGTGTCATCGAGCGAAGCGAGCATTTGCAAGTACGTGCGGCGCTCGGGATCGCTGATCTGCGACAGCGTGGCCGACGCGCTGGGCGGAGCTTCCAGCGGCGTGTGCACTGCGTTGAATGCGAGGTACAGGAAGAACGGCTGCTCGCGGTGTCGGTCGATAAAATCGCATGCCTCGCGCCCCAGCACGTCGGTCAGATAGCCGTCGAGCTCGACGCGCTGGCGGTTGCGGCAGATCGGACCCATCGATCGGTCGTCGCTCCCCAGATACGTGTGCGCCCCGGTCAGAAAGCCAAAGAACTCGTCGAAGCCGCGATTCAGCGGATGGAATTGATCTTCTTCACCGAGGTGCCACTTTCCGATGGCGGCCGTCGCGTAACCTGCGACTCGCAGACGATCGGCGATCGTACGCTCGTCGGTTGGAAGCCCCTGTCCCTGACCGCCATATTGCAGGAACGCCGGGTTGAACTCGTGGCCGAAGCGCTCCTGGTATCGGCCGGTCAACAACCCGGCGCGCGACGGGCTGCACACCGGGCTCGAAACGTAACCGCTGGTGCAGCGAACGCCGGACACAGCGATCGAATCGATGTGCGGCGTGGCGACTTCGGAGTTGCCTTGCAGGCTGAGGTCGGCATAGCCGAGGTCGTCGGCCAAGAGAACGATCACGTTGGGTCTGCGATCGGCGGCGTTGGCCGAAAGCGCGACGCCGACGACAACACCAAACGCCGTAAGAAATCTGAATGACGTGGGCACCACTTAGCGCTCCTGCCCCAGTTTAATGCGAACTTGTTGGGCAACGGTGGTCGCGGCCTGCAGCAGCAAGCTGGTGTCGTTCGCAATCGCCAGCCATTGCACCCCTTCACTGGCCCACTCGACGAGCTGCACCGCGTCGTAGCCAGTAGCCAGCCCGATGGGGACGTTCTTGCGACGGGCCGTGGCGATGATCGTTTGAATTGCCTCCAGCACCCGCGGATGTCGAGGCTGGCCGATGAGCCCCAGCGAGCCCGCCAGATCGTTGGGACCGATGACGATGCTCGTCAATTCGGGAACGGCGAGGATTTCATCCAAGTTGCGCACCGCGTCGACATGCTCGATCTGCGCGATCACGATCACGCTTTCGTTCGCCTCGCGGCAGTATTCCGGACCGCCGAGGCGACCGTAGTGCGAAGCTCGTCGCGGTCCGAAGCCGCGCACGCCGGCCGGAGGATACAGGCACGCCTCGACCGCGCGGCGCGCCTCATCGGCCGTGCGCACGAAGGGGACGATCACCCCCGCGGCGCCGATATCGAGCACCGGCTTGATGAGCACCGGGTCGTTCCAGGCGACGCGCACCAGCGGGACCGTCTCGCTGGCCTTGGTCGCCATGATGTGCCCTTGCACCGTCTCCAGCGAAAGGGCGTTGTGCTCCATGTCGATCCAGACAAAGTCGAGCAGCCCACACAGCGACTCGGTCACCGTCGCGTCGGTGAAACTGATGCACGTGCCGAGCGCGACGGGGCCGTGGACGATTCGTTGTTTGAACGTGCGGGCTTTTTTCATGAGGTTGCCTCGACGCAAGGTTCGACGATGATGGACGGATGATCTTCGGCAACGAGCGGTACGGCCGCCGGTCGCACGAGCGGCTGAGTGACATCGACCGCCAGCCAACAGAGCGCCGCCAGCGCGTAGCTCAGCGAGTAGGCGATCAGAACGAACTCGCCATGCCCACGGTGAAAGAAGTAGCCCGCGAACGCGGTCCCGGCAGCGCCGGCGAACGAGCCGACCATGTTCATCGCTCCGCTGACCTTGCCGGTGTGCTGCTCGCCGACGTCGGCGCAGGCGGCCCAGGCGGGAGCGATATTCAGGTCGTTGCAAAAGAACGCCGCGCTGAGCAACAGCCCCAACGCCCACACGCTGCCGGCGTAGGGGACGCAGAACGTGGCCACGGCGGCCATCGATAGACCGACAAAGCCGACGAGGCGTCGGCCCCACTTGCGGCTCTTCCACCGGCGGACAATCCAGTCCGACACGAAACCTCCCAGGAAGCACGAGCCGATCGCGAACCCCAACGGCATCGCTGAAACGACGGTGAACTCCCAGCCTTCCAACTTTCGATGGCTGCTCAGGTATAGCGGCATCATGTTCGTGAAAAAGTTGCCGCCGAAGCCGACGAACCCGTACATCAAGCAGAGCGCCCACACATTGCGCGAGCTCAATAGGCTCAACGGCGAAATGGGCTCCTTCTTCAGCGACGATACGGTGCGTCCCGCGGCGATCACTTCCAGCTCGGCGCCGTTCACGCCCCGCTTGGCGGCCGGTTGGTCGCGGAACCAAGGCCAGAAGCCAGCGCACCACAACAACCCCATCGCCGCCATCACCCAAAACGGCGTCGTCCAGGTGCCAAACAGCCATAGCATCCCCGTGAAGAGGAACGGCACCGCCGCGCCTCCCACGCGGCTGAACATCCAGATCATTCCCATCGCCGTGCCGCGCTCGCCCACCGGCATCCAATCAGCCATCACGCGCGACAAGCTCGGGAACTCCGCGGCCTGCAGGATGCCAAACGCGAAACGCAGCACCAGCAGGAACACGAACGCGCCACTGGTACCTGCCTGAAAGAACAGCCCGAGCGCCGTCGCTCCGGAAAGCAACGACCAGCCGGTCACCAGCACGGTCAACAACATGCGCCCGCCGAGCCGGTCGGCCAGGAAGCCACCGGGCAATTGAAACAGTCCGTAGGCCAGTAGAAACGAGGAAGCGAGATAGCCCATCTGCTCGTCGTTGAGGCCGAGGTCGTCGCGGATGTTCGAGGCGGCGACGCCAAAGGCCAAGCGATTGACGTACGTCAACAACGCTAGTGCGCACGCGACCGCCAGCACCGCGTAGCGCATGCGGCTGGGCTTCTCGGCGACGGCTGGAGTAAGTTGAGGCATGTGACTGAACAATCGGCCGCGTCAGGCGAGGATGTCGTAAAGAACATTGCCGCTGACGTCGGTCAGGCGGAATTCGCGTCCCTGATACTTGTAGGTCAGCCGCTCGTGGTCGATGCCCAGCAGGTGCAGCACCGTGGCGTTCAAATCGTGGACGTGCGCGGGATTCTCGGCGGCGCCGAAGCCGAACTCGTCGGTCCGGCCGTAGGAGAGTCCTGGTTTCACGCCACCGCCGGCCAGCCACATCGTGAAGGCATCCTTGTGATGATCGCGGCCGGGTGGGAGCTTCGTGCCATTGCCATCTGCCTCTTGCGCCAGCGGCGTGCGTCCGAACTCCGCGCCCCAGATGACGAGCGTCTCGTCGAGCAGCCCGCGCTGGTCGAGATCATTAACGAGTGCGGCGATCGGCTGGTCGGTCTCGCTGCACTTCTTCGGCAACAACTTGGCCAGGTTGTTGTGATGGTCCCAATCGGAATCGTAGAGTTCGACGATTCGCACGCCGCGCTCGACCAGCCGGCGGGCGAGTAAGCAGTTGTTCGCGAACGACGACGCGCCGGGCTCGGCCCCGTAGGCGTCGAGCGTCGATTGCGCCTCGCCGTTGATGTCCATCAATTCCGGGACCGATGTCTGCATGCGGAACGCCATTTCGTACTGGTCGATTCTGGTGCCGATCTCCGGATCGCCGACCTTGATTAGTTGCCGGCGGTTGAGGTCCCCCATGGTGTCGAGAATCCGTCGGCGGTCGGCCGGCGTCTGGCCCGGAGGATTGCTCAGGAACAACACCGGATCGCCCCCCGATCGAAACTGAACCCCCTGATAGACGCTAGGCAGAAAGCCGTTCGACCACAGCGATGTCCCCGCACCCCCCCGCGGCCCAGAGGTCATCACGACATACGCCGGCAGATCGTGATTCTCCGTCCCTAGGCCGTAAGTGACCCACGAGCCGAAGCTCGGGCGTCCGCCGCGACCGAAGCCGGTGTGCAGGAACATCTGCGCCGGCGCGTGATTGATTTCCTCAGTATGCACCGTGTGCAGCATCGTCAGTTTGTCGGCCACGCGGGCCAGATGTGGCAGCAGCTCGCTCATCGCATGGCCGCTCTGGCCGTGCTGGGCGAACTTGTACTGCGAGCCGGCCAACTGCATCTTGCCACCGAGGAACGCGAAGCGGCGCCCCTTCAACAGCGATGCGGGGCAATCTTCGCCGTTGCGTTTCAGCAGCTCGGGCTTGGGATCGAACAGGTCGAGCTGCGACGGGGCGCCGACCATGTGCAGATAGATCACGCGCTTGGCCCGTGGCGCGAACATCGGCTTGCGCGCGGCTAGCGGATCGTTCGTCGCCGCCGGGGCGCTCTCGGCCAGTAGCGACGCCAGCGCGGCCGTACCCAGGCAAAGCCCGCTGCGCTGCAGGAAGAACCGGCGATTGTACAAGTGCGTGTTGCGGTCGATCGTCATGGCTCAGCCTTTCGAGATCGTCTCGTCCAGGTTCAACAGCACCGTCGCCACGGCATACCAGGCGGCGAACTCCTCGGCCGTTGCCTCGTTGGGGGGCGGAAACTTGGCGAGCAATTCCTTCACGGTTGCCGGCTTATTTCGCGCCGCCGCGCGCTGCGCGTCCCATAACTTTTCGAGCAGGTCCACTTCTTCGGCTTCCGGCACGCGCGCCACGGCCAGCCGGAAGGCGTAGATGATGCGGCTTCGCACGTCCGCGTCCGGCCGCTCGGCAATCACGCGCCCGGCAAGCGCCTGCGCCGCCTCGACGTAGACCGGATCGTTCATCAGCGTTAGCGCTTGTAACGGCGTGTTCGACCGCGGCCGCTTCACGCGACAGGTGAAGCGCGAGCTGGCGTCGAAATTGATGAAGCTCGGATACGGCGCCCCGCGCTTCAGCACGACGTAGAGCCCGCGGCGATACTTCTGCTCGCCTGGGCTGATCGTATAGTCGTACTTCATCCCGCCGATCTTTTCCCACAGTCGGGCGGGCTGAAACGGTTTGATCGGCGGGCCACCTTGCTCGGGGCTCAGCAGCCCGGCGATCGCCAGCGCGTTGTCGCGCACCCCTTCGGCATCGAGCCGGAAGCGCGCCCCGCGGGCATAGAACAGGTTCTGGTCGTCTTCCTGCAAGAGCTGCGGCATAACGAGCGACGACTGCCGGTAGGTGGCCGAGAGCACGATCGTCCGCAGCAGTTGCTTGAGCGACCACCCCTGCTGGACATACTCGGTCGCCAACCAGTCGAGCAGTTCGGGATGCGTCGGCGGTTGCCCCTTGATGCCGAAATCCTCGACGGTCATCACCAGACCGTGACCGAACAGCTCAGCCCACCAGCGATTGACGGCCACGCGCGCCACCAGCGGGTTGTCGGGCCGCACAAGCCAACGGGCCAGATCGAGCCGATTGGGACGATGGTCGGTCACGCCCAGCGGCGGCAGCACACCGGGAGTGTTCGGTTCGACGCTTTCGCCGGCATTGCGGAAGTCGCCACGCTGGAACATCGTGCTGGCGCGCGGCTCGGCGAGTTCCTGCATGACGAGCGTCGTCGGCGATTTCACGCCGCGGATTTCGCCTTCGAGGCGCGTCTTCTCGGCGTTCAGTCGACCGTATTCGGGATCCCGGTCGCAATGGTATTTGGTCAAAGCGACGCGCTGCTTCGGCGTGCGCTTTTTCGTAGGCACGTCCAATGCAGCAACAACTTCCTGGGGAACGGCTTCCGTCTCGAAGCCGGTGAGGGACGACATCCGCACCCGGCCGATGACGGTCCCGCTGCCGAAATTCTGTTCGAGCCTGAACGACAACCGCGTGCCACCGGCGAACCCGAAAGGCTTGTCGGTCTCGAACACGGCCCAGTGTGGCTGGTGCAGCATCGGGCTGACCGCCCAGCCGGTGTCCGGTTGGTCATCGATCGCGTCGCTGACGTCGTAACCTTTCTGCGAGAAATCGGCCGTCGCCTTGCTGAACTTCACCGCCTGGGTTTCGCCGCCCAACACAGGTTCGATCGCCAGCGTGATCGAGTTCAGCACAAAATTCGGCCGTTCTTCATCGCCGCGGCCCGGACCATTGCCAGGGAGCGAAGGATCGGTGAGCGCTTCGAGCTTGATGGCACGGATGCCGGCCTGGTCGGTTTTCGCCACCAGCGAATAGGTGTCGGTATCGGCCGCTCCACCGCTGATGAGCACCGACTGATCGTCGAGCACTTCGCTCGCCGCACCCTCCAACGACACGAACTCGATGACTTCGAGCACCTGCTCGCGCGGCGCCTGGTCGACCTGGCTGGCCAGCTCCGCTTCCCACGCCTTCTGCCTGGCGGCCAGGCGTCGGGCCCGCTCTTTCAGCCGGTGCTCGACGTCGGCCAGTTGCCTGTGCAAGTCGTCGCGCCGCTGGTCTCCTGCCGGATCCCCCAGTGTCATCGTCGGCCCGAGGAAAGCGATCGAACCTGGCACGTCGGGGTTCTTCAGCTGGGCTTCGATTTCGGTGTCGTTGAAAAACGCGAACAGGCCGTAGTAGTCGCGCGCCTTGAACGGGTCGTACTTGTGGTCGTGGCATTGGCAGCATTCGAGTGTCGAGCCGAGCCAGACCATGCCCAACGTGTTCACGCGATCGAACACCTGGTTGACGCGATTTTCCTCGGGCTCGGTCCCGGACTCGAGATTCGTCGGCGCGTTGCGATTGAATCCGGTGGCAATCTTCTGCGAGTCGGTGGCATCGGGAAGGAGGTCACCGGCCAACTGCTCGATGGTGAAGCGGTCGAACGGCATGTCGGCGTTGAGCGCGTCAACCACCCAATCGCGATAAGCCCAAACGTCGCGCAGGTCATCGCGTTGGTAACCATGGGAGTCGGCATAGCGGGCATAGTCGAGCCAAGGCCGCGCCCACCGTACGCCGAACTGCTTCGAGGCCAACAACCGATCGACGAGTTTCTCGTAGGCTTCGGGGCGGGTGTCGCGGAGGAAGGCGTCGATCTCGGCCGGGCTGGGCGGCAGGCCGATCAGATCGAGCGATAGCCGACGAATGAGCGTCGCACGGTCCGCCGAAGGCGATGGTTGCAGCGAGTTATTCTCCAGCTTGGCCAGCACAAACGCATCGATCGGTGATTTCGGCCAGACTGTGTCCTTGGTGATGGGCGGTGCCGGCCGCGCAGGCTTGACATAGGCCCAATGCACTTTCGCTTCGATGTGGTCGGGCCACGGGGCCCCTTGGCCAATCCACGTCCGCACCAGAGCGATTTCCCGCGGCGTCAGCGTCTGGCCACGCGCGGGCATGATCTCGCCGTCGTCGGCCGGGAGGCTGATGCGCCGCAACAGTTCGCTTTCTTGCGGCTTGCGCGGGACGATCGTCGCGCCGCTCGCGCCCCCCTCGAAGGCCTTGGCCCGCGCGTCGAGGCGCAAGTCACCTTCGGTTTTCGTCGGTCCGTGGCATTCCAGGCAACTGCGCTGCAAGATCGGATAGATGTCTCGAACGAAATCGACTTGGGCATTATTTCCAGGCGACTTGCCGGCCGACTCAGCGGCAGAGGCGTGTGCGAGCATCCACGAAAGCGCGCACAGCGAGAGCAGCGTCAGGCGAGTCGTGTTGCTTTCGAGGCGGCGAGGCATGGGGGCGATGGCGCGGTGAGGGCTAGGCGATGATTTCCTTCACCACGCGGCCATAAACGTCGGTCAGGCGATAATCGCGGCCGCTGTAGCGATACGTCAGCCGCTCGTGATCGATGCCCATCAAGTGCAGGATCGTAGCGTGCAGGTCGTGAACGTGGACCTTGTCCTGCACGGCGTGGAAGCCGTATTCGTCGGTCGCGCCATGGATGTGGCCACCCTTCACGCCGCCTCCGGCCAGAAACATCGTGAAGCCGAAGGGATGATGGTCGCGGCCGTCGACGTTTTGGGCCATCGGCGTGCGTCCGAACTCGCCGCCGCAGACAACGAGCGTGTCATCCAGCAGGCCGCGTCCTTTCAGATCGGCCAGCAGACCGGCGATCGGACGATCGACGTTGGCGCAGCGCGACGGCAGCTCTTCCTTGAGTTTGTTGTGATGATCCCAACGCGGACCAGTGGTGGCCGAGTCATAAACTTGGACGAAACGAACGCCCGCTTCGACCAGGCGGCGGGCCATGAGGCATTGCTTGCCAAACGTCTCGGTTGTCGGATCATCCAGACCGTAGAGTTTCTTGGTTGCGTCGCTTTCGTCGTTGATCGAGAACGTTTCCGGGGCGTTGCGTTGCATGCGATACGCCAGTTCAAACGAGGCGATGCGTGCCTCGAGTTGACTGTCGACCACCCGCTTTTGCTCATGAAGTTCATTGAGTCGGCGGAGCAAATCGAGCTTGTCGCGCTGACGCGTCATGTTGCCGGCGGGATCGTGAAGGTTCGCGATCGGGTTGTTCAAATCTCGCACCCAGGTCCCCTGGTACTCGGCCGGGAGGAAGCTGGAACTCCACAACTGCGAACCCTGAAAGACGCTCTGGGGAGAAATCACGACGAAGCCCGGCAGGTTGTGGTTCTCGCTCCCCAAGCCATACGTCAGCCACGAACCGAGACATGGGCGCGAGAAGGTCTGTTCGCCGGTGTTCATTTGCAGCGCGGCGCCCGTGTGGTTGACGTTGTCGGCGACCATCGAGCGAATGACGCACAGATCGTCGACCGAGCCGGCAATGTGCGGCAGCAGCTCGACGACATCGATGCCGCTAGCGCCATGCTTCTTGAACTTCCACGGTGAGGCCAGCAGGTTGCCGGTCCGCTGGACTCCCAACTGGGGTCGATTGAACGGCAGCGGCTTGCCGTTGTCGCGCGTCAGATGTGGCTTCGGATCGAACGTGTCGACCTGTGAAGGCCCGCCGGGGAGGAACAGGAAGATGCACCGCTTCGCGCGTGCCGCATGGTGCATGTGCTGCTCGATCGGCAAGTCGCTCGTGTCATCCGAGTCGGAAGTCACGGCCGGCGCTTCGTCGGCCAGCAGCGCCGAGAGGGCCAACATGCCGAAGCCGGCTCCCGTCGAGCGCAGCAACTGTCGACGGCTCAGCGATCCATTGAACCCGAACATGCGATGGTCTCCTTGCATTTCTCCCTCTCCCACGAGGGGAGAGGGGAACAAATCAGTCGATGTAAACAAACTCGTTGCTGCACAGCAGCGCATGCAGGTAATCGACCCAGCCGACTTTATTGCCTTTGGCTTTGGCGTGATCGAAAAACGCGGTCGCAAGCCGAACCTCTTCGTCGTGCGCGGGACGGCCGAAAAGTCTACGGTAAGCCTCGTCGATCCGCGCGAGCTGGTCGGGGACCGCCCCTTCCAACTGCTGCGAGATGCGCCGCGCTTGCTGCCAGACGAACGAATCGTTGAGAAAGAACAGTGCTTGCGGAACGACCGTGGAAACAGGCCGCGCTTCGGTCGACAGGTCGGGGTTTGCCGCGTCGAAGAGCACCAGCAAGTTCGAGCGATCTCGCCGGGCGGTTTGCACATACAACGAACGTCGCGGCTCGCGCACGTCGACCGTCGCCGGGCCCCCGACGAGTCCCCGATTCAGGCTGCGAGCCGCCGACAGGAGCGCGTCGCGAATCTCCTCGGCATCGAGCCGCTGCGCGTTCATGCGACCGAACCAACGATTGGCGACGTCGAGGGCCAACGATTCGACGCTGACCGCGCTGGCCTGTTGGTAGACGGCCGAGAGCATGATGCGGCGATGCATCGTCTTGAGCGACCAGCCGTCGTCGATGAAGCGCGTCGCGAGCCAATCGAGCAATGCTGGATGCGAAGGCGGGTCGCCATGCTTGCCGAAGTTGTTCGGCGTGCGCACGATGCCTTCACCGAAATGATGCTGCCACAGGCGATTGACGATCACGCGGGCCGTCAGCGGGTTGTCTTTCGAGGCGATCCACTGCGCCAACTCGAGCCGGCCGCTCCCCTTGGTGATCGGCGACTGATGTTCGCCAGCCAGCACGGTGGGGAAGCGTCGCGGCACGACCTTGCCCAACCGCGCGTAGCTGCCGCGGAGATGCACGGGAACGTCCTGAATCTTAGGAAACAGGCTCTGGAGCGTGCCACCCTCGCCAACAGCCATCGCCAAGGGGGGCGGCGGCAGCGCTTCCTTGGCAAGCGTTTCGTGTTCGCGACACAGCTTGACCAGTGCGCCATCGGGGTCCGACAACACCACGCGCTCGGCAATGGCGCCCGCCTCGGAGGAGCGCGCGAAGAGCTGGGCGGTGAGTTGGCCAATCTTGCGCTCCAGGCCGAGGAGCTTCTGCGCTTCCTTTTGTTGCTTTTTGACGTACTCGGCCGGGACAAGCGGCTCGCGCAATCGCGTGATCGGGCCGCCGTCCAGGCCCAAGTCGGTCACGACATGCGTGCTGTAGAAGATGCCGGCCAGGGCGTAATAATCTTCGTGCGTGATCGGGTCGAACTTGTGATCGTGGCAACGCGCGCACGAAAGCGTGAGACCTAGGAACCCTTTGCCGACGACGTCGATCTGGTCGTCGACGATGTCGGCAACGACCTTCTTCTTGTCTCCCTCGGCATAGTCCCAGGCGCCGTTGGCCAGGAAGCCAGTGGCGATCAGCCCGTCGGAATTGACCTCTTCGCCGTCGGGTTTCGGCAGCAAGTCGCCGGCGATCTGGTGCACGATGAATTGGTCGAAAGGCAGGTCGCGGTTCAGCGACGTGACGACCCAATCGCGATACTTGTACGCCTCGTACAGCTCGAACTTTTCCGACTGCCCTTCCTCCTTGTTCCCTCCCTGGATCGAATCGGCATAGCGCGCGATATCGAGCCAGTGCCGCGCCCAGCGCTCGCCGTAAGCGGTCGAGGCCAGCAGATGGTCAACCACCTTGGCAAACGCCTCGGGCGATTCGTCGTTTAAGAATGCTTCGATTTCCTCGGTTCTCGGGGGCAGACCGGTCAGATCGAAGGTGGCGCGGCGGATGAGCGTGCGCCGCTCGGCAGGCTCGGCCGGCGTGATTCCATGAGCTTCCAACTCGGCAAGGATGAAACGATCGATGTCTGAGCGCGGCCAGGCTGCATTCTTGACAGATGGAACGTCGGGCCTTTGAACCGGGCGGAACGACCACCAAAGCTCTTGCTGGCCGATCGCGGTATCCTCGCTCTTGGTTAACGCGCTCTTGGTTGACGCATTGGCGGGCTCGTCGTGAGTGGGCCAGGGCAGACCGATCGCCACCCACTTTTTCAGCCGCGCAATCTCGCCGTCCGACAGTTTCCCCTCAGGCGGCATCTGCAAGTCGCCGAGGTATTCGACTGCCTCGATGATCAGACTTTCTTCGGGCTTGCCGGGGACAGCCCCCGGTCCGTAGTCGCCTCCCGTCAGCACCAGGTCGCGACTCAACAAGCGGAATCCGCTGCGGGCCTTTTTCTCGCCGTGACACGATTGGCATTTCTCGACGAAGATCGGACGAATCTGCTTTTCGAAGAACTCGTCGACGGCCATCTCCTGCGGGCCGCCGCCACGAGCCAGCGAGGCCGTCATCGAGAGGTACAACACGCTAGCGATTGCAATGCATCTCGTGTTCATCATGGCGTTAATCCAAAGTTGACGACGCGAGCGGAGCGTGGTGCGCCTCTTCGGGGGCACGGCGAGTCTCAATGACCTCAAAGACATAGCCGTTCGGGTCTCGAAAAAAGAACCGTTCAAAGGGCGTCGCTCGATCGGCGGCGATAATCTCGGCACCTTGTTGTCGTAATCGATCTTTCAGCGAGGCAAAGTCCTCGCCCGGGTACGCGACGGCCATATGACGACCGTATTCGCCTTCGTGCGATGGCGGCTGGAAGTCATCGACGCGGTTGAGATGAAGCTCCAATCCGGGAGCGATGCGCAGCCAGAACGTGGAAGCCGGAACATTGGCGGGGCGCGGGATCGACGTCCATCCGAACACCTGCGCGTAGAACATCGCGGTTCGTCGCACGTCGCGCGTGGCTAAGGTGATGTGGGCGAGCATGATGACGATCAAGTGTTGACGGCGATGTGGCCGCCAAGAGGTCAAGTCGATTCCGAATCGAGCACGTCGATGTCGGTGAACGATGTGATGAACCACTGGTGTTGAGCGTTGAGATGGAACTCGAGCAGGGCGGCGGCGCGGTCAGCGTCGTGAGCTTGGATGGCCTCAAACAGCTCCAGATGGCCGTGCACGGTGCCTTCACGCGAAGTTGAATCAGACTGGTTTCGCTGCGTCATGATGAGCCTGATCTGAGAACGCAGATTCAGCCAACTCGACAACAGCCGACTGTGGCCGGCGGCGCGAACGACGATCTCATGGAACTCCAGGTCGAGTTGCGCGAGCTGCTGAGGATCGCTGACCCGCTCAGTCGCCTTCAGGTTAGCCGTCAGCTCAGCCAAGACTTTTTCAGTGCGGTTGACCACCGCCAAGCGCATCGCCAGGACCTCGAGCGGCGTTCGTAACGTGCAGATTTCGTCGACGTCCGATCGCGACAGATGACTCACGGTCGTACCTCCGCTGGGAGAACGACGGACGAGCCCTTCCTGTTCGAGAAAGCTGAGCGCTTCGCGGACCGGCGCTCGGCTGACTTTCAGACTGCTGGCCAGTTGCGCCTCGGCGAGCCGTTGTCCCGGTCGAAACAGTCCGCCGAAGATCGCGTCGCGCAGCGAGTCGGTGATGCTGTCCGAGAGGTTTTGACGGGTCGCGGGCTTCAAGTCGATGAAAGCGGCTTCAGACATTCGGAAAGTCTCCACAAAACTCAGAACTAAAAACTCGCCACTGGGCGCGCGGCGTTATTCCACTTTTTCGTCCGGCCGAATTGGTTTGCCTTCCCACATCCAGACACCACCGTCGTTCACGAGCAACCGATCCGTCCCTCCCGGCGCCGGCGGAGCATCGACCTTGGGCAGCCATTGCGCATGCTCGGCGATCACGCTGGCGTAGCGAGCATCGCCCGCCAGATTCGCCCACTCGTTCGGATCGGATTGCATGTCGTAGAGTTCTTCGGACCCGTCGGCGTAGTGAATGTACCGCCAGCGCCTGCTGCGCACCGCGTGATTGCCCGGACTGTGCGTGGTGATGGCCGGCCAAGGACGAGATGCCTGGGCGTCGGTCAGTTGCTCGACCAGGCTGTGTCCGTCGAGGTCCGCGACGGCCGGCAGTCCGCACAATTCCGACAATGTCGGATAGATGTCGAGCATCTCCACCGGTTGCGTCGAACGTCCCGCGGAGGCGACACCCGGCCCGGCGAAGATCAGCGGCACGCGCGTCGATCGCTCCCAGAGCGTGTTCTTCCCGGTGACCGCTTTCTCACCGACATGCCAGCCGTGGTCGGAGGTGAGCACGACGATCGTCTTGTCGGCTCGGCCTGTCGCCTCGAGCGCGTCGAGCAATCGCCCTACCTGACTGTCCATGAAACTGGTCGTCGCCAGATATCCACGCACCAGCGGGTGCCACTCGTTCAGCCGACGCAAGATCGACAGTCGCGGCTCGGGAATCTTCCAGTTCAAGTACCAGGCAAACTCGGGCACGTCGTCGCGGTCGTCGGACCGGAAAGGGGGCAATTGCAGCGTCGCGTCGGGATAGAGATCGAACCACTTTTGCGAGGCGAAGCAGGGAATGTGCGGCTGCCGGAAGCCGACGGCGATGAAGAACGGCTTGTCCGTCGGGGCATTTTTGATCGCCCCGATCGCATCGTTGGCAATCCACCAATCGGCGTGATCGCTGTCGTGCTCGGGAAAGACGCCCCAATCCATGATCGTGGACGGGGATTCGAGCTTCGTGATCTTATGCGCTAACTTCGGCAGCTCGGATGTGAACGCCCAGCGCGGATCGCGCCCATAGCATTCGAACTCGTTCGTGCGCTCAGCCTCGGTGAGCGACTCGGTGTGGAAAATCTTTCCACTCGAGTAGGTGTAATAGCCGCTGCGGCGAAACTGCTGCGGCAAGGTGACGGCATCGACCAACGACGGCGCCTTGCGCAGCCCCGGCTGCAATCCATACACGCCGGTCTTCGAAGGTCGCCGACCGGTCAAGAAGCTCACCCGCGACGGGTTGCACAGCGGCGCCTGACAATGGGCGTTGACGAACAGCGTGCCACGTTTGGCCAACCTATCCATGCAGGGCGTTTGAGCTTGCGGGTGCCCACCCAGGCAGCCGATCCAGTCGTTCAGGTCGTCGGCGACAATGAACAACACGTTCGGCTTCGCGGTTGCCGAGTTCGACAGCGCGCCCAGAAGAGCGATCGCCAGCAGTAGGACGTGCTTCATCGCTCAACCTCCGGAGTTATTCACACGATCAACGTGCATCCCGACGCTGTTCGCCTATCGTGAACAAGAACAGCAGGGATCGGCGGGCTTCAGTAGGAGTGTGGACTGGGAAGAAATTTAGGTCGACCTGTCGACGGTCGACCGAACGACAGGATATCAGCCTAGGAAGGGATGTCAACAATTTTCCAGGCGTGACGCTCGAAGCCGGTCGCGGAGCTGACGCCAGCACCGCCACTCGCGTCCGGCCCGCTGCACGAAGAGTCATGGTCTTGTCCTTTCATTCAAAACTTGCGGCTCCATGCGGTGTGCCAGCGTTCGACAACAACTTTGGTCTGCGTATAAAACTCAACGGCGTGCCTCCCTTGGGCGTGGAGATCACCGAAGAAACTCTCCTTCCAGCCGCTGAACGGATAAAAGGCCATCGGAGCGGGCACGCCGATGTTGATGCCGACGTTGCCCACCACGGATTCATTTCGGAAGCGGCGCGCGGCAGCTCCGCTGGTAGTGAACAGGCATGCCATGTTGCCGTAAGGGCTTGAGTTGATAACGCCAAGGGCTTCGTCGATCGTATCGGCGTAAAGTAGGCTGAGCACCGGGCCGAAGATTTCGGTTCGAGCCAGCGTTCCCGACGGGGCGACATTGTCGAGCACCGTCGGCAGCACGAACGACCCGCGATCGTGTCCATTGGGTCGTCGAGCCTTGCCATTCACGCGCGGCGCGGCACCTTCGCCCAGGCCGAGTTCAATCAGTTGCTCGATGCGCTGCTTGCTTTCTGCGCTGACGACCGGTCCCATCTCAACATCGGCATCCAAACCGTATCCGACGCGCCTGCTGGCTGCGGCATCGCAGATCGCCTCGGAGAACGGCTGTTGGGCGCTACCGACCAGGACGGCGATCGACGTCGCCAGGCAACGCTGCCCCGCGCATCCGAACGCACCCTCCGCCACGATTTTCGTCGTCATCTCCAAATCGGCGTCCGGCAGAATGACGACCGGGTTCTTGGCGCCCCCCTGGCACTGGGCGCGCTTCCCACTGGCCGCCGCGCGGCTGTAGACATACTTGGCCACCGTGCTGGAACCAACAAACGATACCGCCCGAACCTCCGGATGATCCAACAAGGCCTCGACCGTCGCCTTGCGGCCGTGAACAAGCTGCACGACGCCTGCAGGCAGTCCGGTCTGGTGCAGGATTTCGATCAGCTTCACCGCCGACAGCGGCACCTTTTCGCTCGGCTTTAGGATGAAGCAGTTGCCGGAAGCAATCGCGTACGGCAGAAACCACAACGGGATCATCAGCGGAAAGTTGAACGGCGTGATCGCGACGACCACCCCCAGCGGTTGCCGGTACAGGTGTTCGTCGACACCGCGGGCGATGTCCTCGTTGTTGTAGCCCTGCATCATCAACGGCATCCCGCAGGCCGTCTCGACATTCTCAATGCCGCGACGAATCTCTCCGCGCGCTTCGGCCAGCGTCTTTCCACATTCCAAGGTGATGGTCCGCGCAAGGTCCTCGAAGTTCTCTTCCAGGAGTTGCTTGAGCCGGAACAAGTATTGAATCCTCTCGGTGACCGGTACGCGCCGCCAGACGTCGTACGCTCGGCCGGCGGTTTGCACCGCTTGGTCAACGTCGTCAACCGACGACAGAACCACGCGGCCGAGTGGCTCCTCGGTGGCAGGATTCGTGATCGCGAGCCATTCGCCTGTGGTGGAATGGCACCATTGCCCATTGATGAAGTTAAGAGCGTCCATGGATCGATTCCGATTCAACGTTGTTGGTCGGTGAATGATTTCATCAACCATTGGTGCTGCGCTTTGAGATGAGCGTCCAACACGGCGACGGCGCGATTTGCATCGCCCGTTTCAACGGCCTCGACCAACTCGCGATGGCCTTGCAGGGTGTCTTGACGCAACCTCGCATCGATCGAAACGCGCTCGATTAGCATCAAGCGAATCTGAGAGCGTAGATTCAGCCAGCTCGCTAACAAGCGTTCGTGACCGGCTGCGCGAACGATGATCTCGTGAAACTCCAACTCGAACTGTGCGAGCTCTGCGGGATAGCTGATCCGCTCGCTCGCGTTCATGTTGGCCTTCAGATCGGCGCACATCGTGTTGGCGCCTTTGGCAAAACCCAAGCGCAGCGCCAAAGTTTCCAGAGGCGTTCGCAACGTGCAGATTTCATTGACGTCTTGCTTAGACAACTGGCTCACGACGGTTCTCCGCCGGGTGCGCGATGGACGAATCTCTCTTGTTCGAAAGCCCAAGCGCTTTGCGGCGCGATAGTGGCTGGATCTGGATTGGCTGGCGAACCGCTGGCGCGGCATGGCTCGGCCTCGCCGAAGGTGTGCAGCGGTGATCGAGCAATTTCGGGCTAAGCCGCGATGCAATGTTTGGCAGGAACGAAGCGACCCCGACCGGCCTTCCAAGGGGCTACAGTCGACCAGTCGACTGTCGACAATGTAGGCTGGTACGCTCAGCTTGTCAATAATATTTGTTTGGACGGCCACGACACCCAATCCGGCGTCATTGCCATCCAATGCTTGACAAATGCCACACCGTGTCGATACGCTCATTCGGTCGACCGTCGACAGGTCGACATTCCATCAAAGCGCCCCGCACCTCGCCTCACGTTCTTCGCTTCCTCGCCGATCACTTGTTCCATGAAGATCAATCCCGCTAAGAGCGCGTTGAAATCTGGAAAGCCATCGTTCGGGCACTTGGCTGTCCGCGCGCCACAGAAAAGATGTGCGTCGTCCGAAGTTTCAAAACGCCCTTGCAATTATCGTTGAGCTAGGCGGCGGCCGGAAATTGCGGCGATTGGCAGGAATGGATTGAAATGTGTAGATTCCAATTTGGTCGACGGGTCGGCAGTCGACCACATCAAGGCCCGAAGCGAAATGCCGCCAGGCTTTTCGGTGCCGCAAATTAACTTCTCCCGACGTTTTCCATTGAGTTTCAAAGGTTCATGATGCGTGCAACCTTGATGACTGTGCGATGGTTGACCATGTTGATCGTCTGTTGGGTTGCGAGCACAGCTTCGGCGCAACAACGGGTGACGTTGTCGGCGGAGCAACTGGCGAAATTCGCGGTGCCAAAGGGGATGCCGACGCCACAACTCTTATGGCCCTCGGGAGCGCCGGGTGCGGTGGGCGACACGGACCTCGACAAGCCGGCCCTTTGGGTCTTCTTACCTCCGGCGGACAAGGCCAACGGTACCGCCGTGGTCATTTGTCCCGGTGGAGGTTACATCGGTTTGGCCGTATCGTACGAAGGCAAGGATGTGGCCGAATGGTTCAATGCCCACGGGACCGCCGCGTTTGTGCTGCGTTATCGGGTCGCGCCGCGCTACGGCCACCCGACTCCGCTGCTAGACGTGCAACGAGCACTGCGGACGGTGCGTGCCGAGGCGGCTCACTTGAACATCAACCCGCAGCGCATCGGCGTGATGGGGTTTTCAGCAGGCGGCCATCTGGCTTCCACTTTGGCCACGCACTACGACGCCGGCAAGCCGGACGCCGCCGACAGAATCGATTGCGGCAGTTGCCGGCCGGACTTCGCCATTCTGTGCTATGCGGCCGTGTCGCTTTCGAGCGAGTACGGGCACCTCGGCACGAAGAAGAATTTGCTGGGCGATACGCCGGATGCGGCGTTGGTCGATAGCCTGTCGAATGAGAAACAAGTTACGTCCGACACGCCGCCGACGTTCTTGTTCCACACGAACGGCGACAGGGGCGTACCGCCGGAAAACAGCGTGCTGTTCTATTTGGCGTTGCGCAAAGCAAACGTACCTGCCGAATTGCACATCTATGAGGCTGGCAAACACGGCGTCGGGCTGGCGCGGCAAGATCCGTTCCTCTCCAATTGGCCGGCCCGATTGGCTGACTGGCTAAAATTGCACCAGGTCATGCCATAAAACACCGACTAGGCACTGCAGCCTCGCCGCTTTTTCCCTCCTCAAGAATTCACCCCTTCCATGAAAACCAATCCCGTCAAGCGGGACTTGAAATCCGGAAAGGCGTCGTTCGGCACCTGGCTGTCGCTGGGCGACTTGTACGCCACGCGAGTCATGGCGCGCGCGGGCTTCGATTGGCTGACGTTGGACATGGAACACTCGCCGATCGATTGGGCGCAAGCCTCGGCAGTCTTCTCGTCCATTGCCGAGGCCGGTTGTGTGCCGCTGTGCCGCGTTCCGCAAGGAACGTATTTCTATATCAAGCGCGCGCTCGATGCCGGTGCGTGGGGCATCGTCGTGCCGATGGTCGACACGGTCGAGGAGGCGACGATCGCGATTCGTGCCGCCAAGTATCCACCTCAAGGCAACCGCAGCTTGGGAGGAGGTTTGCAGGCGTTGAACTTCGACACGAGCAACGCCGAATACTTCCGCCGCGCCAACGACGAAATCCTCATCATCCTTCAGACCGAGAGCGCGATCGGCTTGGCGAATGCGGAGGCGATTTATGCCTTACCGGGCGTCGATGCCATCTTCGTCGGTCCCGTCGACTTGCGCGCGCATTCGCGAGGACCGGATGGGCAGGAGCCCAGCGACGCGCAGTTCGAAGCCATGTTGGCCAAAGTCGTCGAGGTGGGCAAGAAGACGGGCACGCCCACCGGCATGCACTGCATGGACCCGAAGACGGCGATCCAGCGCGTCGAACAAGGGATGCAGTTCATCGCGCTGGGCAGCGAGCTGCGCTTCATGTCTCAGAAATCGCAAGAGATGATTCGGGCGGTCAAACCCGAAGGCGCCGCCAAGGAACTGGCGCGCTATTAGAGGCACGCGTTTATCAATCGCCGATCGAGGCTCCCATGCAGTGCATCGACGTGCGTCGTACCGTGATTCAATGCCTTTTGTCGCTTGGGATCGTCATCGTGGCACTTCGAGCCCAGGGGGCTGAAGAAAGATCACTCGACATCTATTGGATCGACGTCGAAGGGGGCGCGGCGACGCTGATCGTCACGCCCGCCGGCGAGTCGGTGCTGATCGACTCGGGCAACCCGGGAATCCGCGATTCGGATCGCATCTTTCAGGTCGCCGCCAAAGAGGCCGGACTGCGGCGAATCGACCATCTGATCACCACGCACTACCATCGCGATCACTTCGGTGGTGCCGCGCAACTTTCCACCGCGTTGCCGATCGGTGAGGTGCACGACAACGGGGCCTTCGAAGGCCAGCGCGAATTCGCTGAGCCGGAGTACTATCGATTCAAGGCTGAGAAACGGTCGGTCATCTCGCCCGGCGACGTGATCGGCTTGCGCCCGCTTGACGACGAGCTGCCGAGCCTGACGCTTCGCTGCCTTGGTGCTCGGCAGCAATTCATTGCCACCAGCGGCTCGGCCGAAAACGAATGCTGCGGGGC
The DNA here is from genome assembly GCA_036272935.1 of Pirellulales bacterium. Taxonomy (GTDB): domain Bacteria; phylum Planctomycetota; class Planctomycetia; order Pirellulales; family PNKZ01; genus DATAXP01. The sequence continues at coordinate 15,653 of DATAXP010000142.1, read as the reverse complement.
CAACCAATCCAAGCCGGTCGACAACACCGACAATGCCAACAGCGTCGTGATGCTGTTATCGTTCGGCCGATTCGACTTTCTCGACACCGGCGACCTGACGTGGAACCGCGAGTTCGATCTGGTCTGCCCGGTGAACCGGGTCGGCGTGGTCGATGTCTTCCAGGCCTCGCACCATGGGCTCGACGTCAGCAACAACCCGGTGTTGATCCGCTCGATCGAGCCGCGCGTGGCGGTGTTCAACAACGGCGCGACCAAGGGTTGCATGCCGCTGACGTTCGCCGCGTTGAAGGAAACGCCATCCATCGAGGCGATCTACCAGGTCCACAAAAACTTGCGGGACGACGGCACGACGGTGAATACCGATGATGAGTTCATCGCAAACCGAGCGGCCGAGTGCAAAGGTGAACCCTTGAAAATGTCGGTCGCCTCCGACGGCAAGTCGTACAGCATGTTCGTCTCGTCGTCCAAGCATCGACGCACATTTGAATGCAAGTGAAACTCGCCGCTGCCTCCAGAAGACAAAACTTTTGCAAGTGCATGGACACGTTGTAGGAATTGCCATCCCCCCGCCTTAATCACAGAGCTCGCCCCCCCACCTTTTACATTCCACGCGTGAGATGAATCCGTGACGGTTCGTCATTGCGCGGGTACTTGGGCCTTATCGATGAATACTAGTCTTACTCGCCGCCACTTTATCCGCGCCGCGGGCACGATCGTCGCGCTGCCGGCGCTGGAATCGATCGGATATCGCCGGTTCGTCTCGGCCGCCACGCCAATCGCACCGCGACCCAAACGAGCTGTCTTCCTTGGCTTTGGCTGGGGTGTGACCGAAGAGACGTGGATGCCCGATGCGAAAGTCACCGGGCCCGATTACACGCTCCCGCCGGGGCTGGCGCCGCTCGAACGGCACAAGGCCGACTTCACCGTCGTGCAGGGGCTTGCCAACAAGTTTGCCAACGAAGCGCACTGGGGGAGCACATTCTGGCTCACTGGGGCGAACCGATATGCGGAACCAGGCCAAAGTTTTCACAACAGCATCTCGGTCGATCAGGTCGTCGCCGCGCGGCTGGGCACGGACACGCGCTTCGCCTCCATTCAACTGAGCAGTCCCGACGGCGGGGCCAACGGTCATGGCCCGGGACTCTCGTTGGCCTGGGACACGCGTGGCAAGCCAATGGCGGGCATGGAGAATCCGTTGGTCGCCTACCATCGTCTGTTCTCGGACGAGACGATGCCGCTTGCGCAGCGGCAAGCCCTACTCGCGCAAAAACGGAGCGTGCTCGATGCCGTGCTGGCTGATGCGCGGCGCGTGCAACGCGACCTCAACAAGACCGACACCGACAAACTCGACGAATTTTTTCAAGGCGTCCGCGATATCGAAACCCGTCTGTCCAAAGACGAGCAATGGTTACCGGTCCCGAAACCTAAGACTCCGCTGACCGAGCCGAAGCCCGGGCTGGCCGGCCGCGACGAGATCGCGCTGATGTACGACCTGATCGCCGTCGCCTTGCAGACCGACACCACGCGCATCGTCACCTACCGCCAGCCGGTGGGCTCGCTGCTGGGCAGTCTCGGCCTGAAGATCGCAGCGCATGACATGACCCACTACACGACGGGCGACCGCCTCGACGCCTCGCAGCGGCGCGATGTGGCACAAAGCGAGTTGCTCGCCGGACTGCTCGACAAGCTGAACGCGATCAAGGAGCCCGACGGCAGCTCGCTTCTCGATCATACGCTGCTAGCCTATGGCAGCAACATTCGCACGGTCCACTACCTCGACAACTGCCCGATGCTACTGGCAGGCCGCGGCGCGGGCCTCAAACTCGGCCAGCATGTGGTGTTGAAGCATGACACGCCGCTCTGTAACGCCTGGCTCACCATACTGCACGGGCTGGGCATCGAGGCCGAGCGCCATGGCGATAGCACGGGCGTGGTGAAGGAGTTGCAAGGATGAGACCGCTTTGCCTCTTCGCCTGCGCGTGGATTTACTCGTCACTTGCTCACGCCGCTGCGCCAGCGCCGGCGCGCTTCGACGCGACGCAGCGCGCGTTTTTCAAAGACTACTGTGTCGAGTGCCACGGCGCCGAGACGCAGGAAGGCCAGCTGCGGCTCGATGACATCTCGTTGGCCATCGAAACGGTCGAACAAGCCGATCGCTGGCAGAAGATTCTGGGCGCTCTGAACTCCGGCGAGATGCCGCCGGAGGACGCGAAGCAGCCGAACCCAGAGCGTAAGACCGAGTTTCTTGACAAGCTTTCCAATACGCTGGCCCGGGCGCGGAAGATCATCGGCGACGACGGGGGTCGCATCACGCTGCGCCGGCTCAACCAGCGCGAATACAAGAACACTCTCCGCGAGCTGCTCGGCGTCGAGATCGACGTGCGCGATTTGCCGACCGATGGGGGCACTGGCACTTTCGACACCGTCGGCGCGTCGCTGTACATGTCGAGCGATCAGATCGAGCAGCATCTCGCGCTGGGGCGTCGTGCGCTCGACGAGCACTTTGCCCGCGCCAGTACCAGCCAACCGAAGCAGTTCCGAGCGCGTGAGGAGGCGGAGATTGAAGGCAACAAACTCATGAACGGCCTTTTCAAACGCACGCAGGAGCAGCACGACAACTACGTTCGCTGGACGGCGTCAGTCGACGAGGCGGCAAAGCTTCCAGAGAACTTGGTGATCGCCGCAAAGCTGCGGAAGGACGCGGAGAAGCCTCGTCCTTCTTCCGGCGTTCCATATGCCACGCCGATGTTCTTCTACCTTGACGCCGAGCAGATTCACGGCGCGCCGTCACCGACAGAGTTTGGATTTCAAGATGCGCAGAACGCTTTCTTCGAGGAGATCCAATACAGGAAATTTTTCAGCTACTACGCCGATTATCAAAAGCTGCCGGGCCGCGACGCCGGCGCCTGGCTGCTGTTTTATCACGGCTATCGCGAGACGTACGTCGCGGCGGGCGAGAAGTGGCCGGCCGGCCGCTACACGTTGCGTTTGCGCGTCGCCGCCAACGACGCCGCGCCGAAGGAGCGACGCTTCGTCGAGGTCGGGCAACGAGGCAATGACGTGAGCGACTTCACGGTGTTGAGCGCGCACCAGGTGACCGGTACGCTCGAGCAGCCGCAAGTCATCGAGCTCTCGGTTGACGTGCGGACCAGCGGCAAGCGCGAGTTTGCCGTTCGCGAAAAGCGCCCAAACTCGCGCCAAGCAGAGATCCGCACCTACCACGATGAGGTTGAAAAAACCGGTCACGGCCCCGTGCCCGCCATCTGGATCGATTGGTTCGAAATCGAGGGTCCGCAGGCTTCGCAGCAACCGGCGGTGTCGCTCGTCGCCGCGTCGCAAGACAGCGCCGCGGCACGTGGCGTGATCGAGCGCGCCTCGACGAAGCCGCAGAAGCTGTGCAAGGCGCGCGAAGAGGCGGAGCTCGAAGGCAACAGGCGGATGGATAATCTATTCAAGCGAACGAAGGAGATGCACGACAATTTCGTCCGCTGGACGACGGCGGTCGACGAGGCGGCCAAACGCCCGGAGAACGTGCCGATTGCCGAGCAACTGCGAAACGACGCGAAAAAATCGCCTGCGTTGTCCGCAAATCCACGTGCCAGGCCTTTGCTATTTTATCATGACTGGGACAAAATCGCCGGCGCGCCATCGCCGATGGGGTTCGGGTTCCAGGACTCGCAGGCGGCGCTTTTCGAGGAGTTGCGATACCGGTTGCACTTCAGCTACTACGCCGACTATCAACAACTGCCGGGCCGCGACACCGGCGCCTGGCTATTGTTTTACCTGGCGTATCGCGAAACCTACGTCTCGGCAGGCGACGAGTGGCCGGCCGGCCGCTACACGTTGCGGATGCGCGTGGCCGCCAACGATGCTGCGCCTCCCGAACGACATTTCGTTGAAGTCGGCCAGCGCGGCGACAACACGAGCGATTTCACCGTCTTCAGCGCTCATCAGGTGACCGGCACGCTCGAGCAGCCGCAAGTCATCGAGCTCTCGGTTGACGTGCGGACGGGCGGCAAGCGCGAGTTTGCCGTCCGCGAGAAACGCCCGAATTCGCATAAGGCGGAGATCCACAGTTACGTCAGCGAGTTCGATAAAACCGGCCACGGCCCCGCGCCTGCCATCTGGATTGATTGGTTCGAAATCGAGGGTCCGCAGGCTTCGCAGCAACCGACGGCTGCGTCGCTGGCTCCCCCAACACAAGACATTGCCGGAGCGCGGGCCGTCGTCGAGCGCTTCGCCACGCGTGCCTTTCGCGGCGTGACGCCCTCGGCCGATTATCTCGACCGGCTCATGGCGTTATTCGAAACTCGTCGCAGCGCGGGAGACTCGTTCGACGAGGCATTGAAGGAGCCGCTCAGCGTGGTGCTGGCTTCACCGAGTTTCCTTTATCTGTGCGAGCCGTCGGCCGACGCAGGCCATCGACGGCTCAACGGTTTCGAACTGGCCAGCCGCCTTTCCTATTTCCTGTGGAGCGGGCCGCCTGACGATGAGCTGTTGGCGCTTGCCGGCAGCGATGCCTTGCAAAGCCCCGCCGTGTTGGCCGCGCAGGTCGATCGCATGATCGCCGACGATCGGTCGAGCCAATTCGCCTCAGGCTTCACCGAGCAGTGGCTCGGCATGGCCCGGCTCGACTTCTTTCAGTTCGACTTCCAGCTCCATCGGGGCTTCGACGACAGCGCCAAGGCCGCGGCGCGCGAAGAAGTTTATCAAACCGTGGGATGCCTGCTGCGCGAGAACCTGAGCCTGCGCCGTTTGTTGAAGTCCGACTTCGTGGTCATCAATGGCTTGTTGGCCAACTATTACGGACTCGAAGGGGTGCATGGCGATCGGTTCCGTAAAGTCTCGTTGCCTGCCGAGTCGCCGCGCGGCGGACTGCTGGGCATGGCGGCAATTCTGGCGATGGGGAGCAACGGCCAATACACCAGTCCCGTCGAGCGCGGCGCGTGGGTGCTGCGCAAGCTGCTGCACGACCCGCCCCCTCCCGCGCCGCCGAATGTTCCGCAGTTGGCGCGGCTCGAAGGGAAGGTGCTCTCCGTGCGCGAGCGGCTCAAAGCCCATCAAGAAGAGCCGCAGTGCGCGAACTGCCATCGCAAGATCGACCCGATCGGCTTCGGCCTGGAGAACTTCGACGCGGCCGGCAAATGGCGCCTCGAGGACACCTACCAACTCAAAGGGGGAGCGAAGAAAACTTGGCCCGTCGATCCGGCTGCCGCCTTGCACAAGGGCCCGGCGTTCAAAGACTACTTTGAATTGCGCGAGATCGTCGAGTCGAAGTCAGACGCGTTCGCGCGAGGTTTTACCGAAGCCCTGATCGAATATGCCCTTGGCCGACCGTTTGGTTTCACCGATGACGATCTGGCGACAAGCATCGTAAACCGAGCGCGAGCCAACGACTTCGCGATGCGCGAGTTCATTCAAGCGCTCGTCGCCAGCGAGCCGTTTCACTCTAAATAGGCCGTGGCTCGATCGTTCACGCGTTGATAACGCTCATGCCATTCTCTTTCCGACAGTTCCTCGACACCGGCGACCTGACGTGGAACCGCGAGTTCGATCTGGTTTGCCCGGTGAACCGGGTCGGCGTGGTCGATGTCTTTCAGGTCTCGCAGCACGGGCTCGATGTCAGCAACAACCCCGTGCTAATCCGCTCGATCGAGCCAAGCGTGGCGGTGCTCGACAATGGTGCGACGAAGGGTTGCACGCCGCTCGCGTTCGCCGCGCTGAAGGAAACGCCGTCGATCGAGGCGATCTACCAGGTGCACAAGAACCCGCGGGAAGATGGAGCGACCGTCAATACCGCCGACGAATTCATCGCGAAACTTGCGGTCGATTGCCATGGAGAATTCCTGAAGATGTCGGTCGCTCCCGACGGCAAATCGTACACCATGTTGATAGCGTCATCGGAACATTCACACCACCGTCCAAGAGTTCTGGCTTCCCAACGATGCCTACGACCCGAAAGTCACCTATGGCGAGCACAAGAAGGTGGACCGCAACGCCACGAACCTCGCCGAGTTACAAAAAAACAAAGACCAGTATTGCCATGACGTCGAAGAGTTCTGCGCCGGCATCAACCAGCGGCTGGGGAAGAACGTCCTATGCGTCGTTCCGGTAGGGGAAGCCTCGATTGCGCTGCGCGAGAAGATCGTGGCCGGGCAGGCGCCGGGTTTGAAACAGCAGTCGGAGCTTTTTAACGACGATTGGCGTCATCCCAAACTTCCCTTGCAGATCCTCGATAGCTACTGCCATTTCGCGGTGATCTACCGCCGCGGTCCGGTGGGGCTGCCGATCCCGCCGGAGCTTAACCGCATGAAGGATGTCAATGCGGAGGAAAAGGACAAACTCAACCGGCTGTTGCAACAACTGGCTTGGGACACAGTCACGCATCATCCTATGACCGGCCTGAGCGCACCGCCGGTTCACTGACCGCGCAGCGATAAATGAATTCAATGCCCCGCATCCTTGTAACCTCACCGGTCCTTTTTCACGCAGCCGGTCCGTATGCCGACGTGCTCGCCGGAGCCGGACACGAGCTCGTCTATCCGTCGGGCTCGCCGCTCAAGCAATCGGTCGCCGAACGGCGCGCCGACCTTGCGGGGATCGACGCCGTGCTCGCAGGGGTCGAATCTTACACGCTTGAGATCCTGGCTGGCTCGAAGCTCCGCGCCATCGCGCGCGTTGGCGTCGGTTACGATGCGATCGACGTCCCGGCAGCGACGCAGCGCGGCATTGTCGTGGCCATCACCCCGGGAACGAACGAGAACTCGGTGGCCGAGCAAGCTCTCGCGCTACTGTTTGCGCTGTTCCGCGACGTGGCGGCCCGCGATGCGGAGATTCGCGCCGGCCGTTGGCGCAGGGACCCCGTCCGTCGGCTGGCAGGCAATACGCTCGGCCTCGTCGGTCTCGGACGCATTGGCCGTGCCCTGGTGCCGCGCGCCCATGGCCTCGGCCTGCGGGTCATCGCCTCGGATCCGTTTGCCGACCGCGATTTCGCAGCGCAGCACGACGTGGAGATGTGCGCGATCGACGATCTATTCGCCCGATCAGATATCGTCAGCCTGCATATGCCCTGTACCGTCGAGACGTCCGATCTCATCAATCGCCGCACACTCGGGTTAATGAAGCCATCGGCGGTGCTCATCAACACCGCGCGCGGCGGCCTGATCGACGAGGTCGCCTTGGCCGAAGCACTCACGCAGGGGACGATTGCCGGCGCGGGACTCGACGTGTTCAAAGAGGAACCGTTGCCGGCGGACCATCCGTTGCTCCGGCTGCCGAACGTCGTTGTCGCACCGCACATGGGTGGCATCGACCAAGCGGCCATTGATGCGATGGGCAAGCTGGGGGCTGATTGCCTCGTCAACCTCCATGCCGGTCGCTGGCCCACCGACTGCGTTGTCAACGAGACGCTCCGCTCTGGCTGGCGCTGGTAGGCGCTTTGGCAGTGCGTTCATGCGGAAATCTCGATCCGCGCTAGCACCGCCGGTTCGCCGGCCACTCCCCGTAGGGTGAAAATACTCCGCCGCGCTGCAATTCACAACGATCCGGACGGTCTGGAACAGTTACCGACTCAGGCGTCAGTCGGTTGACGGCGGCAGGTCGGCGGCGGAAGTTGAGAAAGCAACTTCCCGCGCCCGTGATGCCGCACCATGAGCCTGCGTGGATTTCACGACGATCGAGGTTTGGACCAAAGGCGGTCTGGTCACCTATTACCTATTGTTCGTATTGGAATTGGGGGACGCGCCGGGTCCATTTCGTCGGTCTCACGTGGAGCCCCGATGGACCGTGGACGACGCAGATCGCCCGAAACTTGACCGATTGCGAAGACGGATTCTTAAACGGGAAACGATAGCTGCTGCTCGATCGCGACACGAGCTTTGCCCTGCTGACCACCACAACATTTGGGAGTTTTCTGCGCGAGTTCTCGCCACTTTGAGTGTGGGAGGCCAAGAGATGTCCAAGTCCGGGCAAAAGAATCGCGGCTACGCTACCCGGAACGACGGCTTGTCCGATGACCGGAGCACCTTTCAAGGAGTCCGCGCGCACCGGCACCCAACTTCGCCCGATTCCTTCGTTCGACCGGCGTCAGTTGCTGATGGCCACCGCCTCGCTACAACTCTGGCAGCGGACGGCCCGATTGGCCGCCAGACGCGCTTGCCGAGCTGCGACTTTCGCAGCCGCCAACTGTTTGGGAATGTCTGCACCCGTGCCGAAGTAAATCTCGTCGGGTGTCTGGCCTTGAAACGCGGCATGCGGGAGATGCCTATTGTGCTGCTCGACGTAGAACGCGACGAGCTTCTGCACCGTTGCCAGGGTATCGAGCGTGTTCAGGTACAGCCACTGATGCTTGAGCACGCGCCACCAGGACTCGATCATCGAGTTCGAGAATTGGATGTCGGTCTGCGCGAGGACACGTTTCAGCAGGCCCGAACGCTCCAATTCATCCACGGCAGGATTGAAGTTTTCGCCTCCGCCGTCGGTCATCAGAGTGGGCACGCCCGGCGCATTCATATTGCGCACGGTGTCCAACAAGAGTTTCGCCGAGGACTCGGGATCGAACGTAGCACTGACGTTCCAGGCCAGAATCCGCCGCGAGAAATTGTCGATCACGGCGCGCAAGTAAACACGACTGCCGTCGAGCAGGCGGATCAGCGTGGTGTCGATGTGCCAGATTTCGTTGGCGCACGAAGCTCGAATGCCGATTTTGGGCTTGGCTGGATAAACGCGTTGTCGGGGCCGGCGCCAGCGGTGAAGCCGGACCAAGCGGCGCCAGGTATTCGCCGAAGCAAAGACCTTGCCGATTCGCTGGGCCAACCGGGCCAGCGTTCCGGTCGGCACATCTCGGTACTCGTCGGAAGTGACCATGTCCCGGATCGCGTTGACTTCGTCCAGCGTGAGTTGCTGCGGCGAACTGCGCGGACACGACCCGTGGTCGGCCAGGCTGCAAGGCGTCTCGTTGCTCCAGGCGTGGTACCTGGTGTGAGACAAGCCCACCATGCGGAGCACGGCACGCAGGGTGAAATGCGATCGGGAGCGGTCAATGGCCCGCAGCAGCCGTGTCTTAGCAGTGCCTTCCGGCAACCGCACGCTGGCCAACGAAAAGCCCGCGACTTTGAGCAGCAGCGTAATCAGTCGCAGCAGCGAGACGAGGCGGTCAAGGCGACGACGGAGGACGAGGACCTGCTGCTGCAGGTGAACGTTGTCAGGGTTGGTGGCTGGCAACGTCACGACTGGCGCCGCCAGCGGCGCGAGCCAGCCACGCGCTGTAGATCGGGGTACTCCGCACCCGACTGCCGCGTCGATGTTCTTGCTGTTGCAGACCATCTCTCGCAGGCGATGATCATACCGGCGCTGGGTGCGGGTGGTTGAGGTCATCCCTCAATAATCACCAAAAACACGTCAAGTTGAAACTCAACGGGAGCGAGGAAAGTAGCCGTCCTAATGGCGAGAACTCGCGCGGAAAGTCCCAAATGTCGTCGCGCACAGCACTGCTGACCGCAGTCGTGCCCGGCGCGCGATCGCGAAGTCATTCAACGATCGTCGTCGGAAGATGAAAAAAAGCGATTGTCAGAATGAAGAACACGACAAGCAACAACACCCTTTCATCCAATGACTTTGTCCGTCGGCGTTGACGACGGGCGCAATCTCAGTTGGTGTGAAGGTTGTGTCTACTGCGCTTCTACCACCACCGGCGCGATGACCTCACTCTCGCTGAGAGGTGCATCGGTCTCGGTATGAAGAAGTTTGCGGTCTCCGGAAAGCTTGGCGAACAAGTAGTAAAGACCTGGAATGATCAGCACCCCGATCAGAGTGCCGAAGAGCATCCCGCCGACCGCGGTGGTGCCAATCGTGCGGTTTCCGATCGCCCCGGCACCGGTAGCCACAACCAACGGAATGAGACCGGCGATGAAGGCGAAGGAGGTCATCTGAATCGGCCGGAAGCGCAGTTTTGCGCCTTCGATGGCCGCCTCCTGGAGAGACACGCCGTCCCGCCGCCGCTGGACCGCGAATTCCACGATTAAGATCGCGTTCTTGCCGAGGAGACCGACTAGCATGACCAAACCGATCTGAGCATAGACGTCGTTCGCTAGACCCATGGCCTGCAGGAAGAGGAAGCAGCCGAAAAGCCCGATCGGCAGCGATAAGATCACTGCCAGCGGCAAGATAAAGCTCTCGTACTGCGCGACTAGTACAAGATAGACGAAGGCGACGACGACAAAGAAGATATAGATCGCCTCGTTCCCTTTTCGCGCTTCGTCGTAAGAGAGCCCAAACCAGCCGATGTCGAATCCGCGAGGCAGCGTCTGGGCAGCAACCTCCTTGATCGCCTGGATGGCTTGACCGGTGCTGTAGCCAGCACTCGGCGCGCATTGGATGGCGGCGGAAGTGTACAGGTTGTATCGAGTGATCTCATTCAAGCCCTGCTTTTCCTTGATGGTCATGAACGCTGAGTAGGGGACCATTTCTCCTTTGTCGTTCTTGACGAACAGGTTGTCGAGGTCCTCCGGGTAGCGCCGGAACTCCGGCTTGGCCTGGACGAAAACCTTGTAGAAGAAGTTGAACCGAATGAATCCCTGCTCCCAGGTGCTGCCAATGAGAATATTCAGGTTGTCCATCGCCGCCTTGATCGTTACACCCTTCTGCATCGCCACGTCGTTGTCGATGACCAATTCGTACTGCGGGTAGTTCGCGGCGTAGAAAGTGAACATGTTCGTCACTTCCTTGCGCTTCTTCAGGGCAGCCATGAACTTTTCGATTACCTCTCCGAGTCGCTGGTAATCGGACGAGAACGTCATGTCGAGCACTAGCATGGAGATGCCCCCGGCCGTGCCAAAGCCGGGAACCGCGGGCGGTTCAAAAAACTCGAGCTTCACGTTGCTGATCCGACGGCATCTTTCCTCTAGCTCCACGATGATCTGGCGTGCGGTTCGTTTGCGGTCGGACCAGTTTTTCAGGTTGACGATGCAGGTCCCCGAGTTCGACCCACGGCCTTCGGTCAGCACCTCGTAGCCGGCTAACGAGGTCACGGAGGAGACTTCCTCGATCTTCTTTGCAATCTTCTCGAGCTCCTGGGATTTCGCGTTGGTGTATTCGAGCGTGGAGCCCGGAGGTGTTTGGAGGACGGCGTAGATGATGCCTTGGTCCTCGCCGGGAATAAAGCCCGTCGCAAGCCGCGTGTTGATAATCACGATGCCGACGGCAAAACCTCCTACGACGGCCGTGGTCAGCATTCGACGCGTGGCGATCCGACGCACGATTGCGGTGTAGCCGTCTGTAACCTTCTCGACGGCGCGGTCAAAAGGGCGCTGCACGAACGGCAGAAGAATGAGCCCGAAGCCAACCGGCCCCCACAACTCGTATGCCAGGTAGGTTATGCCACCCAAGAGCAATAACCCTCCGGTCCCAACTAGCAGCTTGACTCCGAGGCCGCGTGGCCTTTTCACGTAGCTCGTGTCAGGGGCTGGGATTGTCTGCCTGTCGGTGCTCGTGTGGTTGTGCGGCTTGAGAATCATCGCACAGAGTACCGGCGTCAGCGTCAAGGCGATCAATCCGGACAGAACAATGGCCGTGGCCATCGTGATCCCGAACTCGCGGTAGAAAGTTCCGACAGCCCCGGGGACGAATGTCACCGGAACGAAGACGGACGTCATCACAAGCGTGATGGCAATGATCGCGCCTGAGATCTCGCGCATCACCTTGCTGGTCGCCAGGTAGGGGGACAAGTGCTGTTGGGCCATCTTGGCGTGCACCGCCTCGACCACCACGATCGCATCGTCCACCACGACACCAATGGCGAGAACCATAGCGAACAGTGTGATCAGGTTGATCGACAGCCCCATCAACCGCAAGACAAAGAAGGTCCCGACCAGCGACACCGGAACCGCGAGTGTCGGAATCAGCGTGGATCGTAAATCCCCGAGGAACATGTAGACCACGAGCGACACCAGAATGAACGCCTCAAGCAGGGTGTGCAGCACCTTTTCGATCGAGGCGTCGAGAAATTTTGAAACGTCGTAGGCAAATTCATAGTCCATCCCCGGGGGGAATGACTGCTTCTTGATTTTTTCGAGTTCCGCCTTGATCTCCTCGATCACTTCGGCCGCGTTCGATCCAGGGGCCTGCTTCAGAACGATGGATGCCGCGGGATGCCCGTCGATGTCGGAATAAATGTCGAAGAACTGCGGACCCAGCTCCACATTGCCAATATCTTTAAGACGCAGGATCTCGCCGTCTGGGTTTTCTTTCACAATGATGTTTGCATACTGCTCTGGCTTGTTGAACCGCCCGATGTAGGTCAACACGTACTCTTTTGATTGCGACGTCTTGCCTGTGGCTTGGCCGAGCCGTCCGGGCGAGCCAATGACGCTCTGTTCCGAAAGCGCCTTCATGACGTCTTCCGTGGACACGTCGTAAGCGCGCATGCGGTCGGGATCGAGCCACACTCGCATCGCATAGATGCGATTGCCGAGGTTCCTGGGAATGCCCATGCCTTTGATCCGCTTGAGCCGGGGCATGACGTAGACATTCGCAAAGTTGAAGAGATCTTTCTGGTCGGCGTGTGGGTCCGTGCTGTAAATGTTCACGTACATCAGCATGCTCGGCACGACCTGACTAACGAGAATCCCCTCGCGCACCACCAAGGGCGGGAGTTGGAACAGCGCGATGCTGACCCGGTTTTGCACGTTCACGACATTGATGTTGGGATCCGTACCCGGCTCGAAATAGATAACAATCGTTGCTTCACCGGCACTGGTCGCGGAGGAGGAAATGAACCGCATGTTCTGGACGCCGTTGATGGATTGCTCCAACGGAATCAAGACCGATTCGACCAGGACGTTCGCGCTGGCGCCGGGATAAGAAATGGAAACCATCACTGTCGGCGGCGCGATGTCGGGGAATTGCGCGATCGGGAGAGTCTCGATCCCCAGGCCCCCCAAGAATAAGAGGAAGACCGAGATGACAATCGCCAATGCCGGCCGAGTGAGGATTTTTGTGAGCACGGTTCGGGATCTGTCACATACCGTTCGGTGTTGAGAACGTCGCGAAGAGTTACCTATTCCGCGTGGAATTTTTGGCTTTTAAGGGCCTCGTCGGGAGCAAGAAACTCGTATTCCACTTTTTGGCCTTCCTCGACCTCCCGAACACCTTCCAGAACAATTTTGTCGCTCACGTCGAGCCCGCTGCCGATGACAAAAATGTCCTCAAGTTCGTTCTTGACGGTGATCAAGGTCTGATGTGCGACGTCGTTCTTGTCGACGACCCAAACGTATCGCTTATCGAGGAGGTCGAACGTCGCTCGCTGGGGGATGACGAGGGCGTTCTTCAAGAGGCGCCGGATCTTGATGGTGCCGGTCTGGCCGTGACGCAACAGGCCATCCGGGTTCACGAAATCGGCGCGGAACTTGATGTTCCCATTCTGATTGTTGAAGTCGGCCTCGATCGCATTGATCTTACCGGCTTGTGGGAACGTTTCGCCGTCGGCCAGCACCAGCTCGATTTTGTCCTTTTCACGCTCCTTTCGGGTAGCCATGTAATGCAGGTAGTATTTCTCGGGCACGTTGAAATAGACCCACATCACGCTGTTATCGGCTAACGTTGTGAGAATGTCTCCCTCCTTGATGAGGCTTCCCTCCCGCTGCAGCAGACGGTCGACGATGCCGTCGAAAGGCGCTCTCACGTCGGTGAAGTTCAATTCAGCCGCCGCCTGATTTGCCTTGGCCTGCGCCTCCGCCATTTCGGCCTTCTGCAGTAACGCCTCGTTCTGCGAGACGGCGTTTTTCTCGACCAAATTTTGGGTGTACTGATATTTCAGTTTCGCGACTTCGGCTTTGGCGTTCTCGGCGTCCAGTTTTGCCTTGTAAAGAACGGGCAGGATCTGGAACATCACGTCTCCTTTCTTCACCGCCTGTCCCTCGCTGATCGAGATCGTGCTGAGATACCCGCCTTCCAGGGCACGAACCTCGATGTGACGTTGTGAACGAATCTGGCAGACGAATGATTCGGTGATCATCACGTCCGTGATCTTCGGACTCGTGACCACGATGTCCTGCTCTGGCTGCGAAGTCGACTCGTCCTTCTGAAAAAACGACTTGAACTTACCGCCGAAGAGCCAGTCCAGATGCTTGGAGTCCACGCCGACAGCGGCCCGGATCGTCGACATTGCCAGCAGGCCGCCAATTGCGAGCGCAGCGATCAGCGTGAAGATGATGGCAGGCCGCCGCTTGATAATGAGTTTCATCGCATTTATTGCCGGATCACGCTTTGGGGAGCAACGTCGGGAAACTGCGAGATGGGCAGCGTCGTGATCGACAGCCGGCCTATGAACAAGATCATGATCGAAATGCCGAGCGCCAGCGCCAACCGATCAAGAAACTTTGAAGCCATTGGGTTTTTTAGAACCTTTGACCGTTGCCGGCTGCACAAGAAACCGCGGAAGAGTTACCGCAGGCCTGAAAATACACTCTCTACCTGAAGGCACCTCCAAGGTAGGAGTTATCAGCCGCGCTTAGGGCACGGCGGTTAGGGCGAACTCCATCACCACCACCACCTAGCGACCTCGTGTGCGAACCCCGTGCCGAAGGTCACGCCTCAGTCGCTGTCGTACGAAGATGCACGGCTACGACCTCGCTTGCTCGATTCCGTTCGAGAGGGAGAATCTTTGCGATCAAACCTTGCTTGATTGTTTCACTCAGCGGAGCAGCTTCAATTGCCTCCACGGTCTCTCGTACGTCGTACGGAATGCGCTTCAAAACGACGACGTTTCCTTCCAATAAAGCATAGCATGCCAACCCGGGAGTATCGCGAGCCAACTCAACGCTGCCCGGATTTACGACGGTCACCGCGCCAATCGTGGGAAAGTCCAGTCCAGGCGTTGCGTGGTAAACTGCCTCCAGAGCACCGCGGAAATCCCCTTGCAGGAGGCAAGATCATGTCACGATCTCGCGGCACACTAAAGTTCCCGGCGCGGAAGATCTCCGCCACGTTTCTGGAGTTCGCCGAGCCGCTCTTGGCGCCGCTGGGCCCCGAGGCCGGCGAGCAGGAAATGGAAGGGGCCTTGAAAATCGCCTTTACCGTTTGGAACTCGGTGGTCTACGACGCGGTGCAGCGCGGAGATCGTTGGGTGAGCCAGGTGCGACGCTTGGCGAAAAATGCTCCTGACCCCGGCGTCTCGATGCTTGTCGAGCAGATGATCGCCCGCAAGCGGACCCTCTACGGCGACGATCAGTGACTGATCGGCAAATACGAATTCGTCCGCTCAAACGGAGAGCTTCGGCTTCGGGCCGAAGCGCGCAGCACCGACCCACCGAGTTGCACGCCCAAGCCGCAACCGTAAGCCCCCAAGTTCCACGCATACCAGCTACCCGCAGCGGCCGACAATCCACCGACGAAACGCCGACTGCCAGCCACAGCTCACTGATGGTGTTCCGTTGACGGTAACGCACACATTAGCGGCCGGCAACGTGGCAGTCCAGCGCGACAACAGCCGCCCGGCCGAAAAAGGGGACGCTCCAGAATGCCGCGAAGTTAAGCCGAAGCTCCATGTGTCGTAATAGTTAAGCGTTGCTGTGACTGCATTGCTGCTTGGGCGATTCACCGGATCGTATCTCTGTTCCTGCCAAGCTCAGCGGCGCATGCCAGCAACGCTTCAGTCC
>DATAXP010000141.1:0-1959 GCA_036272935.1 Pirellulales bacterium | reverse complement strand
ATGCCCACGCCACATTCGCCGACACCCGTATGCCGCGTCGATCAGCTCCAGTACTGCACGCGGCAAGTTCGCCGCCATGCCGCGGGCCATCGACAACAAGTCTTCACATCGCCGCTGGAGATGTCTCATGCACTGTTGATGCGCGGCCGACGTGAATCGGTCGTACACGCTCCAGCCGTCATGCACCAGAGTGCCCGAATAATCCAGTCCCAGCAGTTCTTCGGCGGGTCGCCCGCTGCGTGTCGGATCGATGACGTAACAGGTGGCCCGCGGACTGACGAACTCGTGCAGCCAAGCGTTGTGGCCGGCGACGCGCCAGCCGGTTTCGTCGGGTGTCACGCACTTGGAATCGCGAACCTCGCGGCGAATTTGTTCGTGGGCGGCCTGACAACGCACCGCCGTGCGTGCCAACGAGCGGGCACACGCGGCACGGGAGACCGTCAGCCCCTCGTAGGCCGTCGAGAGCAGATTCACGCACTTGCCGTGCGACAGGCCACACTGCTTGTTCATAATCGCCAGCAGGGCATGCACGTTCGCTCCCAACTGGCTGCTCGCCGCGCCACGGGCCGTCGAGGTCATCAATTCGTGGCGGCCTTCGACCGCGTTTCCGCAATCTCGGCAAACGCCCACCTCGACGTCGAATTGCCGATAGATCACCTGCCGTGGGATTTCCGTTTGGTACTGCGAAACCACGCGCGTTTTCTTCAACCGCCCGCCGCGACAATGAGGGCATTGCGGTGGCAACGGCACATGGTACATCTCGTCGATGCGCGGCGGCGCTTCGCGATGGGCGTGACGACCATAACGCCGCCCAGGCTTTCGACCCGGTTTCTTGGGCTCGGCGGGTGCCTCATCATGCTTGCGAAAGGGCGCAGCCTGACGCTTGCTCTCGCCGCGCAGTTGTTCGATCTGGCGCAACAATTCCTCGACGCGTTTCCGCAGTTGATCGACGGTGCGCTGCAAACCATGAATTTCCTCTTGAGCCGCAACCAACTGCCGTTTGAGATTCGCATTCTCCCGCTGCAGTTCCTCGTAGCTGGGAAGAATCGGCCGACCGTCCGCGATCCTGGCATCTGCTGCGTCCATACCCGTTTCGCCTCCATCGGGTTCTACGCAGCAAATCTCGCTAGCAGGCCAAAGCTAGCACGCAGAATCTTTGGCGAGGCGGTAATCAAATACCAGCACCTTTTGGCCCTTGCGAACCTCCAGGTATTTTTTCACCACCACCATGCGATACGTCTTGCGGCACGCCGCCGGACGGTAGTCGAACTCGGCAACCTCTTCGCGAATCAAGCAAATGTTGTCGAACTCGCGCCGCTCGACAACCGCTTCCTTGACGTTCTGCGGCCGCGCTCGGGGCTTGGTCCGCACCGCGTACCGGGGTGGCCGCGCCAACGGCTGCCACGCTGTTTCCGGCAAATTCTCGGCCAACAGCCAGCGCGCCGGCGTATTGTCGACGCCGAACACGAACGTCACCCGCTCGTCGTCGGTCCAACGGTCGAGATGCGCCGTTTGCGTGAAGTCGGTGTCGCCACGCAAACGCACGCGGCGAAAGCCGGCTTTGCGGCACAAGGCCAGCGCCCGGTCCACCTCCTCGGCCGCCCCTTCGTGGCTCGGACGGTTGCCCGAGCGATTCGCGATGCTTAACACCTCGCTGGTGTTGGCCAGCGACACGATCAGCGGATGATAACCCCACTGGCCTTTGTAGTTGATGTCGATGCCTTCCTTGCACTCGCCGTCGGTAGTCACCATCGTGCCGTCCATGTCGACCCGCGCCTCGTCGAAGAACGCCTCCGGCTGCTCGGCCCAGACTTTCAGCCGCGCCTCGTTGAATACCTCGAGCAGCGTGCGGACATGCTCGGCCGTGAATCGCCGACAGAAGTCGCCGGCCGTCGTCGGATCGGGAATGCGGCGGGCGCCGACCGCGTCGAGATACACTTCGTCGTTGCGGCGCAATTC
>DATAXP010000140.1:0-51041 GCA_036272935.1 Pirellulales bacterium | reverse complement strand
CCGACAGACCGGCGGACAATACCACCGCGCGGGCTTCGGTGATTGTGACCGTTTGCAGGTTGGCCGTGTCACCGGGCAGCACGTAGAACTCGACGTTGTCATCGGTCCCGACCGAGCCGTCGCCGTCGAGTTCCATGCCGTCGTTCTTGTCGGTGATCGAGCTGGCCGCCAGGTTGATCAGATCGCGGTTGTATTGCAGGGGCGCCGAGAGGTTCCAGGTGGCCACGTGCGTCGCGCTGTTGTAGCTGAAGCCGGTGATCATCGGCAGCGACGGCACGCCGGTATCTCCGGAGCCGATAAGCGAAAGGCTGTCTTTACTGACGTTCACGTCGTCGCTGAACAGGACGTTGATCGTGTCCAAGTCCGTCCAGGGGAGCGTGTCGGTGGAGTTGCCAGTCGAGCCTAACGCGAAGCCGAGGTCCGAAACCACCGTGCTGCCGTAGCCCAGCGTGTCGAGGTACTCTAGGTACGTTGTCGTCCAATCCGAACCGCCCAATAACGCCACGTCCAGCACCGTAGGCACAGCCTGCACGTTCACACTGAGTGTTGTCTGGGTCGAAGCCCCACTGGTGTTTGTGGCCTGCACGGTGAGGGTGGCAACGCCCGACGCATTGGGCGCGTAGCGAATCGTGAGCACGCCGGTCTCGGGATTGATCGAAAGACTGCTGAACAAGGCCGGGTTGGTGTCGCCGGCGATCGTATAGAGCAGGCCGTTCGGTTGATCGGCATGGTCGGTGAACGATTGGGCGAGATTGACGTTGCTGCTCGTGGTCCCTTGCTGCACGTTGACGGACGACAGGCCGGTGGTCGCCGGAGCGGGGTCGGCCGCGAGCACCCAAAGTTCGTTGCCGTGTGTGCCGTCGATGGCCGAGAAGAACAGCGATCCGTTGTCGTTCGTGAGGTTGCCGATCGAGGCCGACGATGCGCTGGGAAAGATGTCGGCCGTCATGAACGTCGTGGCCGTGGTGCCTTGCGACTGCCAGAGTTCGATGCCGTGCGTGCCATCGGTGGCAGTGAAGTACAGAGTGTTACCGACAGCAAACAAATTCGCCGGCGAGGAGCTGCCGGAACCAGGATTGATGTCTTCGACCATCACGGTGCCGTCGGTCGTCCCGTCGGTCTCCCACAACTCGGTGCCATCGAACCCGTCGTTCGCGGTGAAGTACAGTGTGTTGCCGACAACCGTGAGGTTGGTCGTTGAGGAGC
Organism: Pirellulales bacterium; assembly: GCA_036272935.1. Classification (GTDB taxonomy): domain Bacteria; phylum Planctomycetota; class Planctomycetia; order Pirellulales; family PNKZ01; genus DATAXP01. The sequence continues at coordinate 49,835 of DATAXP010000140.1, read as the reverse complement.
CGCTCGAGCCGAAATTGATGTCGTCGACCATCACGGTGCCGGCCGCGGTGCCATCGCTCTTCCACAGTTCGACGCCGTCGGTGCCGTCGGTGGCTTTGAAGAACAGGGTGCCGTTGAAGTTCACCAGACTTCCCGGCGAAGAGCTGCCCGAGCCGGGATCGATATTGTCGACCATCACGGTGCCGGCCGTGGTGCCGTCGCTCTTCCACAGCTCGGTGCCGTCGGTGCCATCGTTGGCGGTGAAGAACAGCTCGCTGCCGATGGCTGTGAGGTTCGCCGGCGACGAATTCGATGTGCCGGGATTAATGTCCTTGACCATCACGGTGCCGGCCGCGGTGCCGTCGCTTTTCCACAGTTCGGTGCCGTTGGCGCTGGTGGTCGCGGAAAAGAACAGCGTGCCGTTGACGTTGGTCAGATTTGCCGGCGAAGAGCTCGACGAGCCGGAATTGATGTCCTTGACCATGACGGTGCCGGCCGTCGTACCGTCGGTTTCCCACAGCTCGATGCCGTCGGTGCCGTCGTTGGCGGCGAAGAACAACAGGCTGCCGATCACGATGAAGTTCGCCGGCGACGACGCGGTGCTTCCTGAATCAATATCCTTGACCATGTAGGTGCCGGCCACGGTCCCGTCGCTGCGCCATAGCTCGGCGCCGTGGGCGCCATCGTTCGCGGCGAAAAATAGCACCCCGTTGAAGTTCGTGAGATTGGCGGGATTCGAGCTGGCGGTGCCCGAATCGATGTCCTCGATCAGGTAGGTGCCGGCGGTGGTGCCGTCGCTGCGCCATAGCTCATTGCCGGTCGAGCCGTTGTTTGCCGAAAAGTAAACGACGCCGCCGACCACGGCGAGGCTCGTTGGCGTGCTGGACGCGGTGCCGGTGTTGATTTCGTCCAACAGTGCGGTGCCGGCACTGGTGCCGTTACTGGCCCACAGTTGCGTGCCGGTCGTGGCGTTGGTGGCGGCGAAGATCACCTGGCTGCCGAGCGCCACCAGGCCTGATGGCGACGAGCTGGCCGAGCCGGGATTGATGTCGTCAACCATGGTCGTGCCGCCGCTGGTGCCATCGCTCTTCCACAGCTCGACGCCATCGCTGCCATCGGTTGCGGTGAAGTACAGCGTTCCGTTGACGTTTCGCAAGTTCGCCGGCGACGAGCTGGCGCTGCCGGGGTCGATGTTCGCGACGATCGCGGTGCCGGTGCCGGTCCCGTCGCTCTTCCACAGCTCGACGCCGTTCGTGCCGTCGTTGGCCGTGAAATACAGCGTGCTGCCGATGACCAGAAAGTTCGCCGGCGACGAACTGCTGGTGCCCGAGCGGATATCCTTCACGATGACCGTGCCGGTGCTGGTGCCGTCGCTGGTCCAAAGCTCGGTGCCGTTGGCGGTGGTGGTTGCTGAAAAGTACAGCTTGCCGTTGAAGCTCGTCAGATTCGCGGGATTCGAGCTGCCCGAACCGGAATTGATGTCCTTGACCATGACCGTGCCGGTGCTGGTGCCGTCGCTCTTCCACAACTCGACGCCGTCGGTTCCGTCGTTGGCGGTGAAATACAGCGTGCTACCGACGGCGGTCAGATTTGCCGGTGAGGAGCTGGCCGAGCCGGAATCGATATCCTTGACCATCACGGTGCCGGCGGTAGTGCCGTCGCTGGTCCACAGCTCGGTGCCGTCGGTAGCCTCGGTGGCGGTGAAGAACAGCTTGCCGTTGACATTCGTTAGGTTTGCAGGCGACGAGCTGGACGAGCCGGAATCGATGTCCTTGACGATGTAGGTATCGGATAATGTGCCGTCGGTCCGCCACAACTCGATCCCGTGGGGGCCATCGGTCGCGGTGAAAAACAGGGTCGATCCAACGACCGTCAGGTTGGCCGGCGACGCACTGCCGGAGCCGGGATCGACGTCGGCGACCATCACCGTGCCGGCGGCGGTCCCATCGCTCTTCCACAGTTCCGTGCCGTCGCTGCCGTCATTGGCCGAGAAGAACAGCTCCCCGTTGAAGATTACGAAATCGCTTGGGCTCGAGTTGCTGACGCCGGGGTTGATGTCGGCGACCATCGATGTCCCCGCCGCTGTGCCGTCGGTCTTCCACAGCTCGGTGCCGTGCACCCAGTCGGTCGCCGTGAAGAACGTGATGCTGCCGAGGGTGAGCAAATTGGCGGGTGAGGAGCTGGCCGGCGTCGGGTTGATGTCCAACGGCATTTGAACCGACGGCGTCGGCGCGACGGTGATCAGAATCGTCTGCGACGCTTGCTGCGCCCCGCCGTTGCCATAATTCCCCTCGTCGTTGTCGGTGATTTGCAGTTGCGCGATGCCGACAAAGTCGCTGTCGGGTATGAACAGTAATCCTTCCAGCGCCGTGTTCAGCGCCGAAAGTGTTCCGGTAGCGATGATCGACGAACTGTCGTTGCCTGTGACCCCTGCCAGGCAAGCCGTGAAGTCGAGACTGAGCGTGCCGTGCGACACGCTGAGCGTGAGTTGTTCATTGCCGGCGTTGCCGTCGCTGTCGGCGACGATGATCGAGGTGCCGAGCCACGCACTGAACTCGACGGGCGTGTTGACGAGGGTCGTCTGTGTCGTCGAAGCGCTGATCGTCGGCGCGTTGTTGACTGCGTCAACGATGTACACGTCGAACGAGGCGCTCGTCGAGATGCCGTCGAGATCCGTGGCTTCGACGGTCAAGAGCGCGGCGCCGAGCTGGCCGGCCGCGCCGACAAGTGTCAGAGTTCCTGCGGCGTTGTTTACGGCGACTGACGAGAACAACCCGGGATTGCTGTCACCGGTGACAGAGAACGTCAGCGTGCTCGGCGCGCCCAAGCCGTCGGAAAATGCCGACCACAAATTGATCACCGTCGTCGAGTTCACCGCGACGCTGCGGTCGGCCAGGCCGGTGGTCGATGGTGCATCGACCGTGAACGTCTCGCTATAGCCGGCAAGCGACGCTCCTTGCAGGCTTTGGATGGCCCCAGCGGCGATCGCGACCGTGTGCGTTCCATCGGCAAGCGTCGGCAGCGTGAACGTAAGTGTTTCGCCGTCGACCACGGTAAAGCCGGTGGCCTCGGTCCCATCGACCGTCACGGCGCCGACCGTGATCGACGTCAGCAGCACGGGATTCGAGAACTTCAACGTCAGCGATCCCGGCACGGTTGCCACGTCGCTGCCATCGGCCACCGACGAACTGGCGACCGAGAAGGTGCTGGAAAGCGTCGCCCCGCCGACGCTGAGCACGTAGTTGCCCGTCGTGGGGCTGGAGGTCAACGGCGACGACACGACCTGGAGGTAATATGTCCCTCCCGTGCCATTGGGCACCAGGTAGCTGAGGCTGGCGTTGCGGCCATCGGAGCCCGAATTGTCGTCGGATGCGACCAACACGCCCGATGAGTTATAGACCAGCACCTCGGGGTCGAACGTGTTGGCAGGCTGTCCGTTGCCGCCGCCAGGCGTCGAGGTGCTCACCAGCAGAGTCGCTCCGGCGGCAAGCTGGACGCTGTAGGTCGGCGTGCTGATCGAGGGATTGGTACCAAGCGTGACGGTATCGAAGTTGTAGCCGCTGGCCGTGCTGCGGAATGCGACGCCGCCAGACGTGACGGAATCGTCGGTGGCTGTGATCGTGTTCAGCAATGTCACGCCGTCGCTGTCATAAAGCAGGCCGGTGATTGCACCGCCGGCACCCCAGGTGACTTGCAGCTTGTACCAGTGGTTCGCCTGCCACGTTTGATAGGCGTCGGCAATGTCGGCGAAACCGTAGCCCGAATTGTCTTGCAGAATCAGTTCGTCGCTGTTCAGCCCCAGGACCATCGACAGGCTTCCAGTTGCCGAAGCGCCGAAGCCGAAGTAAGCCCGGCCGTCGGTGGCCGACGAACCGGTTTCGACCCAGACGCTGAACGTTTCTCCTTGCGCGAGCTGCACGCTCGAGTCGTCGCGGTACATCCACTCGGTGGCTGAGCCCATCGACAGGCCGTACGGCCCGTCGTGAGCGGCTGAGGCTGAGATCGTCGCAGTGTCGGTGCTGGTAAAGGTGTAATTACTCAGATCGCTGGTGCTGTCGAACGACTCGATCACCGGCTGCACCACCGCGCCAAGCACTTGCTGGGTTCCGCTGATCGGAGCCGCCAGGATCGGCTGCGCGGTGGCGATTGTTTCGTTGTTCTGATCGTCGAGATCGGCGTCGTCCGTCACGACCAGACTGTAAGTGGCCACTCCGCTGCCGGTGACGCGCACGTAGTACGTGCCGGCATTGGTCGCTGTGTAGCTGCTGATCAGGTACGAAAGGCCGCTGCCGCCGGGGCTTGTCGAGGTAGCCAGGTGGTTGCCATTGGCGTCATATAAATCGAGCGTGAGCGGTGAGCCGACGAGCACATTGGCTCCCAGCGACACGCTGTCGCCAGCCGATAGCGCGAAGCTGTACCAATCCTGATCGGCCGCCGAGGCGAGTGCCCCGTTGACCGCGCCGCGTGTGGCATTGCCGCCGAGGCTGGTGAAGCTACCGCCGATGTTTTGCGCCGTGCCGAGCGTATCGTCCGATGCTCCGCCGTACGGTTCGGATTCAATGGCCGTGTTCAGGTAAACATCCAGCGTGTAGGCGCCGGCCGTCCCCGAAAGTCCCGAGACCGTGATCGACCAGGTGCCTGCGCTGGTGGCCACGGGCTCGACGATCACCGTTTGCCCCGCGGCCGAGGCCGATACCGTGGTCGACGACCCACCAAGCCCCACGCTTACGCTGGCCTGAAGACCAGCGGCGGACACCAGCACGACACCGATCGAGTGCCCAGCGTCCATGGCCAAGGTGAACGTGTCGGCATCGCCGGCATAGCCGATCGTTCCCGCCTCGTCGTCGGAATAAACCAGCGATCCCGCGGGGGAGACGGCAGTCGGCGCGGTCGGCAGAGCGAGCGTCGTGTAGTCGAGGGTATAGGTCGCCGAGAACGCTTGGCCGGGATCGCCGGCGCTGTCGGTGACCGCGCCGGCGGCCATGCTCACGCTCAGTGTTCCCTCTTGCGTGATGCCGCTGAGCACATATTCGACCGTGGTCGAGGTGAGATTGATAACGCTGGAAACGGTCCCTTGGCTAAGCACCAGGTCGGATGTGCCGACGGAACTCGATGCATACGCCTCGCTGAAAGTGAGCGTGAGCGCGGTCAGCGGCAACACCACGATGCCGCCGCTGGCGGGGCTGCTGGAGACAACGCTGAGCGGATGCGGATCGTAACGAAACGTGGTGCTCAGCGCGGTCAGGCCGAGGCTGTCGCTGGAGCGCGTCACGGAGCTGGTCGCGATCGCGATCGTCTGCAATCCGATCGACGTCACCGGGCTGGTGTTGAAGTGGAACGTGACGCTTGTCGTGCCGGCGATGACCGTGAACGAACTGGCCGCGATCGAGTTGACCATGAAATCGCTGGCTTGCAAGCTCGAAGCGGCGTAGGCATCAGAGAACTGCACCACGAAGTCGGTCGGCTGCGTCGACACCACGCTGCCATTGCCGGCGGTGACGCTGGTGGCCGTGAAGTACGTGTCGCTCAGCAGGCCGTTGATCACCAGGTTGGCGATCGGCGAGCCGCGGCCTGTGACCAGGTCGTATCCAGTTCCAGCGGAGTAACCGTTGTTGCCGGAGGTGATGTCGTGAAAGTCGCTTGAGGGCAGCGCGTACAAGTCGGGAAGTGTCTGCGTCGCTCCATCAAGCGTGCCGAGTCCCTCGAGCACGCGCCCCTGATCGGCGATCGCAATCAGTGCCGCCCACGCGGGCGACGAGAAGCTGGTGCCGCCGATCTGTTCCCAGGGCGTCGCGCTGCCGAGGTCCCACGAATCGTAAATAGCCACACCACTGTTGGGATCGGCGTCGAATGAAACGTCGGGCGCCGTGCGCTTCGTCGTGCTCTGCGTTACAACTCCCTTCTGGTACGTCGGTTGCGTCTCGTTGCTGCTGATGCCGCCACCGCTGCCCGACCAGCCGACTTCCGACGAGTAGACGAGGTCGCTGAGCGCGAGCGTGGTGCCGCCGACCGCTACCACGTTGGGCGAATAGGCCGGATACCCCGACGGCGCGCCGTCGTCGCCGGAGGAAGCGAGGAACGTCACGCCGGTGTGACCGGCTGGCGTCTGGAAGAGGCTGTCGTTACTCGTCTCGCCCGAGTATTCCCCTTCCGACCAACTATTGCTGACCACCGACACGCCAGGATAATTCGCCGCGTAGGACTCGGCGGCGAATAAATTGGCGTTCGAGTTGGTGTTCGCTTCTACCAACAGAATGTTCGCTCCCGGCGCCAGGGCGTGGGCCCATTCTACGTCGAGCGAAATCTCAACCGCCCAACTGTCGCCCGGACCGGCAGGATCGGTGCCTGGCAGGTTGGTCGTGCTGCCGGTCTGCGACACCTTAAGGAAGCTCGGCGGGTCGGCGATGCCGAACGCCAGGTCGAAATTGTGCAGATCGCTGGCGATGGTTGGGTCGTCATACGCGTCGACAATGGCGATCGTCTGTCCCGCACCGTTGCCGGCAATCGTGCCGCCGGAAAAGTAAATCTGGTCAATCGCGTAGGCGTGGCGAATCTGGACCGGCGTCAGTCCGACAGCGCCCGAACCGACCAACGGCAAGTTGCCGCTGGTGAGATAGACAAAGTCGGGCGTGGCCTGATCGGCGCCGGTTGAGCCGTTGTAGGTCGACGCAACGTAGTTGGCATTGGGAGCGAGCGTGCCGTCGGCCGTGATCTGCGACGGGTCGATCACCTCGAACTGGTCGGCAGCAGTCAGCAGCAATCGCGCTTCGAGCCGCTCGAACAGAAGCACGCGAACCACGGGCGCAGCGGCTTCACGCCCAGCCGCGCAACGACGATGAACCATGCTCGATCGTCGCCTGCGCTTTGCCACAGCCAGCCCAGCCGCCTGCCAGAGTCGGGAACCGCGCGCGATCGGGCCTGCCGGCGTCGAAACTTGAAGCCCCTCTGCCCCTGCCGATGCGCATCCCGGCGGCGATCGCGCGCCCATTGTCGGCCCGGGGCGCAGGGGCGTCAACGGAAATGCCGCGCACTCGGGCGGTAGCGGCGATAGCCGACGTCTACCCAGTACGTCTTGGACGAATTGCGGGGCGGCGTGCCATGTCCACGCTCGTCGTGGACATGCTCACGCAAGCGTGAGCATGGCACCCGAGGTCGCCGCTACAACTAGCTGAAACGCGCTCTAATTGCGGGGCGGCGCCAAGGAGAAGCCGCTCCGCGATTCACATCGGCGGTGGCATGGTTGCTGTGAATGCCACTGGCATCGGGGGTAGCTCGGCGCCGAGGGCCGACGGCGCCGCCGAGACGATCCAGCTTCCGTCTTGCTCGAGCGTGAAGGTGACGGCGTAGGTCTGTGGCCCGGCCGGCGTGTCGAGCACCGTCGAACACTCGTACGGTGTCGACAATGGATAGCCGGTTTCCAAGAGCGCCAGGGCACTGGCCAATGCAGCCGTTGGTCCTTGATCGAGTTGCAGCATTTGCACGCGGTGCGTCTCGGTGCGCACCAGGGCGCCGAGTTGGCTGTAGGCAATGGCCATCAGCGACAAAAACAGCATCAGAAACGCGACGACCAGCAGCATCGCGAAACCGGGGCGCGTCGAAGAGCGTGTCATGGCTGCTCGGCGATGAGAGTGTACGTTTGTGTCACGCCTTGATGGGCCAGCGACAGCGTCAGTTCCAGCGTGGTGCCGGCTCCCTGCACATCGAGGCTGGCAACGTTTTGCGCCACGACGATCTCATCGCCTGTCATTTGGTTCCAACGCAGCAATGCCCCATTGGAAACCTGGTAGACGACGACCTGGTCGGGCGCCGCCCAGTCGGCCAGGCCGTTGGGAGTCGTGGCGGAATCGAAGCAGAGCCAGAACGCCGACTCGGTCGGCGCGCTCCAGCCGACGAACTGGCTAGCCTGCTTCACACCCGTGCTCCCTTCGGGCAGGCAGCCGCCGAGATCGCTCGCCAAGTAAGCCAGCGCCACGTCGGCCTCTTGCGCCAGTCCACAGCGGTGTACGGTGTCGAGCATCGGCCGGCCGAGCCACACCCAGGCGTTCGACAGGAACATGGCGAGCAGCACCAGCAGCATCGTGGCAACCGACACTTCGATCAGGCTGAAACCCGATCGGCGATGAACCGGCGTTGATGTGCGTGCGTGGTTCATGGCGACGTTTGCACCGTAACGTGTGCCGAAGCCTGTTGATTGGCGAGCGACTTGGTGACCGAAACGATTTCGACGGCGTTTACTGTCGGCGAGATGGTGCCGCCCGATGGCGCCTCGGGCGCCTGGCTCGTGACGGTGGCGGCGATGCCTAGCTTGCGCGACCACAAATCGCCGGCCGGCACAAGGTAGTACGTTGTTCCGGGATCGAACCGCTGCTCGAGCGACCGCAGGTGCTTGGTGTACATCACCATGCACGGTGCCAATCCCGACAGCGCAAGGCCGAAGATCACCATCGCCGCCTGCACTTCGATCATCGATACGCCGCGGCGCATGGGAATTCCTCAATAGTTTGGCACAATGTCGGCTTCGCCGTCGGCCGAGAGGACGCCCGACACATTTCCGCTGCCGTCGATGCTCAGCGTGCCGCCCCACAAACTACTGCCGGCGCGGATCGCCAGCGCCGTGAATCCCGAACTATCGGCCGCCGAGATTTCGTATTGATAGAACGGCTGACTGGCTAACGAGCCGTCGACCAGGTCGAGCGATTGCAACGTTGCCAGGTCGGCGGCATACGTGCGGTTATCGAGCCAGTAGAGCCGCTGCGCCGACCAGATCGCCCGCAGGTTGGTGGCCGCCACGTCGGCACGCGATTGCTCGATCGCGCGTTTAAACGACGGCACCGCCAGCGAGGCCAGGATGCCGATGATCGCCGCCACCATCACCAGCTCCAGCAGCGTGATTCCGCGGGCCGGCCGCGTAACCCCTCTCCCTTTGGGAGAGGGTGGTCGCCGCTGCGGCGACCGGGTGAGGGTGAGCAAGGTACTGGGCGCGATTGCCGCATCGCCCTCATCCGGCCTTCGGCCACCTTCTCCCGAGGGGAGAAGGGCGTGCGCGGCGCCGCTCACGATGCAATCGGTGTTGGCCATGCGACGCGGCATCAGTGCACCTTGCCCGCCATTTCGAACATCGGCATGTAGATCGACAGCATCAGGCCGGCAATTGTCACACCCATCCCGGCGATGATGATCGGCTCCAACAGCTTGGTGACCTTGCCGATCAATGCCTCCATCTTTTCTTTGTAGAACGGCGCCAGCGTGTCCATCACCTGGTGCAACTGCCCCGATTCCTCGCCGATGCGCACCATGTTGGTGATCATCGAAGTGAATAGAGCGGTTTCTTCCAGCGCGGCGGCCAGCGGGCGTCCGGCGGAGACGCGCGTCCGCGCCGCGCCTAGTGCGTCGCGGTAGATCGGGTTCTGCAGGAACACACCTTCGAGCACCGACATCGTTTCGAGCATCGGGATGCCGCTCTTGAGCAGCAGGGCGATGTTCGACGCAAAGCGGTACATGGCCATCTGCACGATCAACTCGCCGATCATCGGCAGTCCCAGGCCCACGCCCAGGAATTGCCGCTTGCCCTGCTCGGTTTTCAGATATTGCTTGATGCCGACGCCGATCGCGACGATCACGCCGACGATATACAAGCCGTAAGCCACGATAAAGTTCGAGGCATCGAGGACGAATTGCGTCATGCCCGGCAACTCGGCTCCCATGTCCTGGAACATCTTGGCGAACGTCGGCACCACGAGCCACAGCAGCACCGTGACGGCGCCGACCGCCACGCCGATCAGGATCATGGGATACATCAACGAGCCAATGATCTTTTTCCGCGTGTCGCGCGATTCACGAATCTGCTTGTTCAGCTCCAACAGCACGGTCCCCATCTGCCCGGTGATCTCGCCGGTGCGGATGACGCCGATCCAGTGGTGTTCGAAGACCTCGGGATGTTTTTCGGCCGCGGCGTTGACCGTGCTGCCAGCCGAAACGCTGGTCGCGATCTCGTGCAACACGGCGCGCAGCTTGAGGCTTTGGTTCTGCTCGGCGCAGATGTTGATCGCTTGCAGCAGCGGAGTGCCCGAGTTCACCAGCGTCGAAAGCTGGGTGAAGAACGTCATCTTGTCGTCGAGCTTGATTTTCTTGTGCGGCTTGCTCGACACGCGCGCCCGCTCGATGAACCAATCTTCAAAGGCCATGTTTCACCGCCCTTTGCTGCCTTGGCGTGCGAGTGGTTCAGGCGTTCATCAGGCGCTGGAACAGATGCGGGGTCCCGACGGCGCTCAACGGCCTGGTGAACTCGATACCCAGGTAGTTGGCCTCGACGTCGGCGTCGCAACGCATCACTCGGCCGTCGACGTTTTCGATCGTTTTGTCCCCCGCCTTGTCGGCGAGCGAGAAATCAAGCGAGACGTTCGACCCGGTCGGCAGCGCGACGGGCGCGGCAACCTTCACGCCGCCGAGGCTCAGGTCGCAGGTGTGCGCTTCGACCGAAAGGTGCTCGGCGTGCGCGGTGAGCTGCACTTTGCAGAAGAACGGCACGCGTTCGAAACGTCGGCGCGACTCGCCGCCGACGTGCATGCCGCCGGGAGTGCCGTCGCGCCGGATCGTGCGGCTCGGTATGGCGTTGGTTGTGCTGTGTGGTGTAATCATCAGTCGTGCCCTTTCATGGCAATCGTCACCGCTTCTTCGAGCGTCGTGGTTCCATCGCGAACTTTGTCGATCGCGGCGTCCGCGAGCATTTTCATTCCTTCGCCGCGGGCCGCTTCGCGCAGCTCGGGCAGTGGGGTGCGCTTCTGGATCAATTCGCTGATCGTGCTCGTGATCCGCACTACCTCGAACACGCCGACGCGGCCCTTGTAGCCGGTGCCTCCGCAGACGTCGCAGCCTTTGCCGCGGAACAGCTCCTGCCCCACTTCGAAACCGTAGCTGCGGGCGGTTTCGGTATCGCAGGAGTACGGTTGCTTGCACCCCTTGCAGATGCGGCGGATGAGGCGCTGGGCTTCGAGCACGCGCATCGTCGCCGCCAATAGGAACGCTTCGATCCCCATGTCTTGCAAGCGGCTCACCGACGCTAGCGAGTCGTTGGTGTGGATGGTCGAGAGCACGAAGTGGCCGGTGAGCGCGGCACGCAGACAAATCTGCGCCGTCTCCTGGTCGCGCACCTCGCCGACCATGATCACGTCGGGGTCTTGCCGCAGAAACGCGCGGAGCACGCTGGAAAACGTCAGCCCCACTTGCGGCTTCACCTGAATCTGGTTCATGCCATCGAACTTGTATTCCACCGGGTCTTCGACCGTGCAGATGTTCTCGTCCGGATGGTTGCGGTAGTTCAGGCAGGCGTAGAGCGTGGTGCTTTTGCCGCTTCCCGTGGGACCGGTGACGAGCATCAGGCCGTGCGGACTGTCGAGCGATTCCATCAGGTCCTTCGATTGCCGCTCGTCGAAGCCCAGCCCGGTGAGCTGAACGGGGATCGCCCCCTTGTCGAGAATACGCATGACGATCTTCTCGCCCCACACCGCCGGCACGGTGCTTACGCGCAGGTCGACGCGCTTGTCGTCGGTGCGCAGACCGATGGCACCATCCTGCGGCACGCGCTTCTCGGCGATGTCCATCTTCGCCAGGATTTTGAAACGCGAAATCACCGGCAGATACAGCGCCAGCGGCGGCGGGGTCAGCTCGTGCAGCACGCCGTCAACGCGAATACGGACGCGGCAGCGCTCCTCGAACGGTTCGATGTGGATGTCGCTGGCCCGGCGCTTCAACGCGGTGTCGAGAATCTCGTTGACGATTTGAATCACGCGTGCCTCGGGACCAGCCGGCAGCGGCTGGTTGAGGTTCAGGATCGTTTCGTCATTGTCGCCGTCGTCGGCGTCGCCGTCGGCTTCGCTGCCTGGGCGGCTTTTCTTCGCGGCTTGCTTGGCCTGGGCGGCGGCGGCTGCGGCGGCATCTTTTTTCGCCTTGGCGGCGGCGCTCTCGGGGAAGTATGCATCGCACAGCGTCTCCCAGGCTGCGCGCGACGTCACCAGCGGGCGGACGTTAAGATCGGTGAGGAACTCGATCTCGTCGACCACCATCAGCCCGTCGGGGTTGATGATCGCTACTTCGATCGACTTGTCTGCCGCGCCGATCGGAACGATGAATTGCTCGCGGCAGATTTTTTCCGGCAACTGCTTGGCGAGGCTGCGATCGATCGTCGACACGTCTTCCGGTAGCTCGTAAACCGGCACGCCGAGATACTCGGCGTAGACTTCCGCGATCTGCCGCTCGGTGGCCAATCCCCGTTCGACCAACAACCCTTCGATGGTGTTCCCTTCGCCGCGCGGCACTTGGGCCAGCTCGTCCCATTGCTCGGGCTTGAGCAGTTCCTTGTCGAAGAGCAACTGCACGACCGTCGGCAGCGCGTCCTGAATGGCTTGGGCAGTGGTCATGGTTGCTATTTCTTGGGCTCTGGACGCTCGGCAGGCTTCGCGGTCTTGGCGACTAACGACTTGGCTGGTGCCGAGGCATCGAACGACGGATCGAGCGGCGGAAACACAAGTGCGATCGAATCGTGCCCCAGCCCGATCTCAACGCCGTCGGCGTCGATGTGCTTGACGATGCCGAGAATCACCGGCGGCTCGCCGACCGTAAGCTCCTGCCCCTGCGTGTAGACGCTGCCGTTGATCACCGCGCGGCGCGTGTTGCCGAACACGTAAGCGCCGCTCAGGACAAATTCACCGGAGCGGATCGCGTCGCGCAGACGAGCCGAAGGATCAACGACTACTTCCACGGGGCCGACGGCATCGGGCGATGTTTCGTGGCCCGGCGAAGTCTCGTGGCCCCGCGATTCGGGCGTGGCAACCTCGGTCACCGGTGGGGCAAACGGGTCGCGATCGATCGGCGCCGACGCGCGAGGCGACAACGCGGCAGCGGTCAGCGCGTCGGCCGCGGCTGCCGCAGCCTTCAGCGGCGGCCGAGCCGACGTATCGTCGAGGTGCGTCCAGCAGAAGTAGCCCATCGTCGCCGCGACCGTGCCGATCGGCGCCAGCTTCGTCAGTCTCTTTGGCATTATTGTTTCCTCGCCGCAGCTTGCAGCTGATCCAGTCTTCAGCCCATCATGCCCACGATCGTGAAGCTCGCCATCAGGGCACCGTTCTTGTTGCGAATCGGCTGGATACTCAACGCATCGATGCGGATCAGCCGTTCGTTGGTTTCGAGCCAGTTGATGAACTTGTGGATGTCGGCCAACGAACCCTCGAGGTCGACGCGCAGCACGACTGCCTTGTACGGGCCGACGTCGCGCACCTTGTCGGGGTCGAGCATCGACACCTTGAGCGGATACTGCCGCACGCCGTCGAGCAGGTAATGCACCCATTCGTTGGCATCAGGCTTCGGCGACAATCGTCCTTTGAACAGCTTGTATTGTTCGCGCAGCCGCTCGATGTCGCTGATGACCACGAACCGGCGCAACTGGGCGTCGAACTCCTGGCGGCTACGGTCGAACTGGCTGCTGAGCGGACTGTAGAACCCGAGATACGCGACGGCCAGGACCGTGGCGGTCAAAAACACACGCAAATGCGTAGGGTTGCTCAGACTCGCGAGCGGATGCTTCTTTTCCTTGTCGCCGTCGGCGGAGCGGCGCCCCCGTGCCGTGTTGGTCATTTGTGTCCTCCGGCAGCCGCGGCTTTCGGCGCGGGAGCGGCGGTCGCCTTGGGGACGCACAGCACGGTGAAGATCGCCGTGGCCGATTCTTCTTTCCTCGCCGGTTGCGTGGTCTTGATGTCGGTCAGCTCGACGTTCGGAAAATCGCGCTTAAGCAGCGGATCGCCGCGCAGCGAGGTCAGGAAATCGTCGACCTGCGTGGGCATCGTCCCGTTGCTGTCGATCGGAGCTTCGGCACGCACGGTGAACAGCTTCTTGGGCTTTTTGCCACCATCTTCCAGCTCGCACATCCCTTGAAACAGCGTCAGCGTCGATTTCTCCGGCAGCCGCTCGGCGACGTCGTGCGTGTACTCGGTCCAGCGCACACGCGTGGAGACGAATTTCTTGACCGCTTCGACCTGCTGCAGCAGTTCCCGCTGTTCTTTGTTCAGATCGGCCTGCGATTTGTTGGCGGCCCAGGCGCGCTTGGCCAGCTCAAGATTCACCGGCACGACCGCCTGCTGCACGTGCCGCGCGTGTCCGAACAGGAACAGCGCCATGCACAGCACCAGCGCCACCTGCACCGAGACTTCACTCCAAGGAAAAATCTGCCAGATGGTCGGCTGCGGTGTCATCGACTGCGTGAGGTTGATCGCGTCGCCGGGTTGTTCCTGCACGCAACCCAACGCCAGACCGTACGCCGCCGATGAACCCGTCAGCCCCGGCTCACTACACCACACCACCGGCACTCCGACTTGCTTGCTGAAGGCTTCGCCGGTGAGCACTTCGCGCAGATCCTCGCGGCCGTGCACCAGCGCGACGTCGAGCGGGGCGTCGATGCCGAAGCGGCCGATGAGCGTCTGGCACGAGCGGATCGCCGCCCGCAATGCCGCCTGCTCGTTGCCGGCGACCAGCTTGAACGATTTCCAGAACACGCACACCGGCCCGGCAACGGCAACCGCCAGCGCCTCGCCGTCGCCTAGAAACAGGCGCAGCGCGGGCCGCGATTTGCGAATGCGACGTTTGTCGTTGGCCGAGCGCAGCAGGGCCAGCGGCGCCGGCTCGGTGCGGAACGGCTGCACGCCGGCCTGCTGCAGGACTTCGAGCAGGTCGAGCAGGTAATCGCGGCGGCACGAGGCGACGCTAGCCAGGCTGCGCTTGGCATACCGTCCTTTCACGACCTGCACCGCCAGCTCGTCGATGCAGACGTTCGGCGATTGCATCACTTCGCGCAGCACGCTCTCGGCCGAACCGCTTTCCTTGCCGGTCGGCAGCGGGCGCGTGGAATAGAACACGCGCCGCGCCGGGATGCCCACCGCCACCGGATACGGATGCTTGCCCCCTGCCTCGACCTTGGCGAGCAGTTCGCCGACGACGTCGGCAAACTGTTCGGGTTCGTAGCTTTGGCTGTGGCTTTCGAGTTCGACGTTGCCCAGTGGCGTGCGCGCGACCTTGCTCACGGCGATCTCTCGTTCGCCGATATACAAGCCGATGCCCTTGTAGGGCATGAATTTCGCCAGCAGCGCTTTCAAACGTCGGCTCCATCAACTTGTGGATCTACGAGGCCGTTTGGCCCGGCGGAGATCCGCAGCATGACGATCTCGTTGTTCACGATTAAAAAAAGGGCGGCTGAAGAATGCTTCAGCCGCCCTTACTATGTTTGACTCAACAGTTCGACGGCTGCCCGGCGAGCGTTAGCTGCCCGAGCCACTCGATCCGCTCGAGCTGGTGCTGCTCGGATTGATGTCGCTGGGGATGGTGCTGTTGGTGGTGTCGAAACCCGATTCGGTGAACACCACGGTGTAGGCACCGTAACCCGACGAAGCGCCAGCGCGAGTCAGAGTCGACGACCACGAGCTCTCCAGCGTGCCGCTGGTTCCCGCAACCGGGTCGGCGACGGTGAAGTAGGTCGGGGCCGGGAAGCTGATGTCCAACAGGGTGATCGCATTGGCATAGGTGCCGTTCTGCGACTGATACCGCTCTTGCGAATCGCGAACCGCAGCCAGGTAGTTGAACGCTTCAGCAGCCTTCGAACGCTCGACGCTCTTCAAGAAGCGCGGAACGCCGAACGAAGCCAACACGCCGATGATCACGATGACGACGGCCAACTCAACGAGCGTGAACCCGCCACGCGTGAACTTAGACGAACGACGATGCACAGTGCTCTCCTTTCGCCGCAGTTTTCGCGCGGCAGTGAACGCTTGACGCCTGCCATCGGCGGCACGATGCCGCGCAAATTCCGGCCGGCGCATTTTTGGATCGGTTGAGTGCGACACGGCGATGTGCCGCTGCAATCTCCCCGCGAACTCCCATTAACTAACTAGGTCGTTGGAGCAGATTGTCAATTTTCCCTACCCCGTTCGTCGCGTTTTTCCGAGCAATGCGCCGCGCGTGCTCGCAGCGGACGAAAACGTGCAATTTTTGCAACAGTGCCCGCTCGATTTCGCCCCGCAGCGTGGCACGATCGGCGCAGCTGTTACGAAGGTCGGTTGGCGCGGGGAGGCAGGGTCGCGCCAAGGGAATGCGCACAAAGAGTCCGCTGGTCCGGTCGTGAAACCCGGTTCTAGAACCGGCCTTGTTTCCAGGTCGGCATCTTGCGCGGATCGGTGGCGGTCTTGCCGTCGGGCGACGGGAAGCCGTCGTCGTACGAGATCGGGCAGTTCCCGACCGGGTTCCAGATGCGTGTCGTCAGCAGCACCACCAACTCCTTCTTCACGATGTTGGTGTTACGCTGGCGGAACAGCACACCGACGTACGGCAACGTGCCCAGAATCGGGATGCCGTTCTGATCGACTTCGGTCTGCTTGTCGATCAGGCCGCCGATGATCAACGTCGCGCCGTCGGGGACCATCACGTTCGTGGTGACTTCCGAGGTGCTGGCCTGCGGAATGCCGTTGACGATCGAGCCGGTGCTACGCTCCGGATGCACTTCCATGCGTACGATGCCGTCGTTGGCGATGAACGGCCTCACGCGCAGCAGCGTGCCGACGTTCATGAAGCTGATCTGCTGCGTGGTGCTGACCAGGCTTTGGCTGAACGTGCTGTAACCCAGCCGATCACCAAGCTGCAGTTCGGCAAGCTGCTTGTTGATGACCAGCAGGCGCGGCGTCGCCAGGACCTCGACTTTCCCCATGGTTTCGAGGAACGAAATGAAGCTGGTGACGTTGCTGTTCGTGTTGCCGATGTTGAGCCCTTGCGTGTTGCCGGCGAAGCCGGTGCCGCCCGACGAGCTGCTGCTCGATCCTCCGCTGCTGCTGCTCGAGGCAGGCGTTTGCAGCAAGCCCGCCGCGGTGACTGCGGCGGAGGGCAAGAAGCCCGTGGCGGCGTTGATTGCCGCACCGTTGCCCACCACGCCCAGCACGTTGCCCGTGGTGTCGAGAATGCCGTAATTGAAACCGATCGACGTGCCGTCGGTGCGCGTGACAAACAAGATAACCGCCTCGATCAGCACCTGCTGCGGCTGGGCATCCAGCTCGGCGACGATCTTATCGATCTTCACGAGGATCGATTCGCGATCCTCGATCAGCAGCGCTTCTTGGATGGCGTACGAGTCGCCGCCGGAGAGCGATTGTTGGCTCGATCCGCTGCTTCCACCACCACCGCCGCCGCCGCCACTTCCACCACCACCACCACCGCCACTCGAACTGCTTCCGCCGCCGGAGCTCGCGGCCTGGCCGCTGATCGGATTGATCGGCCGGATGCCGACCTGGGCGGCAGGCGACGCGGTGATTTGCCCCTGCGGGCTGAGAAACGGCTTGAGGATTTTTAGCAGATCGGTGCTGCGCGTGTAGTTGAGCTTGTAGATGCGCATCCCCAGCGGCTCACCTCTGCCGTTGGCGAGCTTCCAGGCCCGCAGTTCTTCGGGCGTGCAGATGTGCAGCACGCCGTTCTCGTTGCGCGCTGCCAGACTGCACGATCGCAGGATCGCATCGATCGTTTGCTCGATCGTCAGGCCGGACAAATCGGCCGTCACCGAGCCGGCAACGTTCGGCGACACCAACATGTTCACCGCATGATCGCGGCTGAGCATTTCGAGCACTTTGCGCACGTCGACGTTATCCAGATGCAGTGTAACGGGCGTGTTGTTGCCGATCGGCAGTGCCGGTCCCGGTTGCAAGCCGATGTCGTCGGGAGCCGGTGGACCGGCCAACGCACCGGCCGGCGCAGGTGGCGCGCCCGCGCTGGCTCCCGGCGGTGCCGGTAACTGCTCGGCCTCAGGATCGATGATTTTCAGATAATCCTGTTCGGTTTCAGGCTCGTCGGTCGTGCCGTCACCGTCGCCGTCCGACATCGCCTCGCCGTCCTGCGACTCGTCATCGCTGAACTGCACGCGCGCTGCGCGGCTCGACGGAGCCGGCTCGCCAATCGTCACGATATTTGGCGACGCCGGCGTTGCTGGCGCCGTTGCATCGAAAGCCACTTGCAACGTGTGCTGAGCATCGGCCTCGCGCGCCGCGATCTCCTGCGCGTCGGCTTGTTCGACGGGTTGTTCATTTGCCGGAGCCGACGCAGGCGGCGCGGCCGCATCGCCGGGGCGCATCGGATTCGCTCGCCGACTGGTACTGGACCGGTTCTCGCGCCAACCCAGCGGCGACGCGCAGCCGGCACCCAGCCAGGCGGCCGCGGCGAGCACGACAATTAAATAAAGAGGTCGCCGCACGAGTTGCTCGTACACGATATTGCCAGATCCGTATTTGCTGCGTTCCGATGGGTCAGAGAGCAGGCGGCGACAGCATCCGCTGGGGCTACCACAGTCACTGCGCGCATTGGATGGGCAGAAATACGCCCCCCGAATAATCGGCATTCCGACGATGGGCGATTGAGAAGCTTTTCCGGTTGTGAAGACTTTCCGGTCCTTGCCGACAAGCAACCGTGAAAAAGCCGCCGCTAGCTACGGCATGCTGGCTGGTGGATCAGCATGCGGTGCTGGCGTGCCGTCGTCCGACCACTCGTCGTCGGGATCGAATTTCGGCAGCACAAAGATAATGACACGCATCCGCCCGATGGCCCGATGCCTGGTGCCCGGGCGGATCAAGATGCACATGCCCGGCCGCACGTCGATGAACTCGTCGTCGAGCTGCATCTGCGCGCCCGGTTCGGACTCGAGGAAGTAATACGTCTCGGTGAGCCGGCGGTGGTAGTGCAGCCTGGCGTCGGCGGCGATGTCGGTCCGATGCACGGTCCCGGGAAAATCGAGCACTTCGGCGAAGGCGCGCCGCGCGCTGCCACAGGGACACGGCACGCCGGCGATCGTGTTGAAGTCGGCCAATTCGTAGCCGCGCGTGGCAGTCGACATGCCACTTAGTGTAAGGCGGATGCTGGTTTGTGGAAAGCAGTGCCATTTAGCCGCGGGGCTTGCCCCGCGCGTGGCAAGCGACGCGGCTAAATCAATTGGGACTGGCGTTACGAGCTCGCCTTTCCCGCAATTTGCGTCGCGGCGGCGTCCGGCACAACCGGCAAAGTTTTTCCAGTCTTTGGCTCCGGCAAGGTCTTCGCTGTAGGAGTCCTAAGACCTTTACCGAAAATTACTTCTGAGCGCTCAAGGCTTCTGCGCAAGCATGCCGATACGGTAACTGTCCTCAGCGAGGAAGAACAATCCAAGAGGAACCCGCAACGCCAGGGGCACCCGAAACGTTTAATCGAGCTATGGACTAGCTCGACGGTCCTGGCGCCAGACCCTTGTGAACTTGGGGTCCCGATCACGTAAGCCAAATCAATCTGCTACGGGCTCTCTAGTCGCGGGACGCTTTGCCATCGTCACCCACCGGCCGGCACGGCGCGACAGCACGCGAGCAGTAGAAGTTTGGCGACGCACAGCCCCGGTTCCATGCAAAGGAGATGCTGCTCAATGAAATGGAACATGCTCTTTGGAGCACTCGTCGTCAGCGCCGGCTTGTGTAGCCAGACGTTTGGCGCGACGCTGCTCGACCGGATGCTGGGACGTGGTGGCTGCTGCGGCAGTTGCTGCGAACCTTCGTGCTGTGCTGAGCCGAGCTGCTGCGCCCCGGCCGCGCCGACCTGCTGCGCTCCGGCTGCCCCGACCTGCTGTGCCCCTGCCGCTCCGAGCTGCTGCGCTGCCCCGAGCTGCGCCGCTCCCAGCTGCTGCGCTCCGACCTGCGAAGCGCCCGCTTGCTGCAACGGCTGCGCGACGACGATTGCCGATGACTGCTGCAATCCTTGCCGCCGCCGGATCGATCTGTTTGCCGGTCTGCGTGGCCTGTTCCACCACCACCACGGCTGCTGCGACAGCGGCTGCGGCGGTTGTGGCGAATGCGGTGGCTGCGCTCCGACTTGCGAAGCCCCGAGCTGCTGTGCCCCGAGCTGCGCTGCTGCTCCTAGCTGCTGTGCTCCGACCTGCGAAGCCGCTCCGAGCTGCTGTGCTCCGAGCTGCTGCGACAGCGGTTGCGGTGGCTGCATGAGCGGTGGCCTGTGCCGCAAGCCGCTCTTGGGCGGCCTGTTCAAGAAGCACGCTTGCGGTGGTGGCGTGCTGTTCGGTCACTGCCACAAAGGCTGCGGATGCGAAAGCGCTTGCGGTGGTTGCGGCGAGTGTGGTGGTTGCTGTGGTGCCGCTCCTGCCAGCCCGGCTCCGGCCGCTGCTGGTGAAGGCGCCCCGATGCCCCCGCCGCCGATGGCTGATCCGTCGGCTTCGTACAAGCCGCGTCGTGGCATGGTCCAGGCCAGCCGCACCGTGGTTCGCAACTAGTTAGACGGTCAGTTAGTTTCGCGATCTTCAAGGCCTGCCCGGAGCAATCCGGGCAGGCTTTTTTTGTTACCATGACCGCGACTCCCAATACCTGACCGATTCGTTCGATCGAAGGCCCGTTATCGCCGCATGCCGATCCAGCTCGACTTCAACGGCAAGGTAGTCGTCGTCATCGGCGGCACCAGCGGCGTGTGCCGCGGCATCGCGGAACGCTTCGCAGCGCTCGGCGCGAAGGTGGCCGTGGCCAGCCGCAAGCAAGTCAAGGTCGATGATACGGTGGCCGCGTTGCGGCAGCTCGGCACCGAGGCCTTCGGCTTCACGGCCGATGTGCGCGAGTTCGAGGCCGTCGACGCGGGGCTCGCCACCGTGCACCAGCAGTTCGGCGAGTTCGACGTGGTCGTTTCAGGCGCCGCAGGCAACTTTCCGGCGCTGTTGCGTGACCTGTCGCCGAACGGTTTTCGCTCGGTGGTCGATATCGACCTGCGCGGCACGTTCCACGTCATGAAGGCGTCATTCCCGCGGCTGCGCAAGCCAGGAGCGTGCGTGATCAACATCTCGGCTCCACAGGCCTACCTGCCGATCCAGGCCCAGGTACACGTGTGCGCGGCCAAGGCGGGCGTCGACATGATCACGCGCACGCTGGCGATGGAGTGGGGCGCAAGCGGCGTGCGCATCAACTCAGTTGTGCCCGGCCCGATCGACGGCACCGAAGGAATGGCCCGGCTCGCTCCCAATGAGCAGGCGCGACAAGCGGTCATCGCCAGCGTGCCGCTCGGCCGCATGGGCTTGCCCGCGGACATTGCCAACGCCTGCCTGTTCCTCGCCTCCGACCTGGGCAGCTTCATCACCGGTGCCGTGCTGCCCGTCGACGGCGGCTGGTCGCAAACCCACTGCGGCACCCTCGGCGACGCGCTTAGCCACTACGAGCCGCGGCAGCGGTAGGCACGGGAAGTACGCCTCGCATGGCCTTCGTGTCCGTCGTGCCTTAGTGGTCCATCGTCTGACCGCGCATCGTTGAAACCACGAAGGCACCAAGAGCACCAAGCAAAGGAGGACCACCGATGAGACGGATGGGCACGCATTGAGCCGCTTCAGTATCCGTGTCATCTGTGGTTCTGAGTGGGTTCTCGGCCAGCGGTGGCTCTTTTGTCGCTTGAGCAACGCTCCGCAGCCGGCTAGGGTGCTCGGCCGAGAGTGGTCCGTTCGTTGAGCACTTCGACGTGCGTGCGAGCGCTGGCCAGCCTTGGTGCATCGCAGAAAACGGGCTTCGTTTTTTGGCCTTAACCCCCCTGGGACCCTCAGGAACCAAAAAATAAACTCGGCGAGTTTTTTGGCCTCGAGATTCCGTTCGCTCAGGCTTTTTCAGCACCGGCAGATTTGGTGCGTCTCGCTTCGCTCGACAGCACCCATCGTTGCGCAACTTGGCGACTTTGCAGTTCTCCTGCGGTTGGCGCGCCGCTCGTTTACTTCACCTACCGGGCGTTGTAAGCTGAGAATATCGGGAAGTTTGCGTTCACCCTCTTCTCTTTCGCGGCGGAGCCCGGTCATGGCCCAGGCGATTGTCGATCCGAGTGAGATCCGTCGGTTCGCCCATAATCTGAAGCAGTTCAGCTCGGAGCTGCAGAACCAGATGGCCGTGCTCCGCTCGCAGTTGCTGGGGCTGGGGCAGACCTGGCGCGATCAGGAACAGGAAAAGTTCGCGACCGAATTCGAGCAAACCTCGGCCGCCATCAGCCGGTTTCTCGAAGCCTCGGGCCAACACATCCCGTTCCTGCTGCGCAAGGCGGAACGGATCGAAGAGTATCTGCACCAGCGGTGAGCGGCGCAAGGTAGAAACGAGAAGGCAGAAGCAGGAAGCCGACGCAGCAGAGACTGGCTTGCGTTTTCGGCGTTTCGCTTCTCGGAGAGTCGTCGTCATGCACGAGTCGGCCAACGTCCGTTCGATCGATGCGATCCGCGACTTCCGCGTGGCGCTGGCCAAGTTCTGCGAGCAAGGCAACCACGCTCTGGCGGCGGTCGATATCGAGATCAATCGCACGCTCGACTGGCTGGGGCACGATCAGTTCAAGTTTTGGAAAGAGGAGATTCGCCGCCGCGAAGATCGCGTGAACGAAGCGAAGATCGACCTGCATCGTTGCCAGCTCAGTAAGAACGCCGCCGGCGAAACTCCCGCGTGCAGCGATCAAAAAGTGGCCCTGGCCAAGGCGAAGAAACGCCTGGCTGATGCGGAAGAGAAACTCGAAAACGTCCGTCGCTGGCTGCATATCATCGAGCACGAGGTGTCCGAGTACCGGCCGCCGTCGCAGCAGTTGGCGAGCACGATCGACTCCACATTGCCGCGCGCCCTGTCGATGCTCGAGCGCAAGCTGGCTAGCCTCGAAGCGTACCTGGGCACAGTCGCCCCGCAGCAGGCGGCCCCGGAACAATCGCCTCTGGCCGTCGCCCCCAGCACCACCGCCGATGAACCCGAACCGTCGAAGGCACGCGCCCGTTTAGCCCCCGGCGAGTCGCCGGGAGCCGATGGCCCACCCCAGCCTCCAGCCCCCAATCCCCAGCCCCTACCCCAATGAGCCGTCCCGGCGATCTCAGCATTGTCTCCAGCTCGCTGCACTTCGCGATGAAAGGGCTGCTCGAGCGCTGGGACGACGTGCAATCGATGTGGGACGATCCGGTGAGCCAGGCGTTACAAAAGGAGTATCTCGACCCACTCGCACCGCAGGTGACCACGGTGCTGAAGGCGGTGAACCGTCTGTCGCAAGTGATGGCCAGAGCCTACGAGGAATGCACCGAATGACCTTGCGTGCTATCCGCTTGCTGACGCGCGCGGCTCGTTGTTCGCCGCATTTCGCATTTCGCATTTCGCATTTCGCATTTCGCCCTCATGCCTGATCCTCGGCTCATCCAGCGCGAAACCACGGTGCTCCAACGCCTGGAGCAGCTCATCCGCCAGCGCGCCGAGCGTGCCACCGCCGCCGAGGCGAATTACAAGAGCCGTCACGCGGCGGCCGTCGAGGCCGCCGAGCACAACCGGCAGTCGATCGAGCAGCGTTTCACGGCGGCGCGCGCCGACGCCGAGCGCCACTATCGGCAGACGCTCGCGGAGCTGACCACGCGCTTCGAGCACGAACACGGCACCGCCCAGCAGGAATACGACACGCTCAAGACGCGCATCGAACAGCGGTTCAAAAGCGAGAAGGTGGCCGCCAAGCGCGCGCTCGAGGAAGCGAGTTGGGAAACGCAAACCGTCTTCGATGCCACGAAGAACAAGCCGCGCCGCGAATATCTCGAAGCCGAGCGGCAGGTGAACGCCCGGGCCGAGCGCCTCGAGCAGATCGCCAACGAGGCGAAGGATTTTCTCGCCGCCTGCCGCATGTACCGCCCCCCCGAGCTGGTGCCGGTCGAACTAGGACCGGAAGTCGGCGAGGCCGAGGCGCTCAAGTTGTTCCTCGATGGGCTGACCCGCGCCGAAACCTTGCTGGTCGCGCTGAAGAACCTGAAGCTGCCGAAATTCTTCGGTAGCGGCACTCCGTTCTGGTTCCTGTTCCTGGTCTGGATGGCGGCCGTCTATCCGACCGGCGTGGCGATGCAATGGGACCTGAAGTGGGTGCCGATCAGCATCGGCGTCGGCATCGTCATCGGCGGGGCGATCATGATCTGGGTGTACCAAGTAGCCAGCTACCGCGTGCATCGCTCGTTCGATCCGCTTTGCCAGTTGTTGCTCGATACCGAGGCAGCCCGCACGCGCTGGGTCGAACAAGGCACCGCCCGCTGGCAGTGCGAAGCGGCCGAGATCAAGCATCGCCATCAAACCGAGCTGAAGCGCGCCAGCGACAAGTACAACTTCACCAAGCGCACCAGCCGCGAGCGCCGCGATACCGAGATCGCGGGCCTCGAAGCGAAGTATCCGTCGCACCTGAACCAGTTGCGCATCACCTTCGACGAGCAAAAGCGGTCGCTCGATACTCTCACGCGACAAAAGCTGGCAGAGCTCAATGCGACCCACGAGGCCGAGAGCCGCGCCGAGCACGAGCGCGCCGATCGCGAACAAGCGGATGTCGACGGGCAACATCGCGCAGATCGCCAGACGATGGACGACTGCTGGCAGCAAGGGCTCGAAGAAGTGGCCGCCGAAGTCGCCGCAATCGAAGCCGACACCGCCACGCAGTTTCCCGATTGGGACAGTCCGGCGTGGGACACCTGGCAGCCGCCGCTCGAGGTGGCCCGCGCGGTGCGCTTCGGCACGATCGACGTGCACCTCGACCAGATTCCGGGCTCCGAAAGTCTGCGGACCGACGGCAAGGGTGGTCCCAAGATCGCGTATCGCTTGCCGGCGCTGCTCGATTTTCCGCAGCACTGTTCGCTCGTGCTGCGCACGGCGGGCTCGGGACGCGCTCGCGCCGTCGAGGTGCTGCAAGCCGCCATGCTGCGGTTCCTCACCGCGGTGCCACCGGGAAAGCTGCGGTTCACGATTATCGACCCCGTCGGGCTGGGACAGAACTTCGGCGGCTTCATGCACCTGGCCGACTACGACGAACTGCTGGTGACGCACAAGATTTGGACCGACCCGCAACAGATCGAGCATCGCCTGGCCGACCTGACGGCCCACATGGCCAACGTCATCCAGAAGTATCTCCGCAACGAATACGACACCATTGAGGATTACAACCGCCACGCGGGCGAAGTGGCCGAGCCGTTCCGTGTGCTGGTGGTGGCGAACTTTCCGTTCGGCTTCAGCGACGCGGCCCTGCGGCACCTGATGAGCATCGCCAACACCGGCGCCCGCTGTGGCGTGTATGTGCTGCTGAGCATCGACTCGAAGCTGCCGCTGCCTCACGGCTTCCGCCTTGCCGACCTGGAGCAGAATGCCGCGCGGCTGGTATGGCGCGAGGAAGGCTTTGTGTGGAAGGATCCCGTGTACGAGCGCTTCCCCTTGTCGCTCGAGTCGCCGCCGTCGCAGGAGCGGTTCAGCCAGGTCGTACACATGGTCGGCCGGGGGGCGAAAGACGCCAACCGTGTCGAGGTGCCGTTCGAGTTCATCGCCCCGCCTGACGACGAGTGGTGGACCGGAGACACGGCGAAGGGGATCGACGTGGCTCTGGGACGCGCTGGTGCCACGAAGCGGCAGTTTCTCCGCCTGGGCCGCGGCACCGCGCAGCACGTGCTGATTGCCGGCAAGACCGGCTCCGGCAAAAGCACGCTCATGCACGCGCTCATCACCAACCTGGCGTTAGTCTACAGCCCCGAGCAGGTGCAGGTGTACCTGATCGACTTCAAGAAAGGCGTCGAGTTCAAGACCTATGCCGAGTACCAGTTGCCGCACGCCCGGGTGATCGCCATCGAGAGCGAGCGCGAATTCGGCCTCAGCGTGTTGCAGCGGCTCGACGCCGAGCTGAAGGCCCGTGGCGACCTGTTTCGCGACCTGGGCGTGGCCGACGTGAATGGCTATCGCGGGACCGGCGCCAAGGCCCCGATGCCGCGCATCCTGCTGATCGTCGACGAGTTTCAGGAGTTCTTCGTCGAGGATGACAAGATTTCGCAGGATGTGTCGCTGCTGCTCGATCGCCTGGTGCGGCAAGGCCGCGCGTTCGGCATCCACGTACACCTGGGCAGCCAGACGCTCGGCGGCGCCTACAGCCTGCCGCGCACCACGCTCGGCCAGTTCGCGATTCGCATCGCCCTACAGTGCAGCGAGGCCGACGCGAACTTGATCCTCAGCGAGGAAAACTCCGCCGCCCGCCTGCTCACGCGCCCCGGCGAAGCGATCTACAACGACGCCAACGGCCGCAGCGAAGGGAACAACCTGTTCCAGGTCGTGTGGCTTACCGATCAGAAGCACGAGAGTTATCTGCGCCGCGTGAACGAGCTGGCCCAGCGCCGCGGCATCAAGGTCGAAGGGCAGATTGTCTTCGAGGGGAACATCCCGGCCGACAGCGAGAAGAACCATCTGCTGGCCGAGGTGCTGTCTCATGCCGGGTCGCCGTCGCCGGCTGGATTGGTCGCCGCGCAGGCCTGGTTGGGCGATGCGATCGCGATCAAGGACCCGACCGCCGCCGTGTTCCGCCAGCAGAGCGGCAACAACATGCTGATGATCGGCCAGCAGCCGGAGGCGGCGTTGTCGATGATGTGCATCGCGACCGTGGCGATCGCCGCCCAGCAACCGAGCGCCAAGTTTTATGCGCTCGACGGCCAGGCACCCGATTCCGACCTGATCGGCACCCTGCCTCGCCTAGCCCGCGTGCTGCCGCAGGGACTCGATTTAGGCGCGCCACGCGACACGGGAAGAATCATCGGCGAGCTGGCTACAGAACTCGAAAACCGACAGGCCTCGGCCGCGGCCGACGCCCCGGCGGTGTACTGCTTCATCTACGACCTGCAACGATTCCGCGACCTGCGCAAGGCCGAGGATGATTTCAGCTTTTCGAAGGGGAGTGACAAGCCGAACCCGGCGAAGCAATTGGTGAACATCTTGCGCGAAGGGCCGGCCTTGGGCATCCACGTGATCGTCTGGGCCGATACGCTTAACAACGTGCAGCGCAGCTTCGAACGGGCCACACTGCGCGAGTTCGAGCTGCGCGTGCTGTTCCAGATGAGCGTTGCCGACTCGAGCACGCTGATCGATTCTCCCGCCGCGAGCCGCTTGGGCCCGAACCGCGCGTTCCTGCACAGCGAGGAACAAGGCCGGCTCGAAAAGTTCCGCCCCTACCGCCTGCCCGACGAAGCTTGGCTAGCGCGCGTCGCCGAGCAATTGCGCACCGGCGCCCCCGCCGTCGCACTCCCCGCCGCAGAGACGCCCTTGCCGGGAGCCGTGGTTCACGAATCGTGAACTGTCCCGCGCGTCTCGCGGATGCATTGCACCGCGGAGGGCGCGGAGGGCTTCTAATTCTGATCCGTTCCTCTTGCTTCGTCTCTGCGCCCTCTGCGCACTCTGCGGGGCAATTTCCGGCTGCGATTTGCCGAGATTGCGGTGCGTAGCGGCATGCTGGCCGCGCGGAATTACAAGTTGGAAATCAGCAATGGCTTTCGCAAACGCTGCACCGGCGGGCGTCGTAGAATCCGTGTGGCATGACGAACAATCCTGCGAAGGACTGCTCGGCTTCGGCCGGAGGTTGGATTCAAGTCAGCTTTGGGGAAGGAGTGGGCCATGAAACGCATGATGTTGGCAATGGTCGCGACGGCGACGCTTCTGTTCGCAGCGGGCACTGCCAGTGCCGCACACTACGGACACGGCGGCTACGGCGGTCACCATGGCGGCTACGGTGGCCATTACGGAGGCTACGGCTATTACGGCGGCGGTTATCGGCCGTACTACGGTGGGTATGGCGGGTACGGCGGGGGCTATGGCGGTGGCCTCGGGCTGTACATCAACACGCCGGGATTCGGTCTCGGCTACGGGTCTCCGGGCTATGGGTATGGCGGTGGTTATGGCGGTGGTTATGGCGGCGGCTATGGCGGCGGCTATGCGTATCCGGGCTACGGCTACGCCGCGCCGTACTACAACTACGGACCGAGCTACTACGGCGGCGTGGGCGTGTACTAAGCGCGCTCATGCTGTGCGGGTGGCGAGGCGGTGCCGCTTGCAATTCGTTTGAATCCCGCGATGATTCGTGAGTCGCGGTCACGAATCATCGAAGGGATCGCTCATGCAAGCGCTCGGGGTAGTCATCGCGCTGGCGATGATTGCCGGCATTCTCGTTGATGCGTTCGAGTCGATCCTGCTGCCCCGGCGCATCTCGCATTCCTTCCGCTTGGCGCGGATCTATTACCGCAGCACTTGGCTGTCGTGGCGATGGGCCGCGCGCCGCTTACCGGCCGGTCGGCGACGTAACGCCTTCTTCAGCTACTTCGGTCCGCTGTCGCTGTTCGGCTTGTTGTGCGTGTGGGCGGTCGGATTGATCGTGGCCTTTGCGCTACTGCACTGGTCGCTGGGCACCGAGTTGTCGTTCGTTTACGAGCCGCGCAATCGCTTCTTCACCTACGTCTATTTCAGCGGCACGACGTTCCTCACGCTCGGCTACGGCGATCTGGTGCCGGTCCGTCCCTTTGGGCGAATGCTGAGCGTTGCCGAGGCGGGGATCGGCTTCGGCTTTCTGGCCGTGGTGCTCAGCTACCTGCCGGTGCTGTACCAGTCGTTTTCGCGGCGCGAGACGACCATTTCGCTGCTGGATGCCCGGGCCGGATCGCCTCCCACCGCCGGCGAATTGCTCCGCCGGCTTGGTGCGGGGGGCAATCTCAAGGCGATCAACTCGCTGCTGGTCGAGTGGGAGCGTTGGGCCGCCGAACTGCTCGAGAACCACGTCTCGTTTCCGGTGCTCAGGTTCTATCGCTCGCAGCACGACAACCAATCGTGGCTCGGCGCGCTGACGACGGTCCTCGACACCTCGGCCCTGCTGATTGCCGGGGTCGATTGCTCGGACGATTACCAGGCACGGCTCACATTTGCCATCGCCCGGCATGCTGCGGTCGACCTGGGGCTGGTGACGAAGACACGACCCAAGGCGCCGGAACCCGATCGGCTGCCGCCGGACGAGCTCGCCCGGCTCCTGACCATGCTCAGCGAAGCGGGGCTGCCGATGCACGACGTCGCCGCAACGGGTAAGGCGCTCGGCGAACTGCGCGCGCTGTACGAGCCATTCGTCAACGCGCTAGCCACCGACCTGGAGTTGACGATTCCGCCATTTCAGCCTTCCAAGCCGCCGGTCGACAACTGGCAAACCAGCCCGTGGATGCCGCGATCGCCGACGCTCACCGATCTACCAGGAGCCGCGGTCGAAGACACGCACTTGGATTAGCGCGCGCTGCGTGGACGTGGCGGCTAGAGCGCTTGTTAAGAACGTCTAGCGTTGCCGAAGCTCGTAGCCCCGAGCGCGAGCGAGGGGTTCCCCGCGTGGAACATGAGTTCGGCACCAAATCGCGTTGGACCCACAACACCCCTCGCTCGCGCTCGGGGCTGGCAAACGCTACACGACCATGAGCAGCGCTCTAAGCGTTGGATGCGGCCTTACCGTGTCTCGGTGTTCGGCGGCTTCGTGGCGATCTGTTCGTCGTTGTAGAACAGCGTCGTCAGCTCTTGCGTCAGCCGGGTACCCAGTGGCTTGCACTCCATCTCGACGCGCATCTGATGGTTGCCGCCAGTCGAGGCCCGGGCCTTCACGCTGTACACCGCTTCGCCACCGGCAGCCAGCGAGATGGGCTTGAAGGTGACGGTGCCGGGGACGATCTGGTGACCGCCCCCTTCGACCGCCACCGGCTCGATGCCTTCGGAAAAGTAGGCGACCATCCCCACGTCGTGCGCCATGCTCGTGCCGCGGTTGCGCAGCCGCACGGTGTAAACCATGTCGTCGCCGACCGGGATCGGACCGGCTGGGTCGGCCACGTCGAGCACCAAGTCGGCCACGGCCATGATCTCGGTAGCGGCCATCGCGTTGCTCTTCAGGTCAGCCTCGGCAATGGCGACCGCTTCGACGCGTGCCGTACCGGCCGACTTGGTCTTGTACTTAAACCACAGGCCGCGCTCGCTGCCGGCGGCCAGTTCGTCGAGCAGCCAGGTTACCTCGCTGCGCGAGGCCTGATAGCTGCCACCGTCGCCGGCTCCGATGAATTCGCTTCCCGGCGGTAGCGTGACAGTGACGGCGACCTTCGAGGCCGCTGCATCGCCAGGATTGGCGATCCGCACTTCGCCCTGCAGCGGTGCGCCGGCGTAGTGAGCTTTGGGCATGACGACGGTCGTTTGCAGTGCTGCGCGGCGCACCCACACGTCGATCGCCGCGTGCGATTGCAACCCCGCCTCGCCGGTGGCGTCGGCCCGGATTGCCAGCTTGCCCGCCTGGCGCGCCGTCAGTTCGATCTCGACCGACATGCTGCTACCGGCCTTCAGCTTGCCGACCTTGTGGCTGGCGGTGCTCCCTTCGCCCGGCGTGACCGGCAGCAGGTGGATCGCCACATCATCGGCGTCGCCGTTGCCCGGGTTGCTGACCGTGAGCTTGTACAGATGTTGCTGGCCGTACGTCACGTCGGTCGGCCCGGAGATGTTCATGTGCAGCTTCGGCTCCTGCACTTCGACGGTGGCTTGCGTCATCGGCGGAGCGCACGACCACCGCACTGCCAGATCGAACGCCTGGCTCTTGCGCGGAATCAGCTTCAGCACTAGTTCATGGTGCGACTGGACCGCCAGCGACGGGATGGTCCACTGAAAGCCGTCGGCGTCGGCCCGGGCCGCCGAACCGATCGTGGCGCGGCCGTCGACCACGTCGGCCCAGGCTGGAATGGCGATCGCCACGACCACGTCGCTGGCGGTCGCTTCGCCGGCGTTGGTGATCGCGATCGTGTATTGAGCCTCCTTACCGACCGTGATTTTGCGCGGCCCGCTGGTCTGAACGCTGATCATCGGGCTTTTGGGCGAGAGCAGCAGGCGATCTTCGGCGACGCGCGGCGCCGGGGACTTTGCCGGAGGGGCCGTCGTGGCTGGCGACGATTCCTTGACGTAGGTCGGCTCCTTGCTCGCGGCGGCCGACATGTTCTTGGCCGACGAGGCCTGCGTGCCACTCGATAGGCGTTCGCCCGAGAGCGGTTCGGCGTCGTCGGCGCTGGTGATCGGTTCCGAGCGGCGGGGCTTCGACGCAACTTCAGCCGGCGAACCGCTCGATTTGCTGACCGGACGCTCGGCGTCGTACTGCGGCACCGATGTGTGCTTGGGACTCGAAGCGACCGACTTGGTCGCGCCTGCCGAGCCGGCTTTGGCCGCGGCACTGCCAACCGAACTGCTTCGACTCGGGGCAGGTTTGCGCTGCGCCGTAGCGGACGATGCCGGTGCAGATTCCTCGGTCGCCAGGTCTTGCTCGACCAGTCGGCCCGGGCCGATCGACGATGGTTTGCGCGAGCTGGTCGGCGCATTGGCCTGGCCGCCGCTCGACTTGCCAGAAGTTCTCAGCGGCTGATCGGTCTTGGAGAACGGATCGAACGCCTGATTCGACGGCTGGGGGGCGCGAGGTTTCTGGTTTTGTTGCTGCTGCGACGAGCGCTGCGGTGTGCGCTGGCCGGCGTACGACGGCTGGACATATCCCGGCTCAGGCTCGTACTGCTGCTGTTGAGATTGCTGGTCCGACGCCCCGAACAGGTTGCGGCCGAACTGGCCCAAGCGCTGGCCAAGGGTGCGTTGCTGGTAGTTCGGCTGGTTTTGATTCTGACCGTTTTGTGCCAGCACGGGAGTCGCCAGCAGCGAGGTCAACAGGCCGGTGCCGAAAATCAAGCGCCTCATATTCGCATCCATGGTTGGGTGAGGGCCGCGCAGATTTGTGCGAGTTGTCGCCATATATCGGTCGCAGCGTTAAGCGAGGTTTAGCCGACTTGTCGGACGAGGCAAAGATTTCCGCCTTGCTGCCAATCGACGACGCCAGAGCATGGTGCTCGCAGCGGTTTCTCTTGGCCGTCCTTCCCAAGTTCACCTAGAATGGCAGGTATGTCGTACCGCTGGTTCAAACGGACGTTGGGCGAAAAGAGCCTCGAGCGCAAGTGCTTGCTGCTGTTCGGCACTTGCTTGCTGCTGCTGATTGCTGGCAGCTTCTGGTGGTACGGTTCGATGACCGAGGGGGTGGTGAAGGATCAGCGGCAGACGCGCGCCCACCAGTTGGTCGACATGATCCTGCTGCAAAACCACGCCGTGAAGTGGGAGTCGACCGGCACGAACGCCGCCTTCGCCGGCCCGCTGCAAACGCTGCTCTCGAACCTGCAAAGCCGCGACTACAACGGCACGTTCATCGTTCCCGGGTCGGCCGATCCCGACAAGCAGCCGCTCGACGACTGGGAACGGACGATGTTGGCCAAGTTCATGCGCACCGCCAAGTCGCCCCCCGAAACTCGCGAGCCTGTGGTCAAGGACGAACGGCTCGTGAACAACGACAACGACTATCAGTATTACCAAGCGGTGTTCGCCACCAGCGACAGTTGCGTGAACTGCCACAACACGCTGCGTGGCCGACCGAACCTGTCCGAAGGCGATCTGATGGCCGTGGCCCGGGTGCGGATCAGCAACGGGCCGACGAAATTAAAACTCGCCATCAACCGCGGCATCCTGATCGCGACGGCCATCATCACGGTGGTGCTTGCCATCTTTGCCAGCTACGTGATCGTCCGCTACGTGATCGTCAAGCCGCTGAAGCACCTGCGCGACGTCAGCGACGCGGTAAGTAAAGGCGACATCGAGCAGCGCTCCGAGATCCGCACGGGCGACGAGTTCGAAGAGCTAAGCACGGCGTTCAACCGCATGTTGCGCCACCTGGTTGCGACGCAGCAGGAGCTACGCAAGGTGAACGGCGACCTGGACGGCAAGGTCGACCAGCTCGCGCAGCTCAACATGCAGTTGTTCGAGATGAACCGGCTCAAGAGCGACTTTTTGGCCACGATGAGCCACGAACTGCGCACGCCCTTGAACAGCATCATCGGCTTCAGCGACGTGCTCAGCTCGATCAAGTCGCTGGACGACAAGCAGCAGCGGTACGTCGGAAACATCCAGAAATCAGGACGTGTGCTGCTCGATATGATCAACGACATTCTCGACCTGGCAAAGATCGAGAGCGGCAAGATGGACGTGCGGCTGAGCGATTTCCGCATCGAGCAGGTGATTGCCGCCCAGAGCGACATGGCCCGCCCGCTGACCGAGAAGAAGAACATCGACCTGGATGTAGAAATCGAGCCGGGACTGCCCGAGCTGCGGCAAGACCAGGGCAAGGTGCAGCAGATTCTCAACAAT
Organism: Pirellulales bacterium; assembly: GCA_036272935.1. Lineage (GTDB taxonomy): Bacteria > Planctomycetota > Planctomycetia > Pirellulales > PNKZ01 > DATAXP01. The sequence goes on along the minus strand of DATAXP010000140.1, from coordinate 16,800 downwards.
CTGCTTTCGAACGCCATCAAGTTCACGCCCGAAGGAGGACGGATCGTGATCCAGGCCCGCCGCGGCACCTCTGGCGACCTGAACCTGGTGGTGTCGGACACCGGCGTGGGGATCGCCGAGGAAGACCAGGTAAAAATCTTCGAGAAGTTCCGGCAGGGGAACACCGTGCTGCAAGGGGGCGATGCGATGACCCGCGAGTACTCGGGCACCGGCCTGGGGCTGTCGATCGTCAAGGAACTGTGCAAGCTGTTGGGGGGCGAAATCTCGCTGGCCAGCGAGTTGGGCAAGGGGAGCACGTTCACTGTGCGTTTGGCTTGGCAGTTACCGGCCACGGAGCGGCTTGAGACGCCGTTGGCCGACGGCGCCGACGACTTGACGCGCCCCAAGCGGCTGGAGTACGAACGAGCCGCCGCAACGCCACCGGCGGCGTGATGTGTCGCCATGGTGCGCTTTAGCCCCCGGCGAGAGAGCCGGGGGCTAACGAGGAACATCGCACGATGCCGCCTGCCGACTCCGCCGAAGTCCAACTATTCACCGATGGCGCCTGCTCGGGCAATCCCGGTCCCGGCGGCTGGGCGTTCATTCTCCGCCATCCCGGCTCGGGCAAGGAGATCGAACGTTCCGGCGGCGAGGCGCTTACCACGAACAACCGCATGGAACTGATGGCGGTCGTCCGCGGGCTGGAAACCCTCACTCGGCCGACGCACGTCGAGCTGCTCACCGACAGCGTGTACGTCGGCAAGGGGCTCAGCGAATGGATGGCCAAGTGGAAGGCCAACGGCTGGCGACGCCGCGAGCGCAACCGCTGGGCAGAAGTGAAGAATGAGGATCTGTGGCGGCGGCTCGACGAGCTGGTAGCCGACCATCAGCTCGTCTATACCCGCGTCGCCGGCCACAGCGGCCACCCGGAGAACGACCGCTGCGACGAACTGGCGGTGGCCGCGATCCAACAGTTCCGCCGCGCGCCGTCCTAGTTTGCCGGTGACCTTCGTCGCCGTGCGCGGCGGGCAAGCCCGCCGGTTAAACCATTACAATGGCTCGTATGAGCGAAGCCCCTGCCGATCTGCTGGCCACGCCGGTGCAGTTTCTCAAGGGAGTCGGCCCGCAGCGCGTCGAGGCGTTTCATCGCCTGGGGCAGGTGACCGCGCGCGATCTGCTGTTCCATTTTCCGCGCGATTATCACGACCTGATCGACCTGCACTCGCTCGACGATCTGGAAGAAGGCAAGCTGCTGCGGCTGCGCGGCACGGTGCTCGATGTCGACTGCCGCCGCACGCGCGGCCGACGTTCGCTGGTGGCCGCGCTGGTTCGCTCGGGAGCCGGGACACTGCGAGCACTGTGGTTCAACCAGCCGTTCCTGCGCGAGAAGGTCCAAGTGGGCCAGCAAGTGCTGCTGGCCGGCAAGCCACGGTTCAAGGAAGGTTCGTGGCAACTGGTGCAGCCCACGGTGCAGTGGCTCGACGTCGAGCCGGAAGAATCGACCGCCAAGCTGCTGCCGGTCTATCCGCTGACCGAAGGCTTGAAACAGTTCCACGTCCGCCGCGCGGTGCGCGCCGCATTGGAGCTGTGTGTCGAACTGCTCGACGAGGCGTTTCCACCCGAGTACCTGGCCGAGCACAAGCTCTGGCCGCTGCGCGCCGCAGTGCCGGCGATCCACTTCCCGGCCGACCGAGCGATGCTCGAGCATGCCCGCCGACGGTTCATCTACCAAGAACTGTTCATGCTGCAACTGGCGCTGGCGATCAAGCATCAGCAGCGTCGGGTGCTGGCCGCCGCACCGCCCCTGGAAGCGACGGCACGGATCGACGCCCGCATTCGACGGCTGTTCCCTTTCGAGCTGACCGCCGGCCAGGAGCAGGCGATCCGCGAGGTTCGGGCCGACATGGCCCGTCCGCACCCGATGAACCGCCTGCTGCAAGGCGACGTCGGCAGCGGCAAAACCGCGGTGGCCATCGACGCCGTGCTGCTGGCGGTGGCGCACGGCTACCAGGCGGCAATCATGGCGCCGACCGAAATCCTCGCCCGGCAACATGCCCAAACGCTGGGCCTGTTGCTTTCGAGCAGCCAGGTGCGCTGGGGCTGCCTGGTTTCGGGCATCTCGTCCCGCGAGCGCGAAAAAATGCTCGCGGATTTGCGCACCGGCGAACTCGACGTGGTGATCGGCACGCAAGCGATCCTGCAACACGATGTCGAGTTTGCAAAACTAGCGCTGGTGGTGATCGACGAGCAACATAAGTTCGGCGTCCGCCAGCGCGAAACGCTCAAGCGCGGCAGCAGCGGCGCGCATTACCTGGTGATGACTGCCACGCCCATCCCGCGCTCGATTGCCATGACCATGTTCGGCGATCTCGATGTGACCACCATCCGCGATGCCCCGCCCGGCCGCCAACCGGTGCATACCTACCTTGCCGCGGCCGAACAGCGCGAACGGTGGTGGGAGTTCTTTCGCAAGCACCTTCGCTCAGGCAGCCAAGCATACGTGATCGCACCGGTGGTCGGCTCCGACGACAACGAGCCGCCGGCACTCGATGCGCCGGCGCTGGCCAGTGCTGAACAGATGTTCGAGCACCTGTCGCACGGACCGCTCGAAGCGTTCCGCCTTGGGTTGGTCCATGGCCGGATGAGCGCCGCCGAAAAAGACGCCGCGATGGAGGCGTTCCGGAGCGGCAAAACGCGGGTGCTTGTGGCCACCACGGTCGTCGAAGTCGGTGTCGATGTGCCAAACGCCACCCTGCTGACAATCGAAGACGGCGATCGATTCGGGCTGGCGCAGTTGCACCAGTTGCGTGGCCGCATTAGCCGCGGCAACCGGCCGGGATATTGCTGCGTGTTCGCCGAGGCACGCACCGACGACGCTCGTGAGCGGCTCGATGCGTTTATTCGCACGACCGACGGCTTCGAACTGGCCGAAATCGATTTCCGTCTGCGTGGCCCCGGCGACCTGTTGGGCACACAGCAGCACGGTCTGCCGCCGCTGCGCATTGCCGACCTGCGCCGCGACCTCGACATACTTAACGAAGCCCGCGCCGACGCGCGGCAAATGGTGATGGTCGATCCTGGCCTCGGCCAGCCCGCGCACCAACGCCTGCGCAAGATGATGCTCACGCGCTACGGCCGCGTGCTGGAGCTGGGGGACGTCGGGTGAGCATTAGCATTTCGTCAGTCACTCGGGCGCGACCAAGCGCTCAGCGATTGTCGATCGTCCAATCTTCAAGCTCAAGGATATATCCATCGGGTCCCTGACGGAGCACAGCTTCGTCGCCGGGGTGCAGCGCGTGCCATGTGACCACCCGCGGGTCGCTCCCCTGCACGAACATTCTGCCACCGATTCTTCGATTTCCAACGCGCGGCCATCCGCGTCTTTGCCACGTTGGACCATATCGGACGGAATCAACACGATGCGTGCTTGCTTGCCTCCGGCCAGGCGGACAAACTCCAGCCGCAGTTCGCCGGCCAAGCCTCGATTACCGCCGCCATGCAACACGACAGACCCAGGGCAGGTACGATCACGAGGTTCCGGCAGCCCAAACGGATTATCGTCGGCCGCCAACAAGCGCAACCCAGCTAGGCACCAGACCGCGCAGTATCGCAACGCTGCTATGGCGATCTGGCTGCATCGCGCCTTTCGCAACGATTCCGTTCGACCGAAGGGCTCTTTCATGACTTGATGGCCCGCGATGTCATTCTTGTTCACGAAACTATTGTTGAATCCGGCGCGTTGTCGATCCTTGCCGCGTTACATGGATAATCGCTGCACGATGGTGGCGGTTCAAGCAGCCTCGCGCCTGATCGTGTTACAACGAATTCGCTGCACGGCTGAAACCGGTCCTCGGCACGCCGGACGGCCTGATTGCCGGCATGCTTTGTCGTCGATCTCGGTGAGTGATTGCCTATCTCCGCGGCGCGCGGTATCCTGCCGGGCGTTTTCCTGAGCGGCGGATGCCAGCAGTTGATCGCAAAAAATGCGTCGCAAGTGCTTGCACTCGTCGCTCGTCAACCATAAATCGGTATACTGCTGGTTCTCGCATCGTTCCGGCCGTTCGCGCCAGATTCGCAACCCTGTGGGCAATGCTTGGGACTGTTTGCTATGAGCCAAACGAGCGTGGCACCTTCGAACACCGTGACTGAAAAAGGCCATTTCGGCAGCGTCAACTCGCTGACGCTGTACGACAAGTGTCTGGCCTTGGCCAATAACCTGTGGTGGACCTGGCAGCCGGAAGTGGTCAACGTGTTTCGGGACCTCGACCCGATCCGCTGGCGACAGCTCGATCACAACCCGATCGCGCTCTTGAGCGAGTTCACCCCCGAGCGGCTCGAAGCGCGTGCCGCCGAGCTGGTGCTGTACAGTCGCGTGAATCACGCCTACCGACGGCTGAAAGACTACCTGGCCAGCGCGCAAACCTGGTCGACCACCCACGCCGGCGTGCTGGGGTCGAAACCGGTCGCCTATTTCTCGGCCGAGTTCGGCGTGCACGAATCGGTGCCAATCTATTCCGGCGGCCTCGGCGTGCTCTCGGGCGATCACGTGAAAAGCGCCAGCGACCTGGGCTTGCCATTCGTCGCCGTCGGTTTGTTCTACGATCAAGGCTATTTCAAGCAGCATCTCAATGCCGACGGGTACCAGCAAGAGGAGTATCTCGACACCAAGGTCGAGAACGTGCCGATGTCGCCGGCCGTTGGCGTCGACGGCAAGCCGTTGTTGCTGAACATCGACACCCGCCACGGCAAACTGCTGTTCAAAGTGTGGCACATGCGCACGGGGCGCGTGCCGCTGTACCTACTCGATTGCGACGTGGAAGGCAACAGTCCCGAGGACCGTGAGCTGACCAGCCGGCTGTACGGCGGCGATACGCGCACCCGCATCCGCCAAGAGCTGGTGCTGGGCGTGGGCGGCGTGCGAGCGCTGCGGGCCATGGGCGTTACTCCGGGAGTCTACCATCTGAACGAAGGGCACAGTGCCTTCGCAACGCTCGAAGTCATCCGCATGATGATGGAGGACGACGGCATCTCTTTCGACGAGGCGCTGCGCGAAGTGGCCCAGCACACCTGCTTCACCACGCATACACCCGTCCCCGCCGGCCACGACCGCTTCGACGGCGGTCTGATCGAAGAACATCTCGGCCCTACGCGCGACCGCCTGGGAATCTCGCACGAACAGCTCATGGGGCTGGGACGGGTCGAGCCGCACAACGGCGGCGAAACGTTCTGCATGACCGTGCTGGCATTGAAGCTGTCGCGGCGGGCCAACGCCGTCAGCTCGCTGCACGGCCAGGTCAGCCGCCGGATGTGGGCGCACCTGTGGCCGTGGCGCGTCGAGGAAGAAATCCCCATCGGCCACATCACCAACGGCGTCCACGTCCCCAGTTGGACCGCCTGGCAGATGGTGCAACTGTACGACCGTTATTTCCCGGTCGACTGGAGCAAGCGCGTCAGCCAGCCCGAGGTGTGGCAGGGGATTCACAGCGTCGATCCCGGCGAACTGTGGGAGACGCACCACCTGCTCAAGAACCAGTTGCTGGCGTTCGTCCGCCGCCGCGTGAGCCGGCAGTATCGCCGCCGCGGCGAAAGCGATGAGGTGGTGGAATTTGCCCGCAACATGCTCGACCCGAACGTGCTCACGATCGGCTTCGCCCGGCGCTTTGCCACCTACAAACGCGCCGATCTGATCCTCTCCGATCTGGAGCAACTGCACGAGATCCTCGCCGATAATGATCGTCCGGTACAGTTCATCTTCGCCGGCAAGGCCCACCCGGCCGACGAGCCCGGCAAGCAGATGATCAAGCGGATCGCCAACCTGCGGCACGATCCAAAACTCGCCACGCGCGTGGCGTTCATCGAGGATTACGACATCAACGTCTGCCGCCATCTGATTCAGGGCGTCGACGTGTGGCTCAACAATCCCCGACGGCCGTTGGAGGCCTCGGGCACCAGCGGCCAGAAGGTGGTGCTCAACGGCGGCCTGAACTTGTCGGTCCTCGACGGGTGGTGGGCTGAGGCGTACGACGGCAAGAACGGCTTCGCCATCGGCAAAGGCACCAGTCACGTCAACCACGAGATGCTCGACCGGCGCGACGCCGCCGATCTGTTTCGGGTGCTGCGCGAAGAGGTCATCCCGCTGTACTACGACCGCGACATCGACGGTCTGCCGCGCTCGTGGATCAAGCGGATGATGAACAGCATCAGCTCGCTGGCCTGGCGGTTCAGTGCGCACCGCATGGTGATCGACTATGTGCAGAGCGCGTATCTCCCTGCCGCCGGTGGCACAAGCTGCCAGATGGAATAGATGACCTGCCTGTCTGGGCCGGTGCAGCCGACACAGGCGAAAGAGCATAGGAAAAACGGTCAGCGCATCCGCTGCGTCAGCGCGGCGGAAGGAGGCGCGTGCATGGCCGGGCTAAGCTTCAGCGCCAGAAGTCGTCGCGCGTGGAATCGCTTACTGCAACACCGGCAGCGCACTGGCTGTCGCCCCACGATCGTCCACAGCCAGTCGTACCAACGCCAGCGGCTTACGGCGAGATCGTCGCAACTGCATTTGGGACAGCGAACCATGTTACCCTTCATCCCAGGAGCCTTTCGCGCCTGCGGTGACCTCCCCCCAAGGTGCCTCGGACAAATGTAACGATCGGCCCCGCGCGAGTCCACGCCCTAACCGCGCAAAAATGACTGCTGCGATGAATCAGACTGAATGCATTCGCACTATTCCGTAGCGCAATACAAGCATGAGTAAAATCCGTTGGGGAATTCTCGGCGCCGCCAAGATCGCAACTGTGAAGGTGGTTCCGGCGATGCAGCGCGGCAAGCGCTGCGACATTTTGGCCATCGCATCGCGCTCGATCGACAAAGCGCGCGAAGCCGCGCGCGAGCTGGGTCTGCCGCGAGCCTATGGATCGTACGACGAGCTGTTGGCCGACCGCGACATCGATGCCGTATACATTCCGTTGCCCAATCATCTGCACGTTCCTTGGTCGATCCGCGCGCTCGAGGCAGGCAAGCACGTGCTGTGCGAGAAGCCGATCGGCTTGAGCGTTGCCGAAGCCGAGCAGTTGGCTGCCGCTGGACGCGCGCATCCGCGGCTGAAGCTGATGGAAGCGTTCATGTATCGCCACCATCCGCAATGGATCAAGGCACGCGAGCTAGCCACCACGGGTGCGATCGGCGCGCTACGCACCATTCAGTGCTTCTTCTCGTATTTCAATCGCGATCCGCAGAATGTGCGCAACCAGGCTGCGATCGGCGGCGGAGCGCTGATGGACATCGGCTGCTATCCCATTTCGCTGGCGCGCTGGCTGTTCGCTGCTGAGCCGACACAGGTGCAGGCTAAGGTCGAACTCGACCCGCAGTTCGGCACCGACCGCATCGCCAGCGCGATCCTCGAGTTCCCCACGGGCACAGCCACGTTCACCTGCGGCACGCAGCTTGCGCCGTATCAGCGTGTGCAGATCGTCGGTACCGAGGGTCGCATCGAGATCGAGATTCCGTTCAACGCTCCCACCGATCGGCCGTGCCGGCTGTGGCATCAAACGGCCGGCGGCACGAACGAAATCACATTCCCCGTTTGCGACCAGTACACCATCCAGGGTGATCTATTCTCGCAGGCCGTGCTCGAAGACCGGCCGGTCCCCACGCCCTTTGCCGATGCGGTGGAGAACATGCGCGTGATCGAGGCAGTGAGCGACGCCGCACGGCAACGGTGACCGTCAAGGAACACGAAGCCGCGCGTTTGCGGGCCGCGTGCTTTAAGCTATTTCACGTCGGCCAGTGCGCACTGTTCCCCGTGCGCTTCCATCAGCTCTTCGATCGCACCGATGGCGTGCTGAACCTCGTGCAGTTGCGCTTCGAGCGCCTCATGGACGTGGGCCAGCGTGGCAGCCAAGCCGAGCTTGCTCCAGGTTTCGGTCGCTGCGTGCTTGGCCAGGGCGTTTTCGAATCGCGAGAAGTTCGGCTTGGCGTTGGCGGCGGCAGTCTTCTTGACCGGCTTCTTGGCCGTCTTGCGATCGGCTTTGGGGGCCGGCTTCTCGGGCTTGTCGTTGGTCCGCGAAACTTTCTTCTTGGCCTTGGCCATAACGCCCTCCGCAACCCGAACAAACGCCCCAGTCTTCCCGCTCGACCGTGCTAGAGTACCAGAGCGTACCCGGGAAGCAAGCAAGGAACGCCGCCCGGCAGCCGCGCACGATCCCCAAGCGGCCCGCGGAAACACTACGTCACGTGGATCGTCTTGCTGACCGCCGCCGCCGAATTTCCCTTGCTATCGGCAAGCGTGAACGAGATCGTGCGGTCGTAAACACTCATCGACGGATTCGTGTTGTAGTACGCCACGCCATCCACAACGGCTTGCACGGCAGCTGCCGTGGCGGCACCGTTGAACTGCACGATCAGCGGGTTCGAGCCCGAACCGGCGACGAAGTTGCCGATCACCGTGCCGTTGTACAGTACCTGGCTGCCGCTGAGCGTCACGCCGCCGCCGGCGACGATCGTCACCATATCAGCGCTGCCGGCCGAGCCGAGACTAACTGTGAGCTTCGATCCGGCCAGGCCGTTGGTGCCCGCCGTCACCGTAGCCCCCGAGGCGACAGTCGTTGGCCCGCTCCCCGGGGCGTAGTTGATCGTCGAACCAAGATTGCCGATCACCGGCGGCGCAGCCACGAAGTGAACCGTCTCAGTAACTGGCGAGGAAGCGACTCCCTTGCTATCGGCAAGCGTGAACGCGAGCGACCGGTCGTAGATGCTCGGCGATGCGTTGGTGTTGTAGAACGCCACCCGCTCGATCACGGCCTGCACGGCTGCGGTCGTAGCTGAGGCGAAGAATTGCACGACCAACGGCGACGAGCCGGCTCCGGCCACGAAGTTAGCGATCGCCGTACCGTTGTAGCTCAGTGTGCTGCCGGAGATCGTCACACCGCCACCGGCGACGATGGTCACCACATCCGCGCCCCCTGACGATCCGATGCTCACCGTGAGCTTCGCGTCGGCCACGCCCAGGCTGCCTACCGTGACGGTAGCGCTGGAGGCGACCAAGGTCGCGCCACTACCTGCCGTGTAACTCACGCTGCTGCCGATGCCGCCGAGCGCCGGTGGATTGTCGACAAAGTGGATCGTCTCGCTAGTCGGTGTCGATGAAGTTCCCTTGCTATCGACCAGCGTGAACGTAAGCGTGCGATCGTAGACGCTCGGCGACGAGCTGGTGTTGTAGAACGCCACGTGGTCGATGACCGCCTGCACGGCGGCGGCCGTGGCCGCGGCGTTGAACTGCACCAGCAGGGGCGACGATCCGGCACCGGCCGTGAACGTGCCGATCGCCGTGCCGTTGTAGCTGAGCGTGTTGCCGGAGATTGTCACGCCGCCACCGACGACAATCGTCACCACGTCAGCGCTGCCGGACGAACCGATCTGCACCGTGAGCTTCGAGCTGGCCAAACCGATGCTGCTGGGGGTGATGGTAGCGCCGGCGGCAACCAACGTCGCACCGCTACCGGCCGAGTAGGTAACCGTGGGGCCAAGATTGCCGATCGCCGGCGGCAGGTCGACGACCTGGATCGTCTCGGTCACCGGCGTTGAAGCGACACCCTTGCTATCGGCGAGCGTGAACGTTGCCGTGCGGTTGTAGAGCGCCGGCGACGGATTCGTGTTGTAGAACGCGACGTGCTGGAGCACCACCTGCACGGTCGCGGTGGTCGCCGCGCCATTGAACTGCACGACCAACGGCGACGAGCCGGCTCCGGCAGCGAAGTTCGCGATCCACACTCCGCTGAGGAACAGTTGGTTGCCGGTGATCGTGAGGCTGCCTCCGGCAACGACCGTCACCACGTCGGTGCCGCCGGCCGAGCCGATCTGCACCGTGAGCTTCGAGCTGGCCAGGCCGTTGGCCCCGGCAGAAGCCGTCGCCGTGGGGGCGATCAACGTGGGACCGCTACCGGCCGGGTACACCGCACTCGTCGTCCCGAGAGTGATGATGATCGGCGACGCGTGGTATTCAGATGCGCCGAGATCAGGCGCGCCGACGCGGGCAACACCGATCTGGTCGTATGGCAGAACGACTCCGGCGCCGGCAGCGTGCGCGGCGGCCGTGGTGCCGTTGTATCCGCGGACCACCGTTACGGTGCTGTCCGAGGAGTTGTAGCCGGTGATGAGAATCTGCTCGCTGTCGATTTGAATGACGAAGGTTCCCGGCGAGCTAGCGATTGCGGCGTAGTTCGTCACTGTGCTGGTGGCGAACGTCGTGGCCGTGACGGAGACGGACGAGGCAAGCGTCGTCACGGCGCCGCCGGCATTGATGGCCGGGCTGCCGCTGCCCAGGGCCATCGTCTGTGTCGTGCCGCCGTTGTTTTGCAGCGGGCCGAGCAACGGATCGATCGGGCTACCGCTGGTGCCGACCTGGTTGCCGCCGCTGCCGTTGGCGATGCCGGTCATGCCGGTGCCGTCGCCGACAAGGTTGCTCGTGCTGGTCGAGACGATCGGGCCGTCGATGTCGGGATCGCCGTCGGTGGCAGTGTTCTTGGCGACGATGGTGTTGACGATCGTCGTGGCGCCGAAGCCGGAGTATTGATAGATGCCACCGCCGAACTGGTCGGATGAGTTCGCGGCAATCGTGACGTTGCTGAGCGTGTCGGTGCCCCAGTTGAACAGCCCGCCGCCAAGCGCCGCCGCGGAGTTGCCTGAGATGGTCGAATTGCTGAGTGTCGCCACGCCGTCGAAGTCGTTATAGATGCCGCCGCCGAGCTCTCCGTAGCCCGAAGTGGACGAGGCGGTGTTGCCGGAAATCGTGGAGTTGACGACCGTGAGCGCAGCGTTGTTGTAGATGCCGCCGCCGTCGGTCGCTGAGTTTCCGGAAATGGTGCTGGTGCTGACGGTCAGGGTGCCGCCGTAACCGGCCAAGGCGCCGCCGGTTTGGGCCGAGTTGCCGGAGAAGGTTGAGCCGGTGATCGTGGCGGAGCCGGTATCGGTTTCGATTGCGCCGCCGAATTCGCCCGTCGTGTTCAACGAGAAGGTCGAGTTGCTGACGACCAAGGTTCCTTGGTTCCAAATCGCGCCGCCGTTGCCGTTCGATGGGTTGGCCGCGTTGCTGGTGAAGGTCGAGCTGGTGATGGTCAGCGACCCGTTCGTGTAGATTGCTCCGCCGCTGCCGCTGGCGTTCGAGCCGGCCGTGAATGCCAGGCCGGTGAGCGATGCATTCGCTCCCTGGTCGACGACGAGGATTTGGGTTTGGTTCTGTCCGCTGAGCGTGACCTGGTTGCCGCCGTTGATGGTGATCAGGCCTGCCCCGGCAGTGAGCTCCAGCGCGCCGCTGGCCGGGTTGATGTTGATCGTCTGACCGTTGAGTGCCGCGGCGAACGTGATCGTGTCGGACTGCCCGGCCGCCGAGTCGGCGTTAGCGGTGGCAATCTCGGCGCGCAGCGAGCCGGTCACGCTGTCGGCCGCGGTCGTCACCAGGAGTCCCGTTAGCAGCCGGCGCCCTTCGAGCGACTCGAAACCGAGCCGGCGATTGTTCCGCCGCAGCACCGTCGATGAGCAGCGTTTCGCCTTGCGTCCGCGCAGCCAGTGTGGAAGCTTCATCGCCGCGATCCCCCTGCGTGCGAACTCGCCACGGCACAATCGCCCGTGGCTCAATCGAAATTAGTCGCCCGAAACACCCGACGCAAGGAGGAATCATCCCCTGCCCGCGGCGGAGTTTCTGGGCCAAAAAACTCGGAGCGTTTATTTTTTGGCTCCTGAGGGGTCCCCGGGGGGTAAAGACCAAGAAACGAAGGTGGTTTTTTGGCCCGGGCCAAACAATTCCGCACACGCGCACAACGCAGTTCGAGTTCTCAAAGCGCAAGACGTTCCCATTTGCGCACACTAATGAACAGGTACGCCGCGCTCCAGCGCAGAAAAAGCCAACTCGCGCCGAGCGCTCGGCGCGGCGGCTCAGCGCACCGGCGGCTTCCACTCGGACACTGGGCTATCGGCCATGCCGCTGCGGTAGGCGACGGCCTTGAGCGTCGCTTCGGGTGGAACACTGACGATGCCGCAGTACACATAGCCGCGGGTGCGCGTTGGCACGGTGCCATCGAGCGTGTAGCGGAACCATGCCCCCGGCGTCGTCGACGTGAGCGTGATCGGCACCGTGGCGCCGGCACTCGCCGCCGCGGCGGCAGCGAGAAATTCGGGTTTGGCAACCGGCGTCGTCCCTGCTTCGTACTGCCCGCAGTCGGGATAGTTCTTGACGACGCTCCAGGCTAGCTCTTGCATCACGGCGGCCTGCTCGGCAGTCACCGGCGTGCTCACAGGCAGCACCGTGCCGACCGGCGACTGGCGATAGAACGCGGCGAACCAGGTCAGGTCGACCAGGTACCCGCCGCTGTGGTTTGGATGCACCTGGTCGCCGAACAGCTCGGGGTAGAAGGAGCCCGGTGGCATGCCCGGTACCTGGCCACGGTCGATCATGTTGTGGATCCAACCCATCGCCAGGCAACTGGGAATGATCCGCGGCCGACGTCCCCCGTGATAGTTTTCGAGCACCTGCTGCTGCAAATCTTCGCCGTAGAGCAGCATGGCCGACATCGACTCTTCCCACGTCTGCGCTGGGTACAGCTTCTTCATCTGCCGGCTGGGGACGATGCCTTGATCGGTCGGACGCTGCCGAGCACGCTCGACCCACTCGATGTACAACCAAGGCTGCATGCCGGGCGAGTGCTTGCGGATCAGATCGAAGAAGCGGATTTCGTAATCGGCCTCCTCGGCAATGTCGAAGTCGCGCGGCTGAACGGTGAAGTGGTCGATCCGCGGCAGCGAGGTCAGTGCCTTCTCCCAATCAGCTTTCTTCTCGACCAGGCCGATGTTCCACAGCTTGTTCGTCCAGGCGCCTCCCATCGTGAAGTTGATGTAGGTATGGTCGTAACCTGCCGTCCGCGCGAAACGAGCGAATTGATTGGTGGTCCCGGTAAGACTGTTGCCGATGTGGAACGTGTGCAGGCCGGGCTTCGCCGAAGGACCGACTAAGAACGTGCCCCACGTCGGCGGGCTTTCGGCAAGAGCTGCTTTGTGCGCGGTGGCGACAAGCGTGGTCGTGCGGTCCATGCGAATCGGTTGCGTGTAAACCTTGCTGTTCGCCGCGGTCGGCATGGTGCCGTCGAGCGTGTAGCGAATCTCGGCATCGCCGGCAGGGCCGGGGCAGACCAACGCGACTTCCTGCGGCTCCGCGTACTCAAGGGGCCCGGGACGAAACACCGGCGCGCGCGTCGCCGAGCGGTCCCAGGTATCGAGGCACGCCAATGGCTGATCGTTCTCGCGCGAGATGACCCAGGTGCTCGTGTCGTGATCGAATGCTTTGCGACCGTCGCCGCCGGGCGTGTCGTAGCGAACGAACGGGATACCGTCGATCCGCTGCGATCCAGCCAGGAACTCAATCTCGGCCACGAAGCCATGCGAGTGCGCCGGCGACTCGTACCGCAGCCAGCGATATGGTTCACGGTTGTCGAGCGCGATCTCGGTCCACTCGCCCGGCTTTGGCGCTTGCGTGATCGTAGCGAGGGTTTGAAAGCCTTCGGTGGCTGAGGCGTTGGAACCCGCGAACTTGCCGCCGACCATGGCGGCTTCGTGCTTGACGACGGGGAAGTAGCGAATGTGATCGACCACCGCAGGCCACCGCAGCGGCGCCGGCTTCGTCTCTTCCGCCGCCTCGACCGGCAAGAACGCCGCGAGCGCAATCGCAACGAACCAGAAACCTCGCATGGTTGTACCTTTCATGCCGCAAGTACCTCGAGCACTTTGTTCATCATGGCGTTGCCGCGCGCGAATCGTTCCGGCACGGCAAGCATCTGTTCGCCGGTCTGAATGTACGGGCGCGGCTCCAATTCGTCGGCGCAATGATCGACCAGCGCCGCCGCCAGGTCGGGCGTCATCTCCAGATGGAACTGCAAGGCGAGCACCTTGTCGCCGAGGGCAAATGCCTGGTTGCGGCAGGCGATGCTGCTGGCCAGTAACGTCGCGCCTTTCGGCAGATCGAACGTGTCGCCGTGCCAATGGAACACCTCGGCACGTTTGGGCAACACTTCTCCGAGGCGATGCTTCGTCGCATCGGGGGCGCGTTCGACGTCGAACCAGCCGATCTCACGCTCGACATTCTTGAACACCTTGGCTCCCAGTACGGCCGCCAAGAGCTGCGCCCCGAGGCAAACGCCGAGCACGCGCTTGCCCGCGTCGATGGCCTGGCGGATCAGGGCCTTCTCGGGCGTCATCCAAGTCAGCTTGGCATCGTCGTTGGCCCCCATCGGGCCACCCATCACGATCAGCCAATCGAAATCGTCCACGCTCGGCGGCCGTTCGCCGGCAAACTGCCGGGTGCGGCTCACGCGGTGCCCCGCCTCGAGCAGCCATGGCTCGATGCTCCCCAGCCCCTCGAACGGCACATGCTGTAAATGATGGACGCGCATGGTACGACGTTCCTACCAGCCTGCGGAGAAATGTTGTATGGGCTGTGGGAGGCGATTCCCATCGCCGACTTCCGCCGAGGTTTGTCGCGGGCCTGTCGGCGAAAGGATTCGCCTCCCACATACTCTTTTTCAGGATGCCAGGATCGCATAGCGACGCGATCGGCGAACAGCTATCTTCAGCGTTATATATATCGGTGCGTTGGCCGGTTTGAAAGCGCGAGCACGGCAGAGACGCACCGATTTAGCAGGCGGCGATTTGAGATGCGAGAGATTTAGCGTTGAGCATTCCACTTCCCCGCGGCTGCACGTTTGCCGAAAGCGATTGGCGGGCGCTGGTTCCCTTCTGGTATCCGGTGGCCTTTTCGCACGAGGTGCGCGAGAAGCCGTTCGCGGCTCGGCTGCTCGACGAGCGGCTGGTGCTGTGGCGATCGGCCGATGGGAGCGTGGCGGCGGCACGCGATCTGTGCCTGCACCGCGGGGCGCCGCTGAGCCTGGGTTGGATCGAAGACGACCAACTGATCTGCAAGTATCACGGACTGCGCTATAACGGCCACGGACAGTGCGTCTGCATCCCGGCGCATCCCGGGGGCGGCATCCCCAGCAAGCTGCAATTGCAGATGTATCCGGCGCGCGAGCGCTACGGCTTGATTTGGGTGCAGCTCGCGGACACCGGTGAGAAGTCGTTCCCTGATTTCCACGAATGGGACGACTCCGACTACTTGCAAGTGCTCCCGAACTCGGTCGAGCTCGATGCCGCAGCCGGTCGGCAGGTCGAAGGGTTCCTCGACGTCAGCCACTTCGCGTTCGTGCACATCGAGACGTTTGGCGAACGGCAGAATCCCGAGGTGCCAAACTACACCGTCGAGCCGACCGCCGGCGGCTTCCGCGCCGATTACATCAGCACGGTGAGTAACTACTCGGTCGGCTTCAAGCACCTCAATCCCCCGGGTTTCTTATGGCGGCGGCTGTTCGAGGTGTGGTATCCGTTCACGGCCAAGCTGACCGTTTTCTTTCCGAACGATGGTCAGTTGCACATTCTGAACGCCTGCTGTCCGATGTCAGCCCGCAAGACGCGTGTGTTCGTGCCGATCTGCCGAAACTTCGACAAGGAGGCCCCGCTGCAGTCGACGCTCGATTTCAACCACCAGGTGTTCGCCGAGGACAAGGCGATCGTCGAGCAGCAGTATCCCGAGGACCTGCCGTTGGACCTGAGCGAAGAAGTGCACATCCGGGCCGACCGCAGTTCGATCACCTACCGCAAAGGGCTGGCGGCGCTGGGCCTGGGCAGAAGTTACACGGCCTGAGGACGCCGCTCGCGCGCCGCTACCACCAGAATTCGGTGCGCACGAAGCGCATCACGTAGTCGAGGCCGATCTTGCCAATCGGTTGGCAACCGCAATAGATCCGCGCGTGGCCGGTCATTCCGGGCCGCAGGCACTTGGAACGCCTGGAGGCGGAGATGGAGCAATTCATCGAATGGTTCAACGGCCCGGCGACAGTGGACCCCGTGCTCAACACTCGTTTGAAGTGGGCGGTGTGAACCTTGAGACAGCGCAGCGAACTCTCCTCGATGCTTTCGGCCGGGACGCTCTCGATGTAAGCGTCAAGCAACTGGCCGAGTGATCGGACCGCCGGCACCGTCGGGCGTGCGTTGGCCTGGCCATCGGAAAGCAGGAATGTGGCCACGTCGATGTCCTCGGGGACGACCAAGGTGCCGAGTTCCGCGCGGCGGAGGTTGTCCTCCAATCGTGCGACGGCTGCCAGCGCTGTCTTCTCGACGGTCGGTCTTCAGTGCGCGGCTGAACTTCTGTCCGCCGTAGCGAAACAAGATGCGAAAGCGGTCGCCGCGGCGTTCGAGAGAAGCCATGCTTCGATTCTCCCCGGAGCTGCGGGAAGAACGAGCGACACAAAACCAACGCAAGAGCCGCGTTGTCCCCAATTTGTCCCCAAGGGACTTTTTCGCCGGCGTCGTGCGTTGCGACTGCTCGTCGTAACGCGTGACCGCACAATTAGCTCTGCGAAATTCGCGCAGCGAAAAGAGAAGCTGGAACTAGGATTCGAACGGCTCGGGACCATGTTGAAATAGCATGGCCGTTACGTTGATCCAGCGTTGCAAGTTATTCCCTGGTCGTGATTTCAAAACTCATCCAAACGCGAATTCAATTCTATCGCAACTCAATCAAAATTTGGAACGCCGTACCCAGTTTGTCCCCATTCAATTCATCCATCATTACGAGCGACGAACGCTAGCCCTTAAACCAGCGTACACGGCAGCGCGTGGCGGGGAGATTCCATAAAAAAACTCGAAACGCCCGGCGTTTTGCGGGAGTTGGAAGGTGATGCGCCGTTCCACGAACCGCAACACGAAAGGAGTTTCGAGTGAACACGAAGA
>DATAXP010000139.1:0-5077 GCA_036272935.1 Pirellulales bacterium | reverse complement strand
TCGCTCGAGGCGGGCGAGGGGGTGCAGCGCGCGCTGCACGCCACCTGGTATCTGCCGCCGTGGCTCACCGTGCTGCTGGCCGTCGGCATCGTCGCGCTGGTGAGTTGGTGCTACGGCCGCGAGCGTGGCAGCGTGGCTCCGGGCATGCGCGTGACCTTGGCCCTGCTGCGCGTCGCGGCGTTGGCGCTGGTCGCGTTCATGCTCGCTCAGTTTTTGATTACGCAGTCGCGCACCGGCTTGCCATATGTGGTGGTGATGGTCGACGACTCGGCGAGCATGGGGATCGTCGACCGCTACGACAACACGGCGGTGCGCGAGGCGGTCGCCCGGCACCTTAAGGCTGCAAACCTCGAAGGGGCCAGCCGGCTGAACCAGGCCAAGGCGCTGCTGTTGGAGAATCGCGGCCAGGTGCTCCGTACGATCGACGGGCACTACAAGCTGAAGGTCTATTTCGTCTCGGACGCCACGCGGTTGGAATCGGGAAGCATGGATCAAATGCTCGACGACCTGCGCAGCCACGCGCCCGAAGGAAGCTCGACGCGCCTGGGGCAGGGGATTCGCGGCGTGCTCAACGACCTGCGCGGCACGCCCCCCTCGGCCTTGGTGCTGCTCACCGACGGCATCAACACCGAGGGAGAAGGCTTGGCCGAGGCCGCTGCCTACGCCCGCCGCAAGGGAGTGCCGCTGTTCACCGTGGCCCTGGGAAGCCAGACGCCGGTCCGCGACATCGAGCTCAGCGATCTGCTGGTCGACGAGGTGGTGTTCGTCGACGACGTGGTGAACTTCGAATGCAAGCTCACGGCCACGGGACTCGTCGGTCGCACGGTGCAGATCGTGCTGCACCGCAAGGGCGATCCCGCACCGCTGGCCTCGGTCACCGAGACGATCGCCGCCGATGGCAAGCCGCAGAAGGTCCGCATCCCGTATCGGCCCAGCGAAGTCGGCCGGCACGAATACGTCGTCGAGATTACTCCACTGCCCGACGAGGTGAACAGCGAGAACAACGCGCTCGAGCGAATCGTGACGGTCCGCAAAGAGCAAGTCCGCACGTTGCTGGTGCAGTCATACCCGAATTTCGAGTTCCGCTACCTGAAGCACATGCTTCAGCGCGACAGCACGATCATGCTGCGCAGCGTGCTGCAAGAGGCCGACATCGACTACAGCGAAACCGATCAGACGGCGCTGCGAGCCTTTCCGGTGCGGCGCGACGAGCTGTTCGAGTACGACGTGATCATCTTCGGCGACGTCGATCCGTCGTTCTTTAACTCCTCGGCGGCCGAGCATCTGTCGGCGTTCGTCACCGAGCGCGGCGGCGGGATCGTGTTCGTCGCCGGCATGCACTACACGCCGAGTGCCTTTCGCGACACACCGCTTGCGGCATTGCTTCCGATCGACTTCAATACCGCCACCGGTCCTGCCACGGGGCTGGTGGTTCCCGATGGCTTCCGCGTCGAACCGACCGAACTGGGGCTGGCGATGCCGAACATGCAACTCGGCGACACGCCCGACGAAACGGTCGAAATCTGGCGCAACCTGCCGCCGCTGTACTGGCTGTACGAAGCGCCGGCCTTGAAGCCCGCGGCGCGTGTGCTGGCCGAGGCGCACGCGGGCGATCGCACGCTGCCGGCGATCGTGTTGCAGTACGTCGGCTCGGGCAAGGTGCTGTTTCACGCTGTTGACGAAACCTGGCGATGGCGTTGGCGCGTGGGGGACGTGTACTTCGCGCGGTATTGGGTGCAAACGCTGCGCTACCTGGCGCGCTCGAAGCTGTTGGGCACAGGACGCGAAGCGGAACTTGCCGTCGATCGGCGCGAGTATCGCCGTGGCGAGTCGGCACGCCTGCGCGTGCGCTTTGCCGACGATCGAGCCGCCCCGGCCGACGACGATGGCGTGGTGGTGATGGTCGAGCACGAAGGACATCCGAACCGGCGCGTCACGCTCACTCGCAACGCCTCGCACCGCGGCATCTTCGAAGGCTCGCTGGCCAAGCTGGCCGACGGCAAGTATCACGCCTGGATCACCGCTCCGGCGCTCGAAGGGAGCGGCACCAGCGCCGACTTCCGCGTGAGCGCCCCGCCGGGCGAGTTCGAGCGCGTGCAAATGGACCTGCCGGCGCTGGCGCGTGCCGCCGAGGAAACGCGTGGCCACGCGTACACAATCGCCGACGCGGGAAACTTGCTCCACGACTTGCCTGCCGGCCAGGAAGTGCCCGTCGAGGCGCTGCCGCCAAAAATGTTGTGGAACCATTGGCTGGTGTTACTGACGCTGGTCATGGTGTTGACCGGCGAATGGACCTTGCGCAAGAAACAGGGGATGTTATAGGAACGCGGAAATCAGAATGCAGAAGTCAGAAGTGGGTACTTCTGCCTTCATCCTTTTGACTTCTGACTTTGCTGCTTATGCACCCATTAACTCGCAAACTCGCCGCCCTGCGCCGCCGTGCGTACCTGCTGCTGCTGGGCCATGCGCTGGCCTGGACGGTGGCGATCGTCCTGGCAGTGGGCATGGTATTGGGGCTGCTCGATTGGATAATCCATTTTCAGGATCGCGGGTTGAGAATCATCGCCTCAGGCGTCGTGTTGGCGACGTTGCTGATCTTTTCGTGGCGGTTGATCTGGCGGGCGCTGCGGACGCGGTTCAGCGATCTCGATCTGGCGCTGCGCATCGAGCGGCGGTTCCCCAAGTTCCGCGATCAACTCGCCAGCACCGTCCAATTCCTCCGCCAGCGCGACGATGGTCCCGAAGCCGGCTCAGCCGCCATGCGCCGCGAGGTGATCCACCAGGCCATGGTCGATATCGAGCATGTCGACCTCGACGAGACCATCGATCTGCGTCCCGTGCTGCGGGGGGCGATCGCCATGAGCATTGTGCTGGCTGTGGTTGCGGTGCTCGGTGTTGCCGCGCCGGGCTCGCTGCGCACGGCAGGCCTGCGCCTGCTCGCCCCGCTGGGCGATACTGCGTGGCCGAAAGCCAACCATCTGGCGTTCGTCGATCCGGTGCATCGGCTCGCTTCGGGCGAGCGGTTTGAAGTGGCCCTGGCCGATGCCGAAGGCGCGAAGCTTCCCAACGAGGTACGTATCCATTACCGCTTCGAAACCAGCGGCGACGAGCCGCAGGAGCGTGTCGAGTTGATGCGCCCCGGGCGAGGCACGCTGATCGCGGCAATCGAATCGGTCGCGCGGCCGTTCCAGTATCGCGCCGAAGGTGGCGACGACGACTCGATGCCTTGGCAGACGCTGGCCGTGGTCGAGCCTCCGATTCCCGAGCAGTTCGAGTTGACGCTGCACTATCCGGCCTACACCGGTTGGCGGCCCAGTTCCAGTGAGCCGCACCTGCGCGCGTTGGTGGGCACGCGTGTTGCCATCGTTGGGCGCGCCAACAAGCCGTTGTCGAGCGCGGTGCTGCGGTTCGACAACGCCCCGGAGATTCCGCTGGCGATCACGCCCGACGGCTACGGCTTCGATATGGCCGCCGATGCCAAGCCGGGGTTCGTCGTCGAGAAGGCCGATGCGTTCGTGCTCGACCTTGCCGATCGCGAACAGTTTCATGGCGGACGCGAAACACGCTACGCCGTGCATGCCATTGAGGACCGCACACCGACCGTCTCGCTCGAAGAGCCCGCGGCCGACATTTACATGACGGCCGACGCGGTGGTGCCGGCGCACGTGCTGGCCAAAGACGACCTGGCGATCAGGAGCGTCGAACTGCGCTGGTCGCGGTCCGACCACAGCGATCAGCCCGACACGGTGTTTCCGCTATACGCGGGTCCGCCGGCCATCGAGCCGTCTGACGCTGCCGACACGGCGGCTCCCGGACACGGCGAAGCTCGCAACCTCGAGCATCGCTGGAACCTGGCCGAACTGCAATTGAAGCCGGGAGCAAAGCTGTCGCTCTTCGCCTCGGCCACCGATTACCGCGGCGCCACGGCCCAAAGCCATCCGCGGCGGCTGTCGATCATCACGCCCGACGAGTTGCAGGACCGGCTGACCGAGCGGCAAGGCGCGATTCTCAACGAACTGGGCCGCATGTTGAAACTCGAGCGCGAAAGCCGCGCGCAAGTTTCGGGCGTGCAGATTCAGCTCGACCATGTCGGCCGGCTCAACAAGCACGATGCCGACCAGCTCCAGCAGGCCGAACTGACGCAGCGGCAGGTTGAGCGCGGTTTGGGTCGTCGCGGCGAAGGGATACCGGCCCAGTTGCAAGGACTGCTCGACGAGCTGCGCAATAATCGCGTGGCCAACGGCGAAGTCGAGAACCGCTTGAACCAAGCGCTCGAGGAGATCGATCGCATTGGCCGCGAGCATCTGCCGCCGATCGCCCGTGAACTGACCTCCGCGCTCAAGGCGGCGCAGGAAGGTCAGCAGCCAGCGACGGAAGAGAAGGGCGACGGTGTGAAGCCCGACACTGCCAAGCCGCAGCAGCAAGCCGGCAAGCCGGAGGCGCGTGTCGGCCGTTCACTCGCCGCTGCAGGCCAGCAGCAGGACGCCACGATCGGCGCCCTGGAGCAATTGCTGCAGAACCTCACCGAGTGGGACAACTACCGCAGGTTTCATCGCGATATCGGCCAGTTGCGCCGCGAACAGGACGAGCTGGCTCGTGAGACGGCCACCCAGGGCGCCACGACGCTGACCCAAGAACTGAAGGACTTGAAGCCGCAGCAGTTGGCCGACCTGAAGAAGCTCGGCTCGCGGCAAATGGACCTGGCCCGCAACTTCGAGAAGGTGCAGGACCGCATGCAGCAGATGGCCGAGCAGCTTCGGCAAAGCGATCCGCTGACCTCCGAAACCATCAACGACGCGCTGCACGAGGCCCGCCAAAAAACGCTCGGCGGCCAGATGCGCTCGGCCGGGCGCGAGATCGAGCAGAACCAGGTCGGCCAGGCAGGTGCCGCACAACAGCAGGTGATGCAAGGGCTCGACGAACTGCTCGACATCTTGTCGAACCGGCGCGAGCGCGAGCTGGGCCGACTGGTGAAGAAGCTGCGCGAGTCCGAGCAGCAGATGCAGCAGCTTCGCCAGCAGCAGGCAGGATTGCGAAAGAAGCTGGAAGAGAATGCCCGTCGCGACGAAAGTCCCGA
>DATAXP010000138.1:0-22799 GCA_036272935.1 Pirellulales bacterium | reverse complement strand
GCTGCGACGCTTCGCGATCAGCCTGCTCAAACAGGACTCTTCACCCGGCAGCATCCGCCGCAAACGAAAACGGGCCGCTTGGAACCATCACACCCTCGCAACCATCCTCAACATCACAACTTAAGGTGCGGTTGCCCTGGGGGGCCCCAGGGGGGCAAGGCCAAAAAGCCAGCGTTGTTTTTTGGTGTGCGCCGACGAAGGGCCCCCGCCGTCGCAGCACCGACTGCAACGTCAACAGGCGATCTCATCATGCCGCGCACGTTACTCGTCGATGCCCGGACCCACAAGCGACGAAAAAGCCACGGTGCGGTCGGTTAAGACGTCGGGTTGAGTCGGCGGGCTTGCCCGCCGCGCAAAACGCGGCTCGCAAGCGAGCCGGCTAAACAATGGAATCGACCTGACCGACAGCGACGCAACACACCCGCCTTGACCAACTTACGTCCGCTGCGCTATATTCGTGGGTCTGACCCGTGGGGCGGCTTGCCGTGCGGGCCTTTCTAGGGATTTCCAGACTCTTGCCATCGTCGTACGCCCATGAAGGCCGAGCGCCGCCACGAGTTGCAACATAACGTCCTGGCCGATCAGTTGGCCGCCTGGATCGAGTACTCCCGGCAATACGCGCAAGCGATCATCGCGTCGGTCGTTGGCGTGGTGGTGCTGTTGGGCGTGTACTTTTACTTTGCCAATCGCTCGGCGGCCCAAGCGAGCGCTGCCTGGTCGCGGTACGTGGCCGCCAGCGAATCGGCCATGCTGCGTCGTGGTTCGCTGCAACCGTTGATCGACGTGGCCAACGAGTATGCGTCGACCTCCGGCGGACAATGGGCACGGCTGACCGCCGCCGAGATGCAGTTCGAGCAAGGGGTGATGCGGGCGTTCGACAATCGCGTGCAATCGAACGAGTTTCTTAACTCGGCCGACCAGAATTTCTCGCGCGTGCTGGCCGATGCATCGGACCCGACGCTGCGCGCCCGGGCGACGATGGGCCTCGGCCGGACCCACGAAGCGCAAAACCGCTTGGAGCAGGCCCGGCTGGAATACGACGCCATGATCACGCTCTATCCCGACGACGTATACGTTGCCGAGGCGCGGCAGCGGCGGGCCGACCTTGACCGCGATTCGACCAAGAGCTTTTACGATTGGTTCGCCAAGCAGGAACCCTCGTCCACCGAGGCCGATGCCGCCATCCCAGGCCACAAGCCAAAATTCGAAATGAACGCCCTGCCCGCCGAAGGACCGATCTTCGAGCGCTTGGGTGGATCGACATCTTCCAAAACCGAGGCGCCCAAGAACGAGCCAGCGAAGGGCGAGGAGCCCACGACCGAGCCGGCAACCGAGCCGCCCAAAACCGAGGCGTTGAAAACGGAACCGTCGACAACCGAGGCACCGAAGGTTGAATCGAAGACCGAAGCGCCGGCCACGAATCCGCCGCCCGCGGCGGAAACGAAGTCGACCGAATCGACCCCTTTGCCTACCGACGCGACAAAGCCGTCTGGTAAGGAATGAAAGGCGACGCCACGACCCCCGATGCTGCGAATCTCGCGGCGCCGATCGAGGTGACCGTGGCCGAGTCGGGCGCTGGCATGCGGCTCGATTGGTTCCTGGCCCGCGAGTTTCCCGCCTATAGTCGCACCAACCTGCGCCGGGCGATCAACGCCGCCACCGTGCGCCTCAACGGTCGGCGCATCAAGGCAAGCCATCGGCTGCGCGCCGGCGAGCAACTGTCGGTCGAGTTGCCCGCGCTGCCGCGCAAGGGGCCGGTGGCCGAGGAGATTCCGCTCGACATTTTGTACGAGGACGACGCGCTGGCGGCGATCAACAAACCGCCGGCAATGGTGGTCCATCCGGGGCGCGGCCACTGGCGCGGCACGCTCGCCGCGGCACTCCAGTTTCATTTCAATCGGCTGAGCAGCGTCGGTGGGGCGACCCGGCCGGGCATCGTCCACCGGCTCGATCGCGACACCAGCGGCATAATCATCGTCGCCAAAGACGACCAGACGCACCAGGCGCTGACGCAGCAGTTCGAGCGCCGCACGGTCGAGAAAGAATACTTCGCCGTAGTGGCCGGCGTGCCCACGCTCGATCGCGAGCTGGTCGATCTGCCGATCGGCGTGCATCCGCAGCAGCGCGAGAAGATGGCGGTGCGGCGGCATCACGCGGCGAGCCGGCACGCGCAAACGTTCTTCGAAGTGGTCGAGCGCTTCGACGGCTTCGCCGCCGTTCGCGCCAGGCCCAAGACGGGCCGCACCCACCAGATCCGCGTTCACCTGGCGACACTCGGCTGCCCGGTGCTCTGCGATCGGTTGTACGGCTCGCGCGCTCGGATCACGCGCGGCGAACTGCGCCGCCGGCCGGAAGAAGACGACACGCTGCTCATCGATCGCCAGGCGTTGCACGCCTGGCGGCTGTCGATCGACCATCCACGAACCGGCGAGCGCATGACGTTCGAGGCGCCGTTGCCCAACGATATCGAACGAGTGATCGAGGCGCTGCGAGAGTTTCGCACAGTGGCCACAACGAAGGCGCGAAAGTCATGAAGCTGGCCAGGTACCGTATTGGCAATGGCCCGATGATCGTGGGGATTGTCGAACAGGATAGGCTGCGCGCGTTGCGGCTGGGCGGCAGCCCGTACACTGCGCTGGCCGGTGTGCTCGAAGCGGACGATCCCGCCACCGTGGCCCGCGAGCTTGTCGATCCCGCCGCGGCGACGGTCGCCGTGGCCGACGCGACGTTGCTCCCGCCGATCGATCGGCAGGAAGTGTGGGCCGCGGGGGTCACGTACAAGCGCAGCCGGGCGGCGCGCATGGAGGAATCGGCCGGGGCGGCGAATTTTTATGACCTGGTGTACGAGGCCGCCCGTCCCGAATTGTTCTTCAAGGCGATGCCCGATCGCGTCGTCGGTCCCGGCGCGGCAGTGCGCATCCGCCGCGATGCCAAGTGGAACGTTCCCGAGCCGGAACTCACGCTGGTCGTGAACTCGCGGTTGCGGCTGGTGGGATTCACAATCGGCAACGACATGAGCTCCCGCGACATCGAAGGCGAGAATCCACTCTACCTGCCACAGGCCAAGGTCTACGACCAATCGTGCGCCCTGGGGCCGTGGATCACGCTCGCCGAGGCGATGCCCCAGCGCGAGTCGATTGCCATTCACATGGTCGTCAAGCGCGGCGGCAAGCCGGTGTTTGAAGGCGCGACGACGATCGCCCAGATGGCCCGCACGTTCGAGGAACTAATCGAGTACCTTGGCCGCGACAACACGTTTGCCCACGGCGTCTGCCTGCTCACCGGTACCGGCATCGTCCCCGACGCCACGTTCACGCTGCGTGCCGGCGATCACGTGGCGATCACGATCGATCGAATCGGCACGCTCGAAAACACCGTCGTGCAAGGAACTCATTAACCCAGACGATTCACCGCTTCGCGTACACGCGCACCCAGTCGACCTCGAACGACGACGGGAACGGCGTCTTGTCGTCGGGCGCTTTAGGCCAGTCGCCGCCGACGGCCAGATTCACGAGCATGTACATCTTCACTTGCGGGATCGATCGCGTGGAACGGAACCGCTCGGTGCCGTCGATCTCCCAGCGAATCGCATCGGCTGCCCATTCGACGGCGATCTCGTGGAAATCGCGGCCAAAATCGGCGTCGCCCTTCCACTCGCCGTGGTCCGATTCAACGCGCCCAGCCGCGTTGTGCCAGTGGTGCGTGAGTTGAATGGTCGACGTGTTGTTGCCCAGGACCTCCAGCACGTCGATCTCCGGCGGCCAGCCGAGCGGTTCGGGGAGCATCCAAAATGCGGGCCATAATCCCTGGCCCTTTGGCACGCGGCAACGAATCTCGAATCGGCCGAACTGCTGGCTGAACTTCTGATACGTGGTCATCATCCCCGACGTGTAATGCCGCAGCTCGCGGTCGTACACGGCATCGCGCCGTTGGGCCCTCACGTGCAAGATGCCGTCGCGCACTTCGAAGGCATCGGGCACATAGGCTTGCAGCTCGTTGTTGCGCATGCGGCCCCAGGGGTCGCTCAGGTTCCATTTTGTCGTGTCGACATTTGGCCCGTCAAATTCGTCGTCGAAGGTAAGTTGCCAGCCGGGGCGCTCGGGTGGCGCGGCATGTGCGACGAACACAAGACACGGCAACAGCAGACCGCCGAGAAGCGTTCGCATCATTCTCCCTCCGTCAGAAACTCAACCGCCTCGGGAATCCAGCCGCTCGACCAGGTGTGTTCGCGCCACGGGCCGTCACGGAACTCGTGCGCGATGCCCAGCCGTTGCATCCGCTCGTGTACCGCCGTCATTTGCTCGCGGAAGTTGCCGTAGCCGAAGATGCCGGCGCGTGCCGGGGGATCGTGGAACCGTGCCGCGTCGCGCTCCAGCAAAGTGGTGATGCGATAGTCGTCAAAATTTTCCTGCGTCTCATAAATGCCCTGCATGCCGTACTTGTTCGGCGCTTGCATATCGAGCGGCGCGTCCCATGCCGCGGCGCGGCCGAACACGGTCGGATGGCGCATCAGCAGACTCATCGCGCCGTACCCCGACTTGCTGAACCCGAGCAGCAGCCAGTCCGCGCCGTCCTTGCGAACCGGGTAGTGTTCCTTGAGCCAAGGCAGCACAACCTTGAGCAAGTACGTTTCCTGGCGAATTTGCGGATCGGTCGGATGGTCGGCATACCACGGCAGGTGCGAGAACGTCGGCTGCACGCAGATCAACGGGTGCGTGTTGTGGACGTTCAGCTTTTTGACCTCCAACAATCCGTCGCCGTAGCGATGCTCGTCGCCCGCCTCGACCGGCAACACCAGCAGCACGCGGTAGCGGCGCGAGCTGTCATACTTGTCGGGCAGCAGCATCCGGATGGTCGTCGTGCCGGCCTGGTAGTCGCTGGTAACCGCGTAACGCAGCGTGCCATCGGGCTGTGCCGCCGCTTCGGAAATCGTCGGCTCTGCGCCGAGGAGCGAATACACGATCGCGATGCAAGGAAGCATTTCGGAAGGCAGCGATTTATTTGGCCGTTCGTAGCTGGTTCTGCTACATTAAGTGCCTAGCGATTGTTGCGCGGAAATTCGTCGCTTGCAAACGGTCCGCCCACCTGTTCGGGCCTCGTTGGCGACGGCTCCCACCTGGTACGTGCCGCGCTGGCAATGATCCAACTACATCGAGCAATCCGACGTTGGCTTGGGCCGGCCTTGTGCGCCGTCGTGTTGGTACATTCGATCGCCGCGGCCGACGAGCCGGCGGTCGATTTCAACCGCGACGTGGCGCCGATCTTCGAGCGGCATTGCATCCGCTGCCACCAGGCGTCGCACCGTGAAGGCGAGTTGTCGCTGGCCACCGCCGACGACCTGGTAGCCAGTGCTTACGTGGTCCCGAAGAAGCCCGGCGACAGTTATCTGCTGGACGTGGTGACGGCCAAGGCCGACGATCGGCCGATGATGCCCAAGGAAGGCGCGACACTGTCGAAGGCCGAACTCGACATGCTGCGCACCTGGGTCGAGCATGGCGCGGTGTGGCCGAAAGACACCGTGGTGCGCGAACGTGCCAAGGCCGACAAGGATTGGTGGTCGCTGCGGCCACTGGCCCGGCTCGAACCGCCGACGTTGCCCGACGATGCAGCCCAGTTCGCTGGCGATTGGTCCGCTCATCCGATCGACCGGTTCGTCGCCGCGGCGCTCGTCGACAAGGGGCTTGAACCATCTGCCCCGGCCGACAAGCGCGCGCTGCTGCGTCGCGCGACGTTCGATCTCACCGGTCTGCCGCCGACGCCCGAGGAGATAGAAGCGTTCGAGGCCGACGATGCGAGCGATGCGTTCGAGCGCGTCGTCGACCGGCTGCTCGAGTCGCCGCGCTACGGCGAGCGCTGGGGGCGGCATTGGCTCGACGTGGTGCGCTTCGGCGAGAGCCGCGGCTACGAGCGGAACCAGATCATCGACAACCTGTGGCCGTTCCGCGATTACGTCATCGGTTCGTTCAACGCCGACAAGCCGTTCGATCAGTTCATCCGCGAGCACCTGGCCGGCGACCTGATCGGCAAGGACCGGCCGGATATGGAGGTGGGGGCGGCATTCCTGGTAGCCGGCCCCTACGACGACGTGGGGAACAAGAACCCGGTTGCGGCGGCGCAGATTCGCGCCGACACGATCGACGAGATCATCCGTTCCACCGGCGAAGCATTTCTGGGGATGACCGTCGGCTGCGCCCGCTGCCACAACCACAAGTTCGACCCGATCGCCCAGCGCGACTATTACTCGCTGTACGCCACGTTCGCCGCGGTGCATCATGCCGCGCGCGAGGTGGCCACGCCCGAGGCGCGTGCCGAACGTGCCGCGCGGCTCAAGCCGCTGGAAGCTGAGCGGGCAGCGATTGCGGCCGATCGCGCTAAGCTAACGGCCGTGCTCGATGAGCGCGCCAAGGCCCATGAGGCCGAGGGGGCGAAAAGCTGGACGCGGCCGCGTCATTCGCACTACGAGACGATCGAGGAATTCGCGCCGGTTCGCGCGCGCTACGTGCGGTTGCGGTTCGAAGGGACCGATGCGGCCAACGATCCGAAGCGCGAAGCCCGGCTCGACGAGTTCGAGGTGTGGACCGCGGGCAAGAAGCCTCACAATGTCGCGCTGGCTGCGGCGGGAGCGAAAGCGGAAGGGACCACGAAGCGCAAGGCGACCGACTTCGCCCGGGTGTACAACGTCGAGGTAGTCAACGACGGCAGGTACGACCAGAAATGGTTCGTCGGCGGCGACCGGCTGACAATCACGCTCGCGAAGCCCCAGCGAGTGGCGAAGGTGGTGTTCTCAAGTGATCGCGTCCGGGGGCTGGCTGCCGACTCGACACAATCGACGTTCGTCGGTGACTACTGGATCGAAGTGTCGAACGACGGACAGGGCTGGACCGAAGTGGCCAAGTCGCTCGACCGAGTGCCGCCAACCGACGCGGTCAAGCAGCGGCGCCTGCTCAAGCTGGTCACGACCGCCGACGAGGCGCGGCAACTCGCCGAGTTCGACAAGCAATTGGCTGCGGTCGATCGCAAGATTGCCAACGTGCCGGCATTGCCCGATTGGTGGGTCGGTCGAACCTTGAAAGCCCCCGGCCCGTTTCATGTGTTCCAAGGAGGCGATCCGCAGAAGCCCGGCGAGAAGGTGGCGGCGCATAGCCTCGCGGTGCTCGACGAGCGCGTGCCGCCGTACTCTCTGGCCGACGACGCAACTCCGGCCGCGCGGAGGATCGCCCTGGCCGACTGGCTGGTGCGGCCAACGCATCCGCTGGTGCCGCGCGTGCTGGCGAACCGAGTGTGGCATTATCACTTCGGCCGCGGCCTGGTCGACACGCCTAGCGACTTCGGCTACATGGGCACGAAGCCGTCGCATCCCGAGCTGCTGGATTGGCTGGCCGGTGAGTTGGTCCGTGGCGGCTGGCGGCTGAAGCCGCTGCATCGGTTGATCATGACCTCGCAAGCCTACCGGCAGGCCTCGGCGGCGCGCGACGATGCGCTGGCCGTGGACGGCGACAATCGGCTGCTGTGGCGGTTTTCGCCACGACGGCTGAGTGCCGAGGAGCTGCGCGATACGATGCTCGACATCTCGGGCAAGCTCGACGAGCGCATGGGGGGCCCCGGCTTCCGGCTGTACGACTACAAGCAGGACAACGTGGCGACGTATGTGCCGCTTGATCGCCACGGTCCCGAAACCTACCGCCGGGCGGTGTATCACCAGAACGCCCGGGCCTCACGCGTCGATTTGGTGAGCGATTTCGACTGCCCCGACAACGCCTTCTCCGCGCCGCGGCGCAGTGCCACGACCACGCCGCTGCAAGCGCTCACGCTGCTGAACCACTCGTTCACGTTCGACATGGCCGAGGCCTGGGCCGCGCGGCTTGCGCAGGAGCGCCCCGGCGACACGGCCGCGCAGATCGACCGTGCCTGGCGGCAGGCGTATGGCCGGGCGGCGACAAGCGACGAGCTGACCGCGGCCCAACGTCTCGTCGCGTCGCACGGTCTGCGTGCGTTGTGCCGAGCGCTGTTCAACACCAACGAACTGCTTTACGTGAGGTAGCGAGCCGATGGAGGCGATGCTGCAATCGATCGCGCGGCGGCGGTTCCTGGGCAACGTCGCCACGGGGCTGGCAGGCGTGGGGCTGCTCGATCTGCTAGGCCTCGGTGCCCGGGCCGGCACCGCTAGTGCCTGGGCCGCCGGTCACGGCCAAACGCATTTTCCCGCCCGGGCCAAGCGCGTGCTGCAAATCTTTTGTCCCGGTGCCGCGTCGCACATCGACCTGTGGGACCACAAGCCTGCGCTCGAGAAGCATCACGGCGAGCCGTTGCCGGGCGAAGAGAACATGCTCTCGTTCCAGGGGAAGAACGGGGCGCTGATGCGCTCGCCGTGGCCCTTCGCTCCGGCCGGCGAGAGTGGCAAGCAGGTGTCGACGATGCTCGGGCACATGCGCCGCCACGTCGACGACATCGCGTTCGTGCACTCGATGACCTCGAAGACCAACACGCACGGTCCGGGATGCGTGTTCATGAACACCGGCAACGTCGCCGAAGGTTTTCCATCCGCCGGTGCCTGGGTGAGCTACGCGCTGGGTAGTGCGAACGAGAATCTGCCGGCCTACGTGGCAATTCCCGACCTCCGCGGCGAACCGCCCAACGGCAAGGCGAACTGGAGCAACGGCTTTCTGCCGACGCAGCACCAGGGAATCGAGCTGGCGGCGCATCAACCGATCCGCAATCTCGAAGTGCCCGCCGGCATCGAGCGCGACGAGGAACATGCCACGCGCGAGCTGCTGCTGGCGCTCGACGCCCGAGACGCCGCGGCCCATGCCGGCGACGGCGATCTTCAGGCGCGCATCGCCGCCTACGAGCTGGCAGCACGCATGCAGCTTTCGGCCCCCGAGGTGATGCGGCTCGATGCCGAGAGCGCGGCCACGCACAAGCTCTACGGCACCGACGACGCGAACGACCTGAAGGCCGCCTACGCGCGCAACTGCCTGTTGGCCCGTCGGCTGCTGGAGCGCGGCGTGCGGTACGTCAATTTGTTCTGCGCCTCGCGGGCCAGCGGCGTCGACGGCCTGCTGAATTGGGACGCTCACCGCACGCTTAAGCCCGACTACGAGCGCCACATTCCAATTTTCGATCAGCCGACCGCGGCGCTACTGACCGACCTGAAAAGCCGCGGCCTGCTCGACGACACGCTGGTGATCTGGACCACCGAGTTCGGCCGCATGCCGACTCACCAGGAGGGGACGACCGGCCGCGATCACAACCCCGACGGGTTCACCTGCTGGTTGATGGGCGCCGGGGTGAAGGGGGGCGTATCGTACGGGGCGACCGACGAGTTCGGCCGCCGCGCGGTCGAATCGCCGACGACCGTGTGGGACTTCTACGCCACCGTGCTCCACCTACTGGGCTTCGATCACACGAAGCTCACGTGGTACTACAACGGCCTGGACCGCCGGCTCACGAACGTTCATGGGAACGTAATTCGCGACGTGCTGGCGTGATGTTGCCTGGTGGCTGACTTATCAAAGGCGCCTGCCCGAGCTGGCCCGTGGATGCCGCGAGCGACGGGCGCTCGCTGCGACCGCCGCTTCGCGGCTGGCGACCGCGTTCACCTCGCAACCCATCGTCTCCAGGCCGACGGGGAGCGTAGTGCGGATGCTCTTTTCGTTGTCGACGACAAGCACTCGTGGCGGAAACGGTAATGCGGTCGAGGCGACGGTGGCAGGCTTCGACATAATGTTCGCGCCTCAACGGGCCGGCGGACGCACGTCCCCTCCAAGGCTTGCCAGCACGCCGCGCCACAGGGCATCGCGCTCGACGTTGGCGGATTTGTCGCGCGCCTCGGCATTCACCGCCAGGTGAACCAGCACGATTTTCGATTCGGGCTGCACGTAGATCGCCTGGCCAAAGATACCCAAGAGCGCGAACGTGCGCGTGCGCATCGGCAGCAGCCAGAACTGGTAGCCGTAGCCCATGTACGGCGTCGCTGCCAGCGGTCGAAACGCCTCGGGCTGTCGAGCCGCGTCGGTGGCGTCGAGCAGATATGCTCGGGGCAGAATCTGGACGTCTCCCCGGCGACCGTCGTCGGCCAGCAACCGGCCCAGCCGGCCGTAGTCGCGCAGTGTGGCGTTGAAGCTCCCTTCAGCAAACTCCTGGCCGTCGACGCCGTGGTTCCAGGCTGCATCCGCCTCGGCTCCCATCGGCTGCCACAATCCTAGGCTTGCCAACTCGGCAAGCTGCTTGCCCGTGGCCCGTGCGACGACGTACCCCAGCACCGTGGTTTCCGACGACGCATAGCCCAACCGCTCGCCAGCCGGAAAACGGCGCTCGTTGAACGACGCCAGGCATTCAAGCGCCGACTCCGCCGTCTGGCCGAGCTGCGCGCGGCGCAACCGGGCGATATCGTCGCGCCCCGTGTATTCCTCGACGAACTGCACCCCCGAGCTCATCCGCAGCAGTTGCCGCAGCGTGGATTGGCCGTATCCCGAGTCGCGCAGCCCAGCGACGTATTTTTCCGCCGGATCGTCCAGCGAGGCGATCAGTCCCTTATCGAGCGCGATCCCCAGCAGCAGCGAGTTGATGCTTTTCGACATCGAAAACGACAGGAACCGGTCGTGTTCGCCGCGACCGTAGCGGAAGCGCTGGGCGACGATCTTCCCATCTTTGAGCACCAGTAGCGCCGTGACGCGCTGGCGGTCGAGATAGTCGTCGATCGTGCGTGAAGCGTCGTCGAAGCGGTAGACAATCTCGCGCTCCGGGCCATGCTCCAACGGTGACGCCGTGCCGCCGCGCGCCACGCTGCGCGACGGCAGAATCTGGTCGGCCGCCGAGAAGCTGCCGACGCGGAACCGCTCGGCGTACATCGTGGCGGCGGTGCCGCGCGGGTAGCCCTCGGCCTTGCCGAGCTTTGCCTCGTCAGGCTCTGCCCGCGTCGGTCGCGTCGCCGGCATGCTCAGCAACCCGAAGGCAGCCAGCACACGGGCCAGGGCGACGATACGCGCGCCGGCGGTCATCGTTAAAACAGGGGCTTGCGGCCGAGCTGCCGCCGCACCACCGCCCATTGGCCGACGTGCATCAACCAATGCGTTCCCTGCATGGCATATACCGCGCCGACGGTCGGGGCGTAGTCGATCCCCGTCGGTTTATCGAGATCGGCCTCGCTGGTCTTCGCCAGCGCCTTCAGAGTCCCTTCGCGCTGTTGCTTGGCCAATTGCAGCAACTCCGCCTTGGCGCAGAGCTTCTTGGGGTCGTCGACCGTCGCCGTTTCTTTGGAATACTTGATGTCGAAGCCGTCGGGCAACTTCGGCATCGCACCGGGAGCGACCTGCTCCATCATCTTGTGCTCGGCGGCGACCAGGTGTCCCACCTGCCAGTTGATATGGTTGCACCCCAGGCACGGCCGCTGAAGCAGATCCTTGTCGCTCAGGTCGTTGAGATAGCCCATGGCGATCATGTCGGCCGAGTCGATCGACAACTTGATGGCGTCCCGTGCGTTCATCGTTCGCGCTCCGTGAAAGACCGTGCGGATACCCGAGGGCCATTGTCCCGAAGCGGCGCGAGGCCGTCAAACGCCGACATTCACCACCGAGGCACAAAGGCGCGGAGAAAAACAAGGAGCAGCAAGGAATCGCCGTTCTTCAACAGCGCCTATCCGACACGCGCGCCCTTTGATCGATTGAAAGAGATGACTTCTTACAAGCTGACCTGCTCCGTGCGTGCTCCGTCTCTCTGTGCCTCTGTGGTAAGTCGTTTCCGCTAATGTGCCTTGAGCTGCGTCTCGACGAAGTCCCAGATGTTGTCGTAGCCCGGCGTGGGATGATCGGGGTACTTCACGTAGCACTCGACGCCCGCTTTCTCGGCAAGCTTCTGAAACCCCACGGCCCAGGCCGGCGAGTGGACCTTGTAATTCGTCTCGGTGATTCCTTCTGGCTGCGTCATCCCCCATTCGTTCTCGAAGTAGATCGGGGCAATCCCCTTGTGCAGCAGCGCATCGGGGGACCATTTCTCGATGATCGACAACAGCTCGTCGCGCCGCTTCAGCGACTCCGCAAACGTGCATCCCAAGGCCGGCGCGCCCCATTCGACGCCCGGCACCCACTGTTGCATCCGCACTGGGTCGATCGTAGGCTGGCAGCGATAGGCCGCCACGCAGGTGACGCGCGTGCTGGTGCGCTCGACCGGATCGTTCGACTGTGGATGGGCGCGTTCGCCGGCGCTATTCACGTACAGCGCCGGCAACGCGCCTTGCGAACCGCCGCCGCCGGCGATCCGCTCGGGGCTTAGGTTCCACTTCGCCGCATTGAGCCGCACGAACTGCACCGCCCGGCAAGCATCGAGTAGCACGTACGACACCGGCACCGCGACCTTGTCTTCCACGGCGTCGGTCATGGTGCGCGTTTCGACGGCGATCACCGCGATCTCGTGAGCGTTGAACTCGGCAATCCGTGGCGCGTGCTTGGCCGGCTTCCAGATGCCGCCGTACCACAAGAGCACCGGGTACGGTCCCTTGCCTTGCGTCGGCACGTAGATATCGAGCAACTGGTGCGGGCTCGGCCCGTACGACACGTCGGCCGCGGTCGGCGCAGGATCGGCGGCTTGCGCAGCCGCGATGAAGCAAGCAACAATAATCATCCAACCGGCGACACAGCGCAGCGAACTCATCTCGATTCCTCCCGCGGCCCCTTAGGAAAGATTGTCTTCCAATCGCGCTGCATGTCGACGACCGTCCAACCGCGCGTAGCCGCTTCGTCAAGTGCCGCGTCGAGTTTACCCACGTGCGCTTGGCGGTCGTAGGCGTATTCGCGCGCTGCGTCGGTGTGATGCACCACGAGCGCGAAGCGGGGACCAGCACCGGCGACCGTCCACTCGAGCATCGCCTGGTCGCCGTCCGAGTTGCCGAAGGCCATCACCGGCCGGCGGCCAAGGTGCAACTCGATGTTCACCGGCTTGCCGGCTTTGTCGTCGATCGAATTCAGCTCCGGCAATTTCACCAGCACGGGACGGCCGTCTCGCAGTTCGACCTTCAGCTTTCCGCTGCTGCCGATGACTTGCTCGGGCGGGATGCCGTAAGCCTGCTCGGCAAATACGCGCATGAACTCGATGCCGCCGCCTGAGGCGATGAACGTCTTGTAGCCGTGGGCGCGGAGATACGCGAGCAGCTCAAGCATCGGCTGATACACCAACTGCGGAAAGGGACGATGGAAACGAGGATGCCGGGCCGTGTTGAGCCAGCCGCGCACCGTCAACGCGAAATCATCGGTGGTCATGCCCGAATGCGTGGCAGCAATCAAGGCGGCCAATTGTGGCTCGTCCAGCTTGGCCAGTGCCGCACGATCGCCGGCCAGGATCGCGGCAAACGGCTGATGTGTCTGCCACTCGGGATGCTGCGGCGCAAGAGCCTTCACACGGTCGATCGCGAAAGAGCCCTGGGCGTACATCGGCTGTTCGCACCACAGCGTTCCATCGTTATCGAACACCGCGATGCGCTCGCCGGGGGCAAGAAAATCCGGCGAGCCGTCGGTCGTGGTGCGTGATACAAAATCCAGAATCGCGCGCTTCGCGGGGCTATCGTTCCATGATGGGAGCGTATCGTCGTCGGCTTCCGCAGGGGCCACGACCGCGCCGAGCACCGTTAGAGCAATCAGCAGACGTTTCATCGGCCTTGCGGGCTCATTGCGACCCGATGTTTCGTTTCATCTGCTCGATCACCTGGTCGATGCCGAACGTCGCCGCCCGTTGCCGCGGCGGGAACTCGTTGAAGGTCGCCAGGAACTTGGAGGTCGCGGCCTGGGCGGCGTAGATCAGGTACGGCTGCGACAGGAACCAGTCGTAGTAGGTGTTTGAGGTGATGTCGGCGCGCTCGTAAGGGTCGGCACGCAAGTCGAACAGTTTCGGTAGCCGCAGCGTGGTGAACGGCTCGGCCCACACCCGCAAGGTGCCCTGGGCACGCTGCTCCATGAACACCAACTTCCAGTTCTCGAAGCGCAACGACACGAGGTCGCCGTCGTCGTTGAAATAGAAGAAGCCGCGGCGCGGGCTCGTCGTGACTTCGCCGGTGAGATACGGCAGTTGATTGAAGCCGTCGAGGTGTACCTTGAAGTGCTTGCCGTCGGCGTCGTGGCCGGCGAGTAATTTCTCTTTGATGTCGGGTTCGCCGACCGTGGCCAGGAACGTCGGCAGCCAATCGTGACCGCTGATGATCTCGTTGGAGACGCTACCGGCGGCGATCTTGCCCGGCCAGCGGATCATGCACGGCACACGGAACGCCCCTTCCCAGTTGGTGTTCTTCTCGCTGCGGAACGGCGTCATCGCACCGTCGGGCCAGGTGTTCATGTGCGGGCCGTTGTCGGTCGTGTAGAGCACGATCGTGTTGTCGGCGATCTTCAAGTCGTCGAGCAGGTCGACCAGCTTGCCCACATGCCCATCGTGCTCGACCATGCCGTCGGCGTACTCGGTGCGGGCCGTCAATCCAGGCGGACTGCGCCGTTCGGCGGCGACATGCGTTCGCAGGTGCATGCGCGTGCTGTTGTACCAGCAGAAGAACGGCTTGCCCGCCTTGGCCTGCCGGCGGATGTAGTCGACCGCCGCGTCCGAGGTTTCATCGTCGATCGTCTCCATCCGCTTCTTGGTCAGCGGGCCGGTGTCTTCGATTGTTTGCTTGCCGACGCGCCCCCACCGCGGTTCAACGGTCGGATCGTCATGCTCGCTCGCCCGGCAGCGCAGCACGCCGCGCGGGCCGAACGTTGCTTTGAACTTGGGATCGCGCGGATAGGTGCGCTGCTCCGGCTCTTCCTCGGCGTTGAGGTGGTAGAGGTTGCCGAAGAACTCGTCGAACCCATGCACCGTGGGCAGGTATTCATTCAGATCGCCGAGGTGGTTCTTGCCGAACTGACCGGTGGCGTAGCCGTGGTTCTTGAGCAACTCGGCGATCGTGGAGTCTTCCTTCTGCAAGCCGATCGGCGACGCGGGGACCCCCACCTTGCTGAGGCCCGTGCGGAACGTGCATTGGCCGGTGATGAACGACGAGCGGCCGGCGGTGCAGCTTTGCTCGGCGTAATAATCGGTAAAGATCATCCCTTCGCGGCCGAGCCGATCGATGTTCGGCGTACGGTAGCCCATCAAGCCCATCGAGTAGGCGCTGACGTTCGTCTGGCCGATGTCGTCGCCGAAGATCACCAGGATGTTCGGCTTCTGCGGCTCGGCGCCGGCGAGGCGCGGCACCAAGGCGGCGAAGGACGCGAGGACTGCACAACGGACAACCGACGCCCATGCGATGGACCATTGCATAGGAAACGCCTCCAACTGCTGGTTAGCCGCGGGGGCTTGCCCCGCGCGGGGCACGACTGCGCAAGCGACGCGGCTAAAGCATACGGCGCACTGGCAACGCACCGCTGCATGCAGCGCCTACGGTTTGTGCGCTTTACAATGCGTTTGTAAACATTCGTACACCAAGAATGATGAAGAAGCTGATAGCTAATTTTCACAAGTGATTATGACGCAATGATTTGCCGAAATCCGCGCGAAATCGCGCAGTGTCTGGCACGAACCGTGCTTTACCACACGACCGGAACAGGCGACAGGAAAACGAACGATTGAAGCAAATCACCGCAAGCAAAGGAGGCCTGCCGTGTTGGTACTCACCCGAAAGACGCAGCAGCAAATTCAGATCGGCGACAACATCCGCATCACTGTCCTGCAGATTAAAGGGAGCAGCGTGCGGATCGGCATCGAGGCACCGCGCGATCTGAACATCGCCCGCGGAGAGCTCAAGGCAATCGCAGCGCAAACGGCCGGCGCAGTGAACAGCGAACCGTCGCGGCCTGGTCGCCGCCTGGCCGAGCTGCGCCAGCGTAACACCACAACCGTCGAAGGATTCTCGTCGCCGGAAGAAGGCACCGCGGCCGAGGCCCTGGCCACGGCCGAGCATCACCTCCTCGACGGGCCGGCGGTGATCAGCCATCCGGTGTTCGTGGCGGCTCATGCCGCCGCGGACATGCCGAGCTGGCCAGATCGCGAGCCGCGACTGGAACGCCGAGCGAGCGAGAAGCATAATGCCGCGCATGACACAACAACGCACCGCCGGCGCCGGTTCCAAGATTCGGCTCGCTGATTTCGATCCCGCGCATACCAGCGGGCTCGACAAGCCCGCGGCGCGGCAGGAAATGCAGGCCAACATCAAGGCGATGGCCCGCTTGGCGTATAAGCTTTACGCCGAGCGTCGGCGGGCCGTGCTGCTGATCCTGCAAGGGATGGACTCGGCCGGCAAGGATGGCACGTTGCGGCACGTGCTCTCCGGCGTCAGTCCGCAGAGCTGCCAGGTGGTGAGCTATCGCACGCCGACCGAAGAGGAACTGCGGCACGATTTTCTCTGGCGTGTGCATCGCAACGCACCCGCCCACGGCTACATCGGCATTTTCAATCGCTCGCACTACGAAGACGTGGTCGTGGTGCGCGTCCGCAAGCTGGCGCCCGAGAAAGTGTGGCGGCCGCGGTACGACGAGATTAACGACTTCGAGCGGCTGCTGGTGCGCAGCGGCACGACCGTCATCAAGTGCTTCCTGCACATCAGCAAGCACGAGCAGGCCAAACGGCTGCAAAGGCGGCTCGA
The DNA here is from genome assembly GCA_036272935.1 of Pirellulales bacterium. Classification (GTDB taxonomy): domain Bacteria; phylum Planctomycetota; class Planctomycetia; order Pirellulales; family PNKZ01; genus DATAXP01. Next base: position 6,205 of record DATAXP010000138.1, on the reverse strand, counting down.
CGATCCGCATCGCCGCTGGAAATTCGATCGCAGCGACCTGGAAGACCGCGAGCGCTGGGACGACTACCAGCAGGCCTACGAGGAAGCGCTCACGCGCACCAACACCGACGAAGCGCCGTGGCACATCGTGCCGGCGGACCATAAATGGCATCGCAACTGGTTTGTGAGCCGGCTGCTGCGCAAGACCCTGGAAAAGATGGACCCGCAATATCCAGAACCGGCCACGGACTTGGAAGGCGTCAAGATAGAATGACGAAGCACGAACGGCCACGTTCGTCATTCGGACTCGGTCATTCTTCATTACACCGCAGGTGTCCGCGTGTCGAAGCGCATCGAAGACTACGCACTGATCGGCGATTGCCACACGGCAGCGCTCGTGGCCCGCGACGGGTCGATCGACTGGCTCTGCCTGCCGCGCTTCGACGGCGGCGCCTGCTTCGCCGCGCTCTTGGGAACGCCCGAGAATGGCTACTGGCAGATTGCCCCGGCCGAGGAGCCGCGCAGCGCGACGCGCCGCTACCGCGATGAGACGCTGATTCTCGAAACCGAGTTCGAAACCTCCACCGGACGCGCGCGGGTGGTCGACTTCATGCCCTTGCGCCACGAGTATCCCGACCTGGTGCGCATCGTCGAGGGGCTCGAAGGCCAGGTTGCGATGCAGATGCGCATGGTGCTGCGCACCGACTACGGCTCGATCGTTCCCTGGGTCCGTCAGATCGATCGGGGCATCAACGCCGTGGCGGGGCCCGACTCGCTGCGGCTCGAAACGCCGATCCATCTGCGCGGCGAAGACCTGACCACACTGGGAAACTTCACCGTCGACGCCGGGCAACAGACCCCGTTCGTGCTCACCTGGTACGCTTCGCACATCAAGCCGCCGCCATCGCTCGATGCATTTCAGGCACTCAAGCGCACCGAGCGCTGGTGGCATCGCTGGGCGCATCGCTGCATGTACGACGGCCCGCATCGCGAGGCCGTGGTGCGCTCGCTGGTCACGCTCAAGGCGCTTACCTACGAACCGACCGGCGGTATCGTCGCCGCCGCGACCACATCACTTCCCGAACGCATCGGCGGCGTACGCAATTGGGACTATCGCTACTGCTGGGTGCGCGATGCCACGCTCACGCTCGAAGCGCTGCTGACCAATGGGTATATCGACGAAGCGCACGCCTGGCGCGAATGGCTGCTACGCGCCGTGGCCGGCAATCCTTCGCAAATGAACATCATGTACGGGCTGGCCGGCGAGCGCCGGCTCACCGAGATCGAACTCGATTGGCTCGCCGGCTACGCCGATTCCAAGCCGGTGCGCATCGGCAACGCGGCCCACCGTCAGTTTCAGCTCGACGTGTTCGGCGAGCTGATCGACGCCATGCACACGGCCCGCGCCGCAGGGCACGAATGCGACGAGAACGCGTGGCGCGTGGAAACGAAGTTGGCCGAGTTCCTTGAAACCGGGTGGAAAGAACCCGACGAAGGCATTTGGGAGGTTCGCGGCCCACGGCGACACTTCACGCATTCGAAGGTGATGGCCTGGGTGGCGTTCGATCGGCTGATCAAGGACGCCGAGCAATTCGGCTTCGAAGGGCCCGTCGAACGCTGGCGAAGCGTTCGCGATGAGATTCACAAGGAAGTCTGCAAGAAAGGCTTCGACAAGAAGCGCAACACGTTTGTGCAGTCGTACGGAGCGCCCGACCTGGATGCCAGCTTGCTGATGATCCCGCTTGTGGGATTCCTGCCTGTCAGCGATCCCCGGGTCGCCGGCACCGTCGAGGCGATCGAGAAGGAGTTGCTCATCGACGGCTTCGTGGCGCGCTATCGGCCGAAGAAGAGTGTCGACGGGCTGCCCCCCGGCGAAGGTGCGTTCCTGGCGTGTACCTTCTGGCTTGCCGACAACTATGCCCTGCTCGGCCGACGCGGCGACGCCGAGCAACTGTTCGCGCGGCTGCTTGAGCTGCGCAACGATGTGGGGCTGTTGGCCGAGGAGTACGATCCGCACGAGCAGCGCCAGGTCGGTAATTTCCCGCAGGCGTTCGCGCATGTCGGGCTGATCAACACCGCCTGGAACCTCGGCAACGGCTGCCCCCACCGTCGTCAGCACAAGTAGTCGCACGCCGGTCACCTCGTTGACTCAGCGCCGCATCGAGCCGATATTCGTATTTTGCGATCCAATCTTCGGGGGCTCGCCATCACACAGGCCGCTTCGCGCACGACCCATGCAACTTTCGCCACGCACGCTCACCGCAGTATTCTCGGCCGCTTTGCTGATCGGCGCGTCCGGATTACCGGCCTTCGCCCAGCAGCAAACCGCCACTGCCCGCCACCCCAATGTGCTGTTCGTCCTTACCGACGACCAGCGGGCCGATGCCCTGGGGCTCGGCGGCAGCAAGCACCTCAAGACACCGCACATCGATGCGCTCGGCCGCCAAGGTGCGTACTTCCGCAACACGTTCTGCACCACCAGCCTTTGTTCGCCCAGCCGGGCCAGCATTCTCAGCGGCCTGTACGCCCACACGCACGGCGTGATGAATAACTTCACCGAATACCCCACCGGCTTCCGCAGTTTCCCGATGGTGCTGCAATCGGCCGGCTACGACACGGCGTACATCGGCAAGTGGCACATGGGCGAAGACAACGACGAGCCGCGCCCCGGGTTCAACTGGTTTGTCACGCACAAGGGGCAGGGGAAGTATTTCGATACCGAGTTCAACGTCAACGGCACCGGCCGCAAGGTGATTCCCGGTTACTACACGACGGTCGTCACCGCCATGGCCGAGGAGTGGCTCGGCCGCGATCACGGCGGCAAGCCGTGGCTGCTGATGGTCGGGCACAAGGCGCCGCACAGCTTCTACTTTCCCGAGCCCAAGTACGAGCACGCCTTCGACAACGTTCCCGTGGCGTATCCCGAAACGGCGTTCATGCTCGACGACAAGCCCGAGTGGATTCGCCAGCGCGAGTACACGTGGCACGGCATCTTCGGTCCGCTGTTCGAGTGGCGCAAGAAGTTCCCCGACGATTCGCCCGCCGGGGTGCGCGATTTCGCCGCGATGACCCACGCCTATTGGGCCACCATTCTGAGTGTCGACGATAGCGTCGGCCGGTTGGTCGCTCTGCTGCGCCGCCGTGGCGAGCTGGACAACACGATCATCGTCTTCATGGCCGACAACGGCATCCTCAACGGCGAGGATGGCATGGTCGACAAGCGCACCATGCACGAGCCGAGCATCCGCATTCCGCTCGTGGTGCGCTATCCGGGCCTGCTGCCGACCGATCGGCCCAAGGTGATCGACCAGCAAGTGCTCACGATCGACATGGCCCCCAGCCTACTCGAGCTGTGCGGGGCGGTACCACGAGAGAACATTCACGGCCGAAGTTGGGTGAAGCTGGTCCGCGCGGGCGATCCGGCGTGGCGCAAGAGCTGGTTCTACCACTACAACTACGAGCAGCAGTTTCCCTACACGCCGAACGTTCGCGGCGTGCGCACCGAGAGTTGGAAGTACGTGCACTACCCGCACGGCGACGGCAGTGCCGACCGCCACATGGCCGAGCTGTACAATATCGAGTTCGATCCCGAGGAACGGCACAACCTCATCGCCCGGCCCAAGTACGCGCCGGTCGTCGCCCAGTTGCAGGCCGAGCTGGCGCGGCTGATGGCCGCAACCGGCCTCACGGCCGAGACCGATCGCATGCCGCTCGACGAAGGAATCAAGCAGCAGTTGCCCGATCTGAAGATTCGTTGAGCGCGTCGCCGCGAGTTTGCCCCATCGACTGATGCCGCCAGCCAAGAAACAGCAAACTACACGCTCGCCCGGTTTCGATCCGCGGCAAAGCGTTGAGGTGCTCACCGTCGCGTGGATGCTCAGCGTTGCCACGACGCTAATCTGCGAGATCATCGCCGTGGGCGTCGGGCTGTACATCAAACAATTCGATCCTGGTACGGCGGGCTTCCTTGTGCTCTGCAATTTCCTGTGGTTCGCGGCCTTGGTGATCGGTACCTTGTCGCTGGTGCTGATGGCGGCGACCATCAGGCTGCGCAGCACTCGTCCGCCGCCGGGAGTGTTGGCCGTCGCGGCCCTGGCCGGCGTTGTCCCTTGGATCGTCGTGATCTACCAATCGCTTCCGTAAGTCGAGCAGCCGACCCTTGGACACTCCCGCGTTCACCGACGCCTACGCACGCCACGAGCACCACGAGTTCCTCGCCGCTGCCGATCAGGCGCTGGCCGACGCGAACCTGCAATTGGCCCTGGCGAACCTCGGCGACACGATGGGGGCGCGCAACCGCGAAGCCTACGCCGCCTTCGGCGACAGTAGCGCCGTGCGCGACCACGCACGGCGGGTCAAGGATGCGACGCTGGCCGAGTTGGACAAGCACCTGGAAACGCTCGAAGCGAGCATCGTCCGTCGCGGCGGCAAGGTGCACTGGGCGCCTGATGCCGAAGCGGCCCGGCAAACGATCCTCGAAATCATCCGCTCCGCCGGCGCGCAGCGCGTCGTCAAAGCCAAGTCCTTGACCAGCGAGGAAATCCACCTGAACCCGGCGCTCGAGGCGGCGGGCATCGACGTTGTGGAAACCGATTTCGGCGAGTTCCTCATTCAGCTTGCCGGTCACCGCCCCAGCCATGTCGTCGCCCCGGCAATGCACCTGACGCTTGACGAGGCCCGCGACATTCTCAGCCGCGACGCCGGACGGCTGTTGCCCGAATCGAGCGAGGAGCTTGCATCCTATGGCCGCGAGCGTCTGCGCAGTGCGTTCGCCGCCGCCGAGGTCGGCATCTCGGGGGCGAATTTCGCCGTCGCCGAGACAGGGACCGTCGTGATTGTCTCCAACGAAGGCAACGCCCGGCTCACCACGTCGCTGCCACGGGTGCACATCGCGCTGATGGGCATTGAGAAGGTAATCCCGCAACTGGCCGACTTGCCAGTGTTCCTGAAGGTGCTGGCCCGAGCGGCCACCGGGCAGAAACTGTCGATCTACACGTCGTTGATCACCGGACCGCGACAACCCGGCGAGATCGACGGTCCCGACGAGTTTCACCTGGTGCTGCTCGACAACGGCCGATCGCGCGTGCTCGGCGGCCCCTTGCGCGAAAGTCTGTTCTGCATTCGTTGCGGCGCGTGCCTCAACGCCTGCCCCATCTACCGCAACATCGGCGGCCACGCCTACGGCGGCGTCTACTCGGGACCGATCGGCGCGGTGCTTACGCCACTTTACGACGGCTTGAGTGCGAACCGCCATCTGCCGCATGCCTCGAGCCTGTGCGGCGCCTGCCAGGCCGCGTGCCCGGTGAAGATCGCCATTCCCGAGCTGCTCGTCACGCTGCGCGAACAGTTGCATCATGAACCCGACCAGCTTGGTCGGCTCGAATCGCTGGCGTACCGCGCCTGGGCCGTGGCGATGCGCCGACCGTGGCTGTACCGACTGGCGACATGGTTCGCTTCGCGGCTAGTCAGTCGAGTGGCGCGCGGCCCGTGGCTGCACAAGTTGCCCGGTGAGCTGCACGGCTGGACCGAGTCGCGAGATTTTCCCGCCCCGGCCGCCGAGCGGTTCCGCGATTGGTGGCACGAGGAGAAACCATGAGCCGCGCGGAATTCCTGGCCCGCGTCCGGAACGCCGCCGCAGCAGGCCGCGCCTACCACGCGCAACATGCCCCGCCGTGCGACGGGCGACCGGGCTATCAAGGGGCTGGTCCCGATCCCGTGGCGCACCTGGCCGCCGAGGTCGACAAGGTCGGCGGACAGGCGATGGTCGTGGCCTCGCTCGACGAGGCACGCGCAGCGCTCGGCAAGCTGATCGAGCACTATCGACCGCGCTCGGCGCTTTGTTGGCGACATGAGCTGCTCGATCGGCTCGGCCTGGCAGAAATCCTGCGCGGCTCGGGCATCGAACAACTCGATTACGACTCGCTGCATTCGCTCGACTCCGCCGAGCAGCGCGCGAAAATGCTCGCCGCCGAGATCGGCATCACTAGCGCCACGGTGGCCGTGGCCGAGACGGGTACGCTGTCGATGTGGTCGAGCCCGGGGAGCGAGCGCCTGGCCAGCCTGCTGCCCCCGGTACACGTGGCGATTGTCGAACGCGCGCAGATCGTGCCGGACTTATTCGATTTTTTCGATCAGCTCGTCGCCGTCGGCAGCGACCGCATGCCCAGCAACGTGACACTGATCACCGGCCCCAGCAAGACCGGCGACCTGGGACTGCGACTGACGA
>DATAXP010000137.1:0-62903 GCA_036272935.1 Pirellulales bacterium | reverse complement strand
TCGGCCGCCTTGCGCCGCGCCCCGCCCGAGCCGAAGATCTCGTAGCGCTTGCCGTTGTCGGGGCAGAGGAAGTAGCTCATGTTCTCGACCATCCCGAGCACCGGGATGTTCACCTTGCGGAACATGGCGATCGCTTTCACGGCGTCGAGCAGCGCCACGTCCTGTGGCGTGCACACCACGACCGCGCCGGTCAGAGGCAGCACCTGCGACAGCGTCAGCGCGATGTCGCCCGTGCCCGGCGGCATGTCGATCACCAGGTAATCGAGATCGCCCCAGGCCGTGTCGCGCAAAAACTGCGTGATCGCACCGTGCAGCATCGGTCCGCGCCACACCACCGCCTCACCCGGCGGCACGAAGAAGCCCATCGACATGATCTTCATGCCGTCCAGTTCCGCCGGCTTGATCTTGCGGTTGGCGTCGAGCTCGGCCCGCGCCTCGATGCCGGCCAGGTGCGGAATGCTGGGGCCGTATACGTCGGCGTCCATCAGCCCCACGGCGCAGCCGGCGCGTCGCAGGCCGTAGGCCAGGCTGGCGGCAACGGTGCTCTTGCCGACACCCCCCTTGCCCGAGCCGACCGCGATCACGCTCTTGGCGCTCAGGCCGATCTCGCCGAGCTTCGGCGGCGGCCGGTGGTGCATACCCAGCGTCACGTCGACCCGCTGTAAGGCCGGGAACCGCTCGCGCAGCCGGCTGGCGCACTGCTCCTGGGTTTCCTTCCACAGCGCTGCCGACCAGGTCGACAGGTCAAGCCGCAGGCTGAGCCGATCGCCGTCGACGCGCACGTCGTGTACTTGCTGCTGCTGCACAGCCCCGCGGCCTGTCTCGGGGTCGGGAAAATCGTCGAGCGCCGCCAACACGTCGGCCTCGGTGGGTGTGGAAGTCATCAGCCAAGCTCTCCGCGGTCAAGAAAGGTCATCTGCGACTGCATTCTTGCCGCTGGAGTCGCCCCAGGGAAGGCGGTCGAGGATTTGCTCTCGCAGGCTCGGTGGAGAATCGGAAACGAGATTGTCCCCAAGCCGCGCCCAGTGCCGTCGGGCCGCGGTGGCCACGGCGAGCAATTCGTACCGCGAGCTCATCACGTGCCGCGCGCCGCACTCGCGCAGCGGCAGCTCGGCCGCGTCGCGCAGTGCTGGGGCGACGATCGCAATCGCCGCAGCCTGCGGGAAGCCACGCTCAACCTCGGCCAGCAGGTCAAGCGCCGCCGTCATGTCGGCTGCTCCGGGCACTTCGATCGCCACCCAGGCCGCCGGATGCTCTGCCAGCGCCTGCCGGCACTCTCCGGCCGAGTGCGCCTCGACGACCGTCGCCGGCTCGACGACCGCCCGCCAGGCGGCCGCCCAGTCGCCGTCGCAGTCGTAGACGATGCAAATCCGCCGGGTCATTCGAACACCACTTCGGGATCTTCCGGCTCGGCAAGCCCCAGTTGCACCAGCCGGCGATACAGCCGCGGGCGCGTCATCCCCAGCAGTTTCGCGGCGAGCGTCTTGTTTCCCCTGGCACGCGCCAGTGCCCGTTCGATCAGCTCGCGTTCGATCTCGCCGAGGAACTTTTCCAGATCGATCTGCTCTTCGCTCGGCCGCGGATGGCGCGCCGCATCGGCCGCCAGGCTAAGCCGCCGCGGCAAGTCGTCGGGGGCGATCCACGGTGTCGATGCCTGGGCATGGGCGTGCGCGACCGTTTCGCGCAGCTCGCGGTGCTCACCCGGCCACGAATAATGCGCCAGCCGCTCAAGCGCCTCCGCCGTGAAGCCGGCCAGTTGCTTGCCCGATTCGGCGTTCCGCTCCTCCAACAGTGACTGGGCCAACAGTGGCAGGTCCTCGCGCCGCTGGGCGAGCGGCAGCAACTCGATCACCAGCGTGCTCAGCTCGCCGGCCAGCTCGAGCTGGCGAACGTCGTCTCCCGGCAGATCAGCGAGCGGCTGCCGCGCGGTGGCGATCACGCGCAGCGGTAGCTCACCCGTGCGCAGAAAACCTAGCAGCTCGGCGCGGGCCTCGGCCGGCAGCAGATCGACGTCGTTGAGCAGCAACGTGCCGCGCTTCGTCGACGAAGGGCCGGCGATGACCGGCCTGGCCAGGGCGCGGATGGTCGTCTGCAACAGTTCGGCCCCGAGCAACGCACAGGCCAACGGCACGAACGGGACACTCTCCGATCCCGCGGCCGCGAAATGGATCGTGCGCGCCACGTGTCCGCGGCCGCTTCCCGGCGGACCGACAATCAACACGTTGGCCGAGCACTGTGCCGCCGCGACCACCTGCGAGCGCACGCGGCGCATCGCCGGACTATCTCCCACCAATCGCTCGAGCCGGTAGCGCGGCGCCAACGATCGACGGAACTCGGCGAGCCGAGCGTGCAACGCTGCGGCATCGAGGGCGGACACCGCGGCGGAAGATGTAGCCGGCGCATCGTGCGCTGCAGCGACGGTTGCCCAAACGGCGCTCACGTCGCCGTCATCATTCAAGAGCGGCAGAAAGCTAATCTCGCGATTGCCTTGCGCGGCATCCATGCTGACGCGAACCGTGGCGTACTCACCACCGAATACCTGCGGCGGAGGGCAAAGCCGAGCGGCCGGCGGCACTTCGCCTTGCTCGTCCAACTGGCTGTGATAACGGCATTCGGCCCCCACCAGCGCCGACCGCTCGCGACCAACCCAGCGGGCACACGCCTCGTTCAGATAGACGATCCGCCAGCGACCGTCGACCACGTACACAGGGTCGACGGCCTGGTCGAACAGTCGGATCAAATCCGGGGCACGGGGACGGTGGGACATGCCGAAAGCTGGCCGGGAAGAAAAAAACTGGCGTGCGGGCTCCAGTTTTTACTCTAGTCGGCAACGCTTGAGCCAACAACCGACGCGTCAGCGACGGCTTGCGTGCCGGCGTCGACATGCGTAGCGGCCGGCTCGGTTGCCACCACGCGCGCGGCCGGGGTCAGCGCGTAAGCCGTCCGGCTGGCGGCGTCGGAATCGCGCACCAGAGGTACCGGATACACGCCCACGCCGACCACCACCAGCGCGCACAGCGCCATGGCCACGGCGGCACCGGCTCCGCCCTGAGCTTTGACCACCGACACGCTGGGACGGAAGTACATCACCGCCACTAGGCGCAGATAGTAAGCCGCCGCGGTCGCCGCGTTCAGCGCACCGACGATCGCCAGGGCGATCAGCCAGTTGCGCAGCGACGCGGCGCCGGCTTGCCCCGTAGCGACGTTGATTCCCAAGGCGTTTTCGAGCGCCGCGGAAAACAGCGTCAGCTTGCCCCAAAAGCCGGCCAGCGGCGGGATGCCCGCCAGGCTGAACAGAAAGATCGCCAGCGCCAAGGCTGCCAGCGGCTGCGTGCGACCCAGGCCGGCCAGCTCGTCGACATCGTTCACTTGCCGATCGGGCGTGCCGAGGTACGTGAGCGCGGCGAAGATGCCGGTGGTCGCAATCGCATAGACGGTCAGATAGAAGAGCATCGCGCCGGTGCCGTCGAACACGTTGCTCGCGTCGTTGCCGTGTGCCGTCGCGAAGCCGACCGTGATGCCGATCAGCATGTAGCCGGCGTGGGCGATCGAGGAATAGGCCAACAGCCGCCGCACGTTGTCCTGGAACAGCGCCAACACGTTACCCAGCGTCATCGTGAGCATCGACAGGATGAGCGCGATCCGCCAGCCGAACACTTCCAATCCCGGCATCGCCACCGAAACGATCCGCACCAAGGCCACGAAGCCTACGATCTTGGGCAGCACCGAAAGGATGCCGGCGTTGGCATTGGTGGTCCCTTGGTACACGTCGGGAGCGTAAAAATGAAACGGGACGGCGGTGATGCGGAACCCCAGGCCCGCCATCACCAGCACCAGGGCCAGGAGCGCCATGAGCTGCGCGCCACCGATCTCTTCGGGCCCGCGCGCAAGTGTCTCGCGCAGCACCGTCAGATCGGTCGAGCCTGCTGCCCCGTACAGAAAGCTGAACCCATACAGCAGCACGGCGCTCGAAAGGATGCTGAGATAGAAATACTTGACCGCCGATTCCTGCGGTCCCGCGCCGCGGCCGCCGAGGTACAGCAGCACGTACGTGGGAATCGAAACCAGCTCCAACCCCAGAAAGATCAGCACCAATTCACGGGCACTGGCGACGATCATCACCCCGGCTATGGCCATGAGCAGCGTGGCCTGGAATTCTGCCGTGGCCGCCTGAGCGCCCGGCTTCGCCGCCAGTAGCACCAGCAATAGCCCCACGGCAAGCGTCAGCCAACGGGCATATTCGCTGAACAGATCGGCGACGACCGGCCCCGCCTCGGGCGCCGCCATCCACGGGTGCCACAGGAAGTACGCCGCCTTCGCCAGAGCCAGCACGGCCAGCAGCACCCATAGCTTGCGCCACGGCGAGCCTTCCGGCGCCGGAATGAACGCACCGAGCAGGTAGATCAGCGTCGCGGCGCCGATCAACGCGAACTCGGGAATGAGATGGGCCAGGGTTTCAGTCGTCACGTGCTAGTTTTCCTCGGGCAATGAAACCCTCTCCCTTCGGGAGAGGGTGGTCGCCGCGGCGACCGGGTGAGGGTGAAGCGGCATGGGCGCCGACTGCCGCACCGCCCTCATCCGGCCTTCGGCCACCTTCTCCCGGAGGGAGAAGGACGGTGGCAGTCGCCGGCGCCGTGTGCATGTCGTAGCGTTTGTCGAACGACACGGCGGCGGCGCGGATCGAGTCGTCCAACGAGCCGGCCATCGGTCGCAGAAAGTGATTCGGCGCCACGCCGATCCAGACCATGAACACGACCAGCGGCACCAAGGCCAGCACTTCGCGCAGACACATGTCGTGTACGGGATGATGGTGGTCGCCGTGGGCATCGTTCGCCGGCTCGCGCAGCGGACCAAAGAACACGCGCTCCACCAGCCACAGCATGTACCAGGCCCCCAGCACCACGCCGAACACCGCGAGCACGGCAATCGTTGTCCATTGGCCGTGCCACATCGCGGGCGAGTCGGCGTAGCCGCGCTGGAACGCGCCGGCGAGCAGCAGAAACTCGCCGGCAAAGCCGTTGAGCCCCGGCAGGCCGATGCTCGAAAACGTGAACACCACCATGAAGAATGCCAGGATCGGCAGCCGGCGAGCCATGCCGCCGTAGGCAGCGATCTCGCGGGTGTGATAGCGCTCGTAGAGCATGCCGATCAGGGCAAACAGCCCACCGGTGCTAAGCCCGTGGTTGATCATCTGCAACGTGCCGCCCTGCACGCCCAGCGGGTTGATCGCGAAGATGCCCAGCATGCAGAAACCCAGGTGGCTGACGCTGGAATAGGCGATCAGCTTTTTCATGTCGCGCTGGGCCAACGACACGAGCGCTCCGTAGATGATGCCAGCCACGCTCAGCCACAAGATCCACGGCATGCAGGCGACCGTGGCCTCGGGCAACATCGGAATGCTGAACCGCAGGAAGCCGTAGGTGCCGATTTTCAGCAGGATGCCCGCCAGGATGACCGAACCGGCCGTGGGTGCTTGCGTGTGCGCCAAGGGGAGCCAGGTGTGCAGCGGGAACAGCGGCACCTTGATCGCGAAGCCGGCGAACAGCGCCAGGAAAATCCAGAGCTGCCAGCCCGGATCGATCGGGTGGACGGCAAGCGATTCAGTAAGCGCCGGGATCGAGAACGTGAGCAGGTGCGGCTCGGCGTGGAAGTAGTTCCACAGCACGATCGACAGCAGCCCCAGAAACGTGAGCATGCTGCCGGCCAGGGTGAACAGGAAGAATTTGATGGCCGCGTAGCGACGCTCTTCGCTTCCCCAGATGCCGATCAGGAAGAACAGCGGAATGAGCGTGAACTCGAAGAAAATGTAGAACAGGATGATGTCGCGGGCGGCGAACACCCCGAGCATCCCTGATTCCAACAGCAGCAGCATGCAGTAGAACGCCGGGGCGCGTTCGCTGATCGCTTCCCAACTCACCAGGATCGCCGTGACCGTGAGCAGGGCCGATAGGCCGAACATCCAATAGCTCAAGCCGTCGAGCCCAAGGCTGAAGCGAATGTCGACCAGCGAGTTGGCGAACCACGGCGCGTCGATCTCGACCGGCTCGCCTTGCCCAAGCACCGGGTACAGCAGCAACGGAGCGACGAAGCCGAGCGTCGCCAGGCTGGTCCACAGGGCGATCGACCGGGCGGCGACGCGCCCCCACTCAGCCGTGACCCAAACCATGGCCACGCCCAGCAGCGGCAAAAAGATGGCGACGACGAGAAGATTCATGCTTTAGTTGCTAGTGGCTAGTTGCTAGTTGCTAGTTAGCCGAGGGGTTGCCAGATGAGCATCGAGCCCAGCAGGATCAACAGCCCCAGCACCATTGCCAGGGCGTAGAACTGCACCATGCCGGTTTGCAGCGCTCGCAGCAGGGCGCCGAGCGCCGGCGGCACGCGCCCCACCGAGTTCACCAGGCCGTCGATCGCCCAGCGATCGAACCACGAGCTGATCCACGCCAGGCAGCGCAGCGGCAACACGATCGTGGCCGCGTAGATTTGGTCGAAGAAAAACTTGCCGTACGACAGGTCGTACAACCACAGGCCGGCCGGGGACTGCATGAACTTGCCGAGCTGCGTGACCTCTTTGCGGTGGCCGAGGTAGAAGAACGCCGCCAGGCCGACGCCGGCCAAGGCGACGATGGTGCTGGTGATCGCCACCTCCCAATGGAACACGTCCTGGTGGACGCCGTGCTCGCCGTATACCGGCGCGTAGGCCAGCGAAGGCGTGCGGACCAGGAAGGCCGCGAAGCCGTGCGTCCATTCGAACCATGCCCCCACCGCCAGCGAGCAGAAGGCCAGGATCACTAGCGGCATCGTCATCGCCGGAGGCGATTCGTGGGCGTGGTGCGCCTCGGGGGGCGTGTGCAGCGGGCCGTAGAACGTCATGAACAAGGCACGAAACGTGTAGAACGCCGTGAGAAACGCGGTGAACAGGCCGGCGTAGTACAGCACCTCGAATAGCGCGCTGTCGTGGGCGCGGTCGTGCGCGCTGGCCAGGATGACATCCTTGCTCCAGAACCCGGCGAACGGCACCACGCCGGCCAAGGCCAGCGAGCCGAACCAGAACGTCCAGCAGGTCCAGGGCATGATGTGCCGCAGGCCGCTGAAGCGGCGCATATCGATGACGTGGTGCATGGCGTGCATCACGCTGCCCGCGCCGAGGAACAACAGGGCCTTGAAGAAGGCGTGCGTGAACAGGTGGAACATGCCGCCGACGATACCGACCAGCGTGCCGGTGCCCAGCGACAGGAACATGTAGCCGAGCTGGCTGATGGTGGAGTAGGCAAGCACGCGCTTCAGGTCGTTCTGCGTGATCGCGATCAAGCCGGCCAGCAATGCCGTGAACCCGCCAATGACGGCCACCACCTGCTGCGCCGTCGGTGTCATGTGGAACAGCGGGGTACAGCGCGTCACCAGGTACACGCCGGCCGTGACCATGGTGGCGGCGTGGATCAGGGCGCTCACCGGGGTGGGGCCCTCCATGGCATCGGGCAGCCACACATGCAAGGGGAACTGGGCACTCTTGCCTGCGGCGCCGGTCATCAGCCCCAGGGCGATCAGCGTTGCCGTGGTGCCGCCCACGAACAGCGCGGGATCACTGAGCCGCGCCTGACCGAGCACGCCCATCACCAGCGAGCCGTCGGCCGCCGTGGTGTCGTGGAAGTTCAAGGTGCCGTAGGTGGTCCAGATCAGGAACACGCCCAGGGCGAAGCCGAAATCGCCGACGCGGTTGACCAGGAACGCCTTCTTGCCGGCGGCCGCGGCCTCGGGCTTCTCGTACCAGAAGCCGACGAGCAAATAGCTGCACACACCGACCGCTTCCCAGAACACATACAGCAGCGCGAAGTTGCTCACGCTCACCAGCATGGTCATCGAGAACACGAACAGCGACACGTAGGCGAAGAACCGCCAATAGCCGGGATCGCCGTGCATGTAGCCGCTGGCGTAGATCGCCACCAGCGTGGCGATGAACGTCACCATGCACAGCATGATGCACGTCAGCGGATCGGCCCGCAGGGTAATGTCGATGCGGAAATCGGCAATCGCTGGCGCGACGGCTTTGTGCGCGGTAGTGTCTTGCCCGCCGGCGGGACGATACGCGTCTGTGACCCAGGCCCAGGTCCAGAGCGTGTTCAACTCTTCGATGCCGACGCCGCTGTGCTCCGAAGGCTTGGCGTGCTCGGCGGCAGGAATACTGTGCGGATCCTGTTTGTCGAGCGACACGACGTCCATCAGCAGGAAGCAGCTCGCCACGAACGACCCCGCGATCGCCAACACGCAGGGCCAGTGGCTGCGCTCCTTCAGGACGACCTTGCCTAAGATGCCGATCAGCACCGCCGCAGCCAGCGGCAGCGCCGGGATGAGCACCATCAAGGCGTCGCTATCGAAGCCGGCGTCAGACATGGATGCGGTGCTCCCGTTCGACCAGGATTTCGTCGTCGAGGGGCGGTTCGATCCCGGCCGGCGGTAGCTCCGGCCAGACCGGCTTGGGATGCGGATCGTCGGGCAGTTCGTGATCGACGAACGCCGGCTGGTTCGCTTCGCGCAGCGCATGCCAGAACGCCACATCCAATCGTCCGCTGCGGTGATACAGCGTCAGCACCAGGGCCAGCGCGATGCCCGCCTCGCAGGCCGCCACGGTGAGAATGAAGAGCACGAGCAGTTGCCCGCCCCAGTCGTTGTGCAGCCGGCCCCAGGCGACCAGGCTCACCGACACGCCTTGCAGCATCATCTCGACAGCCAGGAACATCACGATCATGTTCCGCCGCGCGAGGAACCCGATCAGCCCGATGCCGAACAACAAGGCTCCGACCACCAGCGTGTCGTACAGCAGATGGACCTCAGCCATGACGCCCTCCCGCCGCGGAACTGGCGGCAGTCGAGGGCTCTTTGTTTTCGGCATGAGCAACGATCGCGATCGCGCCGACCAGCGCGATCAGCAACAGCGTGCCGGCAATTTCGACGGCGATCAGATGGGTGCTGAACAGCCGTGCTCCCAGGCCGGCAACGTGCTCGCTGGCCAGCACGTTGGCCGAGCGATCGGCAGCGAGCTTGGGCTCGAGCCACTTGGCGACCGTTGGTTGTGCGGCCGCCGAGTTGCCTTCCTGGGCGTCGGCAGCCGGGGCCGGTTCGATCGCCGCCGAGAGCGTCATCGTCATCAAGCCCACCATCACCGCCCCGGCACAGGCCGACAACGGACCTTCCCAACTGATGCGATCGTAAAACGCATGCCCCTCGGGCTGGGCCAGCATGAGCACGAACAGAAACGTCACTAGGATCGCCCCGGCGTACACCACGACCGTCGCCACGGCCAGGAACTGCGCCCCCTGCACCATGAACAACCCGGCGGTCCCCAGCAGCGTCATGGCGAACCAGATCGCACAATACACTGGGCTGCGGAACGTCACCGCGCCGATGGCCGAGCCGACCGTCATTGCCGCGAGTACCAGGAACACGCCATCGCGCGTCCAGCCGCCGAGTGCGGGCAATGGGCCGACGAACTCGATCCGCCGGGCTCCCGCCTCGTGGATCGTCAGGCCGAAATGCACCAGCAGCGTGAGCAGTGCCAGCCCCGCGAAGGCCAGTCCCGCGCCGACGGCGCGTCCGCCGCGCTCGCCGCGCGGCAGCAGCAGCCACATTCCCGCCGCAAACAGCAACATCGCCAGTGCGTAGGGCCACTGCGCACCGAGGTCCTGGGCGCCGCCCATATCCGCCCCGCTCATAGCGTCCCTCCCAGGGCGGCCGATTTCATCGGCTCGGCATCCTTCGTCATGTCGAAGACGCTGAGCAGCTTTTCCTTGTCGAAGATCATCTCTTCGCGAGTCCGGCCCGTCAGGTCCAACAAGCTGGTCAGCTCGATGGCATCGACCGGGCACGCTTCCTCGCACATGCCGCAGAAGATGCAGCGCAGCTCGTCGATCGAAAAGCTTTCGGGATACTTCTCGCGGTCGGGCCAGGGACTCTCGGCACCGACGATATCGATGCAATGCGCCGGGCACGCGGTAGCGCACAGGAAGCAGGCGACGCACTTCACCCGGCCATGCTCGTCCTTGTTGAGCCGGTGGACGCCGCGATAGATCAGCGGGTTGTCGATCTTGGGGCGCTGCTCGGGAAAGCTCACCGTGCGCTTGGGCCCCAGCAAGTGGCGCGTCGTCGTGGTGAGTCCTTGCAGCAGCAGCGGCAAGTACATCTTGCCAGCCAGCCCAAGCTTCGGCTCTGCCACCCACGTAATATTTGGATCGTTCGCTTGCATAATCAAAACGATGAATGATGAATGATGAATGATGAATTACAGCCGCGTGGTAGACGGTGCATTAGCTTCTCCTCGTACTTCTGCATTCATCATTCATAATTCATCATTCGATAGTCTCGGTCGGTTGTCAGTCGCCAATGGGGCCAGCGAGCCGGCCACGAGCCATGCCACGATCGCCACGCCCCACATTGCACCCATCGCGACCAGCGGATTGATGCCCAGGCGGCGCTGGGCCGTGTCCCAGCCGAATTCGATCAGCACCGCCACCGCCACCAGGTTCACCATTCCCAGCGGCAGCATCACCTTCCACGCCATGCTCATCAACTGGTCGAAGCGGAACCGCGGCCAGCTCCAGCGAGCCATCATGAAGAACAAGATTACCGCGAGCACTTTGCCTTGCAGCACCAGGATGCGCAGGATCGCTTCGCCCCAGGTGACGTGCTTGGGATCGGTCCCGGTGATGCCCCACAGATGCCAGCCGCCGAAGAACATGATCACGATTAGCAGTGCTGCGGTGACCATGTGCAGGAACTCGGCGATCAGGTACATCAGCAGTCGCATGCCGGCGTACTCGGTGTGGTAGCCGCCGACGAGTTCCTGTTCCGCCTCGGGCAAGTCGAACGGCAGCCGTGCCGCCTCGGCGAACGACGCCACCAGAAACACCACGAATCCCAACGGCTGCAAAAATACGTTCCACCAACCGGTGGCCGCCTGCTGATCGATGATCGTTTCCAAGCGCAGCGAGCCACTCATCAGCACGATCCCGAGAATGCCCAGCCCCATCGGCAGCTCGTACGCAATCAGCTGGGCACTGCTGCGCAGGCCGCCCAAGAAGCTGTACTTGCTGTTGCTCGCCCAGCCGCCGAGAATCACGCCGTACACGGCGATGCTGGAGAGCGCGAAGATGTAGATCATGCCGACGTCGATGTTCGGCGCCACGATGAGCTGGATCGGCTGCTCGACCCCTTCGATGCCGACATCCTCGGGCAGCACACTGCCGAACGGCACCACGGCGAAGCTCGCCAGGGCGGCGGCGAGAATCGAGATCGGCGCGATCGTGAACAGCGCCCGGTCGACTTGGGCCGGCGTGTTCTCTTCCTTGAAGATGAACTTCAATCCGTCGGCCAACGGCTGACCGAGGCCGAACAGGCGGATCTTGGTAAGCGGCACGCCAACGCGATTCGGCCCGATGCGGTCCTGCACCCAGGCGGCGATCCAGCGCTCCAACAGCACCAGGTACGCGGCAGCGGTCATCAGCCCGCCGATCAGCAGGGCGATCTTTACCAGCGCGATGATGACAATGTAGTGCATGGAAGGTTGACGTTTTAGCGGCTTTTTTGTCTCGCGCTGAACGACGAATGTCGAAGCTCGAATGACGAAAGAATGACGAAGCACGAATGTCGAATGGACATCCTTCGGGTATTCGTCATTCGGATTTGATTCGTCATTCGGATTTCGTCCTTCGTCATTTCCTCAGGCGATCGTCGGCGCTTTGTCCTTCGGCGCGCCTTCGTTGGGGAGCTGAGCCGGGTCGAGCTTGCCGTCGGCGATCTTGTTCAGTTTCAGGTCGATGCCCAACTCGGGAATCTCATTGCCGGCGAGCGAGAAGTACGGAATGGTCGCGGCCACCTCGCTGAGCGCCTTGCGAGCATTGAACAATCCCGGCATTTCGAGCAGCCGCCAGTACAGGTAGCTGTCGACCCACACGCCCGACGGCGGCCGGATGGCACGCGGGGCATATTGCAGTCGCTCTTGATAATTCACGTACGAGCCGTCGCGCTCGGGGAAGGTTGCGGCGGGGACCTGCCAATGGGCGCGATCCCAGAGCGGCGAGGCGAAAATATCCTGCACCACGAGTTGCTTCACGCCGGCGAAGCGCTTGGCGTCGTCGTCATCGATCCACTCATGCGGATAGCCGGCCGTGATCCACACGCCGCCGAACTCGCCGGTATCGACGCGGTTGAGAAAATCATCCCACTGCAACACGGTGCCGGAAAAGTGTTGGATCACCGCTTCGACACCGCGGCGGTTGGGGCACTTCTCGGCGTGGATCGTGAAGCCCTTGGGATACTTTTCGTCTTCGCCGACCACCGGCACCGGCCCCAGCGCCAACACCGCCTGCGGATCGAGCGAACGAATGTACTTGGCCAGCAGATAGGCTTCTTCGACCGTCAGATGCGGCGAGAGCACGGCAGCCAGCTTGCCGGCCTTGGCCAGCGCGCCGGGCAAATCGGCAACCAGCGTGCGCCAATCGACCGCGGCATGGGCATCGCCGCGAGGGTCGTGAACCCAGCGCCGCGGCTCGATCACGCGCTCCTGGCTGTGTACAAAGTGCCAGCCGTAGCGCCCCTCATCGCACATCCACCATTGGTTGACGTGCGGGTTCTCGCGCGGCTTGAGCCGCTGCACGGCGTCCTGATTCTCTTCGGTGTAGATCGAGCAGCCGGTCGAGCAGAGCGTGCACACACCCGGATGCTTCTTCATGAACCAAACGCGCTGGCGGTAGAGGAAATCCTTGTCCCCCAGAGCGCCCACCGGGCACAGATCGACCACGTTGCCCGAGAGCTTGTTGTCGAGCGGATAGCCGGGAAACACGTCGATCTCTTCATGGCTGCCGCGGTTGATCACGAGCAGTTCGCTCGAGCCGGTGATCTCGCGGGTGAACCGCACGCAACGGGTGCACATCACGCAGCGATCGACGAATAGCGTGACCGTGTCGCCCATCTCGCGCCGGCGGCTGGTGAACGGCTTCACATCGGCGCGGCGCTGCTTCTGGCCGTGCGTGAAATGATAGTCTTGCAGCAGGCACTCGCCCGCTTTGTCGCAGATCGGGCAGTCGATGGGATGGTCGATCAGCAAATCTTCCTCGACCATCGCCCGGCTCTTGCGGACGTTCTCGCTGTCGGTGACGAACACGGTGCCGTCTTTGGCCGGAGTCTGGCAGGCCGGCACGAGCTTGGGGACCATCGTGATCTTGCCGGTCGCTGCGTCGCGCGTGCCGCTCTCGACCAGGCACATGCGGCAACTGGCCACGACCGAGAGCCCCGGGTGCCAGCAGTAGCGCGGGATGTCGATTCCGACCCGCGCAGCCGCCTGGATGCCGTTGAGGCGTTCATGATCGCCGACTTCGACTTCTTTGCCGTCTACTAAAACGATTCCCATGCGCAGCGACTCTCAGCTTGGCTTCTTCTTGTAGTCGGGATGCAGCCCTTGGCCCAGGCGGCGCTCGTTGGCAATCTCGATCGGCGCCTTGCGAATGATCTCGAGCATCGTCTGCCGCAGATCGTCGTCCTCGGGTTCAAGCGATGCCAAGACACGGTCGGGCTCGATGTTCCCGAGGTGCAACTTGCACAATTCCATCATGTCGCCAAGGTCTCTCATCCGGCCGGCCAACAGCTTTAGCCAAAGAAGGTCGTGCAAACCGATGACCGGAATCCCGCCGACAGGTTCCACCGTTTCGATCTTGTCGATAAACGGGAACAAATACGGACGTCCGAGCTGTACCAAATCGCCTGAAACGAGAAAGTCGACGACCATGTTGGTTGGCTTGTGCAGGAACGCATACTGCCGAATCTCCAGACGTTCCCAATCCGATGATTCCATCAACCTATCGGCGAGTCGCGGCGCATCCCGAAAGTCGATGAGCACATCACGATCCGTCGTAGTTCGACGATATCCGTGCCGGATGACGGCCACGCCCCCGACGACGACCGTGCGTACCCCGATCGCACTGGCTTCGATTTGCAAAGCTTCCAAGCTCGCGTCGCGCCCCGCAACGATGTCGTCGAGCATGTGAAAAAGCAGATTGAGCTGCCCCTCGAACGGAAGCCGATCAAGATATCGCGTTATCGCGGGAGCGACCATCAATGTGCCCCCGCCAGTTGCACCAGGGCCGGCACTGCGTCGGTCTGCATGTAGCCGGTGGGGTTGGTGCGCTGGATGTACTCTTCGAGCTCCGCGCGGAACTTGCGGATCGCGTTCTTGATGGGCCAAGCGGCGCCGTCGGCCAGGCCGCAGATCGTGGTGCCGGGGATGATGCCGATCGAGTCGCCGATCTCCAGCAGCAGGTCCAGGTCCTTGAGCCGGCCCTTGCCGGCCTTGATGCGATTGAGCATCGACAGCGCCCAGGCGGTCCCTTCGCGGCACGGCGTGCATTGGCCACAACTCTCATGCTGGAAGAACCGGCAACTGTTGTGCAGGAAGTCGACGATGCTGGTCTGGTCGTCGATCACCACCACGGCCGCGGTGCCCAAGCCCAGGCAGCCGACCTTGCTGGGGCCGGCGAAGTCGAGCTTCGTGTCGAACTCGGCCTCGGTGAGCAGGCCCATGCTGATGCCGCCGGGGATCGCCGCCTTGCCTTTGCGTCCCTTCCACACGCCGCCGCCGTATTCGTCAATCAGCTCCCGGCAGGTGATGCCCAGGGGAGCCTCGTAGCAGCCGGGCTTGTTCACGTGGCCGCTCAGGCAGTACAGCTTGGGGCCGTAGCTGCCCGGATCGCGCGGATTGTTCGGGTCGGCCGGCACGCCGATGCTCTTGAACCACTCGGCTCCGCGGTCGGCAATCTGCTTCACGCACGCCACGGTTTCGATGTTATTCACGACCGTCGGTTTGCGGAACAGCCCTTCGATGGCCGGGAACGGCGGCTTGATCCGCGGCCAGGCACGTTTGCCTTCGAGGCTTTCGATCAGCCCGGTTTCTTCGCCGCAGATGTACGCCGCCGCACCGCGGTGCATGTACATATCGAGGGAGAAATTGCTGCCGAGGATGTTTTTGCCGAGCAGATTTGCGGCGTAGCACTCGTCGATCGCCTGCTGCATGCGCTCGAGCGACAACGGGTACTCGTAGCGCAGGTACACGTACGCCGTCGATGCCTTCGTGGCAAAGCTGGAAAGAATGATTCCTTCGATTACCTGATGCGGATCGAGCTCCATCAGGATGCGGTTGTTGAACGTGCCCGGCTCGCTCTCATCGGCGTTGATGCACATGTAGATCGGGCCGGGATGGTTCTTGGGCAAGAACGTCCACTTCAGGCCCGTGGGGAACCCGGCGCCGCCGCGGCCGCGCAGGTTCGTCGATTTCACCGTCTCGGTGAACTTCGCCGGATCGTTTTCAGCGAGCACCTTTTTCAGCCCTTCGTAGCCGCCGCCCTCGCGATAGACGCGCAGCGTGTGGCTGTCGAGTTTGTTGATATTCGCCAACAGGACGGGTTCGAACGGCATGGGGCTGGGGATTAGGGGCTGGGGGCTAGGGCGGCGATGAACGCGTCGGCCTTCTCGTGCGTCAAATCTTTGTGCAGTTCTTTGCCGGCGAGCATACAAGGAGCGTATTCGCACGCCCCCAGGCATTCGCCGAACTCGAGGGTCAGCTTTCCGTCGGGCGTCGTTTCGCCGGGATGGATGCCGAGCTTGTGGCACATGTGATCGAGCACTTCTTCGCCGCCGCGCAGGGCGCAACTGATGCTGCGGCACACCCAGGCGCGTGTCTCGCCGTGCGGTTTGTCTTGCTTGAAGAAGCCATAGAAGCTCAGCGTGTCCTGCACCTCGGCTGGCGCCAGCTCCAAGAGCTTTGCCACCTCGACGACCGCCTCGATCGGCACCCAGCGCAGATGCTCGTTCACCACGTGCAGCGCCGGCAGCGTCACCGCGCGCTTGTTCGGATAGCGCGGAAAGTACGCCTTGATCTGGTCGACCATTTCGGGAGTGAGAACGGCCATTCGGTTAGCGCGCTGGTTTGAATTCAAAGGCACCCAAATCGGGTGCCGCACCGGTGTAGGAATCGGAAGGCAGCACGAATTGCTCGCCGTGGTAGTCGAACGATGCCGTGCCGGCATCGATGCATGGACTGCCGGAGCGAGGCTTGTGCTTGTCGTCGAGCTGCGGATCGGCGGAGAGAAACCGGTCGGCATTCAGGTCGCAATCTTCGAGGTCCTCGCCGTTGTGCCACAGCAAGTTCACCCCGGCGACACTGTCGCCGTGAACGCGTTTGACGGCCGTCTTCGCCGTGCCAACAATCACGTTGTTGAGCAGCAGCATGTTGTCGCCGCCGGTGATGCCGTAGCGGTTGTCGACGAGGGTATTGTTGACGACCAGCACCGGTTCCAGCAGGTCGGCCCCTTCGTAGTTTTCCTTGGTGTTGCCATCGGCCATGCAGCCGATAGCCGCCATCGCATTGCCGACGAATAGATTACGCTCGATGCGGAACGTCCGGTCGCCCATGCCGGGATAGTCGATCAACTGCAGGCCGTCTTCCCGGTTGCCTTCAAACACGTTTCTCCGGATGACGATCTCGAGCAGCTGGCCGCGATGCTTGTGCAGGCGGATTTCAATGCCGTCGTCTTTGTTGTTGCGGATCACGTTGTCTTCGATCACCGCAGCGCTCGAGTCATCCAGATCGATGCCGTCGTCGCCATTGTGCTCGAAGAGATTCCGGTAAACTCCGCCACTGCCGCTTTCAAAACTCAGCGCGTCGCCGTTCTCGATGAAGCGGTTATGGGCCACTTCGATTCGGCCGCTGACCACGACCGCGTGATGGGAGTTCTGGATCGTGAAGCCGATCAACCGCAACTCGGCGCCTTTCTTGACTTCGATGATGGGCGGGCCCTTTTTTCTGCCGTCTGGGCCGCCATCAAGGATCGTCCGCTCGACGGTTGCCCAGTGATCGCTGTTTTGGAAATAATCGGTCGAAGCGAGCGTGAGATTCTTTCCTTCGATCTTTAGCTTCTCGGTATACGTGCCGGGAACCACGATGATCACGTCGCCGTTTGTCGCCGTGTCGATCGCCGCCTGGATGGTCTGACGATCCTTTGGGACGTGAATTTCACGCCCACTAGCGCTGTTGCCGAGCAAAATCGCCAGCACGATTGCAACTCGCGTCATCGGTCCAGCTCCGCGGCGATGATGTTCAGGCTGCCGAGCACTGCGACGACGTCGCTGAGCGTGTGCCCTTTGATCAGGTATGGGAACAGCGCGAAGTGGATGTACGACGGCGGCCTGCAACGCGCCCGATACGCGCGGTTGCTGCCGTCGCCGGCCAGGTAGAAGCCCAGCTCGCCGTTGGCCGTCTCGTTGGCTGCGTACACCTCGTCGTGCGGCACTTCGAAGCCGCGGTTGGTCATCACCAGCTCGAAGTGCGAGATGGTCCCTTCGATCGTCGAATACACCGCCTTCTTATCAGGCAGCGTGGTCCGCTCGTCGATGCCGACGTTCATCGGTCCGGCCGGGATGTTCTCGACCAGTTGGGCGACCATCTTCAGGCTCTCGCGCATCTCGGCGTTGCGCACCAGGTAGCGGGCGAAGCAGTCGCCGGCGCTGGCGCAACAGATGTTGAAATCCAGATCGGCGTAGGCCAGGTACGGCTCGTCCTTGCGCAGATCGCGCGTCACGCCGCTGGCCCGAGCGATCGGCCCCGAGCTGCTGTAGTTGACCGCCTTTTCCTTGCTCAGAATGCCCACGCCCTTCGTGCGGTCGACGAAGATGCGATTGCGGTTGAGCAGCCGATCCATGTCGTCGAGCGTTTTGGGCATCGTGCGCACGAAAGTGCGGATCTTTTCGATCGTCACCGGCGTGATGTCGTACATCGCCCCGCCGACGCGCGTCCAGCTATTGGTGAACCGCGCACCGCACAGCGCTTCGAAGATGTCGTACAAGTCCTCACGGCGATTGAAAGCGTACAGGAAGTACGTGAACGCACCGGTATCGAGCCCGACCGCGCCGTTGCACAGCAGATGATCGCTGATCCGCGACAGCTCGGCGATCAGCGTGCGCACCCAGCGGCAGCGCGGCGTGAGCTCGATCCCCAGCAACTTTTCGACCGCCGTGTGCCAGGCGATGTTGTTGGCCATCGGCGAGATGTAGTTCATCCGGTCGGTGACTGTGACGTACTGGTTGTAGTCGAGATGCTCGCCGAGTTTCTCGAAGCCCGAGTGCAGGTAGCCGATGTCGGGCATCGCGTCGACAACGCGCTCGCCGTCGAGCTTCAGCACGATGCGCAGCGTGGTGTGCGTGGCGGGGTGCTGCGGACCGAAGTTCAGCGTCCACAAATAGTCCTGCGCCTCATCATGGGCGAGATCGTGGGTCTGAACGTCGGCAAGGGAAATGGGCATCGCTAGCTGTTCTCCCGCGTCAGCACCGGCAGATTATGTCGCTCGCCGCGGCCTTGCAGCGGGTAGTCCTTGCGCAGCGGGAAGCAGGTGGCGTCGTCGGGCATGAGGATGCGGCGATGATCCGGATGCCCGGCGAACACGATGCCGAACATGTCGAACACTTCGCGCTCCATCCAGTTGGCCCCTTCCCACCGGTGCGTCATCGAGGGCACGGTCAGGTCGGGCTCGTTCACGAACACGCGCACCGTGAGGCGTTCGTTGGTCGTGGTCGAGGCCAGCAGGTACACCAAACCGAAGCGATCGGTCGCGCCGTCGTAGTGCAGATAGTCGACGCAAGTGACATCGACCAGGTAGTCGAAGCTGCGCTCATCGCGCAGGATGCTCATCACTGCGACCAGGTCGTCGCGCGGCACGACGACGCGCGTCGCCCCGCGGAACTCGCTGGTGGCGAGGTGCGGATACGCGCTCTTGAGCGCGGCAATGGTTTCAGGCTTCGTCCCGGCCATTTGTTAATGCAGAAGGATGAATGATGAATGCAGAAGTTGCGGCATTCATCATTCATCCTTCATCATTCTGCATTCTCCTACCTTGTGTGCATGTGCATCGGGGCCTGGATCACCGGCAGCTCGACTAGCGAGCGCTTGCGCTCCTGCCGTGCCGGCAGGTTGAATTCCTTGCCGCTGACCGTGCCTTCGCGTTGAATCTTGTCCTGCAG
The DNA here is from genome assembly GCA_036272935.1 of Pirellulales bacterium. Lineage (GTDB taxonomy): Bacteria > Planctomycetota > Planctomycetia > Pirellulales > PNKZ01 > DATAXP01. The sequence goes on along the minus strand of DATAXP010000137.1, from coordinate 43,850 downwards.
GTCGATGATCGATTGAATCAGTTGCTCGGGACGCGGCGGGCAGCCGGGGACGTACATGTCGACGGGAATGAAACGGTCGATCCCCTGCACGACCGAGTACGTGTCGAACACGCCGCCGGTGCTTGCGCAGGCCCCCATCGAGATGCACCACTTCGGTTCGTTCATCTGCTGCCAGATGCGCTCGAGCACCGGCATCATCTTCATCACCACGCGGCCGGCGACGATCATCAGGTCGCACTGCCGAGGGCTGAAGCGGAACACCTCGGCGCCGAACCGCGCCAAGTCGTGCCGGCTCGCGCCGGTCGCCATCAGTTCGATACCGCAGCAGGCGGTGGCGAACGGCATCGGCCACAGGCTGTTCTTGCGACACCAACTGGCCAGGGCATCGAGCTTGCTGACCACCACGTTTTCCGGCAGGTCTAGCATATTTTTAGGCGAGCCTAGCGCCATCGGAACACTCCTCGCCGCCAGGCATACACGAACCCGGCAAACAGCAGGGCGATAAAGATCATCGCCTCGGCAAACACCAGGTTCCGCCCCGCGACCAGCCCCAGCTCAACGGCCCGGTCCACCCCCGCCGGGTTACGATCGGCCACCGCCCAGGGATAAAGGAACAACACTTCAACATCGAACAGCAGGAACGCGATCGCCACCAGGTGAAACCGCACGTCGAACCGGCGGCGGGTGTCGTGGATCGGGTTCATGCCGCTTTCGTACGGCATTTCCTTGACCCGGGTGGTCTTTCGCGGCCCCACGGCGAATGACAGTGCCAAAAGGCCGATGCTCAGCCCGGTGGCACACGCGACGAACAAGAAGATTGGAATCGCCGGCTGCATGAAAAGCCTTCCGCGAACAGCTCACGGCGGCGACTCCCAAATTTGCCGGAGCCGGCGCGCCCATTTCGGGACCGACTTTGTGAAGGGTTTCACAAACCCGGGCCAAAAGAAAACCGACGGCTGTCGGTTTGGAACCGAATCCTACTGGCGGTCCGAGGCATGGTCAAGCAGGGGGATGTCCCGGCGAAGCCGATCACCAAACGGAGGAGTATGGCTGGTCGCAGCGGGCATTATGATGCTTGCATGATCTGGGACCTGCACTGCCATCTGACCGGCGTCAACGGCCGCACGCCCGAGGAGCGGATGGCCCAGTTGCTGGCCTGCGCCGACCGCGTCGGCATCGACCGGTTGTGCATCTACATGGGCTGGCCCTACACGCGCAACCCCACGCCCGAGCGGCTGCGCCAAGAAAACGACATGGTGCTGCGGGCACTCGAGCACTGGCACGACCGGGCGTTCGGCTTCGTGTACGTCAGCGCCGAGCATCCCGAGGCGAGCCTGGCCGAGATCGATCGCTGCGTTGCCCACGGACCGATGGTCGGCATCAAGCTATGGGTCGCCCGGCACTGCAACGAGGTCGAAATCGACTCGATCGTCCTGCGTGCCGCCGAGCTGCGGGCGGTCATCTTCCAGCACACCTGGATCAAGACCGACGGCGGCAACTATCCCGGCGAATCGACCCCGGCCGACCTGGTGACGCTGGCGCGGCGGCACCCCAAGATCCATTTCATCTGCGGCCACACCGGCGGCACCTGGGAGCTGGGCATCCGCACCGTGCGCGACCAGCCGAACATCTCGATCGACCTGGCCGGCAGCGATCCCACCAACGGCATGACCGAAATGGCGTACCGCGAGCTGGGGGCGGAACGGATCATCTATGGCAGCGATGCCGGCGGCCGCAGCTTCTCGTCGCAACTGGCCAAGGTGTTCGGCGCACGCATCCCCGAAGAAGCGAAGCAGCAGATCCTGGGACAGAACCTGCGCCGCTTGATGTTGCCAATCCTCAAGGCCAAAGGGATCGATGCATGACCTCGCCGCTGGGCGTCGATGTGCCGTTGGTCGACGTGAACGTGTATCTGGAGCGCTGGCCGTTCCGCCGGCTGTACGGCGATACGCCCGAGCAACTCGTGGCCAAGCTTGATGAGCACGGTGTGCGGCAAGCCTGGTGCGGCAGCTTCGATGGCCTTTGGCAGCGCGACCTGGCGGCGGTCAATGAACGCCTGGCCGCGGCGTGCTATGCCGCAAGCGGCAGTCAACGTCTGGTCCCGTTCGGTTCGATCAACCCGAAGCTGCCCGCCTGGAACGACGACCTGGCACGGTGCCACGAGAAGCACCATATGCCCGGCATCCGCCTGCACCCGAACTATCACGGCTACAAGCTCGACGATCCGGCGCTGGCCGAGTTGCTGGCCGTGGCCGACGAGCGCGCTCTTGTCGTGCAGATCGCCTTGAGCATGGAAGACGAGCGTACTCAGCCGGCACTGGTACAGGTGCCGCACGTTGACGCGCTGCCGCTGGTCGAGGTGCTGAAGGGCTTGCCGCGGCTGCGCGTCGTGATGCTCAACGCGTTCCGCTCGCTGCGCGTCGAGCAATCCGACAAGCTGGCCAGCGCCGGGCAAGTGTATTTTGAACTGGCAATGCTCGAAAACGTCGCGGGAATCGAGCGGCTGCTGAAATACGTGCCGCTCGACCGCGTGCTGTTCGGCTCGCACTTCCCGTTCTTCTACTACGAATCGGCCGTGCTCAAGCTGCGCGAATCATCGCTTGCCGGCGGGCAGTTGACGGCGATCACCCATGAGAACTCCGAGCGGCTGTCGGGATGAAGCGGATTCGACGACGTAGGAGCGATTGGATTGGGCAAGGTTTAGCGAACGCTGAGTCGAGTTTTACGAGGCACTTCGGATGCGAATATCCGGTTCGATGACCTGCGCTCGTTGCTGACGCATTTCGGATTTGCGGAGCGAATTCGCGGGGATCACCATATATTTACAAGAGACGGGGTTGCTGAGATTCTGAATCTTCAACCGCGCGGCGGCAAAGCCAAGCCGTACCAGGTGAAACAGGTTCGAGGAGTTTTGACCGCATACCGACTCCCAGGCGAGGACGAATCGGAGGAACGCCAATCTGACTAATCCTCACGATTGTTGGGCTATCAATGGTGTCTGACGGGAGCTTATCGATGGATGTGAAGTACGAGATCATCCTGTATTGGAGCAAGGACGACGAGGCGTTCATCGCTGAGGTGCCGGAGTTGCCTGGCTGCGCGGCTGACGGAGCGACATACCAAGAGGCGTTGGCGGACGCGGAGATGGTGATCAACCAGTGGATCGAAACCGCCCGCGAACTTCGACGCCCGATTCCACCGCCACGTGGTCGCTTGCTCTACGCGTAGGTTTCGTAGCGAAGATTGCCAGTACGCGACGACTGCGCACTCACCTGATGTGCCCGAACATGAACGGCTTGATGAGCACTAGCCCCGCGACGAAGCCGCCGACGTGGGCGGCGTAGGCGACGCCGCCGGCTTGTGAATTGCTGCCGAGCATTCCCAGGCCGCTGATCAACTGGAACGCGAACCAAATGCCGACGGCCACGTAGGCCGGCACGTCGGTGAGTATCCGGAACAAGATCACGCGCACTCGCTGCGTGGCGTGCATCACCATGTAGGCCCCCAGCACGCCGGAGATCGCGCCCGACGCACCCAGCGTTGGCACCATCTCGTTTGGCCCACCGGCACTGGCGAACACGTGGGCCAGCGCCGCGACGATGCCGCACACCAGGTAGAACGCCAGATAGCGGCCGTGCCCCAGGTCGTCTTCGATGTTGTCGCCGAAGATCCACAGGAACCACATGTTGCCGGCAATGTGGGCAATGCCGCCGTGCATGAACATCGACGTGAGGATGGTGAACCACACGGGAATCGGCGTCGGCCGCAGGCCGGGAGCTTCGTACTTTTCACCCGTGATCGGCTCGGTGACGATGCGGTCGTCGGTCGTGATGTCGCGGCCGGTGAGGATCTCTTCCGGCACACAGGCATAGGCGTAAGTGAAGTTGTTGTTCTGGCCGAGCCCTTGCAGGAACACGAACACCAGGACGTTCAGCACGATGATCGCGTAGTTGATCACCGGCACCGTGCGGACCTGGCTGTTGTCGTCGGATAGCGGGAAGACCATGGCCGCATTGTACGAGGGTACAGTAGCGCCGCGAAGAGGCAAGCGATGGCGAGGTGCTTGCTGAGCTACGCGCAGCGATCGGCGGCCGCGGTCGCGACGACAGCGCCCCAGGCGAGTGTTGCCGTTGGGCGGTCTTGCCAGGCGGTGTGAATTGCCGCCTCGACGCTCACGGCCCGCAGCGCCTCGCACGCCGCCCGCAGCGCCAGTGTTGGCTCGTTGCACTGGCGACTCAGATGCAGTTGCACCAAGTGCAGGAGCCGGCCGCTCTGGGAGCGCGTGATCGATTCACGAAGCAAGTTCGCGGCCTGCTCGTTCGACAGGTGACCGTCGTCGCCGAGACAGCGGTTGATCAAGTGCCACGGCCGGCCGCTGACGCGCTGCATCTCGACGTCGTGGTTGAATTCCAGGGCCAGCAGGTCGACGTCGACGGTCGCCTGGGCGATTTCGTCGCTCCACGTGCCGAGATCGGCGAAGTACGCGGCAGACCACGCGTTGCCGAACAGGTCGGCAGCCCCCTCGAAGCGGAAGCCAAATGTCGGCCCGCCGTCGTGCGACACGGGCACCGGCAGGCAACGCAGCCCGCTGGTCAGCGACAACCATCGCCCAGGTTCGTACACGCGCAGCAGCCGCGCGGCATGCAGCATGGCGATCTCGGCGCAGCCGACCGATTGCAGGAACCGCACATGCGCGGCGTGCAGGTACACCGGCAGCCGACGACGGCGCACCATGGCCAGCGTGCCGTCGCGCCAATGGTCGCTGTGCGTGTGCGTGAGCACCAGCGCGTGGACGCGGTCGATCGAGCTGCCCGCTTCGCGCAGGCGGCCAACCAGTTGCCGAGGACCAAGGCCGGCGTCGATCAGCAGGCCGAAGCCGTGGGCTTCCAGCAGGCTGGCATTTCCCGAACTGCCGCTGGCCAGGACCGTGAATTGCGTGGGCATCGAAACCTTCCGTGCGTCGAGCGTTCAGCACCATCGTGCCGCACGGAGAAAGAACGGTCAACCGCTCGTGCCGGGTAATCACGCCGCGCGGCGACGCGCGGCATCGGCCCGCAACGCTAGCAACGGCTCGAGCTGATCGACGGTGCGCGCGGTGGCGCCAAGCTGCGTGGCGACGAACTCACGCGCCCGCATGCCGAGAGTCTGCGCGAAATCGGGTTGTGCAAGGCAGCGCTCGACGAACGCCGTCAGCTCCGCGCCATCGTAGACGACGACGGCTGCCTGGTGCTCAAGGAGCGCCGCGACGATATCGCGGAAGTTCCAAGTGTTGGGGCCGAACGCCACCGCGGCGCCATAAGCGGCCGGCTCGATCATGTTCTGCCCGCCGCGTCGCCCCAGGCTGCCGCCGACGAAGGCGATCGCAGCGGTCCCCCACCAGGCGCCGAGTTCGCCGACGGCATCGACGAGAATAATGGGGAATGAGGAATGGGGAATGGGGAATAATGCAGTGCCATTCCCCATTCCCGATTCCGAATTGCCCATTCGCGACCGCCGTTGCCACGGCAGGCCTGAGGCCACGAGCAGGGCCGCCACCGAGTCGAAGCGCTCGGGATGGCGCGGCACGATGATCAGCCGCAGCCGCGGATGACGCGGCGCCAGTTGCTTGAACGCTTCGATGGCGAGTTGCTCTTCCGGCTCTTGGGTGCTGCCGGCGAGAAACACGATCTCATCCGGCGTGATCCCCGCCAGGGCCGCGAGCCGCCGCGTTTGCTCGTTGCGGCGATCGGTTTGCGCGCCGTCGAACTTCATGCTGCCAGTGACGTGTACTGTGTGGGGCCGCGCGCCCAGGGCGACAAACCGCTCGGCATACTCGCGGTTCTGCGAGGCCACCATGTCGACGCGCGCCAGCGTCGTTCGCACGAGCGGCGCGATCCGCAGATAGCCGCGGAAGCTCTTCTCGCTGAGCCGGCCGTTGAAAATGGCCACGCGGGCACCGTGCTCGCCGGCGGCGCGGACCAGGTTGGGCCACACTTCCAACTCGGCCAGCGCGAGCACATCGGGCCTCATGCGCCGCATCGCTCGCCGCACCGCCCAAGAGAAGTCCAACGGGCAGTAGAACGAGAGCAGGTCGCGGTGCTTCTTCCGCGCCAGCGCCATGCCGGTCATGGTGGTAGTCGAAATGACGCACTGCCACGCGGGATGCCGGCGACGGAACTCTTTGAGCAGCGTGGCCAGCAGGTTCACCTCGCCGACGCTCACCGCGTGCAGCCACAAGCACGGTGCGTCGCCGGAGCGCTCGGGCACGCTCCCCAAAAACTTCTCGGCGAACCCTTCCCGGTACTTGCGCTTGGTGACGGCCTGGTATAGCAACCACGGCCACACAACCGCGAGAAGGCAAGCGTAAACGACGTTCAACAGATAAGGCAGCAGATAATACATCGGGGCCATCCTTGACCGCAGAAAAAATCAAGGTTCGCGCTCGCTTGAGCGCCACATGGATTTCATGTCGCGGGCGCCATGAATCACGCCGAGTATCTGGATCGTTTTTCCGTCGATGCGGAAGATGAGCCGGTAGCCGTGCACGAACAACTCGCGGATCGATGGATTGGCGAACTCTGGAACGACGGGTGCTCGCTCAGCGAACGACTGCAACGATCGTGGACGTCTCGAATGCACCTTGCAAAGGCCGCAGCATAGCGCTTTGAATCGCGAGCAATGTACTCGACACTTTCCTTCAGATCGGTCAGCGCGGCGGCGGTCCAGGCTATTCGTCGTCGAGCCATTGTCGCATCTGCGCTTCCACTTCCTCTTGCGGGATCAGGTTTCCTTCATCCGCTTGCTTGATCGCGTTCTCGATTTTCTGACGGACATAGATCGTATACTGAATGTCCTCGTACGTCGCGTCGTCCGGAAGTTGCTCAAGCAACTGGCGCACTTCGTCTTTCGCAGTCGACATTGCAAATTCTCTGTTGATCTGCGCTACGGCCGCTCGCCGGGCAGCGTTTGCTTGCGCATGTGGCAGTTCTTGTATTTCTTGCCGCTGCCGCAGGGGCAGGGGTCGTTGCGGCCCACCACCTCGCCTCGGTTGCGGATCGGTTCGAGCTTGGCGCCGGCGGCGTCACTGTTGGCGATCGCTTGTTGCTGATCGTCGTCCATCGAAGCTTGCACGCCGGTCGATTCGCGCGATTCGTGGATTGCCTGGCTGTCGACCCAGGTGCTGCCTACGAATCCTTCATCGAGCTGCTCCATGCGAAAAAACAGATCGGTGGTGCGCTCGCCGACCGCGGTCCACATCAACTCGAACGTCCGCATGCCTTCGCGCTTGTACTCGACCTTGGGGTCGACCTGGGCGTAGCCGCGCAGGCCGACACTCGAGCGCAGATGGTCCATCGCCAGCAGATGGTCTTTCCAGGCGGTGTCGAGCAGTTGCAGCACCAGGCTACGCTCCATGCGGCGAATCTCGGGACGGTAACGGTCCTCGACGGCCGATTCGAGCCGTGCAACCAGCGGATCGTGCTCGAGCTCGTTGAGCGACTCGGCCGGCACGTCGGCGCCGACTTCGCTGCGCAGCCAACTCGACAGCTTTTCGCAAGCCGCGAGGTTGTCGGCCGAATCGGGGGCGGCGCGGCCACCGGCACCGAAAGCCTCGGCAACGGCCTTGTGCATCTCGGCAAGCTTCTGCTCGGCGACCTCCTGCAACTGCCGGCTCTTGGCCAGCAACAGGTCGCGCACTTCGTCGCGCTGCAGATTGCGTAGATCGTCGACGCTCAGCTCCACGTTGAACCGTTCGCGCGCCCATGCGGCGAGCGCTTCGCGGTCGTAGCGACGCTGACCGTTGGAGTCCTGTGTCGTGAAGTGGTACAGCCCCACCATCACCGGGTACTCGATTTCGCGCTCGGCATACGCCGCCTGGGTTCGATCGAGGATCAACCGCTTGACTGGCTCGGCCTCAAGCCCCTTGATTTCCTCGGCCGGCAGCTTGATGCCGAACTTGTAGTTCACCCACGAGCTGGTTTGGTGCACGCCATAGTCGGGATCGAGGAAGCGCGCCCCTTCACTCAGATCGGTCTTCTGGATCGCCTCACGAGCTTTCACCAGCAGCGCCTCGTCGAGCATGTCGCGACCGATCTGTTTCAGATCGCGATCGCGGTAGTTCGTCTTCCAGCGCGTGTTGCTGAACTTGGCCAGCGCCTCCCAGTTCCATTCGTCGGCCTCGGCATCGCTGGGAAGGTTCTCCTCGACGGCGTCGAAGATTTGCGTTTCGGCCTGGCGCTCTGCTTCGTCCTTGGCGAGCCGCTGGGCCTCGGTGAACTCGATGCCGCGAAAATCTTTCGCCTCAAGCTGCACGCCCAGCTCGTTGCCCGCCCAGCCGGCGAAATAGCTGCTGCCGTAGTCCTTGTCCAAGAACTCGTCGACGTGCTTATCGACCTGCGCGCGGATCATGTCGACGATTCTCGACTTGCAGTTCACGCCGTCGAGAATCTGCTGTCGGAATCCGTAGACGCGCTTCCGCTGCTCGTCCATCACTTCGTCGTACTCGAGCAGGTTCTTTCGCTGTTCGAAGTTGCGCTCCTCGACCTTCTTCTGTGCCCCTTCGATGCGGCGCGTGACCATGCCGCTTTCGATCGCTTCGCCTTCCTGCATGCCGAGGCTGGTGAGCACGCGCTTCACCCACTCGCCGGCGAAGATCCGCATCAGGTCGTCTTCCAGGCATAGGAAGAACCGGCTGCTGCCGGGGTCGCCTTGCCGACCGCAGCGGCCGCGAAGCTGTAGGTCGATCCGCCGCGCTTCGTGCCGCTCGGTGCCGATAATGTGCAGGCCGCCGAGCGCCTTCACTTCACGACCCTCGGCCTTCATCTGTTCGCGCTCGTCGATCTCCTTGACCAGGGCGTTCCACTCGTCCTGCGGCACGTCGAGGCGCGTGGCGTACTTGGTTTGCAGGATCGCCCAGGCCATCGTCTCGGGATTGCCACCGAGGATGATGTCGGTGCCGCGGCCGGCCATGTTCGTGGCGATGGTGACGGCCCCCATGCGACCGGCCTGGGCGACGATCTCGGCCTCGCGCTTGTGCTGCTTGGCGTTGAGCACCTCGTGCTTGATGCCGCGGCGACCGAGTGCCGCGCTCAGCCGTTCGCTCTTCTCGATGCTCACGGTGCCGACGAGCACCGGCCGGCCGGCGCGCTCGATCTTTTTGACCTTGTTCTCGGGAATCTCTTCGCGGTTCTTGCTCTCCTTGAGCTGCACGACCACCGTGCCCGCCTGCTCCTTCTCGATCTTGCCGAGGTACACCTTTCCGTCGCTGGTGGTGACCTGATCGTAACGGTTGATCCGCTCGATCTCATCGACGATGGCGTCGAACTTTTCTTTCTCGCTGCGGTAGATGACGTCGGGATGGTTGATCCGGAGCATCTGGCGATTCGTGGGAATCGCGATCACGTCGAGCTTGTAAATCTTCCAGAACTCGTTGGCCTCGGTCATGGCGGTGCCGGTCATGCCCGAGATTTTCTTGTAGAGCTTGAAGTAGTTTTGCAGGGTGACGGTGGCGTAGGTTTGCGTCTCTTCCTTGACGCGGACGCCTTCCTTGGCCTCGACCGCCTGGTGCAGACCGTCGCTCCATTGGCGGCCCGGCATCTTGCGCCCGGTGAACTCGTCGACGATGATCACCTCGTCCCCTTCGACGACGTAATTCACATCGAGCTTGTACAGGTAGTGCCCCTTCAAGGCGTTGTCGATCAGGTGCGGCCAATCCATGTTGCCGGCCGTGTAGAAGCTCTCGACGCCGGCGAGCCGTTCCGCCTCGCGCACCCCTTCGTCGGTCAGCGGCACCGAGTGCTCTTTTTCCTTGACCTCGAAATGAGCGTCCTTCTTCAGCTTGCGGGCGATCTCGTCGGCCTTGGCGTAGCGGCGCACGTCGTCGTGCGCGGGGCCGGAGATGATCAGCGGCGTCCGGGCCTCGTCGACAAGGATATTGTCGACCTCGTCGATGATCGCGTAGTTCAGCGCCCGCTGCGCCTGGCGCTGGAACGGATCGTAGCGGGTGTCGGTCTTGGCGGCCGGCTTCATGTTGTCGCGCAGGTAGTCGAAGCCGAACTCGTTGTTCGTGCCATAGGTGATGTCGCAATCGTAGGATTGCTGCTTCGCGGCGGGGTCCTGGTTGGCGTAGATGCTGCCGACTGTGAGGCCAAGCCCCATGTACAAGGGCCCCATCCATTCCATATCGCGACGGGCCAGGTAGTCGTTCACCGTGACGACGTGCACGCCCTTGCCGGCGAGCGAGTTAAGGTACGCCGGCAGGGTGGCCACCAGGGTTTTGCCTTCACCGGTGACCATCTCGGCAATCGCGCCGGAGTGCAGCACCATGCCGCCGATCATCTGCACGTCGTAGTGCCGCAGGCCGATGAATCGCCGCCCCGCCTCGCGGCAGACGGCAAAGGCCTCGATCAGCACGTCTTCGAGCGTCTCCCCCTGGGTGAGCCGGCGGCGGAACTCATCGGTTTGCTCGCGCAGTTGGGCGTCGGTCATCTGCTGGTATTTCAGTTCCAGCGCGTTGATCGCCATCACTTTCTGCTGCAAGCGGCGGATGTAGCGGGCGTTCGACGAGCCGAACAGCGACGTGATGCCGCGCTCGACGCTCCGGCCCAGCCCGCCGAAGATCAGGCTGATCAGTTCCCAAATGCGTTCCAGAACTTCCATCGCGTGGTAACCTAGGAGGATTCGGCCCCGCAGACCGAAGAGATCGAACCGTTTGCGCACCACCGCCTTGCGGCGCAAACAACGTCGCGAAAAAGGTTTATGTGTCGCAACACCTTACCGCGCCAAAGTCTATAGCGATGGGCGGTTAGGGTCAATGCCGAGAGGTCGCCGGGCGGCTGGTCGCTATAGTTGCTTGATCAATTCTGTACCGGACGCTTTTCTGGGCCAGAAGCCGGCGCAGGTATAGAACGAGATCAGGTCGGCGTAGGCTTGGGCGCTGCGGCCATCGCCCAGGGTGCGCTCAAGGACAATGCGAATGGTTTCGACCTTTGGTTTTTTCTGTTTGAACTCTTGGATCAGGTCGTCCAGAAATTGCGTGCCGATGCCCGCTCCCCAAAGCCCGGGCAGAATGAAAAAGTCATTGCTGCGCCACCAAACTTCGGTTCCGGAGTGCTCGACGATGGCAACGCCCACTTGAATCGTTCGAGTTTGGTTGCCGTCTTGAAGCGTAAGGTCGTAGCCATAACATGTTTGTGCGCCGGATGTGTTGGCGGCGGGGGTCTTTAAATTACTCCAGCCGTCGTAGGCAGGGCCGCTGGAAACTGCTGGCTGGACCACGCCGCTAAACTTGGCCCGATTCTTTGACAGGAATAAGCGTTGTTCGACGTACTGCCGCACGCCACTGCCGAACAGCGGCTTGATCACCGGCCACCAAAAGCGAAAGGTCGGTGTGTAGGCCCAGCGCTGAAACACGTTCAGCCAGCCGACATTGAGCGGATGATCCGCGTGCGTATCGAGATAGCAACTGGAATAGACGTTCTCCATGAGTCGCATCGCCTGCAGGACGAAATGCAGGCTGCACCGCACGTCGCCTTCAGTGGGCGTGGTAGGCGTTATGTTCGCAATCGCCTGAAGCTCCGGGAACAACTCACGCACGAGCTCGCGGGGCGCCTCGGTGCGAAGCTGCCTTTCCAGGTCGCTGAACAGGGCGGTATGACGCTCGAGTTGCTTGGCCAGGTCGGAAGGAGTCGGGTACCACTCGGCCCGAGCGTCGGCGAAGAGCTTGGCGGCATCGCGATGGCTGCCTTGTGCCGACGCGGGGTCCCAGAATCGCAACGCCGCGTGGACGGCGTGCTCCCCCAGTCGGCGATACGCCTCCCACTGAGCCTCATCGTAGAACTGGTCGCCGGTCGATTCGTGAGGGAACGCGGGATTGCGCACTTTGTATTGGCCGATGTCGGTCGGCTCGTCGCCCGTGAGCGACGTTTTGAAATAGAGCAAGATCCCTTTGTCGTTCGCGCGGGCGGTTTTACGGGAGCTGCGCAGCGCGCGCACGCACGAATCGCGATCGTAGTGGATCGTGCCGACAACCATGTGTTGCCGGGAGATGCCCTGGGCGTTTGGCCGCAGCGGTTCGAGATCGACTTGGATCTCGACGCCGAAATCTTCGCGAACCCGCCGCACAGCGTTGCCGAAGTCGTCGAACGCGCTTTCGACGTCCGCACCGCAATCGGAAACGATGATATAGCGGCAGTGGCGGCGCACCAGTTCGTACAGGGCGAGGTTCTCGAAATGCGCGCCGTCGGACAGGTGCACGTCGTCGGCCGTCGGCTCACGTTTTCCGTCGCTCACCAATGCTTGGCAACTCGTGCGCTGGAACATCTCGCGGAAGAACAGCAAGCCAGGTAGCCATCCGTGGTCTTCGCGCGTGCAGAGCGGGTGCCGCACCCATAGGCCCAGCCGCAAATTGAAAGCGCACATCAAAAACGTCACGGCCGGACCCAGGCGCCGCGAAACCGACCCCATGTTGGAATTGAAGGCCGCTGCCGAGGCAGTCAGCGCCGAGCCAAGGCGAAGGTTGTCAGGCCGAGCCCAGGCATTGCCGATCGAGCAGGCCAGCGGCGAGAGCACGGCACTGCGCGCGCCGCGACCCAGCGTATCGAGCGTGTCGTCGGCCAGCATGTTCGCCGCGCAGCAGACCAAATGGATTGGGCATTGCGCCTTCGGGAGCGTCTCAGAGGTCAGCTCTGTAAGGTTCACGTCATCCTTTTCGCGCCGGTCGGTCTGGCGGTTCGCAGCGGCCGTACGCGCCTCCGGGTTCGAAGCGCCCAAGTAGGTCCGTGCGATGCGATCGGAATAGAATTCGTGCAGGCCAAAATGCTTGGAATCCCACAGCCAAGCGAGCAGGTAAAGTGCCATGACCGCACAGCCCAACAGCCCGGTGTAAACCAACGGCTTGAAGTGTACGACGTCGATTCCTCGCGCTACGACGACCGCCACCAATGCCAGCGCCACGTAAGCCAACAGGCCAGGAAGCGTGCGACGAATCTTGCTTGGCAGGCTGGCGGTGGCGGGGCGCGGTGACGTGCGCGAGATTTGCCTCGCGAGCCAGGCCGAGAGTCCGCCGCTGCCGAAGGCCGCCGTGATCACCACGCCTAATCCAGCTCCATCCCAATAGCGCGCCGCCAGCCACGCCAGACTGCCGAGCGACCAGACCAAGCTGAGCCCCCAAAGCCGCCCCAACACGCGGTCGAAAGCGGCTCGCAGATTGCGATCCCGTTTGTCGCTGCCGCGCCGCGAAATGAACACGCGCGCCATGATCACGATCAGCGAGGCGGCCATCCATGCTGCGGCTGGCGCAAAAATCCAAAATAGGCCATTCCAATGATCGCGATACCACTCCGCCTTGGGCACTTCGAGCCAGATCGCCCGCAGCAAGCCATCGTCGAATCGGCGGGCAAGCAACTCTGTTACCACCCAGCCAAGTCCAACCAGCACGGCTGGAGCAGCAACCAAGATCAACCGCCCGGTTTTATCGGAAAGTTTGAATTCTTCCGGCTCGGCGTCGTCGCAGCTCTCCCATGACCGTTCGAAATAGAACAACACACCGGCAGTCAATGCAGCCAAAGACGTTGCCGATGCGAGGAACCACGTCGACCAAAGCAGGAAGCCTAGAAGCACCCAGACGCTGAGGATCAAAAATGCCACGCACGCCGAGGCAAACAATGCCAGCGCGGCACCGCTGAGCACTGCGACGAAACCATTCCACATCTCGGTTTCGAACAGCCCCCAGCGTGGCACCAGGAACATGCTGAATTCGCGGAGGTGGCGAATCGCCTCCGGCTCGGGGGCGTCGGGCGCACCGTGTCCAGCGCGGAGTTTGTCGACGGGAAACATCCGCCTGCGATTTTTTTGCGTTCTGCGATGCAGCCAAGCAGTCCACCATCCGCCGATGTAACCTCCGCCGGAAACCGTGGCCAAATAATCGATCAAATGCAACAGGTCCAGGTTCGCCAGCCCCTGCAGCAGGCCGAGGTTGAAGGTCGCGCTGCGGATGCCGCCGCCGGAAAGAGCCAATCCAACCCGATCCTTCGTCGTGAACGCTACCCAAGGCTCGTCGCCCACCGCTAAGTTCTTGGCAACGATGTCGGCTTTGGACGCACCGCCGAGCGAATTGGTTTCCAAGCGGTAGAGGCCTTCGAAATCGCCAACCGGCGGCCTATCCCCCCTGCGCTTCCCATCTGGCCGAGTCCACACACGGATCCAATCAATCACTCCCGCCAGTTCCACCGCTCCAACGATCGAAAGCAGTGCAAACTTGCAGGTGGAGACCAGAAACGTCGCTCCCGCGAGGTCGGCCGGCCGCCACCAGACTGCCTTGGTCGTTGGATACAATTGCCACCACAACCAAAAGTCCTCCTGCACGTCGCACAACGCGCCCAGCACCGTAAGGCTGACAACCACCCAGGCTACGCGCCAGGCGTCGCGGTGCAGTTGACTCAAGGCACCGCCTACCCAGATCGCTAGCGCAGCGAGCGCCACGGTGTACGAGGGGATCAAGCCGATATCGAGCAGCACCGCTTTCCGGGCTTGATCGCTATGCGGGCCCCAATGACGGACGATCGTCTTGGCCACCTTTGTGTCGCGCGCGAACTGAAGGTCGACCGTACTGACCCCAGTGCGATGTATCGCAACCAGAAAGCCGATCGCCACGGCGAATCCGACTACGGACAAGACGAATGGCGGCGCAAGCCACCAACGTGCGCGCGGATTCGAAGCCTCGGCCATGACGCACCTTTTAATCGATCGGTGCTCGGGACTTGCGAAACCGGTATCCAGTCCGGTCGCGCATGCCGATTAACGACGCCAGCGCGGGGTCCATCGAGCTGCCACCCCCGACCACAAAGATCGCCTACATTCGCCGCGGACGAACCGCGGACCAGCCCATAACACGACGCTCGGATCATAAGCAGCGACAAAATGGCATGCAATCATGGGCCGTCACGCCGACGATACGGGATCCGAACGCTCGGCGTGCTTTGGTCGCGAGCGACGCCGCTCGTCGATCTACCCTGCGACACTGCTTGCAAGCGGCCGGTCGATTTGCGAACCTGGCGCCAATGACCGAGGGTGTGAATCAGCAGCGACCGAATCCGCAGATTGCCGGGCAACTGGTGTTCCTGGGTACGGGTACCAGTACTGGCGTGCCGATGCTTGGCTGCGACTGCCCGGTGTGCCGCAGCGATAATCCGCGCAATCGCCGGCTGCGGTGCGGGTTACTGCTCGGGCTGCCCCAGGGGAACCTGCTGGTCGACACGCCGCCGGACCTGCGAACGCAACTGCTGCGCGAGCGGGTCGGGTTCGCCCATGCGGTGGTCTACACCCATGAACATGCCGACCATATCTATGGGCTGGACGACATGCGGCTGTTCCCGTTCTACATCGGGCATCCGGTGCCGCTGTATTGCGAGCCGGCGGTCGAGCGGCGAATCCGCAACGCGTTCGACTACGCGTTCGACCCCATCCCGCGGTCGACGCATGCCGGGGCGGTCCCCAAACTCACGTTTCACACCATCGGCGACGGGCCGTTTCCGCTGCTGGGCATCACCGTCACGCCGATCCCCCTGGAGCACGGTAGTTTTCGCGTGCTGGGGTTCCGCTTCGGCAACGTGGCCTACTGTACCGACACAAACCATATTCCAGAAACCAGTTGGCCGCTGCTCGAAGGGCTCGACACCGTGGTGCTGCCGGCCTTGCGTCCCAAGCCGCACGCTACGCATTTTGGCCTCGACCAGGCGCTCGACGCAGCCCGGCGCATCGGCGCCCGGCGTACATTTTTCACTCATATTTCACATGAGCTGGAACACGACGCCACCAACGCACGGCTACCATCTGGTATAGAATTGGCATACGACGGGTTGCGAATCCCATTGGTCTAGCCGACGCGCACGCCGAACTGGGGCAAGCTCGACGACCGAAGCCGACCGACCAAATCCGATGACCGAACGCCACGAACTTGAAGCGCACCTTGACCCGCACGGGCAGACGCACCTGCTGCGGCATTGGGACCGGCTGAGCGCTGACGAGCGCGAGCGCCTGGCGGCCGAAATCCGCGCGATCGATTTCGTGCGCTTGGCGAAGCTGCATCGCGGCGAGACGGCCGTCGACGATTGGGCTGGCATGGCGCATCGAGCGCAGTCGCCGCCGTCGGTGCGGCTCGACGGCACCGGATATCGTTACACGGCCGCCGAGGCGCGTGCCGCTGGCGAGCGTGCCCTGCGCGCTGGGCGCGTTGGTGCGATCCTGGTGGCAGGCGGGCAGGGGACACGCCTCGGGTTCGACCATCCCAAGGGGATGTTCCCAATCGGCCCGGTTTCCAATGCCACACTGTTTCAAATATTGTTCGAAAAAGCGGTCGCCACGGCGCGGCGGTATCAGACGCGCATTCCGCTGTATCTGATGACCAGCCCCGCCACGCACGACGAAACGGTCGCGTTTCTCGATGAGCACGAGCGTTTCGGCATGGCGGCCGAAGACCTGCACGTGTTCTGCCAGGCGACGATGCCCGCCGTCGAGGCCGACACGGGACGCGTGCTGTTGGCCCAACATGGTCGGTTGGCACTCAGTCCCGACGGGCATGGCGGCATGCTCGCCGCGTTCGAGGCCAGTGGCGGCCTGGAGGATGCCAAGCGCCGCGGCCTGGGGCACCTGTTCTATTTCCAGGTCGACAATCCACTGGTGCAGTTCTGCGATCCGACGTTCATCGGCTACCATCGTCTGGCCGATTCGGAACTGTCGACGCAGGTCGTGGCGAAGCAAGCGCCCAACGAGCGCGTCGGTAACGTGGTGTTGGTCGACGACCGTGTGCGGATCATCGAGTACAGCGACCTGCCCGCCTCGGCCGGGGAGCGGCGGGCCGCCAACGGCTCGCTGGTGCTGTGGGCCGGCAACACGGCGATCCACGTGTTCACCGTGGCGTTTCTTGATCGAGTGCGTGGCGACGACCAGCAGTTGCCGTTCCACGTGGCCCGTAAGGCGGTGCCCCACGTCGATGAGCACGGCAGCGCCGTCGAACCGAAGCAGCCGAACGCGATCAAATTCGAGCGTTTCATCTTCGACCTGCTGCCGGCGGCCAAGCGTTCGATCGTCGTCGAGATCGATCCGGCCGAGGGCTTCGCTCCGGTGAAGAACGCATCGGGTTCGCCGACCGACTCGCCCGAGACGGTCCAGCGCACGATCGCCGCGTTGCACCGCCAGTGGCTGCTGACGGCCGGAGCCGCGGTCGCCGACGGGGTGACGGTCGAGATCAGCCCGTTGTACGCGCTCGATGCCGACGACGTGGCGAACCGCATCCTGCCAGGGCAGGAGTTCAACGAAAACACATATCTGGGAGACTAGAGGCGAGAGGCTCGAGACTCGAAAGAGCAGATCGTTTGCCGGCCGCGTCCCCAGGCCCTAGTCCCTCACCTCCTTCTTATGCTGCATGCCGTGATCATGGCCGGGGGAGCGGGGAGTCGGTTCTGGCCCGAGAGCCGCGACGCTCGACCGAAGCAGCTTCTGCCGTTGGCCGGCGATCGCTCGATGTTGCAAGCCACGGTCGATCGGCTTGAGAGCTTGGTGCCGGTCGAGCGCATCGTCATTGCCACGCGCGCCAGCCTGGCCGGTGCAATCGCCGAGCAACTCCCCGAGTTGCCGGCCGCAGCGATCCTGGCTGAGCCGTGCCAGCGGGACACCGCGCCGTGCATTGGCCTTGCGGCGCTGTGGGTGTCGCGGCACGATCCCGAGGCAACGATGGTCGTGCTGCCGGCCGATCATGCCATTTCACCGGCCGAGGCATTTCGCGAGGCGATCACGTATGCCGCGTCGCTCGTTGACAAGCAGCCGAGGCGGATCGTCACGTTCGGCATCAAGCCCAGCTACCCGGCTGAGAGTTTTGGCTACATCGAGCGCGGCGAACCACTCGGCTCAGCGCCCGGCACGATGCCGACATTCCAGGCGCGCCGGTTTCGCGAAAAGCCGAAGGCCGAGGTGGCGCGTGAGTATCTTGCCGCCGGCACGTTCTATTGGAACTCGGGAATCTTCGTTTGGCGTGCTGCGACGATTCTTGACGCCCTGGCGAAGCATCAGCCAGAAATGCTCGCGCACCTCCGGCGGATCGCCGCGGCGTTCCACGAACCAGATTTCGCCGCGGTGCTCGAACGAGAGTTCACGGCCATCAGGCCGGTGAGTATCGACTACGCGGTGATGGAGCACGCCACCGATGTAGCGGTGATCGAGGCGCCGTTCTCGTGGGACGACGTGGGGAGCTGGCAAGCGCTCGGCCGCCTGGCGACGCAAGACGCCGCGGGCAACACGATCCACGGCAAACATCTCGGCATCGATACACGCGGCAGCATCGTCCGCGCGGCCGACGGGCACCTGATCGTCACCATTGGCCTGAACGACTGCCTGATCGTTCACACACCCGACGCCACGCTTGTGGCCGACAAGCATTGCGAAGAACAAGTGCGGCAAATCGTCAAGTTGCTGCGAGAGAAAGGGTGGACGGAGCATTTGTGAAGGCAGAAGTCAGAAGTATGAATGCAGAAATTGGTGGCGGCGGCTCGGCGAAGAACCCTGACGCCGACACTTCTGCCTTCCGCCTTCTGCCTTCTGCCTTTGCTGGCCGCATCGCGGGCATCGATTACGGCACCGTGCGGATCGGCGTTGCGGTGACCGACGCGCGACGGACGCTTGCGAGTCCGTTGGAAAACTACACGCGGCGAGGAACGAAGGCCGATGCGGAGTTCTTCGTGCGCCTGGCGCGCGAAGAGCAGCTTGCCGGCTTCGTCGTTGGACTGCCAGTGCATTCCGGCGGCGAGGAGAGCGCTAAGAGTACCGAAGCCCGCGCGTTCGGCAAATGGCTGGGCGAGTTGACTGGCCTGCCCGTCGAGTATTTCGACGAGCGGTTTACGACCGTTGAGGCCGAGCAGTTTCTTGCCGCGGCACGCATGACCAAGAAGCAGCGCAAAGCCCGGCTCGACAAACTGGCAGCGCAGATCATGCTCAGTGCATACCTCGAATCACGCGGCAAGCCAGCATCGGCGCCGCGGCCGCTCGACGGTTAGGACTTCCAATTTGAGACATACCAAGCTGGTGATCGGCTGCGGTTACCTGGGGCGGCGCGTAGCGCGGCGCTGGCGCGACGGTGGGGACCAGGCGTTCGTCGTCACGCGCAGCCATCGGCGCGGGGCGGAGTTCGAGCGAGAAGGATTGTTGCCGATCGTTGCCGACGTGACCGATTTGGCGTCCCTGGTCGGCAAGTTGCCTGCCGCGGATACAGTGTTGTTCGCGGTCGGTTACGATCGACGCGCCGATAAACCGATCGAGGCGGTGTACGTTGCCGGGTTGCGCCACGTACTCGATGCGCTGCCTGCGGCGACGGGGCGAATTGTTTACGTCAGCTCGACGGGCGTGTACGGCGATGCGGCCGGAGAGTGGATCGACGAAGATACTCCATGCCGACCGTCGCGCCCCGGTGGCATCGCATCGTTCGAGGCGGAGCGCGTGCTAGCGGGGCATCGGCTCGGCGCGCAAAGTATCGTGCTGCGGCTAGCGGGACTGTACGGACCAGGACGCATTCCGCGCGCCGACGCGATCCGCCGCGGCGAACCGATCGCCGCCGCACAGGATGGGTTCCTGAATCTGATTCACGTCGACGATGCGGTCGAGGTGGTCGCGGCCGCAGCTCGAACAGCTATGGATGTCTACCCCACGCGGTACGTCGTTTCCGACGGTCATCCGGTAGTGCGCCGCGAGTATTACCAGGAGCTGGCCCGCTTGCTGGGCGCTCCGTCGCCGCGATTCGTGCCGGCCGAGGCGACGAGCCTCGCCGCCGCGCGTGCCGCGGAGGATAAACGAGTAAGCAATCGGCGCATGCTGGCCGAGCTGGGCATAACGCTGCGCCATCCAACGTATCGCCAGGGATTGGCACAGATCGTTGCAGCGGAGGGTATCGATCCTCAGAAAAGCAAATGAATTCGTCGTTGGGTGCCACTGGCTACGCCACTGCCCTGTTCACACTGGCAGAGCCAGTGGCACCCGAACAATTGCTTAAGTCGCTTTTCTGAGGATCAATAAGCCGCCCGTGGTCGGCAACGTCGGTTTCCGTTCCTTCCCAAAGGCTGCCGGGGCATCTAAGATCCTTGCGTCGCCGCGCCTTCGCCAGGGCGCCAAGGTCTTGATCGAAAAGGGTAAACGGGATGCTCGAACGGAAGCCGGTGTTTGCGAATGTGTTGGAGGTGAACCATCAGGCCGGCGAACGCATCGGCTGCAACGTGTACATCGTCTACGACGCGAACGAGTGGGTGCTGATCGACATCGGCTTCGAGGAGACGGTCGAAGAGATTGTCGACATGATCCGTCAGCTCGACTTTCCGCTGTCGAGTTGCAAGACGCTCATCGCTACCCATGCCGATGTCGATCACATTCAAGGCCTGGCCAAGGCGAAGCAGATGCTGCGCACCACGGTGTCGGCCCACAAGCTGGCTGCCGAGCCACTAGCGCGCGGGGACAAGCTGAAGACGTTCGCCGAGATTACGGCGCAACGCATCGATCTGCCGATGCCGCCGGTGAAGGTCGATACGCTGATCGACGAGGGAGACGTGATCCGCATCGGCAACCTGGAGCTGGAAGTGTGGCACACGCCGGGGCACACCGACAGCCAACTTTCGTTTCGCCTGGGCGATCTGTTGATGAGCGGCGACAATATCTATCGCGACGGTTGCGTGGGCGCAATCGACGCCCATCACGGCAGCGACCTGCAAGCATTCTTGCGCAGCTTGCAGCGCATCAGAGCCAGTGATGTCAAATGGCTGCTTCCTAGCCACGGCCCGATCTTCCGCAAGGACAACAAGCTGCTCGACGCGACGATCGCCCGGGTCGAAAGCTATCTGCACATGGCCGATTTCGGCACCTGCGCGATCGACTGGCCGCTGCTCGAGGAATGGGACCGCGAGCTAGCCGAAGGCAAAATGCCGAACGGGTAGCCGCGTGGTTTTCGGTAGTGCCGAGCGGCTTACCGAAACTGCCGCGTTTACCGCTTGCAGCAGATATTCCCTCAATGCGCCCTGTGCGGCGCGCCGATGCACACTGGTAGACCCAGTGATTCGATTCGTGCCCAGGGGGAAACACATGCTCCGCCAGACTTTGTTGGCGCTTGCTTGCGCCGCAGCCTTGTGGGCGACGCACGATCCCGCTCGTGCTCAGGCTCAGCAGGCGTTCGGACGTTCGTGGGGACGCAGCTACACCACGCAAGACTGGGACCGGCTGTACCACTATCCGTACGTCTATTACCCGCAGAACTACTATGGGCACGACTACTACACGAGCCAGCCCGACATGTACTACCGCTACGTGCCCGAGATGCGCGTGCCGGTCTACAACAAGGGTTGGTTCAACTACTATCCGTCAGCCCGACGGTACTACCAAGGCTCGCACTTCAACCTGGACGTCTTTTGAGAGCGATTAGCGAAAAGCAGTTAGCAATTAGCCGGACTTCCGGCTAATTGCTCATCGCTAATTGCTTCCCCGACCAAACTGCACCAGCACGTCAACGCCCTGGCGCAGCTCGTCGATCGGCACCCACTCATCGGCCGTATGCGCCTGGGCGATCGAGCCGGGGCCGAACACCACGCTCGGCACACCGGCCAGGGCGTACTTCGCAGCGTCGGTGCCGTAGGCCACGCCGATCTTGCGGCCACGCCCCGTCACGCGCTCGGCCACGCTCGACAAGCGATCGGCGATCGCGGCGTTGTGCGTCTCGGCCAACGGGGCTCCGGCCATGTAGAGCGGGTCGTGCTCGATCTTCGCCCGCGTGCCGACCTGCTCGGCCACGTAGCGCTTGATCTGTTCGTACACCTGCGAGGCTTCTTCCCCCGGTAGCACCCGGCGATCGATCTCGATCGTCGAGCGGTCGGCCACGGTGTTCACGCTCAGCCCGCCGTGAATCGTGCCGACGCTCAGCGTGGCCTGACCGCAAAGCGGATGCGCCGGCAAACGGCCGACGAATTCGGTCGCGTACTTTTCCAGCGCTGCGACCACGTGCGCCATCTGGTAGATGGCGTTGTCTCCCTTGTGCGGCTGCGAACTGTGCACCGCCCGACCGTGGGTGTGCAGCCGCCAGCGCGCCGTCCCCTTGTGAGCGATCACCACCTCGAGGTCGGTCGGCTCGGCGACGATGCAGGCATCGGGTTGCCGCGGCAAAATCGATCGCTCCGCCCCTGCGGCCCACAGCTTGGTCAACGCGGTGGCGCCGGTGTAGCCGTGCTCCTCGTTCACCGTGCAGGCCAGCACGATGGTCGGCATGTCGCTGGGCCGCTCCTCGGCAAGGCGCGCCAGGGCGGCGATCATCGCGGCCATGCCACCCTTGATGTCGCACGAACCTCGGCCGTACAGCCGGCCATCGCGAATCTCGGGAGTCCACGGCGGGATAGTCATGCCGTCGACGGGGACCGTGTCTTGATGCGCCTCCCAGAGGATTAACTCTCCACCTTCCGACGCTGGCACGCGGCCGTCGAGCCGCACGATCACGTTGTCGCGCAGCGGAGCG
Source organism: Pirellulales bacterium (assembly GCA_036272935.1). Classification (GTDB taxonomy): domain Bacteria; phylum Planctomycetota; class Planctomycetia; order Pirellulales; family PNKZ01; genus DATAXP01. The sequence continues at coordinate 21,346 of DATAXP010000137.1, read as the reverse complement.
ACCGGTTGACGCTGCCACGGCAGCCCCAGCCAATCGAACAGCTTCACGAGATGCTCGGTCAGCCGGTGCTCCAAAAACTCAGGGCCTTCCAGTGCCCGGCCCATCGGATTGACGCTCGGAATGGCGACGAGTTGGGCCAGCGTGTCGACAACATCAAGCGTCATTGGGTGCATTCATTACTTCGAGCAACAATTACGATTCGCCGCTCCCCGATGGGGGTGGACGAGGGTGGTATGTCGCTCATTGTAACGGGTTTGCGATGCGACTGCGAAAAAGACGCAATCCTCGTGCGCGCACACCTTACGAAAAATAAACCTCCGTCCTGGACCTTGACCTTGTGTGAGAGGCCGGATTCATCAGAATAGCTTCGTGGGACGACGGTCCCACATATGCCCTTCGCAGGTTCCTGCCCCGCCTGCGGAGGGTTTTTTTATGCGCTCGGCACGCGGCTCGTGGACTCTGCCGCGCTAAGCAGATGGCCGTGACGCACGACGCTGGCGCAGCGCTTCGTAGAACAATACCGTCGCCGCGGCCGACACGTTCAAACTGTCGGCAGCACCGAGCATCGGAATCTCGACGGCCACGACCGCCTCGTGTTGCCACTGCGACGAGAGCCCTTCGGCCTCGCTTCCCAGCACCAGGGCGCTCGGCCCCGTGAGATCGACATCCGAGTACACGCGTCCCGCGCCGGGGCGTGCGGCGTAGATCGTCAGTCCCTGGGCGCGCAGCCAGTCGAATGCCTCGGCGCTGGTGGCGGCAAACGTGGGCACCGTGAACACGGTCCCCAAGCTGGCGCGGATCGTGTTGGGGTTGTAAAGGTCGGTCCCGCCATCGGCGACGATCAAGGCCGAAAGTCCCGCGGCATCGGCGCTGCGTAGCACGGCGCCGACATTGCCCGGCTTTTCGACCCCTTCGAGCACCGCGACCAACGGCAGCGACGAAAGCTGAATCGCGATCAACTCCGCTCGGTGCGGCTCGGCAATCGCCACCATACCATCGTCGCGGCCGCCGTAGGCCAACCGCTCGTACACCGCGGCAGTCACCGACCAGATGTTCGGACACGAAGCAGCCAGCAACTCGATCGCCCGGCGTGTGTCGTCGCGGCGGACTAGCTTGTGGCAGACAAACGCTTCGACGAGCGGTGTTTTGGCTTCCAGGGCGCGCAGCAGCTCGCGCGCGCCGTCGATCACGGTGCGGCCGCTTGCGGCACGGTGCCGGCGGTCGCGCAGCCGCACCGCCTCTTTGACGCGCGGATTGTGCACGCTGGAGAGCATCGGCCAGGTCATGATTCGCTCGCGGCAAAGCGCGACCGGGCGCCACTGTGCAACAGGTGGCCGTCGTCGGTGGCAAGGTGCATGTCGTCGGCGTCCATCTTGGCGTGCGGAAACCATCGTCGCAGTAGTGCCGCGAGTTCCTCGGCCCCGTAGCCGGGGGCGTGGCACGACAGCAGCATGAATCCCGGGTTCGGGCCGGTCAACGCGGCACAGTCGGCCAGCAACGGCTCCAGGTCGCGCTCGAGCTTCCACGCCTCGCCTCCGCTGCCGTGACCGTAGCTCGGCGGATCGAGGATCACGCCGTCGTAATGCTTGCCGCGCTTTCGTTCCTGGGCCGCGAACTTTCGCGCGTCGTCGACAATCCAGCGGATCGGCGCTTCGCTCAGTCCCGAAGCTGCCGCGTTTCGTCGGGCCCACGCCACGGCGCTGCGGGCGGCATCGACATGCACCACCGCGGCCCCCGTCGCGGCGGCAGCCAGCGTGCTGCCGCCGGTATACGCGAACAGGTTCAGCACTTGCTTGGTTTGACCACCAGCTTGCCGAGATGCGCTGAGCCGCCCGGCAAGCCAATCCCAGTTGGCAATCTGCTCGGGGAACAGGCCGACCTGGCCGGCTGCAGTCGTCCGCAGCTCGAAGGTGAGCCGGCCGAGTTGCACAGCCCACGGATCGGGAAGCGGCAACGTCGATCGCCAGGCGCGTTGGCCCGCCTCGCTGCGTTCATAGCGCGCGGCCGGCTCGTTCCAAAGCTCAGGATGCTGCGGCACGGCACGCTCGGCGGCGGGGCTTGGCCGATCGACCGTCACGCCGGCGAACCGCTCGAGTTTCCGCCCGTGGCCGAAGTCGACAAGCTCGTATCCGTTGATCATGCATCTGGCAGTGTACCCATACGTTCCGGATGAAATAGCAGACAGCGCTGACATTACGCCGGGGGGGCGATAAAATCCGCGACATGCACCACACGCCTTTTGCTCGATCGTTAGCCCCCTGGCTCGGCGCGACGGCCATTTGGTTCGCCGCGGCCACGGCCTTCGCTCAGCCCGCGTCCTCAGCCGCCGGCACCTCTCCGCCGAAGCGCGTGACCATCGGCATGTACGTGAACCAGATCGACAACGTCAGCCTGAAGGACAGCCAGGTGACGGTCGATTTCCACATCTGGTTTCGCTGGACCGACGATGATTTGAAGCCGATCGAAACGTTCGACCTGGTGAACGGCAAGATCGACACCAAGGAGGACGTCGTCACGCTGAGCAATGACGGCTACAAATATGCTTGCTGCCGCGTGCTGGCGACGATCCACAAGCTATGGAACGTATCGCACTTTCCGTTGGATGCCCATGATATTGCGATCGCCATCGAGGACGGTGAATACGAGTCGTTCAAGGTCGAGTACGTGGCCGATATGGCCAACAGCGGGCTGAATCCCGAGGCCGAAGCGGCCGGCTGGAGCCTGGTGCCGTTGGGGGCCACGGTCGAGCCACACGAGTACAACACCAACTACGGCGACATCTCGCTGCCGACGGGCCATGCTTCGATTTATTCGCGTTTTGTCTACTCGGTGGGCATCACGCGCCCCGGCTACGGGATGTTTTTGAAGTTGTTCACCGGCCTGTTCATCGCGGCGGCGATCGCGTTTCATGCCCTGCTGATTCGCCCCACTGAGCTCGACGCCCGCTTCGGCCTGGCCGTGGGAGCGATGTTTGCCGCAGTGGCCAGCGAGTACGTGGTCGTGTCGTCGCTGCCCGACTCGAACTATCTGACGTTGGCCGACAAGCTGCACATTCTGACGTTTGGGTTCGTGTTTCTGTCGCTGGCGGTGTCGGTGTTGTCGTCGAAATTCGCCAACCAGGGGCACGAGAACCGTTCGTGGTGGCTCGATCGCCTAGCGTTCGTCGGCATGTCGTCGGCCTACACCATCCTGGTGGCTAGCGCCATTCTGATTCCCTACTGAACCGGCGGTGCAAGCGCACGGTTCGGCAAGAGGACACGCGCGGATGAGATGGTATCACTACATCGCGTACTCTTTCGGCGGCGCGTTCCTGGTAAACGCAGTTCCTCATTTTGTGACCGGCGTCATGGGCCAACCGTTCCAAAGCCCGTTCGCAACGCCGCCCGGCGAAGGTCTTTCGCCCGCATGGGTCAACGTCCTGTGGGGGGCGGCAAACTTCGTCATCGCCTACCTGCTCCTCGGGCGGGTTGGCGAGTTCGGGTTTCGCCGCTGGCGTTGTGTCTTGGTCGCGGGTGCGGGTGGTCTGGCGATGGCACTTCAACTCGCACACCACTTCGGCCGTTTCCACGGCGGTCTCTGAGACGCGGCGATTCTGCGGGGCGGCAGCGACCGCCGAGCCAGGCGCTGCACAAGCCGGCTCTGTCTTTCCGCTCTGGCGGCGATTACATTTCCGGTTGGGAACGCCGTCGCTTGTTTCTGTCCGCACGCTCACTGCACGCTGGGCCACACCATGCCGCACACCAATAACTTTCCAAAACTGCACAACGGCGTTTGGGCCGGAGTCGTCGGCAAGGGTTCGCCCGGTGCCGAGCCGTTCATCGATCTCGACACGATGCTCGACATGACGGCCGCCGCCGAGTTCGAGGGCGTGAAGTTCGACGGCATCGACATCTTTCTCTACGCTCCGCATGTCGAAATCGACTCGACGGAGGCCGACCTGAAGAAGCTGGTCGAGCGGGTGCGATCGCGCGGGCTGGCCGTCGGATCGGTGGTGGCTCCAGTGTGGCCGCCGACCGGAGGCGGCTCGGCGATGGGCTCGGCCGAGGAGCGTGATCGGTTCCTCGCTCAGGTGCGCAAGGCATGCCGCATTGGCAAGTATCTGCGCGATGCCGGCGTGCGACCCTATGGACTCGTGCGGATCGATTCAGCGACAAGCCCTGGCGACTGGGCGAAAGCCCCCGAGCAGAACACCCGGCTGATCGCCGACACGTTCCGCCGCGCGTGCGATGTGGCCGAGGAGTTCGGCGAGCGCCTGGCCGCCGAAGGGGAAATCTGTTGGGGGGCCATGCATAGCTGGCGGAAGATGGTTGCGCTGTTGGAGATGGTCGATCGTCCGAAAACGCTGGGCTTCCAAGCCGACATGGCCCACACGCTGCTGTACACGCTGGGGTATAACGCTCCAGAAGATGCGATCCTGCCGCAGGGATACGATTGGCGCGACGCATCGAAGCTCGATGCCGCACTGAAGCAGCTCACCGCGGCGCTGCGGCCATGGACGATCGATCTGCACGTCGCGCAGAACGATGCGACGGTGTTCGGCTCGGGATCGCACGACAAGACCGGCCGCCACTGCTTGCCGAACGACCCGAACGGAAAACTGTCGATCGCTCGCGACGCCGGCTACTGGATGCGCGACGACCGCGGCCAGATCACGAAAAAGTTCCGGCACATCTGCTGGGACGGCTGCATGTTCCCCAACGCCGTGATGCGAGAGCCTGGCACCTGGCGCGACATTCTCGGAGCGCTGGTCGCGGTCCGCGACGCGCACGGCTGGAAGGAATGACGAATGTCTAATGACGAATGTCTAGAAAATGACGAAGCACGCATGACGAGTGACGGGGCGGGAAGGCAGTTTGACCTGGAAGGGTGTACCGCACGGTTCGGCGAGGCGATCATCGCATTTGCTAAGACGATCCCGATCAAACTGGTAACATCGCCGTTGATTTCACAACTCGTCCGTGCCGGAACAAGCATCGGGGCAAACGATTGCGAAGCCGATGATGCCAGTTCTCGAAAGGAATTTCGCTACCGAATCACCATATGCAAGAAAGAATCGCGTGAAACAAAGCACTGGTTGCGCATGATCGCCACGGCGGCTTCGGAGAATGCGGAGGTTGCCCCCAAACTTTGGTACGAAGCAAAGGAGCTACATCTCATCTTTGCGGCGATTGCCCGCCGCTGAGCGATCACAGTCGATATTCGTCCTTCGTCATTCTCTAGACATTCGTCAATAGACATTAGACATTCCCCGCACCGAGGCCTCGCATGCCACAAACTCCCCTGAACATCGGCCTGGTTGGTTACGGCTTCATGGGCCGGACCCATTCAAACGCCTACTCGCAGGTCAACCATTTTTTCGATCGCAAGCACAAGCCGGTGCTTAAGGCGGTGTGTGCGCGCGACGCGGCTAAGGTGCGTGCGTTTGCCGACCAGTGGGGATACGAGTCGATCGAGACGGATTGGCGAAAACTGATCGAGCGCAAAGATATCGATGCGATCGATATCTGCACGCCGAACAATCTGCACAAGGAGATCGCGCTGGCCGCGGCCAAGGCCGGCAAGATGATCCTCTGCGAGAAGCCGTTGGCGATGAACACCGCCGAAGGCGAGGAGATGTGCGAGGCGGTCGAGAAGGCCGGCGTGATGAACACCGTGTGGTACAACTATCGCCGCGTGCCAGCCGTGACGTTCGCCAAGCAGTTGATCGACCAGGGGAAACTGGGGCGCATCTTCCACTATCGCGCCAAGTTCCTGCAGGACTGGACCATCTCGGCCGATTTGCCCCAGGGTGGCGCGGCACTGTGGCGGCTCGATGCCGCCGCGGCCGGCAGCGGAGTGACCGGCGACCTGCTGGCCCATTGCATCGACACGGCCATCTGGCTCAACGGCGGCATCACCGACGTTACGGCCATGACCGAAACCTTCGTCAAGGAGCGGAAGCACAACCTGACGGGGAAAGTCGAGAAGGTCGGCATCGACGATGCCTGCGCATTCCTGTGCCGGTTCCGCAACGGCTCGCTGGCCACCTTCGAATCGACGCGCTACGCTCGCGGCCACAAGGCGCTGTACACGCTGGAGATCAACGGCGAGCACGCGAGCATCGCCTGGGACCTGCACGATCTGCACCGCCTGCAATGGTTCGACCATCGCGATGCCGGCCCGCTGCGCGGTTGGCGGAGCATCCACATCACCGACAGCGACCATCCGTACATGAAGCATTGGTGGGTGCCAGGTTGCCAGATCGGCTACGAGCACACGTTCATCCATCAGGTCGCCGACTTCCTGGAAGGCGTGGCCGCGAACAAGCCGGTTGCCCCGACGTTCCGCGACGCTCTGGAGACTCAAAAGGTCTGCGACGCCGTGCTCACCAGCGCCGGCAGCGGCCGCTGGGTCGAGGTGGGTGCCGGGCGTTGACACGCGCCGCGGGGCGTCTCACCATAAATGACGAATGACGAAGCTCGAATGACGAAAGAAGTCCGAATGACGAAAGGCGAACGGACCACAAACCGTGGGAGGCGAATCCTTTCGCCGACCGTGCGCAGGACCGATCAGCAAGTCGGCAAAAGGATTTGCCTCCCACAGACACGATCGTATTTATTTCGCTGCTCGCTCGCCTCGTTCGGTATCCTTTTGCTCACCGGTTGCGGCCAGCAAGACTATCAACAGCGGCTCGACAAGTCGCTCGTGGCGGTGAAGCACCAGGCGAAGTTCGGCATTCTGGAATTGCAGCCGACCACGCTGCCCGGAACGCCGGTGTCGATGCGGTTGCCCGCGAAGCTCGACGCCCGCTTGACCCTCGAATCACAGGATCCGGAAGGATCGGGCACGGTTGCCGAGGCGCGGATTCAGGCCGGCAAGGTGACGCTGCCGGGGCTGAGGATGACGTGTCAAGGCCTGGAAAAGGATGAACGCGGCGTCGAGGTGCCCTACTTCTGCCACCTGGCAGCGGTCGCGCGCGATCCGACTTCGCCACCGCTGCTCGACAAATTGCACGAACAAGTGAAGGCGGCATTCCCAGAGGCCGGTGCCTTCGAAGAAGTCACCTGCGAAAGTCTGGTCGTCGGCCAAACGATCGCCTGGCAGCGGCTCGAGGCGAAGGGAGAAGACAGTTTTCAGCGGTTCGGCGTAACGACGAGCGATGTATTGCCCGGGGCGTTTTCGTACTGGGTGCATGAGGGCGAGGCCTGGCAGGTGATTGTGGTCTGGCGAGTTCCCGATTCTATCGAGATGCGCGTCCCCGCCGCCGAATGGGCACGCCGGATGTGCGGCACGCTGGCGATCGGCAGCTAAGTTTTTCTCCGGACAGCGACCTTTCCGGGGGCAACGCGCGCGAGCAGGTGTGGACAACAAGCCGCTTTCAACCCGCAGCCCGAGCCGCCTCGACGTCGAAAAAACGCTCAGCGATCTCGTCGAGCGGTTCAATCTCGTGGTGCAGGGCTCGAAGGTTTGCCTGTGGGATTTTCCCGTCGATCCGGTCGACCCGTTCAATCTGCGCAATCCGGTCTATTATTCGGCACCGATGCAGGAGTTGCTCGGCTACGCGCCCGGCGAAATGCCGGTCGAGCTGGAAACCTGGGCCGCGCTGCTGCACCCCGACGATCGGAATCGCGTATTCGCGGCGCTGCAAGCGCATGTATTTGAAGGTGCGCCGTACGAGGTCGACTACCGCGTCATCCTGCGCAGCGGCGAAACGCTGTGGCTGCACGCCATCGGCGAGAGCGTGCGCGATTCGCGAGGCCGTTCGACGCGCATGTCGGGTTCGCTTACCGACGTCACCAGCCACAAGCGCAACGAAGAGCGCCTGTTGCAGGAGCAAGATTTTCTGCGCGGCCTGCTGCAAGCCCACGAGCGCAGCCGGCAGCTCATCGCCCACGAACTGCACGACGGCCTGGTGCAGGACATCGTTGCGGGCTTGTTCCATCTCGACAGCATTCCTGCCGAGCGGGTGCAAGGCAACCAGGTCGACCGCGACAACCTGGCCACGTCGATGCGCCTAGCGCGGCGCGCCCTGGCCGAGGCCCGTCGCGTGCTCACCGGATTGCGGCCTCCGGTGCTCGACAAGCAAGGGTTGGTCACGGCGATCGAGCACTTGATTGCCGAGGACCGCGAGCCAGCGGTAGACGTCGAATTTCGGCACGCTGTGCGTTTCGAGCGGCTCGACAGCCTGCTGGAAGCCACCGTGTTCCGCATCGCGCAAGAGGCGCTAACCAACATCCGCCGGCACAGCCAGTCGCCGCGCGCCGAGATCGAGCTGGTCCAATCCGACGGCGAACTGCGGCTGAGCGTGCGCGACTGGGGTGTGGGATTCGATCCCGAGACCGTGCCCGCCGACCGCTTTGGCCTGCGCGGCATCGGCAAGCGGGCCGCGCTGCTGGGAGGCTGGGTCGAGATCGACAGCGCGCCGGGTGCGGGAACGTGTGTCACGGTTCGATTTCCGATGCGATCGCAACCGTCGTCCTGAGAGTTCAATGCGCGACAACGATCTCACTGCCGATACGCCTCCCAGCCGCGATGCCGACCAATCGCTGCGCGAACTGGTAGAACGCTTCGACCTGATGGTGCGCGGATCGAAGGCTGGCCTGTGGGACGCGGCCGTCAACTCTGACGACGCGTTCAATCCCGACAATCCGGCATTCTTCTCCGATCGGTTGCAAGAGATCATGGGCTACAAGCCTGGCGAGATGCGCTGCACCCTTGGCGGGGTGCTCGAGCACATCCATCCCGACGACCGCCAGCGCTTGCTCGACGAGTTGGCCGACCACTTGTACCGCGGCGCCCCGTATGAGACCGAGCATCGCATCGTCACGCGCAGCGGCGAGGTGCGCTGGGTCCATGCCCGCGGCGACTCGTTGCGCGATGCCCAAGGCCGGCCGACGCGCATCAGTGGCTCGACCATCGACATTACCGCTCGCAAGCTCAGCGAAGAACGCCTGCTGCAAGAGCAGGACTTTCTGCACCGCCTGCTGAGGGCCCACGAGCGCGATGGACAACTGCTGGCCTATGAAGTTCACGACGGCCTGGTGCAAGACATCACCGCCGCGGTGTGGCATCTCGACAGCATTCCTCCCGACCGGCTGCTGGGCGAGCCCGCCGACTACGAAAACCTGGCGGAAGCACTCAGGCTGCTGCGCCGCGCGCTGGTCGACGGCCGCCGCTTGCTCTACAGCTTGCGCCCGCCGATTCTCGACGAGCAGGGGCTGGTGATGGCGATCAAGCACCTGGTCGCCGAGCAAGGCGATGCCGGCACGCAGACCGAGTTCCATCACGACGTGCACTCCGCGCGGTTCGACACATTATTGGAGGCGACGATGTTTCGCGTGGTGCAAGAGGCGCTGTCGAACGTGCGTAACCATAGCCGCTCGCCGCAGGCCGAAATCGAGCTGGTCGAGCGTGGGCAATCGCTGCACTTGTCGATCCGCGACGGGGGCGTTGGCTTCGATCCTGAGCGTATCGCCCCTGAGCGCTTCGGCCTGCGCGGCGCCCGGAAGCGCGTGGCGCTGCTCAACGGGGACTTCAACATTACGAGCGCGCCCGGCACCGGGACACACATCACCGTGCGACTGCCCCTGACCTCGACCAAGCTGTTATAGTTGGGGCGCCGTTACGACAACGCGCCGTCGCGCGACGTTTCTCGAGGCACCAGGAACCGAACCATGCGCGCCGCCTTCATCGAACAAACTGGACCGGCTGAGAACATCAAGTACGGCGACTTGCCCGACCCCAAGCCCACCGGCAGCCAGGTGCTGGTGCGCGTCCGCGCGGTGGCGGTCAATCCGATCGACACCTACATTCGCTCGGGCGCGGTGAAGATGAACCTGCCCCTGCCGTTCATCGTCGGCTGCGACCTGGCCGGCGTCGTCGAGCAGGCACCGATCGGCTCGCGCCTGGCGCCCGGCACTCGCGTGTGGGCCAGCAATCAAGGATTGATGGGCCGCCAAGGGACGTTCGCCGAGCTGGCCGCGGTCGACGAGCAATGGCTGTACCCCACGCCCGACGATGTCAGCGACGAACAAGCCGCCGCCCAGGCGCTGGTCGGCATCACGGCGCACCTGGGGGTTGTCGAGCGCGCGGCATTGCGCTCCGGCGAAACGCTATTCGTCAACGGCGGTACGGGAGGCGTCGGCTCAAGCGTAGTCCAGCTGGCCAAGGCCCTTGGGGCCCGCGTGATCACCACCGCTGGCAGCGACGAGAAAGTTGCCGCCTGCCGCGAGCTAGGGGCCGACGTGGCGATCAACTATCGCACGGCCGACGTCGATGCCGAAATCCGCAAGGCGGCGCCGCAAGGAGTGAACGTGTTTTGGGAGACGCTGCGCGAGCCGAACTTCGAGCGCAGCGTGCCGCTGCTGGCGATGGGCGGACGAATGATCATCATGGCCGGCCGCGACGCGAAACCGGTCTTCCCCGTCGGCGGATTCTACACCAAGGATTGCGCGCTGCACGGCTTCGCGATGTTCAATGCCTCTGCCGAGGTGCAGCGCCACGCCGCCGACGATCTCAACCGCTGGCTGGCCGCGGGCAAATTGCGTCCGCGCATCGATCGCGTGCTGCCGCTTTCGCAAGCCGCCGCCGCCCACAAGCTGCAAGAAGAGAACACGGTCCACAAAGCCGGCACGCTGGGCGGCAAGATCGTGCTGGTGCCGTGATTTGTCAGTGGTCCGTGGTCAGTCGTCCGTCCGCGCGAATGACGACTGCCCGAATCAGCCGTTGGTCGCGGGCAAAAATACGCGGCGGCTCGATTCGTTTCATTTATCACAGATACCCCACGCCCCTTTGCCGTCGGCGCAAACTCAAGCCACGCCGTGAGGTAAACGCTGGCCTACAAAACGCGTCGCAAATTGTGGCAATCTCGATATTCTCAACGACGATGGCGATCTCTGGCAGCGGCGCGCTATCCCAATTCGTAAAGAGATAGAACCACAGAGGCACAGAGACACAGAGGACGCACGGAGAGGCGATTTTGTCGGAAAACGGAATCGGCGATCCATCAAAGTCATTGCCGCTCCGTGTTTTTCTCCGTGCCTCGGTGCCTCGGTGGTGAATCATCCGCGCGATCGGCCGTGGCTTCGTTGACGGCCCCTTTCGGCGGCGCTAAACTCAGGCGTCGCTTTGAGTGCCGCTGAAAGGAAAGTCCGCATGGCCACCACGTCCGAAGAAGTTTCTGCCTCCCCCACCAACCCTCACGGCAGCGCGATCGAGCAGCTTTCGATCAACACCATCCGCACGCTGGCGATGGACGCGGTCGAGAAGGCCAACAGCGGCCATCCCGGCACGCCGATGGCGCTGGCTCCCGTGGCCTACGGCATCTGGAACCATGTGCTGCGGTTCGACCCGGAAGACCCGAACTGGCCGAATCGCGACCGGTTCGTGCTCTCCTGCGGCCACGCCTCGATGCTGCTGTACGCGACGCTGCACCTGGCACAGGTCAAGCAGTACGGGCACGACGGCAAGCCGACCGGCGAGCTAGCCTGTTCGATCGAACAGATCCAGCAGTTCCGGCAACTGCACAGCCGCTGCCCGGGGCACCCCGAGAATTTTGAGACCAGCGGCGTCGAAACCACCACCGGCCCGTTGGGCCAAGGGTGCGGCAACAGTGTCGGCATGGCCATCGCCAGCCGCTGGCTCGCGGCGCGCTACAATCGTCCCGGCTACGAGCTGTTCAACTTCAACGTGTTCACGGTCTGCAGCGACGGCGACATGATGGAGGGCGTCGCCAGCGAGGCGGCGAGCCTTGCCGGCCATCTGAAGCTCTCGAACCTGTGCTGGATCTACGACGACAACAAGATCACGATCGAAGGACACACCGACCTGGCGTTCGACGAGAACGTCGGCACGCGGTTCAAGGGATACGGATGGAATGTCATTCACGTCGATGACGCCAACGACCTGGAGGCGCTGAACAAGGCGTACAAAAGGTTCCTGCGCACGAAGACCGGGCCGACGATGATCATCGTCCGCAGCCACATCGCCTGGGGCGCACCGAACAAGCAGGACACGCACAGTGCCCACGGTTCGCCGCTGGGCGAGGAGGAGATTCGCCGCACCAAGGCGTTCTACGGCTGGCCCGAGGACGCGAAGTTCCTGGTCCCCAAGGAGGTGCTTGAGCACTTCGCCGCCAATGTCGGCGCTCGCGGCGCGAAGCTGCACAAAGCCTGGCAGCAGAAGTACAAGAAGTACGGCAAGGAGTTCCCCGAGTTGCACGCCCAACTGGAAATGATGCGGCTGCGCGACGTGCCGGCCGAGGCGCTATCGGCGATCCCGAAGTTCGACGCCGACGCCAAGGGGATGGCCAGCCGCATTTCCAGCGGCAAGGTGATCAACGCCATCGCACCGAAGCTGCCGTGGTTCATCGGCGGAGCAGCCGACCTGGCTCCCTCGACCATGACGCTGCAAAACGACGGCGACGCCGGTGATTTCAGCGTGAACAACTATGCCGGGCGTAATTTCCATTTCGGCATCCGCGAGCACGGCATGGCCGCGTCGCTCAACGGCATGGCGCTGACCGGCATCCGCGCCTACGGTGCGACGTTCTTCGTGTTCACCGACTACTGCCGGCCGGCGATACGGCTGTCGGCAATCATGCGCTTCCCGGTGCTGTACGTGCTCACGCACGATTCGATCGGCCTGGGAGAAGACGGTCCCACGCATCAGCCGGTTGAGCACCTCGCCGCCCTGCGGGCGATCCCGAACCTGCTCACCATGCGCCCCGGCGACGCCAACGAGGTGGCCGAGGCGTATCGCGTTTATTTGCAAACCAAGGATCATCCGATGGCGATGATCCTTTCGCGGCAGAACCTGCCGACGCTCGACCGGACGAAGTACGCTTCGGCCGAGGGCGTGGCCAAGGGTGGCTACGTGCTAGCCGATTCAAGCGACGCCGCGCTGCAGGTGATCCTGATGGCCACTGGCAGCGAGTTGGGCGTAACGGTCGAGGCGTACGAGCGGCTGAAGCAAGAAGGCGTTGTCGCACGGCTGGTGAGCATGCCGTGCTGGCAATTGTTCGAGGCCCAGGACCAAGCGTACCGCGACAGCGTACTGCCGCCGAATGTTTCGGCGCGCGTGGCGGTCGAGGCGGGGGTGAAGCAAGGTTGGGAACGATACCTGGGTCGGCAGGGAACGTTTGTCGGCATGACCGGCTACGGTGCCAGCGCCCCGGCCGGTGCGCTGTTCAAATACTTCGGCTTCACGGTCGACAACGTCGTCGATCATGCGCGCCAGGCGATGAACGCGGGATGATCGCGTCTCGATAAAAACGGCGAGTGCGGCACATCGTCTGCACAATTCTCCCTGGGGGAGCATCTCGAACCCGGAGAGGAACCGATCATGCCAGAGAAAAAAACGATCCAGCGGGCGCGCGAAGATAAGCGCAAAGGCAAGTCAGCGAGCACGCAAGCTGGCGAGTTCGTGCGCGAAGAAATGCACCACATCCGTGAAGGCAAGCACGGCGCACGCTCGACCAAACAGGCGATCGCCATTGGGCTGTCGAAAGCACGGCAGGCGGGCGTTGATCTGCCGCCGCCCGAGGAAGGCGAAACGACCGAACGGACTCGAAAGAGCGCCGAGCGTGCCTATACCCGCGGTCAGTCTGACCGCAAGCGCAAAAAGTCAGCCAAGCGATCGCGCGCCGTCGAGCACGCCTTGCAGCGCGAAGGCACGTCGGCCGCCTCGCATAAATCGCTATCGAAGCAGGCTCACGCGGCGGCCAACCGTCGCACGGCCAGCGAGCGATCGGCGTCGGCAAAGAAAGCGGCCCGCACACGTGCGCGCAAAGGTTAGAAGCGTTTAGCCGGCGGACTTGTCCGCCGCGTTTTTACACGCGGCGAGCAAGCTCGCCGGCTAAACCATTAGCAAACCACGTCGTCCCACGGCGGACGCCAGTAGGGTAGGCGCGGAAACAAAATGGCCGCGGTTTCTAGTGCCAGGCGGGTCGATGCTTCAACCCGCTGCTGGGCCACCGCTTCGGTCAGGTCGAGGTGTCCCAGCAGCAATCGCGTAAATTCCGATCGGCGCAGCTTCAGATAGCTACGCCCCACGTGGCCCGTCTTGAGCCGGGCGCCGCGTCGGGCAATCGACAGCCGATGCCGCTGGCCGTCGATGCACAAGCCCAAGCCAAGCGTCCGCGGCAAACCGGCCTCGACGGCTCGGGCACACAGCGTCTCGCCCAGCCGGCGCACCAGACCGGCCGGATCTAGCAGCTTGGCCATATAGAAGTCGCCTTGGTGGTCTTCGCGGTGCGTGTACCGTCCCGATGCCTGAGCGAACAGCCGGTGAAGCCGATCATCGGGCGCAGCGTGCAGTTGGACCGCATGGTCGTCGCGCTCGATCGCCTCGCCGCAGGCGCGGGCCACCAGTTGCTCGGCAACGTAATCGGCATCGCCGGCCGAACCGGCACTCGTCAGCGGCCTGGCCAGCAATTCGACAATCCGGTCGCCGCGCGTGATCACGTAGCCGGCAATCGGGCTGTCGAGCGTGGCCCAATCGAGATGGTCCGGACCATCGAGGGCCACGAAGATTTGATCGAATTCCTGGCGGCTGATACGCCAGCGCCAATACGCCTCGGTCCGCGCGAAGGGACCGATCGCCGTCGCCATCCGCTCGCTGTACAGCCGCATCAGGCCCGGCAACTCGACCTGCCGCCAGGGGCGGATGCGCACCGGGCCGTCGGCCGGCGGAATGCCGCGCGCGGAAAGCTGAGCCAGCACGTCGCGCGTGGCGGCCCGCGAATGGCAGTGCCGTCCGCAAACCGCCCAGCCGTGATCGACGAAGAACCGCGGCGCCCGCGTTCTCAGCACCGCCAACATCGCCCCGTCGTCGATCATCGCCTGTTGGGCGGCAGCCATCAGACCACCAGCCATGCCGGGAATCCGTTCTTCCATCGGCACCGCCAGCCCGGTCAGCCCAGCCATGGGAATTTCGATCCCGGCGAAGTGCATCACGCGCTTCAGCACGTGCAGATGGCCGACGATCTGCGCGCCGACGCGCGCGATCAGCCGATCGGCAGGCTCGTAAAACGGATCATCGAGCGAGGCCTGGAAAGCATCGCGCGGCACCGCCGGATACGCCGCCGCCAGGAAATGCTGGATGGCCGCGTGATCGCCAGCCGTGGCCGCGGCAAGCTCGAAAGGGACTTCGCGCGGCCAAACCGCTGCGGGGGCGACCTTCGGGCGAATAGCAGCGGGCCGGGGCGCCGCAGTAGCAACTCGCGCTGGCTCAACCGGCGGACGGAGTTTCGCGGCTGCCCCTCGTTGCTTCGAACTCTTCCGCACCCGCGCCGTGACGCTCATTTATGCGAATCCTTTCAGTCGAGCTCTCCTCGCTCCCTCATGAATTCCCAAGATTATGAGACGGGCGCTAGAAAATCCACAAAAAAATCGCGCAACACCAGCTCGGGATAGAAACAAAACGAGTAATCGCGCCGGGCGAGCACGCGCCGCGCCTGCCAATCGTGCTCCAAAGTCGCGCGCTCCGCCAGCAACGACTCGCGCCGGCGAGCGACGAATGGCTGAAGCTCGTCGTTGACCCGGCGAATGGCGTGGCAACGCGTCCGCGCAGTTTCCGTAGTCACCGGCTCGGCGATCCAACGCTGCTTCTCGGCGG
The DNA here is from genome assembly GCA_036272935.1 of Pirellulales bacterium. Taxonomy (GTDB): domain Bacteria; phylum Planctomycetota; class Planctomycetia; order Pirellulales; family PNKZ01; genus DATAXP01. The sequence goes on along the minus strand of DATAXP010000137.1, from coordinate 5,752 downwards.
TCCACGTGGCGATCGCGCGGGCATCCCCTTCGGCAAAACGCTCGGGATGGAACCGCGTTTGACGAAGCCGTTCGTCGACGCGGCGCAGATCGTCGGGTCCGGCCGATGGCCGAGCCACCGGCAGATACAGCGTGCCCGACAGCACGGCGAACCGCGGCAATTCGAGGCCGAAAAATCGCTCGGCAATCACGTCGGTCAGCTCGTCGTATTTTCCGCCGCCGATGCCGTGAATGAACAAATCGCCGGCGACCAGCCGGGCGAACATGGTCGTCGTCAGCGCTCGGGTGCGGATGCGAATGCCTCGCTGGCCGAGCGCCATGAACACTTCGACCGTCCGGGAGATATCGTCGTCGGTCGCCAGCGGCAGCGACAATTCAACGTCGCCACGATTGCTGAGTTGCAACTCGTCGCCGCGTTGCCGGGCGAACAATCGCCGCCGCTGCGGTGCCTCGTCGGTCCAAACCCAGAATGGTGCCTCGAGCCAATCGTCGTGCGCTGCCAGGTTGGGCACCGGATGGTTGGCGCTGCGGATACGGTACACCCGCCGATACTCGGCCACGGCATCGTTGTAGATGTCCCACAGCCGCGGCAGCCGGGCGAGCAAGTGGACGGCGAACCAGGCGAACGCCTCGCTCTGGCAGACCACGCTCTGCGGCAGCTCGAGCGTCGAACTGCCCCAGTCCCCTTCGAGCTGGTGCCGAGCCTGCGCAAAGCACGCCCCTAGGTTGTCGGTCGTCGCCGCTCGGGTGAGCACGCGCGGCCAAAAATCGTCGAGCAGCGGGTTGGCGATGATCGGCCGCAGAGGCTCCGCTGCGCGGCGGCCAAAACTTTCGAACATGCCGCGATCGGCGATCCGTCGCTCCTCGAACGGAACGCCTGCCGAGCGGCGGTCGAACGGCACGTTGACCACGTGTGGATCGGCGAGCGAACCGGTCGGAACCGGCAGCGCTGCACTCTTCGGGGCGTCGCTGTCGATCACCAGGTTGACCGGCGTGACACCGTGGACCGCGGCCAACTTGCTCAGCGCAAAGTTCTTGATCCACACGCCGGGATGGAACAGTTGCGGCTGATGACCGGCGAAGAACAACCGATCGCTGCGGCCGGCCAGATCGACGTCGCGGTAGGTCGAGGTATAGCGACAGGCGGCGGCGATCAACTCGCTGCGGGCCAGCGTCGATAGCTCGGCCAGCGAACGCCCCTGAAAATCGTAGTCGTATGCCGCCCGCAGCGCCTGGTTCTCGGCAACGACACGCGCCAAATCGCGACACGGCGGATCGACCACTACGCTGCGATCTTCCCGCGGCGCGGTGAGCTGATGCCGGGAGATTCGCGCCTCGCGCGGTTGCCGATTGTCGGCCGGCTGGCCGGCGCCGGGGCTGGAACACTCGTCGTCCGCGGCTGGCCCCGTCATTACGGGCGAATCCGAGCTCGTCATGCACATGGGCCGCAATTCGCCCCCGTTCGCGCTGGTTGCTGCTCGATCGCTGCTTGTGTTTCGATCATCGATGGCGGCGCGGCAATGTTCGCGGCAGATTCACCGTCGACCGTCGCCATGACACGGTCGAGCACGTCATAATAATACTTCAGCCGCGTCGCTGCGTCGTCCAGCGAACCGCCGAACGATCGCTTTTCGTCGAGATAAATTAGCGGCACGGCCAGCTCGCGCACGCGCAGCCCACCACGCGCGGCACGCACCCACACCTCCAACGGCATCGCGTAGCCGGTCTCGGTGACCGCCAGGTGCGGCAACGCCGCGACGCGGTAGCCTTTGAACCCGCAAAACGCGTCGGTCAGGTGCAGACCGAGCCGGCGATTGATCTCGGCCGTAAGCTGCTCGTTGATTCGGCGGCGCTGCTCGGGCGGTTCGCTGTCGCCCGGGAACTTTTCGAGGTAGCGGCTCCCCGACGCGATATCGCAATTGGTGCAAGCCGCGACAAACTTTGGGATGCGGCAGGGCTGGTGCTGGCCGTCGCAGTCGATCGTTACTAACGTTTGGTATCCCTGGCGCTGGGCGAACTCGAACGCGCTGTGCAACGCCGCCCCGTAGCCACGATTGGTCGGATGCCGCACGACGTGGATGCCCGGCTCCGATTCCAGCAACTTCGACGTACCGTCGGTCGATCCGTCGTCGACTACCAGGATCTCGGGACTGTAGCGGCGCACCTCGGCCAGGACGTCGTGGACGTGGCCGACCTCGTTGTAGACGGGCAGTGCCGTCAAAAATCGATCGCTCATGCACCGCTCTCGCAACGCGAAACGAACCGGCCGGAAGCTAGCAACCGCAGTGCCAAAGCCGCCACGTTGGACCGCGCGATGCTGGGGGTCATTCTAGACGGCCGGCAACGGTCGTCAATCAACACATTCGCTCACAAGGAGTTACGTCGCCGGACATCTTGCCCAGCCGCGCGAATCGTCACAGCCACGCCAGCGGATCGCGCTCGCGGCGGCTTGGCCAGACTTCGAGTTCGGGCCACTGCGCTTCGATCACTTCCGCCAGGTACGCGACGGCAAAACGTTCGCTGGCAAAGTGCCCGGCCAGAATTAGAGCCATGCCCAGCGCTTCGGCTTCCAGACACGTATGAAAGCGTGCCTCGCCGGTCACCAGGCAGTCGCAACCAAGCCGATGCGCCGCCTCGACAAACTCGCCGCCGCTGCCGCACGCGATCGCCAGGCGCCGCACGCCGCACGCCGCCGCGCCAACCACCTGTACGCGATCGATGCCCACGAGCCGCTTCACGCGCTCGGCAACCTCAGCCAGCGTCCGTTTGTGCGGCAAGGTACCGCAGCGGCCAGCCCCTTCGATCCCGCCCCGTGCGCTCGTGGGCGATGCGACCAAAGGCACGATGTCCCGTAGTTCCAAGCCTTCTGCCCAGCGCTGGTTGATGCCCGAGGCGGCGGAGTCGAACGCGGTGTGCGGGCTGTAAATGCTCACGCCGGCGCCGATCAGCCGCCACAGCAGTTCGCCGGTCGGTTCGTCGGTGGCGATCCGCTTCAGCGGCCGAAACGGTAGCGGATGATGCGTGACGATCAGCTCCGCGCGGGCATCGATCGCTTCGGCGGCACTTGCCGGCGTGACGGTCAGGCAGGTCATCACGCGCTCAACGCGCGCCGCACGGTCACCGACCAGCAGGCCGACGTTGTCCCACGATTCGGCCAATCGCGGCGGAGCGAACGCTTCGAGGAACTTGGCGAGGTCGTCGATCGTGGGCATGAGCGATACAATGACGGCTCGCAGCGATCGACGCAACGGGCCGATCGGTTTCCTTCCCCGCCTCAGGATGTGCGTGTGTTTCGTCTTCGTATCGCCCTGCAACTGGCCAGCTTGCCGATGTCGTTTCGACATGCCCTGGCGGCGGCGCGGCAGATCGGGGTCGAGGCGGTCGAAATCGACGCCCGCGGCGAGGTGAACCCCACCGACGTGCGCGGCACCGCGCTGCGGCAGGTGCGTAAGCTGCTCGACGACCAGAACCTGCGGGTGGCGGCACTGGAGTTTCGCACCCGCCACGGATACCACGAGGCCGAAGGACTCGATCGCCGCATTCAGGCGACCAAGGACGCGATGGAATTTGCCCACGCCCTGGGAGCGACAGTGGTCACCAACCACATCGGGCCGATTTCTACCGACGACTCGACGCCCGAATGGAAAACCATGGTCGAAGCGCTCACCGACCTGGCCCTGCACAGCCAGCGCTCGGGGGCGATGCTCTCGGCACTGGCCGGGACCGACAGCGGCGCGTCGCTCCGCAAGCTGCTCGATGCGCTGCCGCCGGGGCTGATCGGCGTCACGCTCGATCCGGGGATGCTCATCGCCCGCGGTTTCGAGCCGCTGGAAGTGGTCGAGGCGGTCGGATCGGCGATCGTCCACGCCCACGCCGACGATGCCATCCGCGAGCGCACCGCGCCGCGCGGCACGATGGTGCAGCTTGGCCGCGGCAGCGTCGACTATCCGGCTCTGCTGGGCGCCTTGGAAGAACGGCAGTATCGCGGGTACTTGTCGATCCGCACCAGCGGCACAGGGGATGCGGCGACGGAACTCAGCGATGCGGTAAAATACTTGCGACGCCTGTGACGAAGGCGGACTCGGCAACCCAACGAAGAAGGAGGCCAGCATGCGACGGATTCTTTTGGCGCTCGGTGTGATGTGCGTGGTGGGGTTGGTGGCCCGGGCTCAGCAGACGCCGGGGATGGCCAAGCCAACACCCGTCCCCGACCGTGCGACACTCGAGAAGCAGTTCGAGGAGGCGATGTCGGGGGCCACGCTCGTCGGCACATTTACGGTTGCCGGCCGCGATGACGGCAAGCCCCTGAAGCACGAGAAGTACACGATCAGCAAGGTGTCGAAAGTCCGCGACGACTTTTGGTTGTTCCAGGCCCGCATCCAGTACGGCGACCACGACGCCACCCTGCCGCTGACGCTCGAGGTGAAGTGGGCCGGCGACACTCCGGTGATCACGCTCACCGACCTGACAGTGCCCGGCTTCGGCACCTTCACCTGCCGCGTGCTGATCTATCGCGACCAGTACTGCGGCACCTGGAGCGGCGGCGACCACGGCGGAGCCATGTTCGGCCGCATCGAGCACGAGCAGAGGTAGTCGAGATCCGGTGACGAGGCTTCCGCCCAGTAGCCTTCTACGGGGGCGGCGCTCAATCACCGCTGCTACAAGACCAGAGTTTGCTAGCCGTTTTGGCACAGTGCCTGGCGAACGCCACTGGCTTGGTATCAGAATTGCCGTTATCCTTGCGTTAGGGTATGCTTCGTGGCCATCCGTCTGCCGCAGGATGCGGCTTCCGTCGGCAAAGGACTCAGCGCTCGACAATGGCTGACCCCGGCACTGCCGATCAGTTTCCAGATTACATTGACCCACCGGTGGTCGAGACCGTCTTGGGGGTCCAGTTTGCGCCGCTTCAAGGCTTAACGAATGCGCACCTCGGCGCGTTCTGGCAGTCGTTGCAAACCGACCAGTGGCCGAGCGTATCTGACGCCGAACTACTGCCGCCCGCGTTCGAGCAGTTCGATGACAAGGCCCGATGGGCAAGCGGTCGGTTACGCTTTGAGATTACCAACAAGTGCAGGCTGCAGATCAAAAACGCCGACGCCGATCGGATGATCCAAGTACAAAACAGCCGTCTGCATTTTAACTGGCTCAAGCGGCCTGGGATCAGTTATCCACGCTACGAAACCGTCCGGAGGGAGTTCGAGAGCACGTTGCAAGACTTCCTTCAATTCGTGAACCGAGCGAAGCTGGGAGAGCTTCGGCCGGACCAATGGGAAGTTACGTACGTGAATCAGATGCCGAAGGGGACAGTGTGGAACGACTCGTGCGACTGGGGGTTCTTTCGGTTGTTACACGGCGTAGGCGGTGCGTGAGCCGTTGCCCTTCGTGCGGCGGTGTCGCAGCGCACCGTGGCGAAGGTGCTCTCGATGGGGTTGGTCGTGCGGACATGGATCCAGTGCTCGGCTGGGAAGTCGTAGAAGGCCAGCAGCACGTCGCGATCCTTCTTCAAACACGCGGTGGCCTTGGGATACTTCGCCTCATAAGTCGAGAGGAACAGGTCGAAGGCGCTCTCGGCTGTGGCGCGCGTCTCGGCTTGCCAGATGTCGTTGAGCTTCGCCTTGGCTTGAGGCTGCAAGCGCTTGGGGAAGTTGTCGAGCACGTTGGCCGTCTTATGCACGGTGCAGCGCTGCTCGCGCGTCGTGGGGAACACCTGGGCCAGGGCTTTCCAGAAGCCGAGCGCGCCGTCGCCGGTGGCC
>DATAXP010000136.1:0-7839 GCA_036272935.1 Pirellulales bacterium | reverse complement strand
CTCGTCTGGACGCCGGTGCCCGAACCGGGCAGCTTGCTGCTGGCCGGCCTGGCCGCCGCGGGCTTCGGTGCCCACGGCTGGCGCCGCCGCCGCAAGGCAAAGCGTGCAGCCCCGACCGCCTCGGAAGAAGTGGTGAGCTAGATCGCTTGTTGAGAACGTGTAGCGTTGACTAGCGATCTTCCACGGTCGCTGCCATGACGACGGGGGCCGTGGCGTCGGAGCCTTTGACGAATTCCACCTCTCGGATCACATCCGAACGTTTGGGGCGAATTGCCAGGTAGCGCATTTGCCGCCCGCCCAGATCAAAAGCAAACTGCGACTTAGGCACGTCGACCCGCCGGATGTAGTCGGCAAAGTGTTCGCCATTCAGCAGCGGATGGTTCTCGCTCGTGCCATCGACGTAGTGCAAGCGCACGATCATCGTGACACTCTCCTTCTCGCCGAGCGGAAAGCCCCAACCGCTGACGCCGCTGAGCAGGTGGATCGCGGTGGCCGGTGAATTGACCGGTAGCGAGACAGTGGTCGGCATCGTCGGCGGAATCTTGCCGAGACGCCCCTTGAGCAGGATCACGTTGCGGACCCGGTCGCCCTGGGGATCGACGAGTGTGAACGGTACTCCAGCAAATGTCTTCGGCGACCAGTCGCTAAAGATCAGCCGTTCGACCTTGCTATCTTGGCGGTTGAACATGCCGCGCGTGCTGACGATGGTCGCCGCCCTACGCAGATCGAGCGGGAAGAACTTGCCGCGAGCCGTGAGGAATTCCAGCAAGTTCACCAGGTCTTCGCGAGAAACCTGCTTCTCAAAGCCCTCGGGCATCATCGACTTCGAGGAGGCGGCCAGCGTTTCGATTTCATCGCGTAGCAATTGGTGCCGCTTGCCTTCAGCGTCGATGATCTCGACCGTCGTTTTGGTTTCCGAGGCGAGCAAGCCCGAGAGCACGCGGCCGTCGTCGGTTTGCACCGAATAGACGCGAAAGTTGCCTTCGACGCTGCGGCTGGGATCCAGCAGATGCACCAGCAGCTCCTGCTTGGGATGGACTGCCATACCGGAGAGATCTGGTCCGATCTTCTGGCCTTCGCCCGAGTGCATGTGACATTTGGCGCACTGCTTAGTGAACACGAGTTTGCCCGCCGCGGCGTCCCCCTTGGTCTCGGTGAGCGGCAGCAATTCATCGACGACTTTCTGACGATCGGGATTAGGCAGCCCGCCGCTGCGGCTGAGGATCGTCTTCGCACGGCGCTGGAGATCGCGATTGGGATGCGCCGCCAGGGCCTGCTTCTGATCGAGCGACAATTCGTTGAGTTGAATTGCGCCGGAGTCGAGGGCGTCGAGCAATGCGGGTGTCCACTCGGCCCTCGCGATCAGCAGTTTGACAGCCGCCGTGCGCGCGGTGGGCGTCACCAGCGCCAACTTGGCCACGACTTCTTTTCCCAACTCGCGCACTTCGCTATCGGCCAGAGACGCCAGGACGCCGCCGGCAAGCTCCGGCGACGCGTGTGCGTCGAGCATGTCCAGAATCTTCGTTTGCGTTTCGACATCCGTCTTGCGGAAGCCGATCAGTTGTCGCGCAGCGGCGACCCGTCGCGCATCGTCCAGTTCGGGCATGGTGGCGTCGCGAAGCAGCGAGGCGCTGATCTCGTTGGCATAGGCAGCGACCTGCGTGCTCCCCAGCCGCTCGGCGAGCGTTACCAGTCGGCCTTTGGGCTCGTTGGGCAATGCCTTCAGCAGCTTGCCGATGGCGGCATTCGCCTGCGGCGAAAGAGCAAGCGACTGGTTCTTAGGCCAGCCGCGGGACAAGCCTTCGACGACGGCGGGAATCGCCGGAGAAGCCGATGCACCAAGTTTCACCAACAGCGCGTCGAACGAATCTCGGGGAATGCTGCGCGCGTAGTGTTCGGCCACACGGGCAATGCACTCGAAGGTTCGCCCGCCGGCTGCTGGCGGTGATTCGGCTGCCGCCAAGAGCAGGAAGTCATGCGCCTGCCGGGCCGCGGCGCAGGTTGCGGCATCGACGAGAATTCCGTCGGCAAGAATTGCCGGGTCGTTGATGGCCTTCCAAACTTCCTCGGCGTCGTGGCGACTTGGCGGCGCGTCGGCCAAGGCCAAAAGCCGAGTGAGTTGCCGCTGCGCGTTATTGGCCAGCGGCCGCGTCGAGGTTGCATGGAATACGTTCGCACTACCCGTTTCGCTCAACAGCCGTCGGGCCTGCAAGCGCCAGAACAGGTTCTCACTCTTGAGTTGCTCGACGAGTTGGTCGCGAGCAGCGCCGGCCAGTGACGGCGACCTGGCTTCCTGCCAGCCTTTCGGAACGACGCGGAAAATACGGCCGTGTTTCTTGTCGCGCAAATCGCTTTCGTAGGCTTTACCGTTGCCGGTCGTGAAACCGATCGGCGTCGGGTTGTGCTGCACAATGTAGTTGTACCAATCGAGCACCCATACATTGCCGTCGGGCCCAACCTCGGCCATGATGGGCGCGGCCCATTCATCGTCGCTGGCCACCAGGTTCCAGGCGTTGTGCGAACGAAAGCCGGCGCCTTGCGGTTCGAGCACGAACGTCGCCACCAGGTGGGCGGTCGGCTCGCAAACGAATGCAGTGCGATTCCAATACGCCTCGGGATAGTTGCGGGCCGTGTAGAGCGCGTGCCCTGCCGCGGCCGTGAAGCCGCCGTGATGATCGACCTGCCGCACCTTCTCGGTGATCGGGTATATGCGGTCGTTTTCGGCAATGCCGCCCAAATCGGGCGGGGACCAACCGCGGACCGCCTCGTAGTAGCGATTCGGGATCGGCACGAAAACGCTCGGATTGCCGTTGGCGGTGCTGCCGAAGATCAGCCCTTCCTCGCTAATGCCCAGGCCCCACGTGTTGTTGTTCGTCGAACGAATGAATTCCAGCTCTTCGACCTCTGGCGCGTTGCTCTCGGTCAGGCGAAAGCGAAAGAAGCCCATGCGAAAGGTGCCGAATTGGCGCGCCCCGAGCATCGAGCCCGCAGGCCGGCCGGGCGAGGAATTGTTGTAGCCTTGCATGGCCCAAAACCAACCGTCGGGGCCATAGCGGAGATTGCTGACGCCGCCGTGCGTGTCACCTGCCGACCAACCGGTAAGCAGCACGCGCCGCTCGTCGGCGTGGCCGTCGCCGTCATGATCTTTCAGATACAGCGTCTCCGTGGCGTTCTGCACGATCACGCCGCCGCGGTGAAAGGCGAGCGACGTCGGAATGCTGAGCTTGTCGGCGAAGATGGTGAATTTGTCGGCGCGGCCATCGCCATTGGTGTCTTCGCAAACACGAACGTAATCGTCTCCCTGCCCCGGCTCTTGCAAGTTGTTCGGATAATCCGACGATTCACACAGCCACAGCCGGCCGCGCTCGTCCCAGGTCATCGCTAGCGCTTTGCCGATATCGGGCTCGGCCGCGAAGAGCCGCAGCTCAAAGTCGTCGGCGGTGACATAATGCTTGAGCGATTCCTCGGGCTCGAGCGGCAGTTGCATGCTCGATAGCGGACGGCCCTGCGTGCCCCACTTCGCGCCAGGCGTGTAGTTGGGAATCTTGGCCCCTACGTCGATGTACTCGAACGGTTTCACATCCGTGCGCTGGGCGGTCATCTTCGGCACGTACAACGCGGTGTCGACATAGTTGCCAGCCAATTGCGGATCGTCGCCGCAGGCCCAGCGGATGCCGCGCTCGACCAGGTTCTGAAATCCTGGATGCCCCCAGGTTCGCGCATCGTGTCCCCATGCGGTGTAGAACACGCGCCCCTTGCCTTCGGTGCGAACCCAGGTCCAGGGCTCGAACCCCGCCGAGTCCTCGCGAATCTCCAGAACGGTTCGATTGGCGGTGTTGTGCTTGTCGTGCACGTAGGTTTCGTCCCAGCTCTCGAAGCCGCTGAAGCCTTTCATCACCGGATGCGCAGGCTCGGCCACCACGGTGCGGAACGTGCCTGTGCCGTGGCGCTTGAACTGGGCACCGACCAGCGCGACATATTTCGGTGAGTTGCGGAAGCAGAAAGAGCCGCAATGGATCGGCACCAAGCCGCCGCCCCCGGCCACATACTCCAACAATGCCGGCTCTTCCGCCGGGCCGATCTGGTCGATGTTGGCGTAGATCATTAGCCCGTCATAACGGGCGAGCGTCGCCTTGTTCAGGTCGCCGACTTTCTCGGTGTAGGTCAGAGCGATGCCTCGCCGAGCCAGCACCGGCTGCAACTGAGCGAAACGCTCGGCGGGCTGATGATGTCCCCGGTCGCCGAGGAACAGCACCTTCAGATCACGGGCAGTCGAAGCGCTTGCGAACGAACAAGCAACCAGCGAGGCGATGGCGGCGATGCGAAGTTGGCGCTGCATGGCGCGGATTACTCCAAGGTAAATTCCGGCAGATGGACGATTTCGCCTCCTTGGAGGGCCGACTGATGCGCGCAAATGCCGACGCAGGTCCAGTTGGCCGCCGTGACGGCATTCGGCCACGGGTCGCGATTCTGTATCAAGGCACTCACCATCTCGTTGACCATGTGCGGATGCGAACCGCCATGCCCGCCCCCTTGAACGAACGACAGATGCTCGGTGTCGTGAATCTCCGCAGGCAGCGTGAACTTGCGAATCGGCTCGGGCAACAAGTGAGCAAAATCCGGCACGGTCACCTTTTGAGGGATTTCCGGTTCAGGCTTCTTGGCGGTGTGGATGACGTGCGGTTCGTGTTCGACGAGCGTCCACTCAAAGCTCCGCTTCGTGCCATAAGCGTCGAAGCTTTCTCGATATTGCCGGGCAACGTCGTACAAGAATCGCCAAATGTGCGCGACGACGTCGGAATCCTTGATCTTGATGTGGCACGTCTCAACGGCGAACTTGTTGCCGGATTTCTTGGCGATGTCGTCACGAACCGTCCCTGATCCGAAGCAGCTGACGAATTCCGCCTTCTTATCGAGCAGCCCAAGGCATGGGCTGACCACGTGCGTGGCGTAGTGCATCGGGATCATCCGTTGCCAATACTCGGGCCAGCCGTCCATGTCCTGCGGGTGCGAAGCGGCGAGGTGCTGGATCTGGCCAAGCTCGCCGCGACGGTACATGTCTTTGATGAACAGGAACTCGCGCGAGTAGACGACCGTTTCGGCCATCATGTACTTCAAGCCCGTCTCGCGGACGAGCTCGACGATTTCGCGGCACTCTTCGATGGTGGTCGCCATCGGCACCGTACACAGCACGTGCTTGCCTGCCTTGAGCGCGGCAATGGTCATCGGCGCGTGATCTGGGATCGGCGAGTTGATATGCACAAAGTCGACGGCCGGATCCTTCAACACGTCCGCATATTTGGTGTATCGCTTGCCGATCCCGAACTGATCGCCGACCGCATCGAGCTTCGCCTTGTTTCGCTGGCAGATCGCAGCGACCGTGGCACCGGGATGTGCCTGGTAGATCGGAAGAAACTCCGCCCCAAAGCCAAGTCCCACGATGGCGACGCTGACCGAATTGCTCATGGCAAGTTCCTGGAGTGAGGTGCGGACCGATCCAACCTAGCCGAGCGACAGGCGAACACCATGAGCTATTTGCGCTTACGATCTGAGTTTTTTTACGCCATACCTGCTACCATATTGGCGTAAAGAAGTGTGCTGGCACGCTACATTGAGATTTATTACGCGACCTCGGTTCACGGTATTCTGGCGGCCGTTCGACTTTTACCTGGAAGCCTTCATACGCGTGGCCGTCCCCCGACGACCTTCCGTTGCTCTGCTGATCGAGACATCCAACGCGTACGCGCGCGGGTTGTTGGAGGGAGTCGTGGCATTTGTCCGCGAAAACGATTCGTGGTCGTTGTATCTCCCCGAAATGCGACGCGGCGAGGTACCTCCTGGATGGCTTGCACGCTGGCGCGGAAATGGGATCATCGCCCGGGTGGAGAACCGCGATACCGCTCGGGCAATCCGGCGCATCAGATTGCCGACCGTCGATGTCAGTGCCGCACGACAGTTACCTGAGGTACCTTGGGTCGAGACCGATGATTTGGCGATCGCTCGCGCTGCGGCCGAACACCTTGCCGAACGGGGTTTCCGGCGCTTCGCCTATTGCGGCGATCCGAGATTCAATTGGTCCCAATGGCGTGAAGAACATTTCTGTCGGTCAGTCGCGAACTTTGGCGGAACCGTTTCTGTGTTTCACTCCCCTGCGACAGCCAAGGCGGCGACGTCATGGTCTATCGAGTATCGGCGCTTAGCCGATTGGGTCCGGTCGCTCCACAAGCCGGTCGGAATCATGGCCTGCTACGATATCCAGGCGCAACGATTACTTGACGCCTGCCGCGACGCGGACGTTGCGGTGCCTGAGGAAGCAGCCGTGTTGGGAGTGGACGATGATCGACTGCTCTGCGATCTTTGCTCGCCGCCTTTGTCGAGCGTGGTGCCGAATGCCAAGCTCACTGGTTATACGGCCGCACAAGTGCTCGATCGCATGATGCGCGGCGAGACTGCCGCCGCTCAGGGGCACCTGATTCCACCGTTGGGCATTAAGGTACGTCAATCGACCGACGTCCTAGCCATTGACGATGCAGATGTAGCGGCAGCCGTGCGTTTCATTCGCGAGCACGCTTTCGAGCACATCAATGCCGCAACGGTGCTCCGCAACATACCACTTTCACGGAGAGTGCTGGAAAGTCGCTTCCGCAACGCGCTCGGCCGGACGCCGCACGAGGAGCTCACGCGCGTGCGCATCGAACGTGTGAAGCAATTGCTAGGCGAGACGGATCTGACGCTCGAAGCGATCGCAATGCGGACTGGATTTCGCCATGTCGAGTACCTGAGTGTCGCATTCAAACGGGAAGTCGGAATTCGGCCGGGTCAGTTCCGTGTGGCCCATGGCTTGTGAGGACAGCAACAGCCAATGGGTAGCAACTCGACAGCGTTGCGGGCCGGTTGCCCTGACCGGAACTAAAGACGGGGACGTCGTCACGGTGGGCTGCCCACGGTAGAACGACCGGAATCGACGTTATTATTTTCGAGGAGAACAGTTGCCACGCCGCAGTGAGCTGTCATTCTGTCGACCGTCGACAGGTCGGCGCGCTGCCCGCCCGGTTTCTGCCTGCCTTTATCGGTCCGGCCTGACGTTTGATCGAGCCCAAAACATCGGCCGTTAGGACAGTGAACGAGAGCGCAGCACCCGGGAATCGCAGACGGCTGAGAGCCAGTCGTCCGGTGAGCTTTCCGAGGATGCGCTGGCTTCGATTTTGCATTTGGGTAGCGCGGCCTGCAAGTGGGCGATGCCGAAGTTGGTAACTTTCGGGCAAGTGCGAAGCGTCAGCGACTTGAGCTTCTTGGCGGCGGCCAGGTGCGCGACGCCCGTGTCGGTGATCGGCGCGCCGATCAGCTCGAGCTTCGCAAGATTGGGGACGGCCGCCACGGTTTCCAGGGCGGCATCGCTCAATGCGTAACAGTGGATGAAACAGAGAGAGTTCAATTTCTTCAAGCTGGGAAGACTCGCGAGCTGCGCATCACGAATGTCGCGCCCGCCCAGCGTCAACGATTCCAGCGAGGTGAGCGCCGCGAGGCGCGGCAATGATTCGCCCAGCACGCTATTCGTGCCGATGTTGAGCGTCCGCAGCGATTTGCAAGCGGTCAACTTCTCCACACCGGCGTCGGTAATGCTCGTTCCTTACAGCGTAAGAAAATTCAACAACGGCATTTGTGCAATCTGGTCGATAGCCCGGTCGGTGACCGCCGGAGTTATGGTCAAAAGTTGTTGATGAAGAAGATTTCAGGCGGCGGCGACTTGGGGTTTGATTCCGTCGTTGAATTGGACTCCGGCGATGACATCGGGCAGCAGCTTCGATCCGTTCAGTAGTCGCCAATGTTTGGCGGCGG
>DATAXP010000135.1:0-15667 GCA_036272935.1 Pirellulales bacterium | reverse complement strand
CTCGTCTGGACGCCGGTGCCCGAACCGGGCAGCTTGCTGCTGGCCGGCCTGGCCGCCGCGGGCTTCGGTGCCCACGGCTGGCGCCGCCGCCGCAAGGCAAAGCGTGCAGCCCCGACCGCCTCGGAAGAAGTGGTGAGCTAGCGTAGTGTCGCCGAAATAGCGTTACTTTTGATCGGGTGCGGGGTTTCATCCTTTCGAGGAGGATGAAATCCATGAAGCGCGCGTCGCAGATTGCGTTGAGTGAGGAGGAGCGGAGCGTCTTGCGTCGCTGGTCGCGGGGGCGCAGCACGCCGGCCCGGCTGGTGCTGCGGGCGCGGATCGTGCTGGCGGCGGCCGAGGGCCGGATGAACCGAGACATCGCCGAGGAACTCGGCACGTCGAAGAAGACGGTCTCGTTGTGGCGTCGGCGGTTCGCCGCCGGGTGTCTGGCGGGGATCGAGAAGATGCGCCGCGGCCAGGGCGCACGCCGAGCATTCCGGCCCGGACCGTGCAGCGCATTCTCGACAAGACCACACGCGAGAAGCCTGCCGCGGCCACGCACTGCATGAATCCGCCGGGGGCAGTCTTCCCGCTTCCAGCCCGAGCACTGACGGCTCAGTCGAAGAGCAAGACGAGCTGCGCATTCTGCGTTCCATTCTCAAAGGCACCGCTCGCACTAGCACGCGCGTGTTTATTTCCGTGAATTCGGTGACAAAGGCAAAGGAGACATCGGCCGCCACAGCCAATTGCCGCACGAGCGGTTGGAAAAATCTTTCTCCTGTATCCGATGAGCGCCGAACCGCGCCGCTTATTTGTCCTTCAGATTTTCGCCGCCCGTGCGGCGGCCGAGTTGGAGCGGCGCGAGGGGACCAACGATGCTCAGGATCACCTCAAGCAATCACCGCTTTACCGAAACACTGAAACTCGAAGGCAAGCTGGTTGAGCCTTGGGTCGCGGAGTTACTTCAAGGCACTTCGCGCCTTCTCGAACAGGACTGCGAATTCGTCTGGATCTGGCCGCGGTCTCTTTCGTAGATACAACCGGCGCTCAAGCACTGCGCGAGCTAATCCGCCGTGGCGTCGCCATCGGACCTTGTTCCGTGTTGGTTGCGGCGCTGCTTACGAGGTCGTGCCATCGTGTACTGTTCCTGAAACTTGACCCGTGTTCATCGAGGAAGGATATTGAATGCTGCGTTGGCTCGCCGTGCCGTCCGGAATCAGCCGCCACCACTCAACATTATGCACGAATTAACGCGCCAATTACTACACAGATTTGCTACACTCATCTTGGCTGAGCTAAGCATTCTCATCGTAATATTCCAGGTTTTTGCGGAAGATTTAGCGGAAAAACCGTGTAGACCCAACGTCGTACTTATACTTGCCGATGACTTGGGCTATTCCGATTTGGGTTGCTATGGCGGTGAGATTCAGACACCGCAGCTTGATCGGCTCGCCGAGCGCGGCCTGCGCTTCACGCAGTTCTACAACACGGCCCGCTGTTGGCCCTCGCGTGCCGCGCTGCTCACCGGCTACTACGCGCAGCAGGTGAACCGCGATCCGCAAGGGCAGCGTCCCGCGTGGGCGGCGTTGCTGCCTGAGCTATTGCGCGAGGCGGGATACCATTCGTATCACTCGGGCAAGTGGCACGTCGATGGACCGGTGCTCGCCGGTGGATTCGAGCGGTCGTACAACTTGACCGATCAAGATCGCTACTTCAGCCCCAAGAAGCACGAGCTCGATGACCAGGCCCTTGCGCCGCCGCAGCCCGGCGAAACGTATTACGCGACTACCGCAGTGGCCGACCGCGCGATCGAGTGGCTCGACCAACACGAGCAGCAGCACCGCGAATCACCGTTCCTGCTGTACGTGGCGTTCATCTCGCCGCACTTTCCGCTGCAGGCGCCGGCCGAGGATATTGCGCGGTACCGTGATCGTTATCTCGCCGGTTGGGAGGTGGTCCGCCGCGAGCGCCACGAGCGCATGGCGTCGCTGGGCATTTACCACGGCGAGCTGGCCCCGCCCGAGCCGACCGTCACGCCGTCGTGGAACTTGGCGGAGGCAGAACTGCAAAAGGAGATCGGTCCCGGCGAGGTGGGCTACGCCATTGCGTGGGATCGGCTCACGCCCGAACAGCAGCGATTCCAGGCCACCAAGATGGCGATCCACGCCGCGATGGTCGATCGCATGGATCGGGAAATCGGCCGGGTGCTCGATCGGGTGCGCGCCATGGGTGCCGAGGAGAACACGCTGGTGATGTTCGCCAGCGACAACGGTGCCACTGCCGAGCAGATCATCCGCGGCGACCGGCACGCGCCCGGCGCGGTGCCGGGCTCGGCCGAAAGTTACCTGGGCCTGGGCCCCGGTTGGTCGACGGTGGCCAACACACCGTTCCGACGGCACAAATCGTGGACGCACGAAGGCGGCATCGCCACGCCGCTGGTCGTGTCGTGGCCGGCGGGCATCGCGTCGCACGGCGCGCTGCGGCACACGCCGTCGCACCTGATCGACGTGGTGCCGACGCTGCTGGAACTCGCGGGCATCGCGCCGCCAAGTGCGTGGCGTGGCGAAGCGCGACCGGCGCTGCCGGGGCGCAGCCTGGTGCCGTGCTTCGCCGGCGATGCGACGATCGAGCGCGACGCGCTATTCTTCAAGCACCAGGGAAATCGCGGCCTGCGCGTCGGCGACTGGAAAATCGTCGCCAGCGGCGACGACTCGCCATGGGAGCTGTACAACCTGGCGACCGACCGCGTCGAGGTGCACAACCTCGCGGAGAAAGACCCGGCAAGAGTCGAAAAGCTCGCCGCGATGTGGACCCAGCGCGATGCCGAGTATGCTCGCCAAGGGGCCACCGGCAAGCCGCTGGGCAAGCCCGGCAAGGCAGCGGCGAAAGCCGGCAAGTCGCAGAGCGCTGCGCCAAAACAGAAGCGGGGGCCGTGAGGCCCCCGCTTGAGTTCGCTAATCGCATAACGCTGCGCCGTTGAGAGGCGCGACGCGGGTTACCGCGTTGTGTTGTGCGATTGCGTGAGTTGCGCTTCGTCGAAGTCGAAGATCACCTCGCGGTTGGCCCCGGCCGCCAGCGACACGGTCCGCTCGCGGACGAGCAGTTGGCCATTGCGGGGCACTTCGACGCGGACATCGTAATGGGCCGCCTTCTGCGGATCGGCCGGCACCGTGGTGGCGAAGACGCGCGTAGCGCCAAACTGATTGCTGGGCTGGCCGTTGACGAACACCTTGGCCTCGGCCGGAACGTGCAGTGTGAGCGTCGCGCGATCGACCATCACCAGCGATCCCGCGGCAACGTGTTCGACGCCGGCCGGAAGGTTATCGAACGCCACGCTGCGGCGCTGGCCCGCGGCAATGGCGACAATCTCGGTGCGCGTGACGGGGCGGTTATTCTCTTTCCACTCGGCACGCACCTCGTACGAATATGTTTGGCCCGGCGTGACGTGCGCGGTCATGAACGTGCGCTGCGCGCCGGTGAGCTGCGTCCGCTTGCCGTTCACATACACCACGGCCGTCGGGGGCACCTTGACGTTCAGCAGCAGTGACTCGCTGGGGATCGCTTGCTTATCGGGAACACTTTCCTCGGGGGCATCGACGGCGTCGGGGTGGGTGCGGTTCATCTGGCTTGGCAGCGTTTTGTCGTAGAACCCCATCTCGCTGTACATGCCGAACGGCGGCACGCCCGTCGGATACCAGGCATGCGGTCCGCCGTAAGGGCCATGCCAGAACCGCGCCCCCGGATAGCCCCACATCTGCCCGGCACGAACCCACGCCGGCCAGTAGCGATGGTAACGCACTTCGCAGATCGCATGGGCCACGTTGCTGGCCACGAACAGGGCGAACACTCCAGCAGCCACGAACTTTGCCGAACGGGACCAGCCCATGATTGGCACTCCTTTGAATCGTTCTGCGGCCCGATGGCGCTAGAGCGCACGAAGGCCTCGCCGGAAGTGTAACCCACGGCAAGCGAGCGCGCCGGCGGCCACGCGGCCTTAGCACAGCGAATTCGCGCCGCGCGCGACGACAACCGCGCTTCGCTCGGAGAAGTCACCGCAGCTTGCCGCCGGACCGTGGCCGCAAAGTTTGCCTAACTCTTCGCGTCGCCGAAGGTGCGGCCTTCGATCTGTTCGATTGCCTTCCGCATGGCGTCGGGAATGGGCGTCGAGGCGCCTCGGCCATAGTCGTAGACGACGATCGTCGAATCTCCATCAGCGGCCACGACCTGCATCGCCTCGCTGTACAGCCGGTGCTCCATGCCCACGCTCGATCGCCCGAGGCGCGTGATGCGGGCGGCAATCTGCACGGTGTCGGGGAACGTGACCGGCCGGCGGTACTGGCAACTGATCGCCGCCAGGATCGGCCCAATTTGCTGACGGGCGAGCAGTGCTTCGTCGAGCCCCATGCGATGCAGGTACTCGATCCGGCAAGTCTCGAACCAGCGAAAGTACACAGTGTTGTTCACGTGGCCGAACGCGTCCTGGTCGCCCCATTGCACCGGCCAACGCACGACGACCGGGAAGCCTGCAAGTTCTGCGGCAGTGTCTTCGTGGTGTTGATTCATGAGACTTGATTGTAGAAGGCAATCGGGCGTTCGACAGCCTCTGATCGCGACATGGTCATCCGCATTGGGTCACAAAGTTTCTTGCCCCAGGCCAAAAAACTCGCCGAGTTTATTGTTTGGTTCCTGAGGGTCCCAGGGGGGGTAAGACCAAAATACCCGCCTCGTTTTTTGGCCTGAACGAAACGCGCGACTCCCGCCGCCTGCAATCGGTGCATGGCGCCAAAGCTTACCCCCGCGGAGCCGAACGCTCCATCGCGAAAGCGGGCCAGAGCGGCAGGTCACGAAAGCGCGAAGCTTGGCAAGGCGTAGGGTGCCGTCGAGTCCGCGAGACGCACCGAAACGCTGGTTCTCGCGGTGCGTCTCGTCCGCCGCGGCGGCGGACTCGACAGCACCCTACCCTGAAAAACTCAGCATCTCGCCGGTGGCCTACTTTCATTCTTTCGGTTGCTGACGAAATCAGTAAACTCCGCGACCGCTGTTGTTGCTTCATGCGCTGGGCTTGAATCTCGATCAATCA
The DNA here is from genome assembly GCA_036272935.1 of Pirellulales bacterium. Taxonomy (GTDB): domain Bacteria; phylum Planctomycetota; class Planctomycetia; order Pirellulales; family PNKZ01; genus DATAXP01. The sequence continues at coordinate 10,608 of DATAXP010000135.1, read as the reverse complement.
AAGGGGAACAGATGCCATCGATCAGCCAGGTCGTTCCTGCCACGGGACCGATGACCGGCGCGACGCGGGTCAGCCTTTCCGGCTCCGGATTCGTCGCCGGAGCAACGGTCATGTTCGCTGGAGCCGCCGCGACGAACGTCTCCGTCAGCGGCGACGGGCAGACGATCACCTGCACCGCGTCGGCCGGCAGCTACGGTGCGGCCGACGTCGTGGTTGCCAACCCCGATGGCAGCTCTGACACCAACAGTTACTTCTTCGGCCCGACGATCACCGGCGTCAGCCCGTTGTCCGGCCCGATGGCTGGCGGCACGGCCGTGATGATCTACGGCCAAGGATTTCAGCTTGGCGTGGCCGTCACCTTCGGCGTGCAAGACGCTGTTGATATGTTGGTCGCGAGCGATGGCACCTCGATCACCTGCCTCACACCCGGCTACGCCTACGGTGCGGTCGATGTCACCGTCAGCAATCCCGGCGGCGACTCCGCAACGCTCGCCAATGGTTACTCGTTCGGCCCGGTCATCGGCAATGTGTCGCCGGCGGCCCGCCGGACCGACCGGCGTGCGCGTCGCTAATCCCGACGGCCTCAGCCACGCGCTGTGCGACGCATTCACATACCAGCAACCATCCAGCAGTTCGTCGTCTACTAGTTCCTCATCCGCGAGTTCCTCATCCGCGAGTTCCTCGTCCGCGAGTTCCTCGTCGAGCAGCCGCAGCTCCAGCAGTGGATTCAGCCCAACCGATATTCCGGGCCTCGAATTCTGGGGCTCGGCCGGCTACGGCGCGTTTCAGGACACCGCCGGCAGCGTGCCGGCCGTAAACAACGGCGACCCGGTGGGCCGCTGGAACGACCGCTCGGGGCACGCCTCCCGCTACCTGGCCGCCCCCGCCGACGCCAACCGTGCAGCGCGTGCCACCAATTCGATCAACGGGCTGCCGACCGTGAACTTCAACGGCGCGGGGCAGATTCTGGAGCTGACCGACGGCCTGTTCACGGCCGATTATCTCACGCCCGCCACGCTGTTCGCGGTGCTGCGCGTGGGCGACACGGCGGCGTCCTACGGGCGCTTCTTCGCGAAGATCACGGCCGGCGGCGACTATGAGATCGGCCTGCAGCGCCAGGCCGGCGGCAACGGCTGCGTCGGCGCGGTCAGCGGCTGCTCGGGCGTCGCCTGGCAGGCGGCCAAGCCGACAGCATCGTCTGGCTGAAGTAGCCGTTCGACCCTCGTCCGCTCGCCAGTCGTGGCCGCATTGCCTACAATGATCCCGTTCAAGCCGGGAGGTGTCGCGATGCGGTCGATAGTGCTTGTGGTGATGGTGCTGGGGGCCGCCTCGTCGGCATCGTCTGGCGATTTGTCGAGCGACCTGGCGACGCTCAAGGCGGTTGGCCACGAAGGCTCGGGCAACGAAGCGGCACAGCAGGCCTGGAACGACATCGTTGCCAACGATGCGACCGATCTTTCGGCATTGTTGACCGCCCTCGACGATGCCAATCCGTTGGCAGCCAACTGGATTCGTGCCGCCATCGACGCGATTGCCGAGCGCCGCCTGAAGCAAGGCAAACTCTCGGCCCAGGCGCTCGACGAGTTCGTCCGCTCGACCGATCAGCCGCCGCGAGCCCGTCGGCTTGCCTTCGAATGGCTGGAACGAGTCGATCCGCAGGCACCCGCTCGGCTGATTCCCGGCTTCGCCAACGATCCCAGCCTCGAACTGCGACGCGAGGCGGTGGCCCGACTGCTGGCCCGCGGCGAAGAGCTCTCGGGCGATGCCAAGGACGACGCGGCCCGCAAGGCCGAAGCGATCGACGTCACCCGCCAGGCGTTTGCCAGCTCGCGCGATCTCGACCAGATCGAAGACGCAGCCAAGGCGCTCAAGGCGCTTGGCGAGACGGTCGATCTGCCGCGGCACTATGGCTTCATCACGTCGTGGAAGCTGATTGGTCCGTTCGACAATCGCGGCGGCATCGGCTTCAAACCCGAGTATCCCCCCGAGCGGGAGATCAACTTCGTGGCCAGCTACCCTGGCAAGAATGGTCCCGAAAAAAATGGCACTGTGAAGTGGATCGACCACACGACCGAAGACGCCCACGGCATGGTGAACCTGAACAACGCCCTGGGCAAAGACATGGGCTGTGTCGCCTACGCGGCCAATGAGTTCTACTCGCCTGAAGCGCGCGACGTCGAGCTGCGCATCGGCTGCATCTGTGCCTGCAAGCTGTGGCTGAACGGCAAGCTGCTGGCCGAGCACGAGATGTACCACTCGGGGAACAAGATCGACCAGTACGTCGCGCAGGGCAAGCTGAACGCGGGGCGCAACGTGATCCTCATCAAGGTGTGCCAGAACGAGCAGACCGAGAAGTGGGCCCAGGATTGGGAATTCCAACTGCGCGTGTGCGATCGGATAGGCACCGCGGTGTTATCGGAGAAACACTGATGCCAGCGCGTTTAGCCGGTCGCTGCGGCGGCCGCGTGTTGTTTGTCGCCGCGATCGTCTCACTGTTCGCTGCCGCCGATTGGCCCCAATTCCGCGGCCGCACAGGCAGCAGCCTTGCCCCAGGTTCCGCGCCGCCCGTGGATTTCGACGTTGCCAGCGGCAAGAACATCGCCTGGAAGTCGCCCCTGCCGGGGCGCGGAGCTTCGAGCCCGATCCTCGTCGGCGATTGCGTGATTGTCACCGCCAGCAGCGGCGCGAACCAGGACCGCCTGCACGTGCTCGCGTTCGATGCCACGAGCGGCAAGCGGCTGTGGGAGCGGCAGTTTTGGGCCACCGGACGAACACTTTGCCATCCGACCAGCTCGATCGCCGCCCCGACGCCAGCCAGCGATGGCCAGCGGATCTTCGCCTTCTACTCGTCGAACGACCTGGCCTGCCTCGATCTCGACGGCAACCTGCTGTGGTACCGCGGCCTGACGTACGACTATCCCACCGCGGCCAACGACGTCGGCATGGCCAGCTCGCCGTTGGTCGTCGGCGATAACGTGATTGTTCAGGTCGAATGCCTGGGCGAATCGTTTGCCGCGGCCATCGATGCCGCGACCGGCAAAACACGCTGGCGCGTCGATCGGCCCAAGATCATGAACTGGTGCTCGCCGACGCTGCTGCGCTCGCCAAAAGCCGACAAGGACGTGGTGCTGCTGCAAGGACCCAAGGGACTGGTGGCTCTCGATCCCGCCGATGGCCGGCAGCTCTGGTCGTTCGATCAGGAGGCCAGCGGCATCCCCAGCGTGGTCGGCACCGATGGCGTGCTTTATGTCCCCTCGAAAGGCATCACGGCGCTGAAGCCAGTCGCCGGTGGTGGGACGCTGGAAACGCTGTGGTCGAGCAACAAGCTCGAGCCGGCCAGTTCCAGCCCGGTGGTGCTCGGCGACTCGATTTATTGCTTGAACCGCGCCGGGGCGCTGACCGCTGGCGACACGGCTGGCGGCGAAGTCCGCTGGCGGCTGCGGCTCAAGGGCCAGTTCTGGGCGACGCCCGTCGCGGCGGGCGATCATCTGTACTGTGCCAACAGCGAAGGGGCGATCTTTGCCGTGAAGCTTGGCGGCGAGGGGCAGATCGACGGCGAAAGCTCGCTCGGCGAACCGGTCTACGGATCGCCTGCCGTGGTCGACGGTGCGCTGTATGTCCGCAGCGATGCCCACCTGTGGAAGATTGCCCGTTGACCGACACGCTTGCCATCGAGACCTCGGGGCCGCTCGACGGAAGCATTCGCCCGCCGGGCTCCAAGAGCATCACCAACCGCGCTTTGATCTGCGCGGCCGCCGCCGAAGGGCCAAGCCGCTTGACCGGCGCCCTGGCCAGCGACGATACCCGCGTGATAGTCGAAGCTCTGCGGTCGATCGGCATCGACGTGCATGCGTTCGATGGCGGCTCGACGCTCGAAGTCGACGGCTGCGGCGGATATGTCCCGATGAGCGACGGTGAATTGTTCGTCGGCAACAGCGGCACCACGGTCCGCTTCCTCACCGCGCTTTTGGCCGCCATTGGTCGCGGTCGCTACCGGCTCCACGGCACACCGCGGATGCACGAGCGGCCGATCGCCGACTTGCTGACGACGTTGACCGAGTTGGGAGGCAACGTCGGCAGCGAATCATCGACCGGCTGCCCGCCGGTGGTCGTCGAACGCAGCCGGCTGCGTGGCGGCGCGGCCAGCGTGCGCGGCGACGTTTCGAGCCAATTCCTCAGCGGCCTGCTCATGGCGCTGCCCTACGCTGTGCACCCCACGACGTTGCATGTCGCCGGGCCGCTTGTGTCGCAACCGTATGTGCGGATGACGCTCGCCGTGATGCGGGCGTTCGGCATCGAAGCCACCGCGGCTGACGACCTGTCACAGTTCGAGATTCCGCACGGCCGCTACTGCGGCATCGACTATGGCATCGAACCCGATGCTTCGGCGGCAAGCTACTTCTTCGCGGCTGCGGCAATCACCGGTGGCCGCGTGAAGGTCGAAGACCTGTCGCGCGGAAGCTTGCAGGGGGACGTTGCGTTCGTTGACGTGCTGGAGCAGATGGGCTGCACGGTGATCGACGATCCCCATTCAATCGCCGTCACGGCCGGCAAGCTGCGCGGCATCACGGTCGACATGAACGCGATCAGCGATACCGTGCAAACCCTCGCGGCGGTGGCATTGTTCGCCGACGGGCCAACGGAGATTACGGGTGTCGCACACATCCGCCACAAGGAAACCGACCGCATCGCGGCGCTCGCCACGGAGCTGCGAAAACTCGGTGCGACCGTTGATGAGCGCACCGACGGCCTGCGCATCACACCGGGAGCACTACACGGAGCGACGATCGACACCTACGACGACCACCGCATGGCCATGAGTCTGGCGCTCGCGGGACTGCGCGTGCCGGGCGTCGTGATCCGCGACCCCGGCTGCACGGCGAAGACGTATCCGGGTTTCTTCGCCGACCTGGCGAGGCTTCGGCGGTAGTTCGCGAGTATTGGCAGCGTCGGGCGGCTTAGGTGACCCGCAGAGCGGAATGTAGCAGGCACACTCCGTGTGCCGCCCGCCGAAGGCTGATGATCGGAATGGCTGGGATGGACGCCACGGCGACGGCACGCGGAGCGTGCCTGCTACGATTGGACGACGCGATGATGAGCTTTGAGTTGTTCGATCCACGGGCGGAAGTCGCAATCCGGCAGGGGAATCTGCCGCATTGGTACCAGCCGGGGGCCACGTACTTCGTAACATTTCGGACGGCAGATTCCGTTCCGGAATCGTTGCTGCGATCGTGGCATGGCCGCCGCGACCGGTGGCTTCGCGAGCACGGAATCGATCCGTCATCGGCTTGGAAGGCACAGTTGGAGCGGGCAACTCTCGAACATGAAGATCACACGACATTCACGCGCGAGTTCATGGCATACTTCGATCGCGGCCATGGCGCGTGCCCGCTGGGCGACCCGCGGCTGGCGGAGCGAGTGGCTGCCTGCCTACACCACTTCGCGGGGCAGCGGTATCAACTCGGCGATTTCGTTGTGATGCCCAACCACGTCCACGTGCTGGCGTGCTTGCTCGGCACGACGGAAATTGAATCGCAGTGCCGGTCGTGGAAGAAGTTTTCAGCGCGCGAAATCAACCAGCTCCTTGGGCGACGTGGTCGCTTCTGGCAGGAAGAAAGTTTCGACCATCTCGTGCGCAGCGAGGAGCATTTCGCGCACTTCCAACGGTACATCGGCGATAATCCCGAACACGCGGGCTTGGTCCGCGGCCAATTCCTGCTGCATACGTTGCAAAAGTAGCAGGCCATACCGATTCCCGGCACGCAGCGGTTCCCGAAGAACTTGCGGTAAAGCTTCACGTTGACGCCAACGGTCAATCTGACACCGAATCCGGCTCTTTCGCGGCGGCGTTGACGGTATCGCGGACGTACTGCGAATGCAGGACCTTGCCCAAGCCCAGCGGATGGTGGATTGTGAGCTCCTCGTACTCCGTCTTCACGCGTTCGTCATGACGTAGCTGCGCCAGCACGATGCCTAATAGCAGCGGGCGACCATCGGCCGACGCCGTGAATACCGGGCCGCCGCTGTCTCCGGCGAACGTGGTGAACTCGGCCAGGTAAACGGGATGGGTTTCAACGGGCAACAGTGGCGGACTCGCGATGATGCCCTGCCGCGCCACGGGAAAGCCAGCCAGATTGGCCTCGATGCGTTGTGGAAAAGTGTAGATGAACACCGGGCTGCAAATATGAATGCCCGCCGACTTGAACCGCGCTTCGTCGGCCACCGCGTCGATCGGCAGCGAGCCGACCGCGACAGGAGGCTCTTCGGCAAGCCGCAGCACCGCAACATCGTGCTGCTCGTGGCGCTCCCAGAGCGGTTTGTTGTCGAGACGAATCGCAATCGTATGATCGTGGCGTTCGAAGCTCCCGTCGGGCTTCGGACGGCGCAGGACAACAATCACGCTGTCCTGCTTCACATGCTCCAGCACGTGGGCAGCGGTAACGAGATACAGCGCCTCGTCGGGTGGCTCGCGACGTACAAAGAAGCAGGTGGCGGTCGAATCAGGCGCAAAGAGCTTGAATGTCGAATCGAGCACTTCCGCGGCAAAGTCGGCGGCGACGGCCGATCGTGCCATCAACACGCCGATCACGATCACGGGCAACACTGGTCGCATAAGGTCGTTATCGCAGGGAACGCCGGAAGCGAGTCTCAACCGCTCCCCGGATCATAATCGGAAACGACATCGATTGGCTTGTTTTGCGGTCCATTTCTGGGTGGCCTATAATCCGGCGTGTCGCGTTCACGCTCGGAGCACGCCCCTTGGCAGTGACGATCGCCCGGTTCCTTGAAACTCTGACCTCGACCGGCCTGCTCGCCTCCGCCGAGCTCACGGCAGTCATGGTCGCCGCGCCAAGCAATGCTCGCGGCAACGATGCCGATGCCCTGGCACGCGAACTCGTGCAGCAGGGCAAGCTCACCAAATTCCAGGCGGCCGCTCTCTACCAGGATAAGCCCGACTCGCTGTTGCTGGGCAATTACGTGATCGTCGACAAGCTCGGCGCCGGCGGCATGGGCCAGGTGTACCGCGCGCGGCATCGCAAGATGGACCGCATCGTGGCGCTGAAGGTGTTGTCGAAGCGAGCGCTGTCGTCGCCTGACGCGCTCGCGCGGTTTCAACGCGAGGTGAAGGCCGCCGCGAGGCTCACGCATCCCAACATCGTCACCGCGCACGATGCGGATGAGGCCGGCGGCGCCCATTATCTGGTGATGGAATATGTCGAGGGCAAGGACCTGGCTGCGATGGTCAAGGCCAACGGCCCGCTCGCCGTCGCGCAGGGAGTCGATTATGTCGTGCAGGCGGCGCGTGGTTTGGAGCATGCACACCAAGAGGGGATTGTCCATCGCGATGTCAAACCGTCGAACCTGCTGCTCAGCAAGCACGGCACGGTGAAGATTCTCGATCTGGGTTTGGCGCGGGTCGACAACCCGCTGGCCGGGCCTGAATCGGGCGACGGCCTCACCACGGCCGGCAGTATCATGGGCACGATCGACTTCATGAGTCCCGAGCAGGCGCTCGACACGAAGCACGCGGATGCCCGCTCCGACATCTACAGCCTCGGTTGCTCGCTGTACTACCTGCTCACGGGCAACAAGCTGTACGAAGCCGACACGATCATGAAGAAGCTACTTGCCCATCGGCAGCAACCGATTCCCTCGCTGCGGCAATCGCGACCAGAAGTGCCGGCGGCGATCGACGAAGTGTACGCGAAGATGGTCGCCAAGAATCCCGACGACCGCTATCCGTCGATGCGTGCAGCGCGCGAAGCGCTCGAGACGGCGATGATCAGGCGTTCGCCGGTCGCCATTGGGCCGAAACCTGTGCCAGCCGTGCAGCCGAAGCCAGCGCCGTCGTCAGCGGTAAAACCGGCCGCAGCCGCGGGATCGGGCCGACGGAACGTCATCATCGCCGGCGCGGCCGCCGTGGTGCTCGCACTCGGCGGTTGGGCGGCATATGGCGTGCTGTCCAAGGTGAAAACCTCGGCCGGCACCGTGGTGATCGAGGTGAACCAGCCGGGTGCCGCGGTGGTGCTCGACCGCAACGATCGCCTCATACTCAAACCTGCCGGTGGCGGCGAACGAGTCGAGATGGTTGTCGAAGCGGGCAAGCACGAGCTGACGGTGACCAAGGGAGGTTTCAAGACCTATACCCACGAGTTCACCATCAACGACGGACAACCGAACCAAATCAGCGTGCACCTGGAACCGCTTGCGCCGCGACCAACCGCGGCCGCCGCATCGCCGGTGCCGGTGACGAAAGAAGCCGCTCCGATGCCAGCCGCACCGGCACCCGTCGTGGCAACAGCGGAGCCGTTGCCGGAGGCGACCGCCTCGCCGCCCCCTTCGCCTCCGCCGGCGTCCTCGCCACCAAAAGTGCTACCGCCCGACCTGGTCTGCGACTTGTTGCAGGCGAATCGCGATCCGCAAGGCTTGCACGCCACCGACGCCATCACGTTCACCGGTCCCGACGGCGACGGTCGCCGTGGTTCGCGAGGCATTTTGCTCCCTGCGCCGCCGAGTTGGACGCGTACGGGCACACAGTGGACGTTTAGCTATCTGGGCGCGAAAGCACCGTGCGGCTTTCAGGTCGTGCATCCCTGGCAGAAAGGACACGTGCTCGTCTCCATGCGCGGGAGGCTCCGCATCACGCCGGGGGGACCGTGGGCGATGCCGGGTTGGACAGTCAAAGGCGCCGGCGTGCCGTACGAGAAGACGAAGTATTTCGGCGACGAGCTGCCGCTGAAGGATGACGTGGAGCATTCGGTCATTAGCCAGTTGGACGCGAAAGGGCAATATCGGATGTGGTACGACGGCCACCTGGTGGCGACAGCGGTGATCACCGAAGCGCAGCCGCTGACCCTTGAAATCACCGATAAAAGATCGAAGACCTTGACGGGCGAAGGGCTCCCAGAGGTTTTCCCCCCGGGCCGAGCGGCGGTGATTATTGCGCCGGTCGATGGCGTCGCGCGGTTGAGCAACATCGAGCTGTCGGCGATTCTCGATCCGCCGATGAGCTTCAAGGAGTTCGTGTCGGCGCCGGGGGCTGGGACGACAGGTGCACCCGGACCGAGCACAGCGTTTGCCGACTCAGGTCGTCGTGCCGTCCCCAGTGCGAGCGACCAAGTCGAGGCCCGCAGGATCTTCAAAGACCTGTTCAGTGGTGAGTTGACCGCGGCGAAGAAACCCGAGGAAAAGGTCGCGCTGGCCGAGAAATCGATTGGGCAATCGCGAGCGAGCACCGACGATGCTGCGAGCATGTATGTGCTGTTGGACGAGGCGCGAAACCTGGCGATCGACGCCGGCAGTTCGACGCTGCTCAAGCGAACGGCTGAGCAGATCGCCGCCGCATTCGACACGGACTCGATCCTGCTGGTCGCCGACGGCTTGGAGCGAATCGCTGCGAAGACGCACCCGCCGGCAATCTACAAAGAAGCAGGCGATATGGCACTGGTGCTGGTCGACCAGGCGATCGAAGGGGAAGACTTCGTCGCAGCCACACGGTTGAGCGAAGCAGCGCTCGCCGCGGCACGCAAGGCACGCGACGCACCCCTGCTCAAGGCAGTCGTCGAGAAGGACCGGAATCTCAAGGCGCTCAAGCAACAATGGGACGAAATGCAACAGGCGCGGGCGACTTTCGAAAAGTCGGCCGACGATCCCATGGCGAACCTGGTGCTCGGGCGTTGGCTTTGCTTCATGCAGGGCGATTGGGACCGCGGACTTGCGCACCTGGCGAAATCCGACGATGCGGTACTGAAAGAATTGGCCGCAAGCAGCCTGAGCGCACCGGGCGAGCCGGACGGGCTCGTCGCACTGGGCGACGCATGGTGGGACGCGGGCGACAAAGCCAAGGCGAAAGACAAAGAGGATTTGCGAGCTGGCGCTGCTCACTGGTACATGCTGGCCGTGGATGATTTGACCGGCCTGGCGAAGACGCGCGTGGAGCGACGGTTGGCGGAACTCGGCGGCGTAAAGAGCTTGTCGGTAAAGCAGCGTCCCGCCGGCCCCGGCGCGCCGCTAGGAAACGTGCTCGCCTCGACGGAACGGCCCGGCTCGAAAACGAAAAAGTGGCAGGATTTCGCGTCGGAAGGAAACGTGGCTGCCGGCGACGTCGCGCGGATCACTGGCGACGCCTGCGTGTCTTCGCGACAGTCGTTCAGCGGCCCGCTCGACATTACCTTGCTGGCACGCACCGACAGCCAGAACATCCGCTTGTACGCGCACGGCAAATCGGTCGTCATTTGGAACTGGGAAAAAAAGCTCAACGAGCTGCGAATCCATCGACCCGACGGCACCATCGTCGCGTCGCAGGTGAAAGCATTGCAGCCGAACACCTGGTATCGGTTGCGCTGGGTGATCCAGCCCGATGGATCGAGTGTTTACGTGGATGACAAACTCGTTTTTCGTGACTCGGGTCCGTACGACGTTTCGATTTCGAGTCCCGTCAAAGTATCCAGCCACGAAAAAGCGGTGGTCGAGCTGAAATCGTTCGTCGTCAGTGCTGCAAAGGAATCGGCGCCGGCAAACATCGGCACCCCCAAGGCGGCGCCCGTCTCCGCTACGACGCGAACAATATCGCTGGCCGTCGCACCGGGCATCTCGATCAACTTGCGC
>DATAXP010000134.1:0-22318 GCA_036272935.1 Pirellulales bacterium | reverse complement strand
CGAGCGAGAAGTACTGGTTCGTCCCCGGCGACGGCAGGATGGTCGTGCTGTAGCTGCCGGTGATCCCACCGCTGGCAGTCATCACCACGTAGTGCGTGCCCGTGGTGTACGTGCCGGGATCGAGCACGATGTTGAACGTGGAGCCGGTGTGGATGGTGGCCGAGCCGTTGACGACGATCTTGTCGCTGCCAGTGGCGCTGACTTCCGCGGTGTAGCTGCTGCCGCTGTTCTGCGTGAAGTTGCCGCTGATCGTAAGCGGAGCGCCGACAGTGCCGGGATACACGGTGCCGCCAGCATTGATCGTGGTGTCGCCGCCGACGGTGCCGATGCCCATCAATGTGCCGCCGGAGTTGACGGTCATGGTGCCGGCGAGCGTGTCGTTGACGACCAGCGTGCCGGAGTCGACAACGGTCGATCCGCTCAGACCGCTGCTGCCGTTGAGCACCAGCGTGCCCAAGCCGGTCTTGTCGATCGCCACGCCCGATAAAGTGCTGCTCGTGCCGTCCTCATTGCCAATCGACGGGGCGAACGTGAATGTCTGGCCAACGCCGATGTTGAACGTTGTGGTCGTGCCGCGCATCAGGAACAGGTCGTTGCCGTCGGCCGGGCCGTTGCTGGCTCCGGTACCGCCGCCTGTGCCGCCGGTGACCGTATTGTTCGTGAAGGTGGTGCTGTCGTCGAACGTGATTGTGCCGCCGGCGCGAACGAACAGCGCACCGCCAAAGGCACTGCCACCGTTGCCGGCTTGTGATATGCCGCCGCCATTGCCGCCGCCGAATCCCGCCGTGCCTCCGGAACTCAAGCTGCCGCTGCCGCCACCACCGCCGCCAAAGCCCCCCGCGCCCCCCGCTCCGCCGACGTAGCCGCCGCCACCACCACCACCGAAATCGCCGCCGGCGCCGCCCGCTGCCGCGATCCCGCCGCCGCCGCCACCATTGCCGTAGGTACCTGAGCTGCCGGGGATACCGTAACCGCTGCCGCCGGGTGTGCCGCCGGCTCCCGCCGCGCCGAGGTTATTGCTTGTTGCCGAGGAGCCGCTGGCTGTCAAACCACCACCACCACCGCCGCCGGCATGGGAGGAGTCGCCACCATTGCCAAACAGACCACCGCCACCGCCGCCGCTGGTGATTCCAGCAACAGTCCCGCCGCCGTTGCCGCCGACCGCCGAGTCGCTGGAGAACGCCACGTTGGAAAGGGTCACATGCCCATTGGAATCGACGAGCACCGCGCCGCCAGCGCCCAGTCCGCCGCCGCCGCCACCTACAGCAACGCCGCCGTTGCCGCCGTGAGCCTCGGCGTTGGTGATCGTCAGGTTTTGCAGCGCCACGTTGCCGGCCTCGATGAAGAACGGCCGATACGCTCCGCCGCCATTGAGGGTGAAACCGTTGCCAGCGACCGTGATGGTCCCGCTGGTCGAGATCGGCGACACCTGCTGGCTCATGGTGATGTCGCCAGTCAGGCTCAGCGTGTAGTTGTTCGACGGATTGCTGTCGATCGTCTGGATGGCGTTATAGAAATCGCTCGAGCTGCCGACGATGATGGTGCCTTGGGCGCGCGCACCGCGAGCGGAGAGCAGCACCCCAGCTAGTACGAGCAGCAAGGTGCCGAGGCGACGGCGATGTCGACAATCCGGCATGAATGCGTCTGGTGACGTGCGCACCGATCACGGCCGCACAGCAGCGGCTCTGCAAGAGGAAATCGGCAGTCAGGCCGGCAAAGGCTGCACTAGCGCATACGGTTGATAGAGATCGCATGTCCGGTACGGACTCGCGCCCGGCGATGCCGGTTGCGCAAGGTTTGCGGCTCGAACGAGCGCAACAAAAAAGCCCACGGACGGCAGTCCGTGGGCTTCGGTGATTGCAGCGGTCGAATTGGAGATTTCAACTCAACCGGCGACCTTCTTCTGATCCTCCGGCGGAACGCCGTTCTTCCAGGCGCCGGCCAGGTTCATGTACTCCGGCGTCTTCAGCGTGCTGCCGGTGTCGCCCGCCTGCCAGCCGGGTACGTGGTGCGGCTTGCCGTGATCGTGCGACAGCTTCTCCCAGCGCTTGCTCCAGGAGCCGTCGGCATCGCGCACGGTGCGTGTTTCTTTATCGAAGAAGAACACCTTCCCATCGCGATAGCTTTGAGCGCCGAGGTTGACGGTGGTGATCGCCGCCGCGCCCAGGTCGGGCGGGTTGTTGCACAACTGCTGGTTGTTCTGCGCGATCGCGTCCAACCAGTTCTTGAAGTGCAGGTACGTCGTCTCACCCTTCTGGCTGCCAGTGCCGTCGGCGGCCTTGATCGTCTCGTCCTTGATCTTGCTGTCGAGTGTCACCTGCGGACGCTCGGCAACGAAATCGAACGATTCGAACTGCTCGCCGTTGCCGAACTCGAACGCACCGTTGTGGCCGCGGATCACCTGCTTGATGCGCGAAGCTTCGTTGCACATTGTCGCCGTGATCAGCCCCTGGCAGCCTTCGCTATAGTCGGCCACCACGGTCGCCACGTCGGGCACGTCGCGGCCGTCGAGTTCCAGGTAGATGCCGCCGGCGCCAACGACGCGCGCCGGGAACCGCAGGCCGGTGGCCTTGAGCATGCTGGTCGTGCGGTGTACGAACAGATCGGTGAACATGCCCGAGCCGAACGGCCAGTAGCAGCGCCATTGGGCGTAGACGGCGCGGTCGAAGTCCATCATCGGCGCCAGGCCTTCTTCAACGCCCAGCCAGCGCTTCCAGTCGATCGTCTTGGGGCTCATGTCTTTGGTGAGCTTGTAATACCGCCACTGGCCGACGTTCGAGTTGCGGAAGTACTCGGTCTGGAAGCCGAGCACCTTGCCGAGCTTGCCCGAGTCGATTAGCTCGCGTGCCTGGTCCCACACCTTGAGGCTGGTCGACTGCACGCCGACCTGCATGATCTTGCCCGTCGAGCGCCAGGCGTCGACGACGTCCATCGCCTCCTGGACCTGCTTGGTCATCGGCTTTTCGCAGTATACGTGCTTGCCGGCCTTGAGCGCGTCGATCGTCTGCTTGGCGTGCCAATGGTCGGGCGTGCCGATGCACACCGCATCGACCGTGTCGCCGGCCAGCAGCTCGCGATAGTCGGGGAGGCGTTTCGCGTCGCGGCCGGTTTCTTTCTTGATGTAGTCGCAGACCTCGTTCTCTTGTTCCTTGTAGACTTCGCTCACGGCGACCAGGTCGACCGGCGCGCCTTCCTTGTGCAGCTTGGCCAGCGTTTTAACGTGAGCGCCGAAGCCACGTCCGCCGGGGCCGATGAAGCCGATCCGCAACCGAGAGTTGGCGCCGTAGGCACGCGCCGCGGCCGGAGCGGCGATGGCGCTGGCCGCGGCGACTCCCGCGGCGGCGGTCTTCACGAAACTGCGACGCGATACGTTGGTATCCATGAACGAATTCTCCTGGGACGAAGATACGCTGGGGATGGCGGGAGCTGGTCGATCAGAGCTGGTGGATCAACGGGGCAGGTCGCCATTGTACCCTGCCACGCCACGGCTTGCACTCGTCCGCGCGACGCTTTTTACGACGGGTTGATCGCTGACAGACGCGTGGTGAATTCACGGTGCTCGGCCGAAGCAATACCTTCAGCCAAATGCGCCAGCACGGTGGCCGCATTGCCACCGAGGCATCGCCGCTCGGTCGAGCCACAGCCCCGGAAACACGCGGCTGCGGACGATGCCGTCGTCGCCGGATACCAGCGGTTGAAACCGGCCCGCTTCAAGCTGGTACCAATCGATCTCCCGGTCGAGCACGCGCCAGACGAGATACTCGCGCACACCGATGCGTTCGTAAAGCCGCAGCTTTTGGTGCATGTCGCGGCTCACGCTCGACGACGCGACCTCGGCAACCAGTTCCGGAGCGCCGACGACGTACTTCTCGGCGTCAGTCGTCGATTTGCCGCCGGTGAGCAGCCTGAGGTACGCGTCGGGCTGCACTTCGTTCTTGTCGTCAATGCGAATCGAGCCACAGGCAAGACATTGCACGCCCGGTGTCTGTGCAGCGTACATTCCGAGCCAAGTGACGATCGCGGCATGGCTGTCGGCATGTGGCAAATAGATCGGCGAAGGCATGTAGACAACCCCATCGATGAGTTCGGCCTGGTGAACTTCCGGCATCGCTTCGTAGCGGCGCTCGAACTCATCGCGCGAGAGGCAGTCGCCGTTCTCAAGCGGAGGCACGACCCGCAGCGTCGGATCGACGTGATCGGAAAGCTGCGAGCGAGTGGTGGACATTGCGGAACCTGGCGGGGCGTCTACTCAATCTTATCCGCAGCCCGGCCGAGAGCCCACGATTATTCCAGCTCTTCCAGCCACAGCCGGATTTCGTTCTCGTACTCGCTGGCCAGGTCGCCCTTGACGAGTTGGCGATGGAAGCTGGCGGCCCCTTCCTTGAGCAGATCGGCCGCCTCGGCGCTCGGGAACCGGCACATGGGATCGGAGGCGATGAGGCTGCGGATCAGGTTCATCAGCAGTTCGCTCTTCACCACTTCGCGCGGCAGGCGCTCGGGAAGCTTCTGCACCAGGTTGCGCTTCGCTTCCATCAGGTCCTTGTAGGTGCTGATGCCCGCGAAGCACGCGCAGCCCGAGAGCATTTCAATCAGCACATAGCCCAGGCTACACAAGTCGCTGCGCGGGCTGGTGCCGTTGCCTTCGAGTACCTCGGGGGCCGAGTACGCCGGCGTACAACTGCGGCGGATCGGTGCGTCTTCCAGGTCGAAGGCCGAACCGATGTCGATGATCTTCGCGTTGCCCGTGCGCTTGAGCATGATGTTCGAGGGCTTCAAATCGCCGTGAACGATCCCTTCGCGGTGCAGCGCCGCCAACGCCGCCAGGCACTCGCGCAGCACGGCAATGGCGATGCCCGGCTTGAGGCGCGGCTGCACGGGGCCGGTCGTCACGATCACGTTATTGATGTATTCCCAACGACGGATCGAAACGCGGTTCTTCACCTGCTCGTACGTCTCGTGCGTCAGCAGCCGGCTCAGGTCGTAGCCGTCGACCCATTCCATCTCCATGATGCGGATGCGGCTGCGCTCGACGAAATTGTGGACGTCCAGCAGATTGTCCTGCTGAATCTGGGCGACGCGGGCGGCCACGTGGGCGATGCGCGCCATAGCCTCGTCGTAGGCCCGGGCGTCTTCGTAGGGGTCGGGCGAGAAGATCTTTACGGCCACTGGCAGGGTGAAACTGTCGGTACCGCGACGTTCTGTCAGGTACACGACGCCCTGGCCCCCCGACCCCAGCAGCCGCGAGAACTTGAGATGCTCCGTCCAGGTCAAGCGCTGCTGATCGATCGCCTCGCGATACCGGGTCATCAGCAACTGCGGCGTCTTGGGATGCCGGTTACCGTTGAAATTCAGCGTCGCCGAGCCGGTTAAAAAGGTCGTGTTCGACATTGCGACTCCCTGTCTTTCTCAAGCTGCGTCGTCAAAGGGGTTCCATCCGTGTCCCGACATCTTAGGTAGCCGCGACCGGCGGCGTCCATACCGACTAATGGGCCAGATGCATGTTGATCAATTGCATCAACTCCAACCGTGACTAATGGTTGCGGCTACGCATCGCCTCCGGTATCCATGATTTATCACATCCGCTAATGCCGCGCTAACCCTCGAGGATGCGGAAACCCAAGTCGTTTCTCCTCAACATAATTCAGCAGCACGCGGCCGTCCAAGAATCGTTTGAGATTTTCACAGAAGAAATCGGTCATATCGTCGATCCGCCGCGCGCTTTGACCGCCCACGTGCGGTGTGATGATCATATTCGGCGCGTCCCACAGCGGGCTGTCCGCCTGCAAAGGCTCCTCGGCCGTCACGTCCACCGCTGCCCCGGCAAGGTGTCCGGCTTCCAGAGCCGCCACCAGATCGCGCTCCTCGACAAGTTTTCCACGGGCCATGTTTACCAGGAACGAGCCTTGCCTCATGCGGCCGAGCGTATGCCGGTTGATCATGCCGCGCGTCGCCGCGGTCAGCGGAGCGGCCAGCACGAGGTAGTCGAGCTGCGGCAACAGCTCGTCGAGTCGCTCGGGTGGGAGCAGCGAGTCGACGTACTCCGGCTTGTCAACGGGATAGTAGTCGGTGGCCACGATGCGCGTCTTGAACACCCGCAACACCTCGGCCAGCCGGCGACCGTTGCCGCCGAAGCCAACGATCCCCACGGTACTGTGGTGCAAGTCGCGCGTCGGCCGACGGATAAACTCGCGCTTCTGCTGCGCGCGGAAGAACACCGGCAAGCTGCGAGCGAGCGCACCCATCAGCGCGATCGTGTGATCGGCAACCTGGTCGGCCAGCACACCGCTGGCGCTCGTGACGGTGATGTCGCTTTCCACGACGGCCGGCACCAAGCAATGATCCATCCCGGCGGCCGACGACTGGATCCATCGCAACCGACCGCGCCGCACCGCTGCTGGCCAATCGATCGGCGGCCCCTTCGAGTGGCCACAGTAGATGTCGGCCTCGAGGATCGCCTCGGGAATGCCATCCTGCCCGGCGTCAACAATCTCGGCCCGCGGCGCCGCGGCGGCCATCTGTGCGCGATGCCGCTCCTCGACCGGATAACAAAGTACGATGCGCATATTCAAAGCATACCACCGCTTGCCTCTTCGCGGCGGTGCGGAGGCGATTTCCCGCGAAGAGGCAAGCGGTGGCAGCCGTTAACCGTGGGGCCAACCGTCGTAGGGCGTGACGAAGGCCCACGATTGCGCGGGGAGCCCGGACTTCGCGGGGTTCTCCTCGATGTATTTTTTGACGCGGCGCACATCGTCGGGCGCGTACAGGAACACCGCGTAGGGACGATTCGACCAGATGCGGTGCTCGCCGGGCACGTCATCGAACCGAAGCAGCGCCGTGCGCAAGTTCTCGGCGAAATCGCGCCAAATCTCGGCGCCCGTGTTGCGATGGCGGCGCACGCACAGATGTACATGGTTCTTCATGACCGCGGCGGCCCAAACCGTGTACGGGCGCAGTCGCACAAGCTCCCGACACGAGTCGCCCAATGCTTGCCTCTTCGCGGCATCGAACCACAGCAGCGGGAACTCAAGCTTCGGTTCAGCGCGTCGATAAAACTCTCGCACCTCGCCGCGCGGCGGTTGCACCGGTTTCCGCCCGTGATGGATGGCGCCAAGGGCCTCCAGCGCCTCGTTGCGAACCTCGTCCGACCCGCTCCCGCGCGGATCGTTGGGAAGCCAGTGCCCGTACCCGTGCAGGATTACGTGATGCGCAATGATGGTGCGCTGGTGAGTGCGCATGGCCGCGGACCGCGAAGAGGCAAGCGGAGATTGCGCCTGTTAGAGATGCAGAGACATAACACTTACCGCGCCGCGACCGGCGCTTCGTAGGTCCGACCTGTGCGGCCTACCTGGCCCAGCGCGATCTGGTAGAGCTCCTGGCCGGCTGGCGTTGGGTACTCGCCGGTGATGCATGCCTGGCAAAGCTGGTCAGGATCGAACTTCAGCGCCCGCGCGATCGAATCGACCGGCAGGTACCGCAGCGAGTCGGCCCCCAGTTGCTCAGCCATTCGCGTCTGTCCCTCGTCGGTCAGCCGGCCGTGGTCGAGGAATTTCGGCGCGAACAGCTCGCCGATCGTCGACATATCGATGCCGTAGAAGCACGGCGCGATGATCGGCGGGCAAGCCACGCGCACGTGAATCTCGCGCGCTCGGCCCAGGTCGCGGATGCGGCTCAACAGCACCTTCATCGTGGTCGAGCGCACAATCGAATCTTCGACCAGCAGCACACGCTTGCCTTCGAGCACTTCGCGCAGCGGCGTGTACTTGCTCTCGACCTTGCGGCGGCGGTTGTTCGAGCCTTCAATAAACGTGCGACCCGTGTAGCGGTTGCGGATCAGCCCTTCGCGCGACGGGATGCCGAGGCGGAACGCCATCGCGTCGGCCGCCGCCTTGCTGGTGTCGGGCACTGGCACGACAATCGTATCGTCGTCGATTGGCACCGTCTCCAGACGGGCCAACTCCTCGCCGAGCACGGTGCGCGACAGGTACACGCTGCGGCCGTCCATCGTGCTGGCCACGTTGGCGAAATAGATCCACTCGAAGAAGCAATGCGCCTGCCGTGGGCTGCCGGCGAAGCGCTGCACCTCGAAACGGCCCTCGGTGATGGTGACCGCCTGCCCCGGCAACAGCGACTTGATCGTCTCGGCTGGAAATCCCAGGTTCAGCAGGGCGACGCTCTCGCTGGCGGCAGCGAACAGCGGCGGCTCGTAGGCATAGCACAACGGCTTGATCCCCAGCGGATCGCGGACCACGAGCATGTCGCCCAGCGCGTTGAGCATCACCAGCGAGTACGCACCGTCAAAATCCCGGCTCACCCGCCGCCACAGCTCGACCAGCGAGGGCCGCGGCCCTTCCGGCGATGCCACCTCTGACTGGCCGTCGTTGGCCGACAGTTCGCGTCCCAGGGCATGCAGGATGATTTCGGTGTCGGTGTCGCGGGCCAGATGGCTGTCGCCGCGGGCCAGCAGGTCGGCCCGCAGTTGCGAATAGTTGCTCAACTGGCCGTTGAAGGCGAAGCTGAACCACTTAGGTTTTTGCAGATGTTGCCGCTCGAACGGCTGCGCGTAGTTGCGGTCCTCGGCGCCGCAGGTGGCGTAGCGCACGTGGCCGATCGCCGCCCGGCCGGCAAAGCGCTTCATCAGGCTTTCAGCCTTGCCGCGATGGCTGAGCCGAAATACTTCGCTGACGGTTCCCAGGTCCTTGAACGTGTCGAGCAGTTGGTTGCGGCGGGGCGAAAAGGTGGTGATGCCTGCCGAAAGCTGCCCGCGATTCTGGATGTCGAGCAGCATGCGGGGCATGAGCCGCGAAACTTCTTCCGGCCCCTGCTCGGGACAAAGCCGGCTGGGCTTGTCGCTGGGCAAGTGGTAGATCGCCGCGACGCCGCATTCGTGGTGAAGTTCGCTCATGCACGTCATTCTATCCGGCAATGCCGCGCCGCGACAACCAAACCGCGCGGCGGTATGATTTGCGGCGCAACGTTTCTTCGCACGCAACCGCGGCCCTCGGCGACTCGCCGAGGGCCAAAGATGTTCGATGCCGACCGATCTGCTTCGCCAAGAAATCGCGACCGCCGCCGAGACGATCGTCGTCAAAGTCGGCACGCGCATCCTCACGCGCTCCGGCGGCACACTCAACGAAGAGCGCGTCACCAGCTTGGCCGGCGAGCTTCACCAGGTGCTCGAGTCTGGCCGGCGCGTGGCGCTGGTCAGTTCCGGGGCGGTCGGCGCGGGCATGGGGCAGCTTGGCCTGAAGCAGCGGCCGCGAGATTTGGCTCATCTGCAAGCCGTTGCCGCTGTCGGGCAAAGTTACCTGGTGCAGACGTACGATCGGGCACTCAAATCGTTCGGCCGGCATGCCGCCCAGGTTCTGCTGACGGCCGACGATCTCGACGATCGGCCCCGCTACCTGAACGTGCGCAACACGCTGCTCACGCTGCTCGAGTACGGCGCGGTGCCGATCATCAACGAGAACGACACCGTGAGCGTCGAAGAATTGCAGACCACGTTTGGCGACAACGACCGGCTGGCCGCGATGGTCACCAACTGCATTCGCGCCCCGCTGCTGGTGATTCTGTCGGATGTTGAGGGGCTTTACGATGGCGATCCCCGCCAACCCGGCGCTCAGCTCATCTCGACCGTGATGCAGCTCGACGAGTCGATCTTCAACCTGGTGCGCGACCAAAAGACCGGCCTCAGTAAAGGTGGGATGGCAAGCAAGCTCAACGCCGCGCGCATGGCAACCGTGTCGGGCGAGAACGTGATCGTCGCCAGTGGCCGCGAACCTGGCTCACTGGCCCGCATTCTGGCCGGTGAGCCAGTCGGCACGCTGTTCGTCGCACAAGGGCAGGCCATTCGCTCGTGGAAGCGCTGGATCGGCTTCACTGCTCAGCCCCGCGGTCACCTGACGCTCGACGACGGTGCTCGCCGGGCGGTCGAGAAACAAGGGCGGAGCCTGCTGGCCGCCGGAATCGTCGAAGTGGTCGGCAAGTTTCGCAAGGGGGACGTGATCGCGCTGCGCGACAAGGCGGGCGCCGAGTTCGCCCGCGGCCTGACGAACTACGACCTGGCCGACCTCGACCGCATCAAGGGACTGAAGACCGACGCCATCGCCGCGGTGCTCGGGCATTGCCCTTATGAAGAAGTCATCCACCGCGACAACCTGGTGGTGACAGTCGGGAGCGGTTCGACGATTTGACGGCGAACGCCCGTTGTGGTATTATAATACAACAGTCGCGGTGGGTCCGTGTCGTTCGATTCGATCATCTGGGATTTGGACGACGACCCGAACGGCAACGTGCATCACTGTGCTGAGCACGGTGTCACGAAGGACGAAGTCGAAGACGTTCTACGGAACCCGACCGATTCCGACGTCAGTCGATCCACCGGTCTCTCGGTCGTATTTAGTGATACAAGTTCGGGGCGACATTTGATGGTCGTGTACGAAGAAATTGACGCCGACTCGGTTTATCCGCTAACGGCCTATGACGTGCCAAAGCGGGAGTGACCATGAAACGCATCGTTCGCGATCGACGCCTGACCACGAAAGAAACAGCGAAGTACCGGGCACTGCGCAAGCAAGTGGCTGACGAGCTGCCCAATCTCGTCGCGCGCCATCAGCAACGAACGGCGATTTCCGAACGGCTCGAGACGTTACTCAAACAATTGAAAGCCGAACGCGAGGCAAAAGGCATTAGCCTTGCCGACCTGGCAAAGCTTACCGGAATGGACCGCTCGGCGCTGTCGAAGCTCGAAACCGGGCAGCGGCCCAACCCTACCGTCGAAACCCTCGTCCGATACGCCGACGCGCTCGGCCGGAGGATCGTCGTTTCGTTGGCAAAAACCCCGTAACCGCCGGCACCTACGGCCGCCCTTCGGGATTCACACCAGGACCGTAACGTTGGTAGTGGGTCAATTTGAATCCGCGAGGTAGGACGGGCTTTTCCAAATCACGTGTCCATCCAGCTCAGTGTAAAGGCACTCGGACGAGTCGTCTGGGCGATAGCCGTCAACGATCGTGAATCGCGCCCATTCGCTGGCAGGGAGCGACATCCATCCTGTCGTGACACATCGCGGCAGCTTGTTTACGTCTGTTGAGTGCAAATTCCCGGTCTCGAAAGTGACGCGGCACACATGAACTTCGATGACCGGTCCGTGCTCCGGCCCCCGAAACCAACAGTTGACCAAGCGCCCGTGCGCCCGAGCCGTCGCCCTCTCCGTCATGCGCTCGCGCCATGTGGCCTCGCGGAACGGATCGAAATAACGATTGACGAAAAGAACAGTCGGAACTCCGACCGCCAGGATCGACAAAAGCAGCACCCAACCGATCCGTCGTCTCAGCGTGCTGACGGACTTCATTGCGCCCATCCGGCTCACTCTAGCAACCCGCTTTTTGTACAGCCTGCGCTTTTTCGCCACCGGCAACGGCAGAGCATCTCAATCAAATCTTCCATCGTCATCGGGTACTGTGCAATGCCTGCGTTCATGGCCGGCGTCGTCCCCAGCGTTTGATAGATGCGGCAGGTGTTGGCAGGCTCACGATCATGCTTCGTAATGCGATTGAGCATGGGACGGACGAAGTGACGGATCATGGGCTGCTAATAAAATGCGCCGGATATCGAACGGGCCGGAAAGGCTCGTTAGCTGTGAAAATCTGTACAAACGTCCCTTGACTCTGTACGCGCGTATATTACACTTGCGCATGTACAGTATCGTCTCCCGGCGCACCTAGGTACGAGGAACGAGCATGGCCGATTTGACCAGTCTGACCGAGCGGCAGCGCGAGGTTTACGAGTTCATTCGCGAGAAAATCCGCTCGCGCGGCTACGGACCGACGGTGCGCGAGATCGGCACCCAGTTCGGCATTAGCTCGCCCAACGGCGTGATGTGCCACCTCAAGGCGCTTGAGAAAAAGGGGATCATCAACCGCGAGCCGAATATGTCGCGGGCCATTACCATGGCGACCGAAACGATTGAACGGTCGCATGGCTTGCCGTTGCGAGGGACTATTGCCGCCGGTGTGCTGCACGAGGCGATCGAGCAGGATGAAGTGATCGACTTCAACGACTTCTTCGATGCCGACGACCTGTTCGTGCTGCGGGTGAAGGGGGACTCGATGATCGAGGACCAGATTGCCGACGGCGATTACGTGGTCGTGCGCAAGCAAGAGACCGCCCATCGCGGCGACACGGTGGTCGCCATCACCGAAGAGAACGAAGCGACGCTCAAGCGTTGGTATCCCGAAGCGGGCCGCATCCGCCTGCAACCGGCGAACTCCGAGATGGAGCCGATTTACGTGAAGGACGCCCGCGTGCTAGGCGTGGTGATCGGCGTGGTGAGAAAAGTCTGAGCGGCGGATTAACCACCGAGACACAGAGGCACGGAGGACGGCACGGAGAGGCAAAAGAATTCATCTACTTTGATCTGCCGCTCCGTGCTTTTCTCCGTGTCTCTGTGCTTCTGTGGTTATCTCAGCTGGCCGCTTCGGCGGCTTCCTGGTTCAGCTTGTTGTAGAGCGTCTTCAGGCTAATGCCGAGTTCTTCGGCTGCCTTGGGTTTGTTTCCCTTGTGGCGTTCGAGCGCCTGGTGGATGGCCGCCATTTCCAGCTCGCGCAGCGAGGGCCCCACGGCGGCCACCTTGAAGTGCGGCCCTCGCAGCCGCCGTTCCTGCAATCGCGATGGCAGGTGTTGCGGCGTGATAGGCAACTCTTCGCACAGGATCGCAGCGTGCTCGATTACGTTGGCCAGTTCGCGCACGTTCCCCGGCCAGGCGTGCGCGGTGAGCAGATCAAGCGCCTCGGACGAGAACGGTTCGTCGCCCGGGCGCAGGTTCGGGCGGCAGCGTAGCAGCAGGTGCCGCGCCAACTCGGGTACGTCCGGCAAGCGGTCGCGTAGCGCCGGTAGGCGAATCTCGAACGTGTTGATACGGAACATCAGGTCTTCGCGGAACTCGCCTTCCGTGACCATTTTCTCCAGGTCGCGGTGCGTGGCGCACACGATCCGCACATCGACGGTGAAAGAATCGTTATCGCCGACGCGGCGGATTTCGCCGCTTTCGAGCACCCGCAGCAGCTTAGCCTGCATTGCCTTGGGCAGCTCGCCAATCTCGTCGAGAAACAGCGTGCCTCCTTCGGCCACTTCGAATAGACCCACGCGATGTTCGTCGGCGCCAGTGAACGCACCGCGGCGATGGCCGAACAGCTCGCTCTCGATGAGGTTCTCGGGCAGGCCGCCGCAGTTGATCGCCACGAACGGCTTCCCGGCCCTCGGGCTTTGGTCGTGCAGCGCCCGGGCGACCAGCTCCTTGCCGGTGCCGGTTTCGCCGAGGATCAGCACGGTGCTGTCGGTCGGTGCGACGCGGGCGATGAGCTTGCTCACTTGCTGCATCGCTTCCGAGTTGCCGATGAGCCTTGGGCTCCCTTCGAGTTTGGCAACGCGGCGCTCGAGCGCTCGGCACTTGTTGGTCAGCTCGCGCTTGGCCGCGACGCGCTCGAGTAGCGATTGCAGCTCGGCCAGCCGATAGGGCTTGGTGATGTAGTCGAAAGCCCCCTGGCGCAGCGCCTGCACGGCCGATTCGAGCGTCGAGTTGCCGGTGAGCACCACGGCTTCCGTATCGGGCGAGAGCTGCTTCGCGCGCTCGATGACCTCGAAGCCCGTGGCCTTGGGCATGTTCAGGTCGACGAGGATGCAGTCGTAAGTGTTCATCTCCAGGGCGGCGATGGCGGTCGCGCCGTCGGGGCAGATCGTCGCTTCGTGCCCCATGCGGGCCAACTCGACGCGCATCAGCTCGCGGAGCGAACGCTCGTCGTCGGCAAACAACAGCTTCAGACGTTTAGGCGGCTTGGCGGTAATGGCTCAACTCCTTATTGCTCTCGGCCAGCGGCAGCCGGACGGTGAAACGCGAACCGTGTCCCGGCCCGTCGCTGTGGACGTCGATGACTCCCCCGTGGTCGGTGATAATGCGGTAGGCGATCGATAGCCCGAGGCCGGTGCCTTGGCCGCCACGCTTCCGCGTGAAGAACGGTTCGAACAGATGTTGGCGGACTTCGGTGGTCATGCCGCAGCCGTTGTCGGTGACGATGAGCATCGCCTGGCTGCCGCGGCGAGCCATGTCGACGTGTACCGCGCCGCCGGGGCTGAGGCTGTCGAGCCCGTTGACGATCAGGTTCAATACCACCTGCTTGATCTCCTGCGGATTGACCGCCACCAGCAGCGGGTCGCCGGGCATCAGCTCGACGTGTTTCTCGCTGTACTTGCCAAGATGGCGGATCATCTCGATCACCCCTGCGACCAGCTCGCGCAGATCGGCGGCTTGGCGCGTGACTTCGCCTAAACGCGAGAAATCGAGCAGCCGCTCGGTGATCTCCTTGCAACGGAACGCTTCGCTTTGAATCATCCGCAGGTATTTGCAGAGCAGCTCGTGGCTCTCGTCGTCGGGGCGACGGGCATCGTCGATGCGGCTTTCGATGGACTCGGCACACATGGCGATCGAAGCCAGCGGGTTGTTGATCTCGTGAGCGACACCCGCGGCCAGAAAGCCGACGCTGGCCATCTGCTCGCTGCGAACCACCTGTCGGGTACGCTCTTGCACCTGACGATCGAGATCGTTGCGGATGTCGCGGAAGCGGGCGGTCATTTCGTTCATTGCCGCGGCCAGCCCGGCCATCTCGTCGTTCGTGTCGAGCCGAATGCGGTAGTCGAAATTGCCGGCGGCCACCTTGCGCGAGCCCTTGATGAGCACGCGCAGCGGCCTGAACACCCACACGTAGAACAGGTACACGAACAGCGCGAACATCAGCACGCTGAACAGGCTGGTAGCCCAGGCCAGCACCAGCAGCGTGCGATACTGGACGCGAGCCTCTTCGGTGAAGTCGTGAATGTTCTGATGCAGATAGCTGGGCAACTCGGCCGCCAGCTCTTCGAGGTATTCCAGTTCGCTGCCCAGCTTGCCGACCTGCACGCGATCCAGCAGCCAGTCCTCGTTGCGGTTGATCTCGTCGACGCGCTCGAGGGTCTGCTCGATGGCCCGCACGGTGATCCATTCACCGCGGCTGTCGCCGATCGGGTCGCGCGGCGAGTTGTCGCCGAGCTGCTCGCGGTACTTGTCGAGCGTGTAGCGCAGCGCGTCGAGATACAGGCGGAATTCTTCGTGGACCAGATCGTTGAAGGCAGTCGGCGGTCGGCGGCCGGGAATCTGAAGCTGCTCGAGCGTGTTGGCCTCGCTGAGCGTGACGCGCAGGTTGCTCACATGGCGCATCATCTCAGTGGCCAGCGGCAGTTCGTACACGCGGCGCAGGCTGCGCACCAAGCTGCGGTAGGCGTACAGCCCTTGGATGCCACCCCACGACAGCAGGCTGACGATCACCAGCAGCAGCGCGAGGCAGAAGAACAGCTTGTTACGAATCGGCCAACGAGACAGCAACCGAAGACCTCCGTGCGGAAGACGCTGTCGCCCCGGGGCAAGCTTCGCTGGGGGCGAAGAAAAGGAGGCGGAGTGTACCAATGCCTCTGCATCGGCGAAAGGCGAGTCACCGAGGCCGTGCAAGCTGGCTTAGCGGCCGCGTCGACGCGGCCGACGCCGGTCGGGGACGACCGGCGCTAAGCAACGCAAGCCCAGACGGCGCAGGCGCCATGCGTCCGGCGTTGACCCACCGACGCGGGCCAAGTATCGTGCCGCCCCTATGTCGCGTGTGCTGTCGAAACTCGTAGCTCGCCGCCTGTTGGTATTCGTCGGTGCGGTGCTTGCGGTAATCGGCTTGGGCTGGGGCGGGTACCGAACGTTCTGGACCTATCACACCAAGCGCTTCCAGGTGCTGCGCGAAGGGGTGCTGTATCGCACCGGACAGCCGACCGAGTTGGGACTGCGGCACTTGGTCCGCGATCTCGACATCCGGACCGTGGTGAGCCTGCAATTGTCGGACTTCAGGCTGTATCGCGGCTGGCTCGACCTGGGAGCGCCCGATGGCCAGTGCGAAGCCGAATTCACCACGCAACTTGGCGCGCGGCACGTGCAATTGCCGATGGGGGAGGAAGCGTGCTGGCCGTGGCCGACCCCGTGGCAGCTCGAATCGTTCTTGGCCCTGCTCGACGAGCCGGCGAACTTGCCGGTGCTGATCCACTGCATGGGCGGACGACATCGCACCGGCACGCTCGCCGCGCTGTACCGCATGGAGTACGACCGCTGGCCGGCCGAACGGGCGATTGCCGAAATGCGATCGTTCGATTTCCCGGACTCGGTGGCGGTGCAGGACCACAACCTGCGCACCTACCTGCCACGGCCACATCCCACGGCAACCGAGTGGGAAGCGCTCGACACGGCATTCGCGCCGTTATTGCAGGCCGATCGCCCGCGGCACTACGAGGAATTAGTGCGCGATCTGCGCGCGATGAAAGATCACACGGCATTGATCGAGTTGATCGTCGAGTATCTTCGTACGGGTCGGCCTTTTGGTTTGCCACTGGCAGTGCGGCTGATCGATAGCACGGACGACCCGTTGGCGATCCCGGCGACCGATGCCGCCGAGAGCGTCGTCGGAATTCGCGACGGCAGCGTCGCCGATTGGCAGATGGCAGCGGCATTGATTGCTGATTTTGGCAGCGACCGCCAGCAGCAGTTGCTGGAATCGATCCTGCGCGAAGAGATGCGCGAAGCGCGGGTCTCGCTGCGCTACGCGGCACTCGTGGCCGGCGTGACCAATCGCTACAGGCGCAATCGCATCACCTACTTGAACGTCCTGCTCGACGACGAGCGCCAGCGCGTCGAACCGGTCGCGAGCGACTACCGTTATTGCGACACGGCGGTGGCAAGGCTGGAATCGATCACCGACCATTTGCTGGCTTGCGGCACGCCGAGCCGCGCAACTTGGGACCGCGCCCGGCTGGCGGCTCGGAACTGGCTGGCGGAGAACCCGGCGCTGGTGGCGCGCAGCCGACTGGTGCCCCCTGACGGCAACAAAACGGTGCGCGCCGGCGAAGTGTCGCGCGAAGAAGATTTGAGCCGGCTGAAGTGACGGCGGGGCGGTGTCTCGAACGCGGAGAAACGCCGCGAGCGCGCGATTCAAATCAACCGCGTGAGAAATGTCCTTGGCGTTACGATGGCAACGCCTCGGAATGGATCGAGTGCCAAAAGATCCTGGTCGCCGCTGACTAAGTACATGGCCTTGCCACTCACGGCGAGCTCTAAGAACTTATCGTCCTCAGCATCGCGGCAGGCAGTGATTGTCTCACTTATATCCACAAGTTCTGCCTCCCGAATCAACGCTGCAAGGAACTCGAGCCGTTTCTCCTCGGACAGATATTTGTTGAGCCTCGGCCTTCGCAACACCTCGGCCAATTCCACAACGGTAGCTTGCGAGACCAGGAGCCTTCCTCGGTTGCTGGCCACGTCAAACGCTTGCCGCGAAATCGACTGCGCACTAACGACCACCCCCGTGTCGACCACGATGCGGACGTCACTCATCGCTGAGCAGCGACTCGAGAGCCTTCGAAGTCATGCCCTGCGCGATGGTATGCTGGCCGATTTCATCCATGATCTCTTTCAAACGGCGCGAGGGATGAACCGTCAGCTCACGCAGGCGAAGGCTCAGCAGAAGCTGCAGCTTGCGTTGGTCTTCAGCCGAAGCGGCGGCAAACGCGCTGGCGGTGTCCGCGTCGACTTGTAGAGAAATCGTGGCTGTTGCCATGCTGGCTCGCCGTTTGGTTTTCAGTCGTAGGTACTTTCGGGTCCCGGAATGTGCGACGCGCACACCCATTCTATCCGTCGGAGTAATTATCGAGAAACTCACATTTGGGCCATCGTCGACACCAGTCTCACCCTGCCGTGCGAGCGCGCTGTTGGCGGGCTTCTTGCATCAGGAAGCTGATCCCGCGGCAAAGTTCGCGCACCGCCAGCAGGTAATCCTGCATTTGGGCAGCCGTGTCGGCGCGCTCAAGGAACACTTCGGCCTTGCTCCAGTCGATCTGCCAGCGCTGTTCGACGGCCGATTGACGGATCGATTCGACCAACCCCTTCAAGCGATCGACGATGGCCGCGTTAGCCGTGCAGACATACGAGCGGTAGGGGCCGCGACCTAGAGCGCTTAGGGCGACGTTGTCGGCCGCATCGCCCTCGACGGTGCCGGCCTTGGTCAGTAGCGCGATGCCGAGCGTGAGCACAGCGACCACGGCGCTCACTCCAGCGAACAACGGTTGATCGCTGACGAACAGCGCCGCGGCAGCCAACACCGCGACACCGCAGACGATCCAAAACGCTGGATGAATCGGGCGGCCTGCTCCAGCGGCGTGATTGCCGCTGGCGTCGATCGGACCGGAGCGTCTGGAGGCAGCAGGGGCCGCCTGCACGCGCACGATGACGACGGTGATGTTGTCGGGGCCGCCGCGAAGATTCGCCAAATCGACCAGCGCCTGCGCCGCCTCGTTCGGCGGCAGCGCCTGAAGCACCAGGCCGATTTCTTCGTCGGACACCTGGCCGGTGAGCCCGTCGCTGCACAGCAGGAACGTGTCGCCCGGCAGCAGCGGGAACGGCCCTTCCAGGTCGACCTGCACTGCGGGGTTCGGGCCCAGCGAACGCGTGATGACGTTCTTGGGGATGTACGTGGGCAGATCGCGCTCGGTGATGCGGCTGGCGGCCATCATCTCCCAAACCAGGCTGTGGTCGGCCGAGAGTTGTTCGAGCCGATTGCCGCGCAGCCGATAGCAGCGACTATCGCCGACGTGCGCGACGATCGCCCCTTGCGGCAGCACGGCCAAAGCGCTGGTCGTGGTGCCCATGCCCTTGAAATCGGGATTGGCACTGCCGCGGGCGTTGATCTTGGCGTTGGCTTCTTCGACTGCCTTGCGAAAAGCGTCCGACGGCGACGCGTCGGGCAGTTTGTAATAGGTCAGCAGGATGGTATCGACGGCCATCTTGCTGGCCAGTTCGCCGGCGGCGTGAGCCCCCATGCCGTCGGCCACCATGAACAAGTGTCCGCGGCGGCTCCAGGCATCCTCGCTCGTGCAAATGACGGTGCCAAGCGAGTCCTGGTTGTTCGAGCGGCGCAGTCCGACATCGGACAACTCGGCGTGATCGAGAAAGTCCCGCCACGATGCGGCGTTGTTGTCCATGAAGAATTGTCGCGCAGGGTTCGCTCGAAAAGCGACGCCAGCATCGCGGCAAGGCGGCCCACGAGGCGAACTTATCTTAGCTACCCGGACAGCGGGGCAATAGCCTCCGGCGGACCGATTACGTCGCCAGGGGCAACGCTGGGGCGAATGCTCTGGAATCGCGCCGTGGGCTTTGGTACAGTCACCGCCCCACCTTTTTTGGCCGCCGGTCCGTTGCCCGGGTCCCGTCGTCGGCGGCTATTCGTGAAACCACGGATGACACGGATTCCGCCGATGTCGCGATCGCCCCGCATCTGCGACTTGCGTGCAATTCGCGTGCTGCTGGCCGCGGCGCTTAGCCTGGCGGCGCTGGCGGGCGCCGGTTGCGTGCAGCGCCGGCTGACAATCCGTAGCAACCCGCCTGGGGCGCTGGTGTACGTCGATAACTACGAAATCGGCACGACGCCGATTTCGACCGACTACATCTACTACGGTGCCCGGAAGATCGTGCTGGTGAAGGACGGCTACGAAACGCTGACGGTAAAGAAATCGCTGTGGCCGCCGTGGTACGATCTGTTTCCGCTCGACTTTGTGACCGAGAACCTGCTGCCGCTGGAGATTCGCGACGAGCGTGGGCTGGACTTCGAGATGAAGCCAATGGTGGTCGTACCGACCGAGCAGCTTTTGGGCCGGGCCGAAAACCTGCGGCAAGGGACGCGCGGCGGGAACTACACTCCGCCGCCGCCGGTGAAGCTGCCAACCGGAGCCGTGCCGCCGCAGGCCACGATCGTCGAGCCAAGATAAAGGCAGAATTCAGAATGCAGAAGTACGCAACTTCTGCCTTCAGCTTCTACTTGATTCCCGCACTCGGGAACAGCGCGCCGCGGACGCCGAGGCTTTCCGGGTGGCGCGAAACCTTGTCGGTGAACACGCGGGCATCGCGCAAGATGGGCGTCAGCTCGCGGGTCATGCAGTTGAGGTTCGTGACGGCGACGTTCAGATTCTCGTACAGTTGCTGATCGTTGATCAAGCGTCCTAACGAGCCGCTTGGCGAGTTGATCGCCCGGGTGAACGAGCGGGTGTCGAGGAGCACGCTTTCCAGGTTTTGTGCGGCATGGTCGATGTGATCGACCAACTGCGCTCCGCGCTCGCCCAGCGGCTTGGTGAACCCTTCGATATTCTCCAGGTTCTTGTTCGCCAGTTGCACGGTCGAACGGAAGTGCGACAGGCTCTCATTCAGGTCGGCCACCGTCTTGGGCAGGTCGGATGCCACCTGGCGGACGTTCTCTTTGAAGTTTTTGTCGCCAAGCAGATCGTTGGCATTGGTGGCCGCTTCCTGGATGCTGTCGAGGGCGTTCTCGGCCTTGCCCACGACGCGCGCCATCTGCTCGTCGTTGTTCGCCAGCAGGTCGTCCACGCGTCGGGTCAGCCGACCAATCTCGTCGGCCGTGCTCGAAACCGAGTTCAGCGCCAGCGTGAGGCTCGTTTCGAGATTGCCGATCGTTTGCATCGGATCGCTGAGCACGAACCCCGGAACGCGTTCGGCCGGTTCGACCGGCGTGTTCGGCAGCTTGGTGCTCTCCTGCAGCACAAACTCGATCACCGCGTCGCCGCCGAGCAACGACTTGTGGATTTCCGGCAGCTCGTTGTGGCGGACCTGGCGATTGGCCTGGATCTCGGCCGTCACCACCACCCGCAATCCCTCGCGCGGCTTGATGCCGATGTCCTCGGCGAAGTCGACCGCCTTGACGCGACCGATGAGAATGCCGCTCTTGCGCACCGGGGTGCCTTCCGACACGCCCGGCGCCTGGTCGAACGAGATGTAGATGGTGTACGGCTTGGCTCGCACGAACTGGGGAAAGCCGTCGAACAGCAGCACCAGGATCAGCGCGATCAGGATCGCGGCGACCACGGTCACGCCGACACGGAATTGAATGACTCGTTCGTTCATGCGCGGTTCGGATCTTGGTTCATGCGTAGGATCGTTCGCGATGTTCCGCCTGCTCGCGCATTTCCATCAGTCGTTCGCCCGCCTCACCACGCACGAACTGGCGGACGCGCTGGTCGTGGGTGCGGTCGAGCGCTTC
The DNA here is from genome assembly GCA_036272935.1 of Pirellulales bacterium. GTDB lineage: Bacteria > Planctomycetota > Planctomycetia > Pirellulales > PNKZ01 > DATAXP01. The sequence continues at coordinate 1,160 of DATAXP010000134.1, read as the reverse complement.
GGGCGGACCGTCGAAGATCACCTGTGGCTCGCCGTCGCGCAGGCGCGCGACCGGATAAAACATCACCACGCGGTCTGGCACCTTGCGTGCCGTGTTCATATCGTGCGTCACCACGATGCTCGTCACCGGGTTGCGCTGCCGAGTGCGCACGATCAGCGTGTTGATGACGTCGCTCATGATCGGATCGAGCCCCGTGGTCGGCTCGTCGTACAGCACCACTTCCGGGTTCATCGCCAAGGCACGGGCCAGGCCGACACGTTTTCGCATGCCGCCCGACAACTCAGCCGGTTTTTTTGCTGCCGCCGTCTCGGGCAATCCCACTTCCGCCAGCCGGTGCGCAACGATCTCCCGCAGCTCATCGGCACCTTTCGACGTGTGCCGCTTGAGCGGAAAGACGATGTTCTGCGCCACGCTCATACTGTCGAACAGGGCCGCTTGCTGAAATACGAAGCCGTAGCGAGTACGTAGGTCGGAAAGGTCTCTTTCACTCAGCGTGGCCAGATCTTTGTCCTCGAACAACATCCGGCCGCGAGTCGGCTGCACTAAGCCGATCAGTGTCTTCAGCAGCACCGTCTTTCCACAGCCGCTTTCGCCGATCACCGCCAACGTTTGACCGCGTGGCACCTCGAGGTTGATATCGCGCAGCACTTGCTGGCGACCGAATTGGACGCTGAGCCCCTCGACCCGCAGAATCGGGCCTTGGTATTCGGCACGGTGATGTTGTTCGTCGTGGCTCATCGGATGATGCTCAGCCGCAAGCCTGCTGCCGCTACAAGAACGAAGCGCCCTGCGGCCACAGGTACTGGTTCAAACCCTCCAGAAAAATGTCGAGTTGCAGGTTGATGATCAGGATCAGCACGAACGACGTGACGAACGCGCTGGTCGCGGCGCGGCCCACGCCCTCGGCCCCGGGATCGCAATGGAAGCCGCGATGACAACTCACCAGGGCAATCGCCGCCCCGAAGAACAGGCTCTTGAACACGCCGCCGAACAGGTCGAAGCCACTGACCACCTTCTGCGAGTTCTCCCAATAGTGGTGCTTGTCGATATCGAGCAGCACGGTGCCGTAGAACCAGCCGCCGGTGACGCCCATGAAGTCGGCCATCACGGTGAGCGCCGGAATCATGATCAGGCAGCCGAGGAATCGCGGCACGACGAGA
>DATAXP010000133.1:0-23913 GCA_036272935.1 Pirellulales bacterium | reverse complement strand
CGAGCGAGAAGTACTGGTTCGTCCCCGGCGACGGCAGGATGGTCGTGCTGTAGCTGCCGGTGATCCCACCGCTGGCAGTCATCACCACGTAGTGCGTGCCCGTGGTGTACGTGCCGGGATCGAGCACGATGTTGAACGTGGCGCCGGTGTGGATGGTGGCCGAGCCGTTGACGACGATCTTGTCGCTGGCCGTCGGGCTGACCTCGGCGGTGAACGTGGTGCCGCTGTTCTGCGTGAAGTTGCCGCCGATCGTAAGCGGAGCGCCGACGGTGCCGGGATAGATCGTGCCACCCGAGTTGATCGTGGTGTCGCCACCGACGGTGCCCATGCCCATCAGCGTGCCGCCCGAGTTGACCGTCATCGTGCCAGCCAGCGTGTCGTTGACGACCAGCGTGCCTGCGTTGACATTCGTGCCGCCAGAGAACGAGTTGTTGCCCGAAAGGGTGACTGTGTCGGTGGTATTGATATCGAGAGCACCGGTGCCGCTGAAACCTGAATAGCTTCCAGCGTTCACCAGCGTCAGGGTGCCGGAGCTGACGTTCGTTCCACCCGAGTAGCTGTTGGTGCCCGCGAAAAACACATTGCCAGTGCCGGCGATGGTCACGCTTCCGGTGCCGGTGATGCTTCCGGTAAACGTGCCGTCGCTGCTCTGGTTGAAAGTGACGTTGCCGCTGTCGGTGATCGTGCCTTGCAGGTTGCCGGTGGTGCCGACGAGCGTGCCGGCGGCGACAGTCGTTCCACCGGTGTAGCCGATCGTGCCGGTGTTGGTGAGCGTTCCGATACCCTCTTTGGTGACGGAACCGGAACCGAAGATGTTCGACAAGTTGAACGATGAGCCACTGTTGTTGTTGATCGTGATGTTGCCGCTGTTGGTGAACGTTCCGAGGAGGTTGGAAGTGGTGCCGACGAGCGTACCGGCGGCGACAGTCGTTCCGCCGGTGTAGGCCGCCGTGCCGGTGAGCGACAGTGTGCCGGCACCGTCCTTCGTGAAGTCGCCGGAACCGGAGATGTTGCTGATGTTGTAACTCGACGAACCCGATTCGGTGATCCAAAGGTGCCCGCTGTTGGTGATCGTTTGGTTGAGGGTCGTGCTTGTGCCGCTAAGCGTGCTGCCGGAGTCGACGGTGATCGCGCCGCCCAGCGAGCCGCCCAGTTGCAGCGTGCCGGCTTCGACGGTCGTTGTCCCAGACAGCGTGCTATTGCCGGTGAGCACCAGCGTGCCGGTGCCCTGCTTGTCAATGATCACGCCGGAGTACGATGTTCCGTCGTTGTTGCCCACCACGGGAGCGAAGGTGAGCGTGTTGCTTCCGGTGATGTTGAAGGTGCTGGTGGTGCCGCGCATCAGGTAAAGGTCGTTGCCGTCGCTCGAGCCTGCGGTGGCACCGCTGCCGCCTCCGCTGCCGGCGGTGACCGTGTTGCCCGAGAAGCTGGTGGAATCGACAACCGAGATCGATCCCCCCTGGCGGACGAAGATCGCTCCACCAAAGGCCGCGCCACCGCCGCCGTAGGGACCCGAGCCTGCTACATAGCCCGAGCCGCCGCCGAAGCCGGCAGTGCCGGCGCTTCCTGAGCTTCCTGAGCCACCAGAGCCGGCGCCGAAGCCGCCGTCGCCGCCGGTCGAGAAGTACGTACCGCCACCGCCACCGCCGAAGCCGCCATTGCCACCGGCGAGCTGGTAGGAGCCGCCACCACCGCCGAAATCGCCGCCGTTGCCGCCTTTTCCACCTTGGCCTCCGGCGGCACCACCTCCGAACAAGTCACCATTGCCACCAGCCCCGGAGTGGCCGGACGTATTGAAGCCACTGCCGCCACCACCACCGCCGACCGCCAAAGCGCTTTGACCAGCCGCGCCAAAATTTCCACCGGTGCCGCCTTCGCTGCCGCCTCCCGAGCCACCGGTACTTGTGGTGGAGTTTCCGCCGTCAGCCGTTATTCCGCCACCGCCGCCGCCACCATCTCCATACGTGTTGCTTGAACCGCCCGAACCGAGTTCGCCGCCGCCACCACCGCCTGAGGCTGTGTTGTTTCCTGAGCCGCCATTTCCGTACAGGCCGCCGCCGCCACCGAGCGTATTTCCACCACCGCCGCCCAACCCGCCGCCGCCACCACCGGCCCAACCGGAGTTTCCACCTCCATTGCCTCCCACGGCGGCGTCGCTCGTGAAGTTGACGTTTTGAATCGACACGTGTCCATTGCTGTCGACGAAGATCGCAGCACCAGCGCCCAGTCCGCCGCCGCCGCCGCCGCCCGAGCTGTTGCCGCCGTGAGCCTCGGCATTGGTGATCGTCAGGTTCTGCAACGACACGTTGCCGGCTTCGATGAAGAACGGCCGGTACGCGTTGTTGCCGTTGATCGTGTAGCCGTTGCCTGCCACCGTGATGTTGCCGCTGGTCGACAGGGCCAGCACCTGCTGGCTCATCGTGAAGTTCCCCGTCAGGCTGAGCGTGTAATCGTGCGTCGGATCGCCATCGATCGTCTGGATGGCGTTGTAGAAGTCGCTGGAGCTGCCGACGGTGATTGTCGACTGGCCGTGTGCCGCCGAGACAGACAGCAACACCATCATCGGCACTAGCAGCACCTGCAAGGCGCGCACGCATAGCAAGGTACGACGACCCGGCATTGAAGCCCTCCCTGGCCCGCAGCAAAGAGCGCGGTAATCCCCGCGATCTCATCAAGGCATCGACCGGTCCGCGCGGAAAAATCGGCAGAGCCAACGGGCGCCGGACCGGACTAGCCAGCCTTCGCAGTTTCACGCGCGCAGTGGCGAGCCGGGAAAGTTATGCGTGCGGCGTACTAGGAGAATTCCTTACTACTTCTGTGCAACGCACACCTTGCTCGCCGAGCGCTGCCGCGCGGACCTGGTCCGTCAGCTACGCGGCAAGAGCGGCACGAAGGCCGAGCGTCTGGAAGAAGAACGCTCAGCGCTGTTGCCGCTGCCCGTGCAGGAGTGCGAGGCCCGGCGGGTAACGCACGCTGGCGCCGATTCACTGTCGCTGGTACGATTCGACACGAACAGCTCCAGCGTGCCGGTGAAGTATGCCCATCGCACGATCACCGTCGTGGCGACGGTGGACGAAGTTCGCCTGGTGTTCGAGGACCGGTTGATCGCCCGGCATCCGCGTCACTGGGGGCGCGAGCGATACCGATTCGAGCCGATCCACTACCTGGCCCTGCTGGAGCGCAAGCCCGGGGCCTTCGACTACGCACGCCCCTTGGCCGAGTGGCAACTGCCCGACTGCTTCGACGCCTTGCGTCGCCGGCTCGAGCGGACGCCCGACGGGTTGGGAACGGCGGCAATTCTTGGCTGGGCATCGGGGGGCCCTTTCAGACGCGGGGGCGGGACGGGCGGCTCTCGGCCAATATGCTTTCCCAGCGCGCACGGCTCAACTTTTGAGCAAGAAGCATGCGGCACTCTCGTACCAAACGAGGCAATCCGCACGACAGTGCGTGGCATTGAAACAGACTGACTGCTGGTACTACACGCTGCCGGGTATGCCTCCAACACCAAGAAAAGCTGCAAGATTCCGATGCAGGCCGAAGCGGCCAAGTTGAAGAACACACGATTTGTGTTGCGCCTTTAAACGCAAAGAACGCTATCGGCGTGTGCGGCGTGTCGTACGACTTTCCAGCGAGACGGGCCCGGCCACTATTGGATAGTCGACAGGCCCGTTCGCTTAATGCCTCATCTTCAGACTTGTGCCAGCCCGCCATCGACGAACAGGTCGACGCCGGTGATGTAACTTGATTCGTCCGACGCCAGGAATAGCGCGGCGCTGGCGACCTCTTCAGGCTTGCCAATCCTTTCCAGCGGCACCGAGGCGATGAAGCTGTCGATCGTCTCTTTCGACATCGGATCGAGGATCGGCGTGTCGATCGGCCCTGGGCTGACGACGTTCACGCGGATGCGTCGCTGCTTCAGGTCGCTGGTCCAACTGCGAGCAAACGACCGCACGGCGGCTTTCGTCGCATTGTACACGCTGAAGTGCGGAAAGCCTTTCACACCTGCGACCGAACCGGTGAGGATGATCGACGCTCCATCCTTCAACAGCGGCAGCGCATTCTGCACCGTGAACAGCAGGCCGCGAACGTTGACGTTGAAAATCTTGTCGAAGTGTTGTTCGTTCACCTCGCTGATGTGCGTCAGCTCGCCGACACCGGCATTGGCGAACAACACGTCGACCTTTCCCTTCTGCTTGCGCACCGTGTCGTACAGGCGATCGAGGTCGGCAACCTTCGAGACGTCCCCTTGAACGCCGGTCACGTTGCTGCCGATCTCTTTGACAGCCGCGTCGAGTTCTTTTTGCCGGCGACCGGTGATGAAAACGTACGCCCCTTCGGCGACGAATCGCTTGGCAGTGGCCAGGCCGATGCCCGAGTTGCCACCGGTAATGACTGCCACCTTGCCTTCGAGTTTCCGCGTCATGGCTAAGCTCCTGTTTTGGCTGTCGCGGTATCGTGATCCCCGCCCCACCGAGTTGTACCGGCCTGGGACCGCACTCTTGCACGAGAATTCGAAGTTTTTTTCGCCGCTGTCGAAACTCGTTGCCGCGTCGAGATCGTTCGGCCGACGTGTAAGGTTCGCCAGCACAGCCGGTATGGCAGTTGGCGAGACTATCTTTTCACGGAGACCCGGCCATGTGGATCGTGCAACTGGCACTCAAATATCGCTACAGCTTCGCGGTGATGGCACTGCTGATTGTCGTCCTCGGCGTGACGTCGATCTCGCAAATGCGCACCGACATCTTTCCCGAGATCGAAATCCCGGTGGTCACCGTGGTTTGGACCTACAAGGGAATGGAAACCAGCGAGCTGGAAAAACGCATTACCACCTATAGCGAATACGCCATCACGTCGAACGTCAACGACATCAAGCGCATCGAATCGCAGACGCTCAACGGCGTAGGCGTGCAGAAAATCTATTTCCATCCGAGTGTCGACATCGGCACGGCGCTGTCGCAAGTGACGGCCGTCGCCCAAGCGATCCTCGCAGTGATGCCGCCGGGCATCAATCCGCCGGTGGTCGTGCGGTTCAATGCCTCCAGCGTGCCGATCCTACAAATCAGCCTGAGCAGCAACACGATGAGCGAGGAAGAGGTTTACGACTACGGCCTGTACGTGCTGCGCACGCAGCTTTCGACGGTGCAAGGGCTGACGATGCCGACCCCCTATGGCGGTCGCGAGCGGCAGGTGATGGTCGACATCGACCCGCAGCTGATGCAGGCCAAGGGAGTTTCGCCGAAGGAGGTGGCCGACGCCATCAGCGCGTACAACCTGGCCTACCCGACGGGCGTCGCTCGGATCGACACGCACGAGTATCCCGTGACGCTCAACAACACGCCGCTCTCGCCCGAGACGTTCAACAACATTCCCCTCAAGGTGGTCGGCGGCGCGACCATCTACCTGCGCGATGTTGGCCAGGTGCGCGACGGCAGCACCACGCAGACGACCGTCGTGCGCCGCAACGGCACGCGCGGCGCCCTGGTGACGCTGCTCAAGAACGGCAACGCCTCGACCTTGGACATCGTCAACCAGGTGAAGGCGATGATGCCAGACATCAAGGCTGGCGCCCCGTCGGGCTTGAATATCGACCTGCTGTTCGATCAATCGTTGTTCGTCACCGCGGCTATTGGCGGCGTGGTCACCGAGAGCATTATTGCTGGCCTGCTGACGGCCGCGATGATCCTCGTGTTTCTCGGTAGCTGGCGGAGCACGCTGATCGTCGCGGTTTCGATTCCGCTGGCGATTCTTTCGTCGCTCGTCGTCCTGTACTTGATGGGCCATTCGCTGAACGTGATGACGCTCGGCGGGTTGGCCCTGGCGGTGGGCATTCTGGTTGACGATGCCACGGTGGAGATCGAAAACATCCACCGCAATGTCGGCCTCGGCAAGCCGCTACGGCAGGCGATACTCGATGGAGCCATGCAGATCGCAGGGCCCACGTTTGTTTCGACGTTGACGATCAGCATCGTGTTCGTCTCGGTGCTGTTCCTCGATGGTCCGCCGAAGTACCTGTTCACGCCGCTGGCGCTGGCCGTGGCGTTTGCGATGCTCGCCTCGTACCTGCTGTCGCGAACGATCGTGCCAACCATGGTCGATTATCTGCTGCCAGTCGAGGTCGAGCACGCGTACAAACCGGTCGACCGGGGTGGCTGGTTCGCGCGGCTGCATGCGGCGTTCGAGCATCAGTTCGAGCGGTTTCGCGAAGCCTACGCCGCCTTGCTGGGCTGGAATCTCGCGCATCGCCGCAGCGTGTTTGCGCTGTTTGCTGTGCTGGTGCTCAGCGGATTCGCGATGCTCCCGTGGGTCGGACGCGACTTCTTCCCCACCGTCGATACCGGGCAGTTCCGCCTGCACGTTCGGGCTTCTGCCGGCACGCGCCTCGAGCAGACGGAGCGCTATTTCAGCCAGGTCGAGAGCGCGATCCGCGAGATCATCCCGCCGGACGAAACCAATTTGGTTCTCGACAACATCGGCCTGCCGAACCGCACCTACGCGATGGCCTTCGGCGACAGCGCCACGACCGGCCAGGCGGATGGCGAGATTCTCGTCGCCTTAAGCCATCACCGCGCCCATGCGACGCCTGAGTACATTGCCATCCTGCGCCGCGAACTTCCCGGACGCTTTCCGCAACTGACGTTCTTCTTCCAGCCGGCCGACATCGTCAGCCAAATTCTGAACTTCGGCCTTCCCGCGCCTATCGACATTCAGGTCGCCGGCCTGAACCGCGAAGCGAACTACACGATGGCCACCGAGCTGGCCGCTCGGGTTCGGTCGATTCGAGGCGTCGAGGACGTGCATCTGCACCAGGTGATGAACGTTCCGAAGTTGCACATCGACGTCGACCAGGTGCGAGCCCGTGAGCTCGGCTACACGCAGCAAGACGTTGCCAACGGCCTGCTGGTGGCCCTGGCTGGCAGCGGGCAGGTGCAGCCGAACTACTGGGTCGACCCGCGGATGGGCATTTCGTATCTCGTCGAGACCCGGACGCCATCGTATCGGCTCGACAGCGTTGAGGCGATCAACGCTCTGCCGCTGACTTCCAATCAAGCCGACGGCGTGCAACTGCTCTCGAACCTTGCGACGATCGAGCGCAGTGTTACGCCCGAGGTCGTCAATCACACCAACGTGCAGCCGGCGTTCGATGTCTATGCCAACGTGCAGGGACGCGATCTGGGGAGCGTTGCCCGCCAGATCGAGCAGTTGCTCGGCGAGTATCGAGCCAAGCTCGCTCCAGGCAACACGATCACGATGCGCGGACAAGTCGAGAGCATGGAGTCGGCTTTCCTGCGGCTAGGCCTGGGGTTGGTCTTCGCCGCGGTGCTCGTCTATTTGCTGATGGTGGTCAACTTCCAGAGTTGGCTCGATCCGTTCATCATCATCACCGCGTTGCCCGGGGCGCTGGTCGGCATCGTGTGGTCGCTGTTGCTGTGGAACACGACCTTCAGTGTCCCTTCGTTGATGGGGGCGATCATGTCGATCGGCGTCGCCACGGCCAACAGCATCCTGCTCGTAACGTTCGCCAACGATCAGCGCAAAGAAGGCAAGACAGCCTTGGAGGCCGCGCTCGAAGCCGGACGCACGCGCATGCGGCCCGTGGTGATGACCGCTGCCGCGATGATCCTGGGCATGCTCCCCATGTCGCTCGGCCTTGGCGAAGGAGGCGAGCAGAACGCTCCCCTCGGACGAGCGGTGATCGGCGGCCTGCTGATTGCCACGCTCACGACGCTGCTGGTCGTGCCGGTGTTCTACAGCGTGTTGCGTCGCGAGAAGGCGGTGGGATGAAACTTTGGCGACTCGTGTAAGACTCGCCCGCGGCGCCGGTAGGGCCTGTCGAGTCCGCCGCTTCATGCGTAAGGAGAAACGATCATGTCCTCGGTGGTGTTCTATCGTGGTTTGGAAGATGAAGATGCGGAAGCTTTGAACAACCGCGGACACCGCTCTGCCGGGCATCGGGCGCGGGCGCGTCATTCGGCGGGAGTGTTCGACCATGAGCCTGCTGGTGGCGAGCCCGCTGCTGGTCGGTCGTCGAAGCGCGTTGCCGCGTGGGTGCTGGCGGGGCTGCTGCTCGTGGTGGCCGTCGTCGGCCTGGCAAAGTGGTGGCAGGCGGCGCAGGCGCGAGCGGCCGAGGCGGCCGTCCACCACGCCCCATCGATCAAGACGGTCACGGTCGATCGCCCCGCGCGCGTTGCGTCGTCGTCCATCGTGCTTCCCGCCACGGTGCGACCGTGGCAGGGGGCGAGGCTGTACGCTCGAGTGAGCGGATACCTTAGCGCGTGGCACAAAGACTTGGGCGAGCAGGTGCGTGCCGGCGAGGTCCTTGCCGAGATCGAAACTCCAGAGCTCGATCGCGAACTTGCACAGGCGGAAGCGCTGGCGCGCGAGGCCGAAGCGGCGGCGGTCCAGGCTAGGGTCGAACAACAAGAGGCGATTGCCGATTTGCAGGTCGCCCAGGCGCAGTTGGCGCGTGCGAAGGCCGACTCTGAACTGGCAGCCAGCCTGGTTGTGCGACGCGAGAAGCTGATGGTCATGCATGCCGTCTCGCAAGAAGAGCTGGAAACGCACCAAAAGCAGGCCGAGGCGCGTTCGGCTGACCTGCGAGCTGCGGAATCGGATCTTGTGCGCCGCAGGACGAATCTTTCGACACGCGACGCGATCATCTCATCGCGTGAGGCGACGGCCAAAAGTCGGCAGGCGAACGTCGAGCGGTTGAAGGAACTGCAAGCGTTCAAGCACATCGTCGCGCCGTTCGACGGAGTCATCACGCGGCGCACGGCCGAAACCGGCATGCTCGTCACTGCTGGCAGCGACGCGTTGTTCGCCGTTGAAGACATGAACCGCGTGCGGGTGCAGGCCGCCGTACCGCAAGCCTACTCGGCCGAGGCGACTCCCGGCATCGCAGCCACGGTGCGCGTGCCCGAGCAAGGTTCGCGAGTTGCCACCGGCACGATCACGCGCATCGCAAGGTCGGTCGAGGCGGCCAGCCGCACGATGCTTGCCGAAGTGGAGCTCGATAATGCGTCGGGACAGTTTCAGCCCGGCAGCTACGCAAAGATGACCATCGACGTGCACTCCGGCGCTTCGTCCTGGACGATTCCGGCGAACACACTGCAGATGCGCGTCGAAGGGCCGCATGTTGTCGTGGTCGACGGGCAGAACCTGCTCGACGTCCGACCGGTCAGCCTGGGGCGCGATCTTGGCAACCGCGTGGTGGTCGATGGCATCCATGGCGACGAGCGGCTGGTTGTTAATCCAACCGACGATTTGGTCAGTGGTTTGCATGTCGAGGTCCGCGCGGCCGCCGATCCGGTGAGCATCGTACGACGCTGAACAGGACTGAATCCACGGAGTGTCCAAGTCCTGCGACGCGAACATAGTTAGCCGCTGGCACCCATGCCTCGTCGCCTCCAACACCGCCGAAGTTCCCAGGCCCATCGTCCTGCGACACGAAAGGCCGTATCATGGCGGATGCCGATGCAGCTTCGCGGAGGCTGCGAAGCACGATTGTCGACCGAACACCAGGCCGGCGCAGGGGCACCAACGGCGCTCTCGGTGCAAACCGGCGGCAGCGTGACCATCGACGGCCTGCTCTTCGGTGGGACCGTCACGCTCGCCAACGGAGGTTCGCTCACAGCTCAGTCGTTCAATACAGCGACCGGTACGTTCAACTTCAACGGTGGCACGGTCACGATCAATGGCGGAACTTATACGTCGCCCTTAAGCCAGCTCACGATCGACGCCAGCAGTGCCGGGGCATCGGCTGCGCTCGTCCTGACCAATGGCGCGACGGCCAGCTCCAGCGATTTTGGCGCCTTCGGCAGCGTCACCATCGGCAATAACAATTCCGGTAGTTTGTCTCTCTTATCGGGAAGTACGCTCAGCAGCGGCTCGACCATTGCCTATGTCGGCTATGCGGCGGGCTCCAGCGGCTTCGTCACAGTCAGCGGCAGCGGATCGGCTTGGACCAACGGCTCAGGCTTGCAGGTCGGCAACCACGGCACCGGATCGATGCTGATCGCCAACGGCGGTTACGCATCGGGCACGTATTTCACTGCCGGCGAATACGCTGGATCGACGGGAAGTGTGACCGTCTCCGGCGGCACGCTTTCGACCACTGGCTCAGCAAGCTCCAGCAGCGGCCTATCGATTGGTTACTCAGGCAGCGGCAACCTGACAGTCACCAACGCTGGAGTCGTTAACACGCTGTACGTCCAGATTGCGGATAACCCCGGCTCCAGCGGCAGCATCAGCATCCTCGGCACCGGTTCGGGCTTAACAACGTACAGTTTTAGTCCATCCTTGAGCACGGTGGCGATCGGCGGCAACGGTTCGGCCGCCGGCGGCACCGGCTCGTTGACGGTCGATGCCGGCGGTTCGCTGACTTCTTCGGGCACCATCAAGCTTTGGACCCACGGGACGTTGAATCTCGGTGCCGGCTCGATCACCGCGTCGAACCTTGACAACTCGAGCGGCACCTTCACCTTCAACGGCGGTTCGCTTACGCTCACCGGCGCCACGACGCTCTCCGGCGCCGCGACGAGCACGATCAGCGCCTTGAACGGCACTGGCACGATCACCCTATCGCAAGCCAGCGCGCTGCTGCGCATCGGAGGGGGCAGCTTCGACGGCGCGATTCACGGCCCAGGCCTGCTTACCATCTCAGGCAACCTCACCCTCGGTCCCGACTCCGTACTCGCCGCAGGCACGCGCGTGCTCAACGGCGCCACACTGACCCAGCCAGAACACCCTCACGTTTCTCACGATCAGCCCCAGCGGCCATATCGTGATGAATGCCGCCAACCAACAGTTCGGCATCGTCACCAACAACGACACGTCGCTCGCAGCGCTCAGCTTCGCGGCCAACACCGGAACCGTGACCTTGACGCAATTAATTGGCGCCGGCAGTTCGATCTTCGCCGCCAATGCCAGCGTCAGTACGTTCGCCAGTGGAGCGGCCACGATTGCCGGCACCGCGACGATCACGACCATGTCGAGCGGATCGGTGACTGCGCAGTCGTTTGCCGCTCCCGCCGCGGGTTTCCACTTCAACGGCGGCACACTCACCGTCAGCGGCGGCGCCTATTCGCAGTCCAGCGGCCCGTTGACGATCGATGGCACGAACAATCCCACACTCGTGCTCGCCGCGGGCGCCACGCTCAGCGGTGTCACCGCGCTGAACGTCGGCAACGGCAACGGCGGCAGCTTCCATGACACCAGCAATTACACGGTCGGCGCCGCGGGCGTGCCGGCGTCGCTCGCCGTGCAAAACGGAGGCATTGCCACGTTCGACGGCACGCTCTCGATGGCCAGCGGAGGCACGCTCACGCTCGATACTGGCGGGGCGATCATTGCCACGAACTTCGACGCCACGACCGGCACGTTCAACTTCAACGGCGGCACGCTCACCGTCAGCAGCGGCAGCTACACGCAGTCTTCCGGTCCGCTGACGATCGATGGTGCAAATAGCCCGGCGTTGGTCCTCGCCAGTGGCGCCACCACCAGCGGCGTGACCAGCGCGATCATCGGCAACGCGGCGACCGGTGCGCTCTCGGTGCTCGGTGGCAGCGCACTTGCTTTCGGCGGCGATGCTTCGCTGGGCGCACTGGCCGGCAGCTACGGTGTCGCCTCGGTAAGTGGCGCCGGATCGACTTGGACGATCGGCGGCAACTTATATCTCGGCGGATCGAGCGCTGGCGCCGGCGGGACCGGCATGCTCACGGTCGATACCGGTGGCACTGTCAGTGTTGCCGGGACCTACGAACTCTACGGCGGCAGCACCTTGAGCATTGGCAGCGGCGGCACGTTCACGGCCGCCAGCCTGCTTGCTCCCGGCGAGATCACGAACAACGGCGCGATTCATGGCAACGTGACGATTCAATCCGGTGGCACACTGGCTGGCACCGGCACGATCACGGGCGACGTGGTGCAACAGGCCGGTAGCGTTTATTCGCCGGGCAATAGTCCTGGCATGCAGACCGTCAATGGCGATGTGACCTGGAACTCGATGACCTACAGCGAACAGATCGCCAATGCCACCGGAGCGGCGGGCACCGGCTACGACTCGCTGGCGGTGCTGGCCTTCGGTAGCGAAACCGGCAGCCTGACGATCGTTCCCGGCAGCACGATCGATGTCGACGTGGCGGCGTATCCCACCAGCACGTCGAGTGTGCAGAACTTCACGAGTTCCAGTTCTTACGACTTTATCCTCGTCACGGCGGCTGGCGGCATCACCGGCACCAACAGCGCCACATTCGTGATCGACACCAGCGGGTTCACGCCCGGCAACCCACTGAACGGCGGCACGTTCTCGATCTTCGAATCGGCCAACATGCAAGAGCTGATGCTGCACTACGCCCCGGCCAACGTGCCGGAGCCGGCAAGCCTGGCGCTCGTTGGCCTGGCGGCCTCGGCGTGGGCCGGCTCTCGCTGGCGACGAAGGAAAAGGGGTCGGGAGTCAGGAATCGGGATTCAGTAGGCAGAGCGTTGGGTGGCTGGGGCTGAGCCTGCGAAGCCCCAGACCGTCGAATTCTGGGGCATCGCTGCGCTCTGCCCCAGGCACTCACGCGGAGCGCGTGGCAATCACTTCTTCTCGCGCAGCTTGTCGAGCGCGAAATCGGTCGGGAACGGCTCGTCGAGTTGTTTCAGGATGTTCTCGTACTGGTGGATCGCCTCCTGCATCAGCACGCCGGTGGGGTCTTCGACGAGCGTCGGATACTGCTTGAGCAGCTTCGCCCAGATGTCGAACGCTTGCGCGTCGTCGCGCCGGGCGGCTAGCAGGTCGGCCTCGCCCTGCTCGACGGCGGCGTGATGCACCAGCCGCCGCGCCTCACGGGCATCGGCGGTCTGCTCCAAGGCACACCGCAATGCCCAGTAGTCGTAATTGACCACTTCGCGGTCGGTGTCGACCGTGTTCACTAGCGCTTGCAAGTGCATGATCCGGTCGCCCAGCTCACGCGCCTTCGGTGCCTGCGGACCGGTGACCGCGTGGCCGATCATTGCCGCGGTGACGATCAACTTATTCTCAGCCCGCGCGGCCAGATCGCGTTGTCGCTGGTCGCGATCGAACGGGCTCATGTCCAGGGCATGCCGTTCGTCGGCGGGCAGTGCGGCGCGGCGCTCGTCGCGCAGCCGCTCGCGCACTCCCGGGGCTACTGTTTCCAGTTCGGTCGTCGCCGCCGCCAGATCGGTTTTCAGTCGCGGGGCGTCGGCCAGGTGATACGGCTCTCCATCCAGGCTCAAAAACTGCCGTTCGCCGAGCGCTCGCCACATGCGCTGTCCCTCGCTCCAGCCGGCAAGGATGCGCGCCGTGAACTGCTCGTCGATCTCACGTTGCCGCGCGGCGGTGGAGCGAGCGGGATCATGAATGTTCGCATGGCGATGGGCTTCGTCGACTGCCGCGGCCAGGGCGTCGGTGTGATCGTCCTCGAGCGCATGGGCGTAGCTCATTTGCGCCATGCTCGAATGCGAAAAGAAGATCGGCGGCGACATCGAGACTTGCAGCACGCGCAGGTCTTGCGGGTTCTCCATCACGCGCTCCGCCTCGCGATAGTACTCGCGGGCGAACAGGAAGTTGTCGCGCTCGTGGACGCGCTGCCGGCGATGAAAGTCGTCGTCGGCACGGAACAGCCGGCGATACTGGCGGCGCTCGTCGGCCCGGCCGACCTTCTGGGCCGCGAACAGGCCGACGGCCTGCAGCAGCCGCGGCTCGTTCTCGTTGTACTCGAGTCCTTGCTCTAGGAAGTCGATGCCGCGGATCACCCAGTAGTAGCGGCCACGGTAATCGTCGATCTCGTACGAGATGTTGTACGACAGGTTGTGTGCTTGGAATCGCCACACTTCCACGTTGTTCGGCTGCAAGTAAGCGATCTGTTGGTACGCGGCACTCAGGCGCGTCCAGTCTTTCTTCATCTTGTACTCCTCGGCCTGGTTCCACAGGATGCTCGCGGCGACGCATCCCAGGCCAAAACTTGCCAGGCGGATCGTCTCGCTGGCCGGATCGATCTTGCCGAGGTTCGCTTGGCCCAGCCGAAAGGCGTTGCGTTTTTGGGCGAGAATGCCGCCGGGGTTCGCCGGCCTGCCGGGCGACGCGCCTGTCGCCGGTTGGCTGAGCCGCGCCAACGGCACCAGCAACACGGCGATCAACGCCAGGTAGACGATCTTGCGGCGGAACGCGCCTCGCCCCAACGCACCACCAAAAACAGAGCGGCTCATTGCGCCACGAGTCATTGCGCCACCTCGCGGAACTTGAAGCACAGATAACCGAACAGGAACGCGGGGACCGCAAAGCCGATCATCGTCGCCGCCTGGATCGCCAGGTTGTCCCAGGGGATGTCGTAGCCGTAGGCCAGATGATCGGCGAAGCTGAACCCGCGCAGATCGGGCACCACCTCGGCCAACGCCCACAGGCCCCAGCGGATCGCCTCGTCGACGGTGTTCACGACGTGCAGCGACCACGTTTCGTCCAACGGCACCTTGGCTCCCTTCTGCTGCACGATGCGGACCAGCGACTCGAACGTGCCGCCGCCGGCGACTTCGTTGTTGGCCAGTTGCAGGATGAAACCTTTCAGGTAGCCGACGAACAGCGTCCCCAGGATCGCCAGCACCGACACCGACGCGTTGAGCAGCGTGCTCCACATCACCCCGAACGAAACGATCAGCACCATTTGCAGCCAGATTCCGATGTAGTCCTTGACGAAGTTCATCCCGACCGAGGCGTCGCGCTCGAGCAGGTACAGATCGGGCTCGGCCATGCCGAAGAACTGCCCTGCATCGAGGCACTGGAGCACAATTTCCACGCGGCCATTTGCGGCGCCGTCATCGTCGACCAGGTCGTCGAACAGATCGATCGGCTTGCCGTCGGGGTCGGCCAGCTTGCGCGGCAGCAGATGCGGATCGACGACGAACTCCTTGGCCAGAAAATTATACGGAGCACTCGTACGCCTGGTGCGCGGATTCCGCGCCACCATGCTGCCGGCGACGCCGCGCTCGATCTCGCCTTTGTGCGTGCGAAACACGCGAATGTTCAGGTCGACGCGCAGCCCCTGGCCGAACCGCTCGGGAGTGACGCCGTCGAACGTCCAAATGGCCTCGGCCAGCGTGCCGCCGGCGATGTAGCTGTCGCGCGACCAGATGTCGCCCACGTTGATGCCGCGCTCGGCGGGCTTGCCGGCGCGATCGAGGAACCGCAGCGTGCCATACCGGGGCACCCGAGCGCGGAACTGCCCCAACGGTTCGCCGAGCGCGTAGCCGGCGCCGGGACTGGCCGCCCGGGGCGTGATGCGATGCCAATGCCCCTGCACCACGTCGGTCGAGCCGCTGCCGTCGACATCGACCAGCGCACGGTGCCGATGGTTGCGCGCGGTCGACGTCTCGCCACCGAGCACCGCGCGCAACTCGCTGCCGGGAGCTTCGAGCGCCACGAGCGCCTCGGGCGACAGCTCGTGCGTGTGCTCGAGCGCCCGATGGACGAACACGTAATCGCACAGTCCCATCACCACCAGCATCGCAGTGCCCAGCAGCGTGATGCCCACGATCCGCCCGAGCACGATCTCGCCGGCCCGCACCGGCTTGGTGACGATCGTGTAGATGGTCTTATTCTTGATATCCATCGGCAGGCTGACGGCCGCCAGCAGCATCACGGTCACCAGGGCCAGCAGCGTGGTGCCCCACTGCACGCTGCTCACGTACAGCACCGCGGGATCGGGGCTTTGCCGATCGAGGAACCACAGCGCCACGGCCATCATGCCGACGAACAACACCAGCACCACCCAGCCGCGGCGGCGCATCGACTCTTGGCGCACCAGCCGGGCCAGCACCAGCGTCCGCCGCAGCGACATGTCGAGCAGGTCGCGCGCCACCGAGCCGAGCCGCTCCATGAACCGCTGCGCCGCTCGGGGCATTCCATCGTGCCAGCCGGCGATCGCGACCCTCGCAGCCATCGCCAGAAACACCAGCGCCCCGAACAAGGCGACAACCACCAGCCAATGCACGATCGCCCCCGGCAGCCAAGCGACGAACGATTGCGGTTGGGTTTCGAGGACCATGGCGGAAAATGCTGAATGCTAAATGCTGAATGCTAAATGGGCTTGCTTCAACATCGTTGCCAGCGTTCTGCCGCCATTTCGCATTTCGCATTTATCATTTCGCATTTCCTCTCCGTCGCCCCGGGTGTGCTTCGCTGTCGGCGACGATTTTCAGGAACAGGTCTTCGAGCGTTGCCGTCGGATGGTCCACGTCGAGCACCTGGCCGTGATGCCGGGCGACGACCTCGCGAATCTCGGCCACCGTGGCGTCGTCGAGTGCGCTG
The DNA here is from genome assembly GCA_036272935.1 of Pirellulales bacterium. Classification (GTDB taxonomy): domain Bacteria; phylum Planctomycetota; class Planctomycetia; order Pirellulales; family PNKZ01; genus DATAXP01. Next base: position 7,610 of record DATAXP010000133.1, on the reverse strand, counting down.
GTGCGGATAGACGTGATGTCGCGCTGGCGCAGCAAGGCATCAACGCGGCCCAGCTCGCGCAGTTGCCCTTGGTGCAAGATCGCGATCCGGTCGCAGACATCCTGCACGTCGGCCAGCAGGTGGCTGCACATCAGCACCGTCTTTCCCTGCGAGCGCAGGTGCACGATCAGGTCCTTCATCTGCCGCGAGCCGATCGGGTCGAGCCCGCTGGTCGGCTCGTCGAGCACGATCAGCTCGGGATCGTTGATCAGTGCCTGGGCCAGGCCGATGCGCCGCGTCATCCCCTTGGAGTATTCCTTCAACGGCCTGCGGCGGGCGAAGTCGAGGCCGACCAGGTCGATCAGTTCGCGTGCCCGCTGGCGCCGCGCCCGGGCAGGCATGTCGAACAGCCGACCGTAAAAATCGAGCGTCTCGTCGGCGTTCAGGAAGCGGTACAGGTAGGTTTCTTCCGGCAGGTAGCCGATCCGCTGGTTCTTGCCGACGTCCGAGGCCCGTCGACCAAGCACCAGCGCTTCGCCAGCGGTGGGAAACAACAGCCCGAGCAGGAGCTTGATCGTCGTGGTTTTGCCCGAGCCGTTGGGCCCCAGCAGACCGAAGATTTCGCCGCGATGCACCGACAGATCGAGCGCGCTGAGGGCCCGCACCTTCTGGCGACCCCAGAAGTCGCGATAGACCTTGGTCAGGTTGCGAGTTTCGACCACCACGGCCGGCTCGGTCGTCGGTCGTTCGGCGGCGGTAGCGGCGATGGACATGGAGTGCGGGGGCGAAAGGCACGCGGCGTTGAGGAGCGTAGGGCCGTCGAGGCGCAGAACCGGCCTGCGACGCCGTTCTAGCTAAGTTTATTCGGGGGCCAGGCTACGGGCTACGGGCTACGCGCGGGCAAACAGCAGGACTGCAAAGTCGATATTTGCGAACCGTGCGAGGGTTGGGTTCGTAGAGGGAGCGATTCAGGGGGGCTTCTTCGAGGAAGGAGCCTGGCATGGTCGCGGCAGCAGTGCAATCGTTGGGGGGCATTCGCGCAGATACCCGATCCGCGCGATCCGCGTAGGGTGCGTCATCCGATTGAGGTGTTGGTGACGTTGGTGTTTTTGGGGATGCTGGCACGGCTGCGTGAGATGGCGGTGGTCGTGCGTTGGGCGGAAGCGCATTGGGACGAGTGGCGTATGTGCGCGATCACTGGCAGGTCGAGAACAGTCACTTCTTTCTCAAAGATCGTTGGTGGGACGAGGATCGGCACGCCACGCGTCGCCCCGGCCTGGCCGAACGCCTGGCCATGCTCAACAGCGCAGCCGTGACGGTCCTGCGCTGCTGCTACCCGCCCGACCAGCCGCTGCGCGCCCGCGCCGACTACATCGCCTGGAATCCAACCCTCGGCCTGCAACTCCTCGGCCTCACCTAAGCCGACTTTGCCGTCCTCCTGACGGCAATTGAAAGCCCGTAGCCCGTAGCCCGTAGCCCGTTTATATTGGAGGGGATCTGTTTCCGTCCCACCTTGCGATCCGCGCTGCCCACCGCCTTGCCGGTCCGCGTGAAGGAGAACTCATGGAGCGTCCAGCCGCCCAATCATCGACTCAACCGTCCCGCCGCACGTTCATGAAGCATTCGACTGCCGCGATCGTGGCCGGCAGTGTCGCCTCGCAGCTTGTGGTCAGCCGTTCGGCCCATGCCGCCGGCAGCGATACGTTGCGCGTGGGGCTGGTCGGTTGCGGCGGGCGCGGCAACGGCGCCGCCGTGCAAGCGCTGCGGGCCGACGCGAACACCAAGTTGGTCGCCATGGGGGACATATTTCCCGACGCCATGGTCCAGGCCGTTAAGGTGCTGGGCAGCCAAAAAGAAGTGGCCGCGCGAATCGACGTGCCAAGCGAGCGGCAGTTTGTCGGCTGGAACGCGTACCAGCAGGTGATCGACTCGGGCGTCGACGTGGTGCTGCTGGCCACGCCGCCGCAGTTCCGTCCGCTGCACATCCAGGCCGCCATCGACGCCGGCAAGCACGTGTTTGCCGAGAAGCCGGTCGCCGTCGACGCTCCGGGGTATCACAAGGTGCTGGCCGCCGCCAAGCAAGCGAAGGAGAAAAGCCTCGCGCTTTGCTCCGGCTTGTGCTGGCGGTACGACAATGGCGCGCGAGCCAGTGCCGAGCAGGTGCGCGAAGGAGCGGTGGGCGAGATTATCGCGATCGAGGCGAACTACAACTCGTCGCCGCCGGGCAAGCCTTGGCCGATGATCCGCGAGGCCGGCTGGAGCGACATGGAATACCAGTTGCGCAACTGGTACTGGTTCACATGGCTCTCGGGCGATCACATCGTCGAGCAGGCGGTACACAGCCTCGACAAGGCTTCCTGGCTGCTCGGCGACGAGGCGCCGCTGACGTGCGTCGGGCTGGGCGGATTGCAGGCGCGCTTCGCTCCGGACCGAGGCCAGATCTTTGACCATCACACCGTGGTGTACGACTATCCCAACGGCGTGAAGCTGTACTTCAATTGCCGCCAGCAGACCGGCACCGCGCGCGACGTATCGGTGAAGGTGTACGGCACGAAGGGCATCTGCGAGGTCGAAAAAGGCTCGATCCGCTCGCGTTCCGGCGAATCGCTGTGGCGGTATCGAGGACCGAAGAACGTGATGCACCAGACCGAGCACGACGAGCTGTTCGCCGGCCTGCGCTCCGGCAAGTTCGTCAACGACGGCGGCTTCATGAGCCACAGCACGATGCTCGCAATCCAGGGACGCATGGCCACCTACACCGGCCAGCAGATCGCCTGGGACAAGGCGATCGAATCGCGCGAGGACCTTTCGCCGGCGCAATACGCCTGGGGGCCGGCGCCGAAGTGCGAAGTCGCGGTGCCTGGCGTGACGCGCTTCGTGTAAGCGATGGCAACGCTGCCGCGATTCACGTGGTTGCTCGTGTTGGCGTGCTGCACAGCGCTGCCGGCTGCCGAGCCAGTATCGACGCAGCCCGTGCGCACCACGGCGTTGGTCATCAAGCAGGGGGGCACGCCCGAGAAGCCCGCTGTGTTCGACGGCCAGGGGATGGTCATCGATCTGGCGATCGACGTGACCGATCACGCCTGGCGGAAGACCGGCGACGTGTGGACCAGCGACGGTCCGCTGCTGGGCCGGACGCCGATCGTCACCGGTCAGCTCGCCGGGTTGTTCCTCGAAGAGTTGCCGCTATCCATCCCGCGCGATGCGGCCTTGGCCAAGCAGCATCCCGAGCACGATCAACAGCGTTGCTATGTTGCGCCCGCCGAGCTTAAGACCGGCCAGATGGGGTACGCCGACGACGGCTCACTGTACTTCCGCTGGCCGGCGCACAAAGACCCGGCGAAGACTTGCATTTTGTTGCCGCCGAAGGAAGGGACCAGTTGCATCGCTATTGTGTGCTCGCATGTCATCGTGCGCAACATCACGGCGATCCACGCTGCCAACGACGGATTCAACATTCACGGCAAGTGGGTGGGAATTCGGCTCGAAAATGTGAAGGCGTTCTCGAACGCCGATGAAGGGATCAGCGCCCACGACGATGTCGAGATGCAGGTGGACGGCGCCGAGATTGCCTTCAACGGCTCCTCGGCCGGCGGCGTGGCCGATGTCGATCACAGTGTCACCACCTACCGCCACTGCATGGTACACGACAATCTCGCGGCCGCGTTCAAGTTCGGCCCAGCCCGGCACGTCGTGGCCGACACGTTGATCTACAACCAGTCGCGGGACTTCTCGCTCGACAAAAACACGCAACTCGAAACCGCGCGCGTCGAGTGGCGGCGGGAATGAGAGTGCGCCACTTCGGGCATTCTTGTCGCGGCACCGACCGCGAGATTGCCCCATCGGCCGCCACCGCTACCTACCGTCCGCCCTTGCGGTAGGCAGCTGTGGCCGGCACGTGCGATGCTTAGATGGCCGCCTCGGCGGTTTCGCCGGTGCGGATCCGGACGACGTCGATCAGGTCGCTGATGAAGATCTTGCCGTCGCCCACCTGGCCGGTGCGAGCGGTGTTGACGATCGTGTCCACCACGGCCCGCACGTCCTCGTTGCTAACAACCACTTCGACCTTCACCTTCGGAATGAAGTCGACGGCGTATTCCGCACCGCGGTACGTCTCGGTGTGGCCGCGTTGCCGGCCGAACCCACGCACCTCGGTCACGGTCATCCCCTTGATCCCGCGCTCGTTCAGAGCGTTCTTGACATTCTCGAGCTTGAAGTGCCGAATCACTGCTTCAACCTTCTTCACGGTACTACCCATCCTTTCGCTATGAATGATTCCATCACGTTTTGATTTACCCGGCTGCCACGCTGTTGTTCTCGGGCTTCTGCTCACCAGGAAAAAGCAACGGACGTGCCGCTTGCCAGGTGCGGCACGAACACCGATCCGCGTGCCGCGCGTAAACCGAATGGGCGACGTGCGTTGAGAATTTATTTTTTCGGCGGATTGACATAGGTCGCGACCGGCGCGGTTTCGCGCGCCGAAGCTCCCGGGCCAGCGAATCGACAGGCCATTTGCGACGGTATCTTTCGGTGCGCAAAGCATTAAACGCGTCCGTCTCGCCGGCGCTGCGCGTGTCACAAAGATGTGACAAGTCCTGCGGCTTCTTCGGCCCGCCGATAGGCGCGATCCGCGCTGGGCTGGTAGGTTGACGGTTCGATGCTTCGCACCGCTGAAATTCTGGGTCCCGAGGGTCGCATAGCGGCTCGGCTGCCGGGTTACGAGCGTCGGCCTGAGCAGCTGGCGATGGCCGAGGCGGTCGAAGCCGCGATCCGCGATCGGCGGCATCTGTTGGTCGAGGCGGGAACCGGCGTGGGCAAGAGTTTTGCCTACCTGGTGCCGGCAATCCTGGCGGCTGCCCAGTCCGACGATTCGCCTCGCCCCCGGCGCGTCGTCGTGTCGACGCACACAATCAGCCTTCAAGAACAGCTCATCGAGAAGGACCTGCCTCTGCTGAATTCAGTAATCCCGCTGGAGTTCACGGCGGTGCTGGTCAAGGGGCGGCACAACTACATGAGCCTGCGGCGGCTGCGAGCCGCGGCGCGGCGCGCCAGCACCACGTTCCGCGAGCCGGCCGAGTTCGACCAGCTCCGGCATCTCGCCGCATGGTCGGTCGAAACCGATGACGGCTCGCTGTCGGACCTCGACTATCGGCCGCTGCCGCAGGTGTGGGAAGAAGTCGAGAGCGATCACGGCAACTGCCTCGGCCGGCAGTGTCCCGAGCACGGGCAATGTTTCTACTACCGAGCCCGGCGGCGTGCGCAGAACGCTCAAATCCTGATCGTCAATCACGCGCTGTTCTTCAGCGACCTGGCCCTGCGACGCCAGGGGGCGAGCGTGCTCCCCGATTACGACGTGGTGATCCTCGACGAAGTGCAGACGGTGGAATCGGTCGCCAGCGATCACCTGGGGCTGGGCATTTCGTCGGGGCAGGTCGAGCATGTCCTCAACAAGCTCTACAACGACCGCACGAACAAAGGGCTGCTGGTGCATCACAGCCTGCGCGAGGCAGAGAACCAGGTGCTCGCCTGCCGGCTCGAGGCCGACGAATTTTTCGATGCGGCAGTGCACCTCGCGGCCAAGGGGCAGCAAGGGCGCGTGACCGCCGCCCGCGACTTGCCGAACACAGCCAGTCCGGCGCTGGAAAAGCTCGCTCGGCTGATTCGGCAACACGCCGCCGGCATTACCGACGCCGAAGAAAAGCAGGATTTGATCGCAGCGACCGAACGCCTTGAAGGACTGGCCAGCGAGATGGAAGCGTGGCGGACGCAAGCCGCCGAAAGTGACGTGTACTGGGTCGAGACGACGCCGGGTCGCATGCCCGGCCGCCGCACGCGCACCCGCTTGCTGTCGGCGCCGATCGATATTGGCCCCGCGCTGCGCGATCAATTGTTCGCCAAGGTGCCGACCGTGGTGATGACCAGCGCCACGCTGACAATCGGCGCCGAGCGATCGTTCGACTTTTTCCAGTCGCGGATCGGGCTTAGCCAGGCGGTCACGCAATCGTTGGGCAGTCCGTTCAACTACGAGGAGCAGGCCGAGCTGGTGTTGCTGCGCGATACGCCCGACCCGAGCGCCGAGCGGCTGGCATTCGAACGACTGGTGCCGGATTTAGTGCGGCGATACGTCGAGCGGACCGACGGACACGCCTTCGTGCTATTCACCAACTACGAGCTGCTGCGCGAGGTGGCCGCGAAGCTCACGCCGTGGCTCATCAGCCGAGGGCTGGCCCTGTACAGTCAGGCCGACGGCGTGCCGCGCAGCCAGATGATCGCGCGCTTCAAGCAGAACCCGCGCGGCGTGCTGCTGGGGACCGATAGTTTCTGGCAAGGGGTCGACGTGCCAGGCGATGCGCTGCAAACGGTGATCATCACCAAGTTGCCGTTCAGCGTGCCCGACCGTCCGTTGCTGGCTGCCCGGCTCGAAGCCCTGCGCGCGGCCGGCGGTAATCCGTTCCGCGATTATCAGTTGCCCGAGGCGGTGTTGAAACTCAAGCAAGGCTTCGGCCGGCTGATTCGCACGCGCAGCGATCGCGGCAGTGTGGTGATTCTCGATTCGCGCATTGTGCGCAAGCCGTATGGAAGGATGTTCCTTGATTCACTGCCGCCGTGCCGGCGCGTGATCGACAGCGTAGCAGGGAGTTTATCGCATGGCTGAGAAGGATGCGGCCACGTTGCGCCGCCAGGCCGTCCAACAGTTGCAGGCGCTCGAGCGCGCGGGAGTGACGCATTTGCCGAAACCCCGCGTGGGGCAGACATTCCTGTCTGCCAGCGTGCCTGCCACAGAGCCGCCGGCACGGGCAGACAAGAATGTCTGCCCCACGCGACCGGAAGAGGCGCTGGCCGTCATCCAGCGCGAGGTGGCCGGCTGCGTGCGCTGCGCCGAGTTGGCAGCCACGCGTACGCAAACCGTGTTCGGCGTCGGCAATCCGCAGGCACGATTGTGCTTTCTGGGCGAAGCACCCGGGGCCGACGAAGATCGGCAGGGAGAACCGTTCGTCGGTCGCGCCGGGCAACTGCTCACCAAGATCATTGAGGCGTGTACGCTAAAGCGCGAGGATGTGTACATTCTCAACGTGCTCAAGTGCCGGCCGCCGGGCAACCGCAACCCCAACGACGACGAAGTGGCCAATTGCAGCGAGTACCTGGAACGGCAACTCGAGGTGATCCAGCCCGAGTTCATCTGCTGCCTCGGCGCCGTGGCGGCCCGACGACTGCTGGCGACCGGTGAATCGATCGGCAAGCTCCGCGGCAAGTTTCTCGAGTACCGCGGCATCGCGGTGCTCTGCACCTATCATCCCGCGTATCTGCTGCGCAACCCGGCGGCGAAGCGCGACGTGTGGGACGACATGAAGCTGCTCATGACGCGCATGGGCATTCCGCTGCCTGGCTCATGAACCGCGCCGCATTCTTCGCCCGCGCCACCATAGCACGACGCCCGAGTAGGTTTGCACCAAGAGCAGTAGGCTGGCCGCGCCCATGACGAGCCGCGTCGGCCATGCCCAGCGCCGTGGCCAGATGCGACTTGCCGGTGCCGGAGGGGCCGACGAGGAGGATGTTCTCCCGCTGGTCGAGGTATTCCCCTTGGACCAGTTGCAACAGCAGCGGCTTGTTGACGCTGGGTCGGGCTGCGA
>DATAXP010000132.1:0-3715 GCA_036272935.1 Pirellulales bacterium | reverse complement strand
ACGTTCAGAAGCGGAAGTTGTGGGGGGAGCGGTTGGGGCGATATCGGGTGAGCGGGCTGACGGTGGCTCGCTTCTGTGCGAGCGAAGGCGTGTCGCTGCACACGTTCTACTATTGGTCTAAACGCGTCGAAAAGGGCTCGGCCGCGGCGTCCTCGGGTCCGCGGAGCAACGCGGCGGAGTTCCGTCGCAAACCGGCGGGTCACGCGCATGGGGTGGTCGGGACCGAGCCGTCCGCCCTGGTGCGTTTCCATTTCAACGCGGCGGTCGAGGTATCGGTTCCCGCGAACTGTCTGGACGCGATTCGCTGCCTGGCGCAATACGTCCAGCACGCGCGGACGGAACGTTCCGGCGCGTTCCAGGAAGTCGTCGTGGCCAGGCGATAGTCCAGGAGCGTCACGATGCTGCCATCGTCACTTCCCACGCCGCTCGGGCCGACGAAGATCTACTTGTATGCGAAGAACGTGGATATGCGCAAGAGTTTCGACGGGCTGCACGCCATTGTCCAGTCCGAGTTCCAACGCGATATCCGCCTCGGAGATCTCTTCCTGTTCCTCAATCGCCGGCTGGACCGGATCAAGCTCATTCATTGGGAGCGCGATGGTCTGGTGATTTGGATGAAGCGACTGGAAAAAGGGAATTTCCAGCGGCCGCAGTGTGTTCCCGGCGCCGACCACGTCGAGATGGACGCGACCGACCTGGCGATCCTGCTGGCGGGCCTCGAACTCGCGAGCGTGAAACGACGGCCGCGTTACCACTGCGACACGGCGTCACTCGCGGCAGCGCCGCAGAAACAGGGGAGCGGAGTGAGTTCGAGATGAGAGTGAAAAAATATCTTTGCGAAATCGAAGAAAACGGGCGCGCTTCCTCTGGCGCTTTCCAGGAATCTCGTTATCGTAGGTGGCATGATCGAACCGAGCGACATCCCGCACGATTTGGTAGCCTGCCAGGCGTTGATTCGAGCGCACGTCGCGACGATCGCGTTGCAGGAGCGGAAGATCGAGGAGTTCGGCATCGACATGGAAAAACTCCGCAAGCTGCTGAGCCACTTCGTCAACGGCCATCGCAGCGAGAAGCGGATCCTTACCAGCCCCGACCAGTCCTGGCTGCCCTTCGACAGCAGCGAAGAGTTCCAGGCCGCTCGGGCCGAGGCCGAGGCGCAAGCCGAGGCGATCGTTCAGACGTTCACGGTGACGCGGGTCGCCAAGAAGAAGAAACGCGATGAGTCGCTGCCCAGACATTTACGGCGCGTGGAACAGATCGTCCCGAGCGACGAGTCGCAACAGAACTGCACGCTGCACGGCGAGCGGGCGATCATCGGCTACGACACGACCGAGACCCTGGTCTACACGCGTCCCGAACTGCACGTGCTGGTGAAGAAATATCCGAAGTACGCCTGCCCGGGGAATCCCGCCTGCGGCGTGGCTTCGCCCGAACGTCCGACCTCGCTCGTCGAGGGCGACCGCTACGACACCAGCGTGGGGGCCACGATCATCGACGCCAAGTGGCATCTTCATCTGCCGATCTACCGCCAGCAGGACATGTTCGCGGGGAGCGGCTGGGTTCCCAGCCGTTCGACCCTGCTCAATATCGTGACCCAGGCCGTGTTCGTGGTCGCGCCGCTGATCGAGTATATGACGCGGCTGGTGAAACAGGATCTGGGCGTCGGCATCGACGACACGGGTTGCCGCATGCTGCTGCCGAGGACCACGCCGGTGGTGATTCCGGGAGACGCCAAGCGCCAGCGACTTGTGGAGAAGGTCGCCGAGGCCAAGGCCAGGGGGGACAGCAGCCTGCTGGCCAAGATGTGGGCTTATCAAGGTCTGCATCAGGCGAAATACAACATCTTCGACTTCCGCGTGTCGCGGCATCGCGACGGCCCCGACGACTTCTTCCGGAACAGCCGCTGCATCGTGCAAGGCGATTGTTTTTCGGGAAACACGAGTGTCGTGATCCGTAGCGACGAGCGTTTGACGTTCGCCGCCTGTTGGGGGCATGCGCGCCGCAAGGTCGTGGAGTCCAAAACGTACCAGCAGGAAGGCCAGCAGTTGCTGGCCATGATGCAGGCGCTGTATGACGTCGAGACTCGGGCCAAGGATATGACCTGGCAGGACCGTCAAGTGTTGCGGCTGCGCGAGTCGACGATCATTCTGAAAGGGATCGGGGACTGGCTGGACACGGCGCCGCTGAGCCAGGTGTTGCCGAAGAGCGACTTCGCGGAGGCGTTGCGGTACCTTCGCAACCACTGGCAGGCGTTGAACGTGTTTGTGCATGACGGCCGGATCCCGATCGACAACAACTCGGTCGAACAGTTGATGAAGCAGGTGGCCATGGGCCGCAAGGCGTGGCTGTTCGTGTGCAGCGTGGAGGCGGGCGAGCAGAGCGCTCAGTTGATGACGTTGACGAGCAGCGCCCGGCGTCACGACCTCGATGTGTGGACCTACGTCAAGGACGTACTCGACCAATTGCTGGCGGGCTCGACGGATTACCACAGCCTGCTACCGGACGTGTGGAAACAAACGCATCCGGAGGCGGTTCGCGAATATCGAGTCGAAGAGCGGCGGGACAAAGCCGAACGCAAACAACTCGACGCGGCCCGCCGGCGTCTCGTCGCCCGCGCCAGGCGCTAGCCTCACCGCCTAGCGTCACGCCGCCCCGGCGTCAACGACTCGAACGGCACGGTGCTGATGTTCGCTTACTGATTTCGGACGCCTCGCCACGCCACGGCGGAGCGTGCCGAATACATTTGTACAAAATAATGCTTGCAATCTAGGCCACTCGTTTGCTATGCTTCGCCTAGGCGGCTGGGGGAAGGATAGACGGCCCAGGTGCTAACCAACGGGTTCGCCGAAAACTTGGTACAGACGAACCGTGTTGCAGCCAAGTCCTGCTGTGCCTGGAGTTGCTATCTTGTCCGTGCGATCACTAACTATTGAGAGTAGCGTGGGTGGTCGCGGGTGCGGATTTCGAGGGTGTACCCCTTCCCAGTCGACAACTCTCCAAGAAGCGTCGGACGCCTCGCGCGCTGGTTACGAGCGCGGGGAACTTTCCGGCGGCGATTCAGGGTACCCGACGCGACGCGCGCGGCTGTAGCGGGCTGGCCTCAAGGGCCCGGCCCGAACTCACGCTCCTCGCCCGGCCTGGCCATGATTCAGCCGCTGGTAATACGACGACGTGGAGTGAGAGTGGACGTAACCCAGCGCCCCTGAATGGCACTAGCTTAAGGGAGTCCAGCCACAAAATCTTCGGGAGCGCCTGCCCGCCGAAGCACAACCGATTGTGCAAGCACCCGCTTAAACTAGTGCCATTCCCCAGCGCCCCTGACAGCCCAAAAGGCTCTGGACCGTAGGCGTCGATTCACCTTGAAACGACTCGCACAGCTTGAGGCCATTTAAACCTTCAAGTTGCGGAGGCACGCGGAGCGTGTCTTTTGCGTGTACGTCAACAGTGTCGCCGCGCGATGGCCGAGGGACGGAACTGGTGAATCATTTTTCGCGACTACCCGCGGGCTAGTCGCCCAAGTATCAAAGCGTCCGTCCCGGGGCTGCCAGCAGCAGCGCGAACGGCACGCTCTTCCGAAGTCGGCAGCGCGCGCAGGCGGGATTCCCTGCGCGCGCGCCGGCGAGGAAGGGAAAGAGGTGGTCAATGCCAGTAGATTGTGGGGTGCTCTGCGAGCACCTTTTTTGCCAGCGTGCGATCCTTACTCGCGATCAAGGTG
>DATAXP010000131.1:0-45338 GCA_036272935.1 Pirellulales bacterium | reverse complement strand
CTACGCGATCCTCTCGACCAGCATCTCGGGCATCTCCCTGGTCCGGCAGTTCAAACCACCGCTCCGGTACGCCGCGCCGCGCCCTGCCGCAGCCGACGCCCCCGCCAGGCCGCAAGCCATGCTGCTCGATGCGTGAGCGCAAAAGAAACCTCTTTTCATACCATACTCATCAAGCTCGGCCTGCCTGGCACCTCGGCCAGGCCATAAGAACCCGGGCAATGGTGTGATTGGCCGCCGTAACCGTTCACGGGTTGGTGCGTGAAGTTGGGGTTTCCTGACTTGCGAAAATCAGCAACATCTGCGGCATGTCGTCGCCGCCGATCACGCCGGAGCAGTTGGCCGCCCTGTCGCCCGAGGTGCGAGCCCAGTACGCAGCATCCGCATGCCAAGCCGACGCGTTCGGAGCCGAGGTCGAAGAAGAAGCGGGGGGGTCAGCCAGGGCATCCGAAGCATGAACGGGCGTTGATTCCGGTCGAGGAGTGCACCGCGGTCGTCACGCTCAAGCCGTCGGCATGCCGTCGCTGCCGGACCGCGCTGGCTGGCGGTGATCCTCAGCCGCTGCGTCATCAGGTCTGGGAACTGCCTGAGATCCAACCGCTCGTCACCGAATATCAACGTAAGCGTCCGAGCCGACCCGTCTTGTGTCAGCGGGCACTCAGTTACCGCCACCCTGGCGGAATCATAAGCAGCCATTTTGAGCGGAGCGTGCGAGGGCCATCGCGGCTGCGAGAATCTTGAAAGTCGTAGGCCACGTAGCGGTGGTGCTCGTCGCCGGCGAAGCCCCACAAGTAGCCTCGCAGCGCATGGTCGCTGGTGCCGTCCAGGTAGCGCACACAGCGGCAAGTGCCGCGCGAACTTATCGACGACGATCGTCGCCAGCACGCTCAGCTGGGGCCGTTCATTCTACCCCCTCGGGGCTGGTCCCTGCATCTTATTCCCGCGCCCAGTTTTCGGGGTCCACCTCATGCCGCCTATAAAGCGAACGTAATTGCAGTCTCGTTGCGCGCTTTTCATGCAATTTCTAATATTCGCGCTGAAGTTGAACATTTTCAAAGATTTTCCAACTGCTATTAAGTACATGTAATAAACAAGTTGCGCTATACACTACCCGTTTTCACCAAGCGGCTAGGTATTCATTTTGCTGTGCGTGCTTGCGACAGCGTTGAACATGAGCAAGTGCGGGTCGAGTGCGTCCTACCTACAAGTTGGCGGCAGCGCCGCTCCGGTAATTAAGACTGGAGCAATCTCGCTGTTCATTGACGTAGCTTGCCGCCAGTTCAGGTCGTGAAAAACGCGGCCAGAAAATGAACGGAGATGCTGCGCGCCGTGGGCGTTAGCAGCGCAGCAAGCTTTGGCAACGCAACATGCTGTGTTGCGAGATTTAGAAGTTAGAAGACGACCCGAGACGGGGCAGAGGTTGAGGGATGGAAGAGCAACCAGGGGACAGTTCGTCGGCTTCGAACGGTTCGAAGCCGGGCTGTGTGGCGATGGGGTATCTGTGCCGCGGCGCAAGGCGCCTCGTGGCAGCGGATTGCCTGAGTGTGGCAATCGTGGTCGCAATCTTTGTGGCGCTGTCGGCGATGGTAGCCTTGCGCTTCGCTAGAACGATGGCCCTCGCTCCAGGCGCGAATCAGAGACTCCAGGCGATCACTTTAGCCGGCACGTCGACATTCAGCCTGGGAACCAAAGCCCTCACGTTCGACGTCCTCGGCATCACAACGACTTCTTCATCGATACGTAATCGCAACGCGACGTTCTCCAACGGCATTGTGACTTTCGTCGGCACGACTACGAAGATCACCGAGGCACAACGAAACGCGGTCTTCATGATTTCCAGCGCAACCTTGCGACCGGACGACAGTGCCGCGGCCCTGAGTAGCCGGCTGTCGAGCGCCGCGACCATCGGCACGCTATCGGTGTTGTCGGGCCAAGGCACGATTTCGTTCACTGGCGCATCAGGCTCGGTCGCCACCACGCTGACCGCGGCGTTCTTCCGCCCACATCTTGTAGCCAAGCTTTTTGCTGAGCCTTGTGTATTAGCCAACGAAAAGGTGGAGGTTGATTCTGTTGTTTCGATTTAAGAGCTTAATGCCTGGCCGCCGAGCGGCCTTGATGATCGTGTTTATTGGCGCAGCGCTTGGCTGGCGAGGTACCGCGCGGACGGCCATGGCAGCCGGTGCCACCTATTCGTGGAACGGAGCGGGCACGGGCAGCGCAATTGGCGATCTATCAAACGTCAACAACTACACGACCGTCACGACGTCGTTTTCCACGACTGACACACTCACGATCAGCGGAACGATCGTCACGTTGCCCTCGAAGCTTGGTGCATCGACCAGCATCGGCCAACTCGACTTCGATTCGGTATCGACGAATCCGATCATGATTGCCGATAGCGGATTTACTCTTACGTTGAACAACAGCACCGGCGGGTTCAACATCACCAACTCCATCGCCGCGATCGTGTTTTCACCGAAGATTATCCTCAGCAGTAGCCAAACATGGACGAACAACGATTCCGGCGGCGTTACCTACGGCAACATCGCCCTCGGAACGAACAGTACGGGCCGCACCTTAGCGCTCGTCGGTATAGGAGCCACAACGATCGCCGGGACGTTGACAAACAGCGGCTCGAACGTTGCCACGTTTAGCTACGGAGGGACGGGGCAGCTCACTCTCAGCGGTGGAACAGCCCTCGGTGGAGCGCTCACGATTACCAACGGTGGTCTGGTCACGATTAGCGGCGGGATTTCAAACTCATCGAACGGCGGGGCGAGTTCGCTGAATTACGGCGGCAGCGGTGCGCTAACCCTCAGCGCCACGAGTGGCTTTACTGGTGGGGCCACAATCAGTGGCGCGGGGACCGTTTATCTTGGCGCCAACAATGCTCTCGGGACTGGCGTGCTGACGATCAGCAGCAGTGCCGCCACCTTCCAGACGTTCGGCAACAGCGCGGTGAAATTGGGAAATTCACAATTGACGATGAGCGGCACGACGCTGACGTTGGGCGGAAATCAGGTGCTGGATCTATCGTCCGTCACGATCACGCACGCGGGAAGCAACACCGTAACCGTCAGTGGCGCGGGCGTAATCTTTGGTCCAATGACTATCAACTACAGCAGCGCCTCTGCTCGGTCATTTAGTTTGGATGTGGCGCCCGGCAGCACCGCCACGTTCAGCAGCGCCATCAACGATACTTACGTGGGAGGTGCGGCGGGGGCCTACCTCGTCCTGACCAACAGCGGCGCCGTGGCGATCAGCGCCAATAATCAGTACGTTGGCGGCACAACGCTCAGCGGCCAGGGCACCTACAGTATTGCCGCCGGCCTGACGAACCCCTTTGGCACCAGTAACGGTACTTATACCGCCAATGTTCTGGTCAACGGCGGTATCGTCGCCACCGGCGCCGCCGATACCATTTCGACCGGCGTCGTCACCGTCAATGCTGGCGGGCAGCTTCTACCCGGAGGCGGCGGCCTCGGTACGCTCACGATCACCAGCGGCTTGCAGACCAATGGGGGGCAGCTCGACTTCTATCTGAGTTCCCCCTCCTCAAACAGTCAGCTTACCGTGGGCTCGCTGACGCTTAGCGGCGCGATCGTTAGCCTGTCGGGCAACGTCGCCGCCGGCACTTACCAACTTATCAATTTCACCACCGATACAAACAACACCTCGTTCACGACGGTGCTGGGGTCGAATTTTACCTGGTCGGAATCGGTGAATGCCGGCAACATTTCGCTGACGCTCATGCCGACGCAAACCTACACTTGGTCGGCCAACACTTCGGGCTCAGCGGTGGATGGCTCGGGTACTTGGGGCGCTTCGTCGACCAACTTCGTCAACTCGGCCAGCGGCAATATCGCCTGGCCGAACACGACCGTGAGCAACGTAGTGTTCGGCGCCGCACCGTCGGGCGCGGGCGGCACGGTGACCTTGACAACGGGTCTCAATGTCGGCTCGGTGATTTTCGCGGCACAAGCATCCCCGTACACGATCGTCGGCAATGGTAATACGCTTACCATCGGCAATGGCATCTACGCCAGCAATTCGGCAACCATCTCCGCGCCGCTCAACTGGAACGTCGCTCCGGCAGCCAACCTGGTGGCGAGCGTCAATTCGGGCGTCGGCTTGACCCTTTCCGGCAGTCTGGCGGCTGGCGATGCCTCGTCGGCGAGCTTGACGCAAATCGGCAGCGGTACTCTGGCGATCGCCGGCGCGATGGGTTACACCGGCGCGACGTACATTAACGGCGGCACCTTGTTGATCACGGGCGCTACGAAATCGTATGGCGGAAATATCACTATCGGCGGCAATAGCGTCTTGCAACTCGATCCGTCGGCTGACAATGCCATCACCCTTTCGGGCACATTCAGCGGCGGCGGTTCGGTGTTGAAAACGGGTGCCGGCACCGTCGATCTCCTGACGTCAGCCACCGGCGCTTACACCGGAGGAGTCGTCATTAACAGCGGCACGCTGGCGATTGAATACTTCGCCGATCTGGGATCAAGCACCAACACGACCACCTTCACCGGCAACAGTGCCATCAAGTTTTTGCAGAGTTTGACGGGGTCGAGCCTCGGCGGTGCCGGCCGCACGTTCTATGTCAGCCCTGGCGTGACGGCCCTGTTCGATACCAATGGCCATACCGTGAACTTTGCCAGCACGATTACCGGCAGCGGGGCGTTGACCACGTTAGAGGCCGGCGGCGGTGGGACGTTGAACGCCAACTCGGCCTCGGGCATTGTGTCGGTCCCCAACGTGCTCATCGATCCCGGCACGACTTTTGGGTTTTACAACTCCACGCTCGCCGGCGCGCACGTCACCGTCGATCAAAGCGCCACGCTTAGCGCTGCGCTGACCGCCTCGACGCCGTTTTCCGGAGATTCCATCGTCCTCAATGCTGGCACCTTCAATTACACCACCACACTTACTGCCAACAACACCAATGCGCTGGGGGGAAGCGTTAGCGTCGGGATGGGCGTCGGCAGCCTGAATCTGATCAATGACGGCACCGGCTCCACGGCGCAAATCACCCTCAGTGCCACCTCCTTGCAAATTGCCAACCAGTCACTTCTTCGGGTCAATACGAACGCTACCTTGGGCACCACGAGCGGCACTTACGCCGGCACGTCCGCCTTTTTGATCCTTGGCAGCACGCCGACGTTGGTTGGCGGAGCCAGTGGCAGCGGTGTCTACAGTTCCTCACCCACCAACGGTGTTCAAGCGATTCTGCCCAACGTGGTGGTCACCAATACGTTCGGCCCCGCCATAAGCACGTACAACGTCGCCGGCTATTTGACAACCTATGATCCCACTTATGGCTTGCGGCCACTCAATTCGAGCGAGGAATTGACCTTCACTACCCCATTGGACATCACCAGCTCCCTCACGAACAGCTATTCAAACGTGTTGCTCGCGTCGACGGGAGCCAACGCGCCTTTTACGATCAACGGCAACGTCACGATCAATGCGTTGCAGATCCAACCCAGCAACGCGGCGAGCACCTCGGCGACCATTACGATCAGCAGCGGCCATACATTGACGATCGCCAGCGGGTTGATGATCGTCGACGTAAACGGCTTCGCTTCGATCGGCGGCGCCGCGAACACGACACTGACCTCGGGAACCGGCGTCCTGGACATTTACACTGCGGGAAGTCCGGAGATTACCGGAGGATTGGGGATCGCGGATGCTTCCAACACGCAATCATTGACGTTGGTTAAGTCGGGTGCCGCCCAGCTATTCCTGGACTCCGCAAGCCTTTCCTACACCGGCGGCACGATCATCCAGGAAGGCATCCTGTTGACCAAATACGGTCTTGGACAGACGAACAACTCCGGCGGCGTGACCTTCAGCAGCAATTCGTCGTTTTTGAAACTCTATGCACCCGGGATCACCTACACGGTCCCCTTTATCTCGACGACTCCACCGGCAGGGACGACAGGCGCGGCGACCGCCAGTGCCCTGACAGGGGCCAGTATCGAGGCCTACAACGGCAATGCTGGCACGCCGACCAGTGGTGCGATGATTTTGGTGATCGGCGGAACGAACGCCACGACCAACGCGACGTTCGGCGGTTTCATTTATGATTATGTTTCTTCCTCGGCAACCTACACAAGTGTGCTGGGGCTAACAATCGCCTTGCAGCCGGGAACGACGGAAACATTCACCGGAGTGAGCAATACTTTCAATTACGGTTTGACGCTCTCCGGCGGCACGCTGGCAGTCAGCGGCGATGGCGCGCTGGGCGACACCATTGGCTCCAACGCAGCGAACACCCTAACCGCGAACTTCGCTACCCTCAGCGGCAACATCGGTGAGGTGACGTTCAGCGGCGGCACGCTGGAACTCTACGGTACGTCGTTTAACTCGACGCGCGGTTTCGACATTGCCGCGGCTGGAGGCACGATCAGCCTTACTTCGGGCGCGGCGGCGACGATTGCCGGTCCGTTGGCTGGTACCGGCGCGCTGACGATCACCGGCCCTGGCACGCTCACGCTTTCGGGTGCGAGCACCTACAGCGGCGGGACAACGATCGGCAGCGGGGCGACACTCCGCCTCGGTAGCGCCTCGGCCCTAGGGACCGGCGGCGTGACGTTCAACGCCGCCGGCGGCACGCTTGATCTCGACGGACAGTCGCTGTCGATCGCCAGTCTCGGCAGCAGCGACGGCGCGTACGGCACGGTTACCAATAGCAGCAGCGTTGCGGGGCTGTTGACGCTCAATGGGAGCAGCTCGGCCAGCTACGGCGGTTTGATCAGCGATGGCACCGGAACCGTGGGGCTGAACGTCGCCTTGACCGCTGCCACTGAGACCCTCACCGGCACCAATGCTTACTCTGGCGGGACGACACTCACCAGCGGCGTGTTGGCTGTAAGTGCGCCGGGCAGCTTGGGCACGGGCAATGTCAGCTTTAGCGGCGGTACGTTGCGGTTGGGCAATGGTTACACCGGCTCAAGTAGCCGGACGTTCTACGTGAACTCGGCCGGCGGCGCGATCGATGTCACGGGCGCGAGCGCCACGATTGCCGGTTCGATTCGCGACGGCGCCACCAGCGGCAGCCTGACCGTGCAAGGCTTGGCCGGCACGTTGTATCTGACCGGCTCCAATACGTTCACCGGTCCGCTGTCGATTGCCAGTGGCGCGACATTAACCGTCACCGGTTCCGGCGCTCTTGCCGGTACGTCCGCGGTTACCGTGGGGGGTGTGTTGAATCTCAACGCGGCTGCGGCGCTCTCGGGCGCAACCACGGTCACCGCGAGCGGCACCGTCAATGTCGCCGCCAGTGAAGCGATCGGCTCGGTGGTCGCCAACGGCACGCTGAACCTGCTGGCCGCGTCGCTGACGCTTTCGAGCGGCTTGACCCTGAACGCCGGCGCGACGGTCGGGTTCAGCAATCTGGGCTCGGGTAATGGGCAGATTGATTTGTTGGGTTCGGGGGCGACGCTGACGTTTGGGGGTAGCGAGACGATTAGTCTGGCTGGCATCGTCAGTTCCAGCGGTAGCTTCACGCTCATCAATTACGGCAGCAGCGGCACGTACTCCGGAGCGCTCAGCCAACTGGCACTCAACGAGACGAACTTCACGTTCTCGTCTGGGCTCACGGCCACGCTGGTCGACAACACCGCCGCGCACGAGATCGATCTCGTGGTGCAGAGCAGCTTTGTCTCGACCGGCAACCTCACCTGGACCGGCGCGGCGAACGGTACCTGGAACACGACCACTAGCAACTGGCTCGATGGCAGCACGGCGGTCGCGTTCGCCCAGGGCAACACGGTCACATTTACCGATACCGGCGCCGGCACGATCACGCTCTCGGGCAGCGGCTCGGCCCTCGCGCCGGCCAGTGTGACCGTGACCAACAGCTCTGGCGCGTACACGTTCACCGGTGATCCGCTCTCCAGCACTGGCGCGCTGACGAAGCTCGGCACGGGCTCGCTGTTCATCGCCAATGCCGAGACGTACTCGAGTGTCGCAGTCGTTGGTGGCACACTGGAACTGGGTAGCACCGGCAGCCTGTCGAGCCCCACGCTCTCGATCAGCAGCACGGGCACGGCGATCTTCGACGCCACCGTGTCGCTCGCCAGCATCAGCGACGGCGGCGCGGCGGTGTTCAGTGCCAGCTCGTCGATCTCGTCGCTCATCGGGGCCGGCACGCTCACGACCAGCGGCGCGCTCACTCTCGGCGGCGGCAGTTTCGCCGGCGCGATCAACGGCGCGGCCGGAGTCGTAAGCACCGGCAACCTGACTCTCTCGGGAACCAATGGCTACACCGACGGCACGACAATCAGCGCGGGCGTGACGACCCTCACCGGCTCGCTGGCCGGCACGAACTTCACAGTCGGCAGCGTTGCGGGGCTCGACGTGCTCAGCAGCCTTACCACGAGTGCCGCGCTCGTCGACAACGGCAGCGTCACGTTCGCTGGTGCTCAAGTGCTCAGCGGGCTCACTGGCACCGGCGGCTTGCAAGTCGGCGGGCAGCTTACGCTCGCTGGCGGCAGCTTCGCCGGCACACTGCTGACTGCCTCGCAACAGCTCGTCGTCAGTGGCGGCACGTTCACGATGAGCGGCACGAACGACTTGACCGGCGGCGTGACGATCTCCAACGGAGGCACGTTGGCCGTCGGGGCGTTGACGAACCTGAGCACCGGCAGCTTGAACCTCGCGGGAGGCACGCTGCACGTGACCGGCAACATCAACGACTCGAGCGCGCTGGTCACCTTCTCCGGCGGCACCATCAACATCGACTCCGGCGCCACGCTCACGCTCACCGGCGCGGACATCAGCGGCAACATCAACCAGACCGGCTCAGGCACGCTCGTAATCCTCGGCAGCTATTCAGGCACGACCACCGTCGGCGCCGGCGGCACCGTCGATGCCAACCCTGCCTCGGCCGGCAGCTTCTCGCTCAACTCCGGCTCGCTGCTCGACTTCACGAGCTCGGGCACCTACACCGGCAACGTCACGATCAGCTCCGGCACCGCCGTGATCGAGAACACCAGCGGCGGGCTGGTCACCTTGAGCGGCACGATCGACAAGAGCCACGTGAACCTGATCCTCGGCGGCTCGAGCAGCTTCTGGGTCAATGGCCAGATCATCGGCGGTACGCAAGGCGACGCCTTCAACAGCGACATGACCTTCAGCACCAGCACCACGCTGGCCACCGCGCAGAGCTACTCGGGGCCGACCACCATCAGCAGCGGCGCCGTGGTGACCGCGGGGATCACGAACGCGTTGCCGACGAGCACGATCCTGAACCTCGGCGATACCGCGAACACCACCGGCAGCTACAATCTTGCCGGCTTCACGCAGACTCTGGCGGGCATCGTGGCCTGGGGCGGCGGCACCGGCAACTCGATCACCAGCTCCGCGCCAGGCGCGAGCCTGTACGTGAACGTCGCCAGCGGCACCGACAGTTACTCCGGCAGCTTGGGGGGCAGCCTGAGTCTGTTCAAGGATGGGGCGGGCACCCTGCGGCTCACCGGCACCGGCAACAACTACACCGGCGCGACGACCGTCGATGCCGGCACGCTGCAACTCGGCGCCACCGGCGCACTACCCAGCACGACCACGTTGAGCCTAGGCGCCGCCGCCACATTCGACCTGCAATCGTTCAGCCAACAAGTCGCCACGCTCAACAGCACCAGCAGCACGTCCACGGTCATCGGCAGTGGCACGCTCACCGTCGCGCCGACCGTGGCGGGCTACTCGACGTATGCCGGGGCGCTCAGCGGCGCGATGAGCCTGGCCTTCAATGGCGTGCAAGGTTCGGCCGAAATGCTCACTGGCACGAGCAGCTACTCAGGCACGACCGGCATCAACTCCGGCGCGCTGTTGGTCAACGGCTCGCTTACCAGCGGCGGCACCGTGACCGTGATGTCCAACGCCACGAACCCGGGCATTCTGGCCGGCATCGGTACGGTGACTGGCAACGTCGTGGTCAGCGGCGATGGCACGGTCGCGCATAACGGCGTGCTCGCGCCAGGGAATACAGACCCCGACATCGTCGTCCCTGGCAACTCGCAAGTCCCTGGCCTGCTGGCCATCGCTGGCAACCTGACCGTCAGCGGCACGTATCTGTGGGATCTCACGGCCTCGACGAACTCGGCCGCCGAGGCCGGCGCGTTGTACGACCAGGTGGCGCTCGAAGGGCACCTGCTCAGCCTGACCAGCGTCGGCAGCCAACTGCCGGTGTTCGAGGTGAACCTTACCGCCGCCGCCACGCCGACTAACTCGGGCTCGACCGCCCCTTTCTGGAACACCACGGAACACTGGAGCGTGATCACCGGCATCAATGCCACACCCACCGGCAGCGGCTTCTCGTTGGCCTACGCCGAGCCCAACACCTGGAGCAACCTGGGCGCATTCAGCATCAGCTACTCCAGCGGTGTCGAACAGCTCACCTGGACGCCGGTCCCCGAGCCGGGCAGCTTGCTGTTGGCCACGCTCGCCGCCGCAGGACTCGGCGCCCGCACCCTCCACCGCCGCCGCAAGACGAAACATGCCGGCACGCACGCCGACGACATCACTTCCTGATCGACCCACTCCCTGCTAGCCGGAGGCAATCAACACGGACGAAAGCATTCAGCACGCTCAGGCAAGTGCCTTCCATACGGCATTTTCCGGAAAGTGCTGCTCACTGCCGGCCGATTGCCGGACACGCCGGATGGTCGACCTGGCGTGCGACCGCTGCTCACCGCGGAGCAACGCAAGCAGCTCATTCACGCCATCAAGCAAGTCTACGGCGGCGCGGCCAACGGGCGACTACAGCGTGCGCGGCCTGGAGCATGTCGTCGCCATTGAACGGAAGCCCGAAGGCGACTTGCTGGCGTGTATCGGCCAACAGCGCGAACGGTTCGACCGTGAGGTGCAGCGATTGCTCGCCTACCCCGTCCGGGCGCTGGTCATCGAAAGCACCTGGCAGCGCATCGAGGCGGGCCAGTGGCGCAGCAAGATCACGCTATCGGCCGCGCTGGGCAGTGTGCTCGGGTGGATCGCCTCGGGGCTGCCGGTGGTCATGGCAGGCGACCACGAACGAGCGGGCCGGTATGTCTCACGGTTGCTCCCGTCGCCGCTGGCGTGAGGCCCGGGCGCTGGTGCAAGCCGTCGGGCACGTCGAGATGGGCGAGCCGGTCGCCGGTCGATGAACGTCGAAAACCGGACGTGTCAAGAATCGACCGGCCCCGCGCCGTGCGACCTGGCGCGTCCTGTGGCTGCCAATTCTGGCAAGAGCACCGCGTCCGGGCTGCGGGTCCTTCCTGGCAACGATTCACGGTCGAGGGCGGTGGGAAACCTCAAGGAAATAATTTGAATTTCCCCGGGCAACCTCGGCCGCGTGGGAACGCATTAGAGCCGTCCAGGTAGGTGGCCGTCGATGCACGACACGAGAATGGCTGGCCGAGTACTTCTCCGCGCTGTCGGAACGCTCCGGCCTGGAAACGGCACCGCCGCCGCGATCACCAGCGGCTCGCGACCGTGAGCACCGGCGGGCCGATGCCGCGCTTGAGAAAGCCGGATGGTAAAGCACCCCTTTCCACGCGCATAGCGCCGTCAGAAGCCGGCAAGCGGCAACGAAAAAAGCCTTGCCTTAACGTTCGTCATAGCAAGGCTTTGTAAGTGCCCCCCCCGGGACTCGAACCCGGAACCCTCTGATTAAGAGTCAGATGCTCTGACCAATTGAGCTAGAGAGGCGGCGATTTTTTCGCGGCCATCAATATAACGCTTCGCCGGCCCGGTCGCCAAGGAGCCTGGCCCGACAAACATGACAACAGAAAAGCCTTCGCGCCGCGCCTTTGCCAATCGGCGAGGATGCGGCGGGCGATCAATGCGCGAAGCCGGTCGAGGTGATCGGGGCGGCGTTGCCGGCAATGATCAGCTTGGGCGGAAGGTTCGTGGTGGCGGTGGGATGGCCGGGGAGAATGTTATCGCGGACGTACGGGTAATTGTGGTCGGTCGTCAGACAGCCGCGAGAGTACCAGTCTTCGATGAGATGGGCCTGCTGTTCGACGTTGTACGAGGACCAGGTTTTCAGGTTGTTCTCGTCGACATCGTACGCGCGCTGGCCGCACTTGATCTGATAGTAGAGGGAGTTGAAGACGTACCACCACGAGAAGCCATTGTGGATTCCCTGCCAGACGTGCGTGCACTCATGAATGAGCATGCTGCCGGAGCGCTCACGCGTGCCGTTGTCGTAGGCCGACGGGAGCAGCGATGCGATGCTGCCGGCATTGATGAGGTATTTGTCCTGCAAATGATCGACCAGGCCGACAAGATGCACGAGCAAACCCACGGGGGGAATGATGCCCGCGACGTCCATGATCAGGGTGCCGGGCAGGGTAAACGCCCGACCATCCTCGCCGGAGATGCTGGTGACGAGCACCTGGTCGGCGGGAACGGTGCTCTTGAACACGCTCTTGACGACGTTGCGTTCGGCCGCAGTGAGGCTGCGAATGTTAATGCCGATTAGATTGCCGAGCTCGTAGGCAACACCGTTGATGACAAATACGAGCGGCGCACCCACGACGTCGACGACATCACCGACAATGTCTTCGCCGTCCTTGAGCGCATCGATGATGTCGCCCAACACGCCCTCGACGGCGCCGACAATATCGCCCCACAAACCCATGGTATCACCTCGATGAAAAGGGCTGGCAGACCCCGGGACGCGCTTGGTTTTTCGCGAATACGACCATCGTAACCATGTAATGCGGACAAGCGAGAACAAAAACTGCTTAAGACGTGAGTCTGGCAGGCGGCGAAGTCGCCGGCCGATGCAGCGTCGGGGCAGCACAACGCGCCTTCGATCGATCCGAGGCTACGCCGGGTCGACTTCGCGATACGCGGCGATCACCGCGCGCTCGCCGTCGGGACCCTTGCGCGAGTTGCCGTGCTCGAGACCCATGATGCCGGTCCATCCCTTGTCGTGGATGTGGCGGAACACGTTGCGGTAGTTGATCTCGCCGGTCCCCGGCTCCTTGCGTCCGGGATTGTCGCCGCACTGGAAGTAGCCGATCTCGTTCCAAGCGCGATCGATGTTCGGGATCAAATTTCCCTCGTCGATCTGTTCGTGATAGATGTCGAACAGCACCTTGCAGCTCTTGCGGCCGACGGCGCGACAGATCATGTAACCCTGTGAGCAGGTGTGCAGGAACACGCCAGGATGATTGGTGCGATGGTTCAGCGGTTCGATGACCATCGTCACTCCCTGCGGCTCGACGACGTCGCACACACGGCGCAGCAGGTCGATGCAGTTGGCCGTTTGATAGTTCATGTTCAGCTTCGGGTCCAGCGACCCCAGGACCAGCGTCATCCACTTGGCATTCACGCGCTGGGCTACATCGAGCGCCGACTTGATCTGTTCGAGCACCTTTGCTCGAAGATCGGCATCGTCGCCGGCGAAGTGGACCTCGTAGCCGAACTTGCCCAGGGCCGAGATCGTGCCCATCTCGATTCCCAGGCGCTGCATCGCGGCAGCGACGCGCGTCTGATCCTCGACGCTGCGCGTCGGCATCGTGTTGTCTTCCCAAGCGCGGAAGCCCTGATCGGCGGCAAACTTGAGCTGGTCGACCAGATCCGCCCCGGCGAGACTGGCAAACATGCCGAAGTGCGGCGCGAGCTTCAGGTGGAACGGCTCGGCCGACGCGCTTTCCGCCTGGGAACGCGCGGCGATCGAGGTTCCGATGGCCGCGCCGGCCACGGCCTGCATGAATTGGCGTCGCTGCATTGGCTACACCGCCTTCGTGATGCCGGGCATGGCGATCGCGTAGCTGCCATCGGCCTGCGGGGCCAGCGGGGCGGGATCGCTCCAGTGCTCGGCGTCGCTGGTCAGTTGCAGCGCCGAAGCGAGCGCTTCGTCCCAGGTGACCAGCTTGCCCGAATAGGTTGCCATGCGACCGAGGATGGCGGTCATACTCGACAGTGCGCCGTATTCCACCTCGTTGTAGTCCTTGCTGTTGCGGATGGCGTCCATCAGGTCGACGTGCTCGATCTGGAACGGATTGGCTCGATCGTTGGTGCGCCGCGAACGGCTGTTGGGGCGCAGCCGAATCTCATCCGACCCCGACGGGAACAAGCTCCCGCCGCTGACGTCGCTCCAGCCGCGCGTGCCGTGGGCGAACTCGGCCACCTGGTTGTAGCAGCCGGGTATCTGCCGGCAGTTGCTGAACATCTTCGCCCCGTTGGCGTAGGTGAACTCGACCGAGTGGTGGTCGAAGATGTTGCCGTACTCGCGACCGGTGCGCACCTGGCGGCCGCCATGGCCGGAGGCGGAGATGGGCGTCGCCCCTTGAATCCAATTGCAGACGTCGATGGTATGGATGTGCTGCTCGACGATGTGATCGCCCGAGAGCCAGTTGAAGAAGTACCAATTGCGCACCTGGTACTCCAGCTCGGTGAGCCCGTCGTGCTTCACCGGCTGCTTCGCCGGCGCACTGGTGTCCCAGTAGCAACGGTAGAACGTGATGTCGCCGACCGCGCCATCTTGCAATCGCTTCACGAGGTCGAGATACACCGGGTCGTGATGCCGTTGCAGGCCGACGCCGACCTTCAGCCCTTTGCTCTTGGCCTGGTGGTTCGCGGCCAACAGCCGGCGAACTCCCGGCGCGTCGGTGGCGACCGGTTTCTCCATGAATACGTGCTTGCCGGCCTTCACGGCATACTCGAAGTGCTGCGGCCGATATCCCGGCGGAGCAGCAATCACCACCAGGTCGACGCCCGAGTCGATTGCCTTGCGGTAGGCGTCGAGGCCCACGAAGCGGCGATCCTGCGGCACGTCGATCTTGTCGGCCATGCCTGGCGTTTTGGCCAAAGAGTTGAGACTCGTTTCGATGCGGTCGGCGAACGCGTCGGCCACGGCCCATAACTTCACCGGTCCCAGATTGGTGGCCAATGCTTGCGAGGCCGCGCCGGTGCCGCGTCCACCGCAACCGATGAGCGCGATCTTGATGGTCTCGTCAGAGTCGGCGTGAGCCGCACGAGGCACGGCGAGTGTCGCGCCGAGCGTCGCTGCGGCGCTCAAGGCCGACGTGCTGGCCAGAAAGTTGCGGCGAGTGGTGAACAATCGTGGCTGCTGCGATGTGTTTTCGACGGGCATGGCGCGGCTCGCAAAGATAACAGGTGGGAACAACCGGGGAGGAAGAACTTGCGGCCCCTCGTCGTTCATACCATACCGCGTGGCCAACTTCATCCATCTGCCGGCGAAATCGTCACTGCGACTCGGCGGAACGCGGCGGCGCCGAGGCCGCATGCTCGACCGGTTTCGTTGGCGCGGGACGCCACAGCGATGCCAGGCCACGGCCGGCGGCCAATGGTTCTTCTAGCCTCGCGTTGGCAGGAAAGATCGCTGCCGCGAACGCAGCGGTATGGGCCGGCGGCTCGGTGATCCGCGGGAGTTTGCCAACCGCGAGATAACGTTCCGCAGTGTCGCGACCGGCCAGGTATTCCTGATGCGGCGTAAGCCGATGGGCGGCCATCTCGCGCTTGACGGTGTCGGTCGCCGAGGGATCGAAATCGCTCCACCAATGACTTTGGTAGTACAACGTCGCCGCGTCGACTAGGTACCAGCCTCTCAGCAAGCCGCGGGCGTTGCGAAACAGCGGCACCGCACTGGTGCCCATGACGTGCAGCCCCGGCAGCGCCCGCCGAATGTCCTGAGCCACCAGCGGCATGATGAACCCGCCGCAGTACGACCGCCGCACGCTTTGGCCCTGTCCGCCGGACTGGCTGCCGATCAGCAGCTTCTCGTAGTCAGTTTCGGGCACAGGGTCGAGGTACGTCGGTTCGGCACTCGAAGCCAGGATCGCCAGCGCCAGGTCGGCAGGCGTTTCGACCAGCCGCAGATCGCCGAGCCGCTCTTCGGCCGGAATCTGCCGCAGCAGATCGAACATCGTGCGATCGACGAAGTAGGTGCACGCCTTGCCGACGTGCGGCGAAGGGCCGAGCCGCAAATCAGGATTCGCCACCGCGAATTCGTCGGGATGTTCGTGGTAGTACGCAAAAACTTCCGGTTTCCAACGCACGTCGTAATTCGCCGCGTCGAAGAGCTTCTCATTGCGCGGCGCTCCTCCGCCGGTGCCGCCGTTGTCGAGCACTTCGCGGTTCGCGGCAACAATGATCAGCGGCAGCCGAGGACGGCAGCGGCTGCGCGCGATGATGTCGCTCAGCTTGTCGCCGGGTTGCCACTCGTCGTCGCCAAGCGCGAATGCCACGAACTCGCCCAGCGCCGCGGGCGCAAGTTCGGTGTGCCGATTCAACAGGAGCTTGCTCATCTTCGTGAGCACATGCTCGTTGGCGCGGATGGCCGTGAGGTCAGCCACTTCGACTTTCCGCACGGCACGGTCGATTGTTTCCGGCGTGATGCCGTGGCACGCGAAGTAGACCGCCAGAATGGAGCCGCCGCTGTTGCCGGCCAGCACGACGCGATTGTTGGCCACGCAAGGCAATGCTTCCTGCGCCGCCGTCAGTACGCCAAGGTCATACCCCAGCGCTGAGCCTTTGCCTTGAAACGCCACGAGCAACTGGGCCGCAGCAAGCTGCTCGTGACTATCGGTGGACTGCGGCTCGGCGTGCAGCCATTGGCTACGGGCGAGCAGCATGGCCGCCATGGCCGCAACGACGATCGAGGTTCGTCGCATGAAGAACTCTCCTACGCCAACGTGCCCGGCCACTTACTCGACTCACGCGCCCTGACTAGTCGGACGCGCTAGCCCGGTCGGGCAACGGAGAACGCTCGATCGCCAGCGACAACCAGCCGTCGTCGATCTTCAAACCCACGGTGCGCAGGTTCAGGCTGCGAGCCGCTTCGCCCAGCGCGGTGATGCCATCGCTGGTGGCGTGTTGAATCAAGAATCGGGGGAGCATCGCGGCAATCGCCTCGCTCGGCGCTCCAGTGGTTGATTCTAATCGCACGGGGCCTTGGCGGGTGGCGTTTACGCCGGCAGCGTCGAGCGTCACGCGGTACTGGGCCGTCGCATGCCAAGGACCGCGGTGCTCACGCCCATTAGCGGCGAATCGAGCGATCGCCAGCCGCACCTTGATGCAACCGTCGTCCACGCGGACCACCACCGGATCGTGCGCGGCGAATGTGAACGAGCATGGCAACCCGTGGCCGCGTTCCTGTTCGTTGTCGTCGGGCATCATGGCGAAGTTCTCGAACAACAATGTGCGGAAATCTTGCTCGTTGAAGGTCTGCCCCGCCAGGACCGCGCTTAAGTTGTTCACGGCCGATTCGTGTGTCTGCCAATGCAGCAGCGGCGCGGAGGTGTCGGAAACAGGAACTTCCGGTGGGTCGTCCGGGGCCGCTAACTGCCACGGTCTGGCGAAGATTCCCTCTACGGCCAGCGTGCGATTCGTCGAACTCGATTGCACGATTGCCTCGACGCCATAACGGCGCAGCGGTTTGTGCAGCACCCGGTCGATCGCCGCGTTCAGTGCGTGCTGGTACAGCCGCGCCTGCCGGGGCAACTCGACCAACAAATGTTCCTTCAACCGCTCTTCGGCCTGCTTGTCGCCGGCAGCGTGCTTCCGTTCCGCCAGGCTCATCGCGGTGCGGGGACCGATGAGCCGCATCAACGGCGAATGCGTCGCATATTTCGCGGCGACCGGACTTGATTCCACATCAACCTCGACCTCCGGATCTTCGCCCAGCGTCAGTTCGTCGCTGAGATACACTTGCTGAGCTGCCGAGACGCTGAGCGTCGCGCGGGCTTGAACCGACGCCGCACCGCGCTGGCCAGTGACGGTGGCGTCACCGCGAGCGGTGAATCGCAGCCACGCTTCGGCGCGCTGGGGGTTGGGGACTAGTTCGATCGTCGCCACTCCCTTCAACAAACCTTCGCCCGAAAGGGTCGCGTCGCCCGATGCGCTGGCAACCTGCAACGGCTTTTCGATTGATTTTGGCAACAGGCCGTTGAGGAGCGACTCGGAAACGCGAATCCGTTGATTCGGCCGCGACGCCTGCTGCCGCAACCAGGCGAGGCAAGCTTCCGCCTGCCGATGGCGCGCCAGCCAGCCGTAGTGCTCGCGCACTTGTGCGAAGCACGCGGCGTCGCCGGAGGCACGGTAGGCGTTCCAGGACGATTCCAGTGCACGCAGATGATCGCGCGTGTGGGCGGCGAGCTGGTCATCCTCGGCAATCATGAGCAATCGCACGTAAGCGTCGAGCGACGTTCGCAACTCGGCGACCGTCGCCGAGTCGTCGTTCGGTGTGGCGTGGAGTGTCTCGACAATCGGCTCGAGTGCCGAACGACCGGGGTGCTCGCGAGCAAGTTCGCCGCCAAGCTCGCGTAGCTTGAAAACTCGCTTCAACTCGTCGCCGCGCGGCTTGCGGCCGAGCCGCGCCATGAGGTCCCGCAGCTCGCCGGTGACGCCCTGCCGGCTCGCGGCCAATTCGTCCGCCGACGGGAGCCAAATTTCGCTTTGTGCCGCCGCCTTGGCCAAGGTTGAAAAGTCTTCAGCCATCGCCGCAGTGGACGTTTCGCGATCAGCGTTGCCCGTCCGGATCACCGCCTCGTCGGCCGCAATGGCTCGCAATGGGGCTTGGCCGCCAAAAAGAGATGTCAATAGACACAAGACTTTACACAACAATAGCTTACGAATCATACGCACGACGTCACCTGCAGACGATTTCGCTAATTCTCCGACCGCCGCCGCCTGGCGGTTAGCGGCCTTCCGTTTGGTTTGCTGCCGCTCCACAGTCGGGTTACGCGAAGCATGAACGCACGTAGCATGCCGAAGATGCTGGCACAGCCTCATGCCAAGGGTAGGTCAAGGTTCGTTAAGTCGTTGGATAGCAATGCCGCGGGCGGTATGATCGACCCCGGTCCGCCGACACCCGCCTCCGTCTTCACCCTCCGGCTAAGCAATGCTCCGCCTCATCGGCTCTCGCACTTCGTGTCGTTTCGTACTCGGTTGCCTGGCGTTGCTGTATGCGACGGCCGACCGCGCTCGCGGCGACGACGAGGTGACGTTGCCGATTGCCATTCGTCCTCGCCTCGCCGGACAGATGCGCCTGCACACCCGGCGGCGCGTCGAAACCGTGCCCGGGAGCAAGGAGTTTAAGATCGAGCAATGCGAAACCGATTGGGAAGTTTCGCACACTGCGATCGTGATCGTCGACATGTGGGACGGCCATTATTGCCGCAGCGCTGCGCAGCGCGTTGGTGTGATGGCGCCGCGGATGAATGCCGTGGTCACCGCCGTGCGGTCGCATGGCGTGATGATCATTCACGCTCCCAGCGGCACGGTCGATATGCACGCGGACACGCCGTACCGCAAGCGGATGCAGCAGATTCCCGCCGCGACGCCGCCCGCCGGCGTGGTGTTCAACAAGTGGTGCGACCTCGACCCAAAACACGAGCCGCCGCTGCCGATCGATACCAGCCGCTGCTCTTGTGACGACCCAATCGTCGGCGCCGCGGTGAAGCAATTCAGCCGACAGCATCCGGGGATCGACATCACGGGCTACGACGGCATCAGCGACAACGCCCAGGAGATTTTCAACTTCTGCGAGGCCGAAGGGATCACGAACATCGTTGTCATGGGAGTGCACACGAACATGTGCATCCTGGGGCGGCCGTTCGGCATTAGGGCGATGACCCGGCTGGGGCGCAGCGTCGTGCTGGTGCGCGATCTGACCGATGCCATGTACGACCCGCGCGAGCCCCCCTACGTCAGCCACGCGCGCGGCACCGAGCTGGTGATCGAGCACATCGAAAAATACTGGTGCCCGACGATCCTGGCCGAGGATCTGATCAGCGTGGTTCCCGGCTCGGACGGTCCCTAATGAACCGTACAGCGATGACTGCCGGTCGGATCATGGTGTTCGTGTGCCTCGTCGCCCCATGCATTTCACTCGCCGCAGAAGAGACAGCGGTACCGGTGACCCAGGCCTGCATCGATGGCCGCGGACCGGGGTGGAAGTCGTTGGGGCCGAGTGATTTGGTGAACGTCAACTGCGATCCCGACACGTGGACCTGGGACGGCAGCGTGCTGCACTGCACCGGCACGCCGACCGGAGTGGTCCGCTCGAAAAAACAGTACACGAACTTCGAGCTGGTGGTGCAGTGGAAACATCGGCGCGCCGGAGGCAACTCGGGCGTGTTCGTTTGGGCAAACCAGGCTTCGATCGACGCGCTGGTCCCCGGCAAGCTGCCGATGGGCATCGAGGTGCAGGTGCTCGACCACGGCTACGCCGAGCAGTACGAGAAGCGCACGGGCAAGAAGGGAACGTTCTTCTCGACCAACGGCGACGTCTTCCCCACACAAACCGCGAAAATGACTCCGTTCGAGCCGACATCGCCCAACGGCACGCGCAGCTTTCCGCGCAAGAGCCTCAGCCGCGGCGCCGGCGAGTGGAACCACTACTATGTGCGCGCGATCAACGGCGAGGTGCGGCTATGGGTGAACGGTGAGGAAGTATCGGGGGGCAGCGGCTGCGAACCGCGCAGCGGCTACCTGTGCCTGGAGTCCGAAGGCTCGCCGATCGAGTTCAAGGAGCTGCGTCTGCGTGAGCTGCCGTGAATCGCGTCGAAGCTTGTCGTTGCTCGTGGCGGTGCTGACTTGCGGCCAGGCCGTCGCCGTCGAGTCTGCGACAGCCGCCCTCATCGTGCTCAGCGCTGTCGCAACATGGACGTCGACGCGGTTGACGAGCTCTTTTGAACGACGCCGCCCAGGACCAAGCGTTGATTCGTCTCGGGCACCGCGGCGCTGCCTGGGGTTCAGCTTTCGCCAGCCCGCAGCGTGTTACCTTCGGCATCGTAGGCCGGCGGGACGTAGAAGTTCAGGGTGCGCAGCGGGCGGGTGCCGGTATTGCGGATCTCGTGGGTGTCGCCGTGCTCGATGAGTAGCAGCATCCCGGAGCGCAACGGGTAGCGGTGCCCGTTGACGACGGCGACGCCGGTCCCCGAGACGACGTAAAGCCACTGGTCGGCGCCGCGATGGCGGTTTTCGGCGCCCCCTTCCGAGGCACCGCTGGCCAGCGTCATTTCGGCGGCCTGCGATCGCGTGGCGGTCAAGGCAACGCGAAACCCTTGGCCGAACCGCAGTTGCTTACGTTTCATGCTCTCTGCCAACCCCCTGTCGCCGAGGCGCCTCGCCCGAGGTGCCGGAAGCGATTTCCCGAGAAATATAGCCCGCAATCGCCGCGGCGGAAGCGATTGGGATGGTCGTAGGCGACCTTTGGTGGGAGGAAATTACGCCATTCTTGGGCTATTTGGAACGGCGAGCCCCGGCGACAACCCGGACGTGTGGCCCGGGCTTTGCGGCTCGCTTCGCGGGCCTTTTGCACTATCCTAGAGATTCGATCGGGCTGGTTCTGCGGGAATATTTGGCGGCCTCAGAACATCTATCCTTAGGACGGACCCATGGCGGACAACGCAACAGTGGACGGCAGGCGGTCGTGTGAAGCGGGATCGCGCGGCAAGCCGCAGGGCAAGCCGCTGGGCAAGCCGATCGGTCGTGCGGTGGATGAACCCCAATCAGCCGACTCGCCGGAGTCGCGCCAGCGGTTGGCGAAGCTGGTGGCGGATCATCACGCCGACGTGTACCGGTATGCGCTACGGCTGAGTGGTTCGGTTTACGACGCCGAGGATCTGACGCAGCAGACGTTCCTGGCCGCCCAGCGGAAGGTGCATCAGTTGCGCGATCCTGGCAGTGGGCGAAGTTGGTTGTTCACCATCCTGCGACATACGTACGTGAAAGGTTGTGCTCGGCATCGACCGGTGCCGGCGGCAAGCCTCGAATTCGATATCGATGCCGTGCCGGCCGAAGCGCCCGAAGCCGATTTGTTCGATCTGACCGATATCGATCGCGACGCGTTGCAGGTGGCGCTCGACGAATTGCCGACGGAGTTCAAGCTGGTGGTGCTGATGTTTTATTTCGAGGAGTGCTCGTATCGCGACATCGCACTGCGGCTGGGGCTGCCGATGGGGACGGTGATGAGCCGGCTGTCGCGCGCCAAGGGGCATTTGAGAAATCGTTTGGCTGCCGCCGCGCCGCGCCGCGAAGTGGCACCTTTGGCAACTTCTTAAGACTTCTTCTTAAAGCTCCGACCACGGAAGGTGAAGCATGGACAACGCGATGCCTGGGAATGCTTCGCATCCGGACGATACGCTGCCGATCGATCCGGCACTGCTTCAACAGCTCGACGCCTGTCGCCCAGGCCAGCGCGACCACGAGCTGCCGGAGATGGCCGACCTGGCCAAGGCATTTGCGGCCAGTCCGCGCTGGACTGCGCTGCGCCGCGAGGTGGCGAGCATCGACCGAGCCGTGATGGCCGAGCTGCGCGAGGTCGACGTTCCGCCCGGATTGGCCGCGAGCATTCAAACCCAGCTCGACGAGGCAGTGGCATCCGGAAAGTCAGCGCCCGCTACGGCGGCAGCCAGCGGTGCAGGCAGTAGTTCGGTCGCGCTTCGCAGACGTTGGCTCGCGGGTTCGGCAGCGGCGCTGGTGGCTTGCGCTGCAACTGGCTTGGTCGCCTGGTTTGCCTGGCCAGCTACCGTGGACTTGGGGCCGGAAGCGATTATGAACCTGGCACGCGCCGCATGCGGTCGGCCGGGACAGATGGTCGTTCGTACCTCGGAAGGCTCGCCACCGGCACGTTTTGGCTGGGGCGAATTCATCACGGCGCGGCGCGTGCTCGCTTGGCGGCAACTGCGTGGCGAACTCCTCGATCGCGATGGCGTGGTGTACGACCTGCTCGGGCATGGGCAGGAACGGGCGACGCTGTTCGTCGTCGAGGCGCGCGGGCCCTTGGGTGCTCCGGCAGTCGAGCATTTGCCGCGTCGGCCGACCGAAACCATCCTGACCACCGCCGGCAGCGCCTCGGCCGTCTGGACCGATGGCACGCGGCTGTTTGTGCTCGTGGTGGCCGGCGATGCCAGTGCACTGCGCGCGTTCGTGCGCGAATCGGGCGCGATCGCCTGACGGGCGGGAAGCTGTTGGCGTCGCTCTGCCAGCGGCGACAGAGTTTAGCTGACCGCTACGTCCCGCATCTCCGATAAATCGGTCGATTGCCCTGCTCGGCCGCGCCGAATTAACCAACGGGATTTATCCGGATATCCATTGCCCGCGGCACGTCGATGCGAGGCTCGAACCATGAAAATGCGTAGCGTCTGTGCTCTGTTGTTGTTCGGTGCTTGCGTGATGCGGGCCCATGCCGAGACTCCGCGCGGCACCAAGTCCGACTCGACGCCGCACGAGATATCGCTGGGGCAGTTGACGCCGACGCCCGATATGTGGTTCTACGACCAGGCGGTGCGCGAGCACAGCGACCCCAAGGCGGCGGTTCGCCGCAAGGCCGAATTCGAAACCGCCCAGCGTCAGCAGCGCATGGCGGCGATGGCTTGGTACGGCATGTCGGCCTCGCGACCGATTGCCAATCCAACGCCGCACGTCGGTGGAGTTTACTCGCCGGTGTGGGCTTCGGGCGGCCGTGATCCATCGCGCTGGGCGGCGCGCAGCAGCCGGGTGGTCGTGGTTCCGGTCGTGCCGTCGACCTCGCCGTAGGCACTGCGGCACCAAGTTCAAAGCCGACTCGGTGCCACTGTCTGCTTGTCAGACAGTGCTGGACCCGGTTCGCGGTACTGGCAGCGGCGAGTGGCACTCGCGACGAAAACTCGCCGCTATCCGCCGCTTTCGATGCCCAGCGCGCGCTCGAACGTCGCCAAGGCCAGGCGGCGAATTTCGCCCATCGGCTTCGGCCGCTCGTCTTTGGGCGAATTGGTGTTGAGCATCACCGCCCAGTCGATGTTGTATTCCAGATGTTCAAGCCACGCCTGCACTCCGGCCTTGCCGCCGTTCTTCGAGAAGCGGTGTCGGCCGCCGGGATACGGCACCACCGTGTCCCATCCTAGCCCGACGTGCGGTCCGCGCGGCCGCTGCACCTTCAGCGACGCTGGCATGGCGAACATCAGTTCGTTCATACGCGGACTCAAAAACGGCCGCCGTCCGCCGCTCCCCGCCACCTCGGCAGCAAACCGGGCGATTGCCCCCGCCGTGGCCAACCAGTTGCCCAGCGATCGCTCCACCGGCTGATGTTCGACGCCGAAGCGATGCGTCTCGTCGGCGCCATAAGCCGTGCCGTGCTCGCGGTGCATGCGCTGGATTCCCATCGGCCCCAACACATGCTCGTGGATGAACGCTTCGTAGTCTTGGCCAGTCACGTGCTCGATCACCAGCCCCAGCACCATGAAGCCCGCGTTCGAGTAATGGTGCTCGGTCCCCGGATCGCACAGCAACGGCTTGGTCATCAGCAGCCGGTAACGGTTCTCGCTGTCCTCGCGATCGAACTCTTCGCCTCGGCCCTGCTCGTCGACTGTCGGTGCGTCGTGAATCAATCCGCCGCCGTGGAACAGCAGTTGATGGACGGTGATCTCGCGAAACCTGGGATCGGCAATGTGCTGCCCGCGCAAAGGTTGCAAATCCTTGAGCACCTCGACCACGCGAGCATTGAGATCGAGCCGCCCCTGCTCGACCAATAGCAGCGTGCCGATGCCGGTCACCGACTTCGATACGCTCGCCAGGCTGAACAGCGTCTGCGGCGTCACTGGCTGGGGCGGGGCGAGGTTTGCGTGACCGTAACCATGATCGAACACCAGCTCGCCGCGATCGAAGATGGCGATCGATCCGCCGACAATCCGATGCTTGCGGAGAAGGGCGGCGATCTGCTCATTGAGTTCGCCGAGAATGTTTTCGCCCAGCCGGCGGCGAGGTTCGACGCCGCGCGGTGCCGGCTGACCGGAGAGGGTCGATGGTGCCAATACTGGGTAGGCGGCACACGCGACGGCCATGCCTTGCACAAAGGTGCGTCGCGAGCAGGATCGCATGGCAACAGCTCCAAAACAGATGGGTCAGCGATCATCATAATCGCTGCAATTGCCGGGCCGCACCTGTGTTGCGACCAATCGACGAGCCTCGGCTACCCGGCAGGCGAACGCTTGGCCACGGGTGCGCCGATCATTTTTCCTTTGTCGACGCCGACGCCCGCTCGACGCATCTGGTACAACGAACGTTGGCGGAGGTGGCGTTGGGGCGGATCGAACCAGGGGCGTGCGCGAAGGTCGCCGGTCGATGAAGGTTGTGCTGTTGGGCACCGCGGGTTATCACCCCAACGAACAGCGCCAGACCGCGTGCTTCATGCTTCCTGAAGTGGGCGTCGTGCTCGATGCCGGCACCGGCATGTACCGGGTGCGCGATCGGCTCGCGACCGACGAGCTCGATATCTTCCTTACGCATGCGCATCTCGACCACACGTTCGGCCTTACGTTCCTGCTCGACGTGCTCGTCGAGCGACCGATGCGGCGCGTCAGCGTGCATGCCGATCGCGAAAAGCTCGAAGCGATCCAGCGGCATCTACTCAGCCGCTTGCTGTTCCCGGTAGCGCTTCCTTGCGACTACCGCGCGCTAGTGGCCCCGGTGCCGCTGGCCCGCGGCGGGACATTGACTTATTTTCCCGTCGAGCATCCGGGAGGCACACTCGGCTTTCGGCTCGACTGGCCGGGCCACTCGCTGGCCTACGTGACCGACACGACCGCCCGTCGCGATTCGCCGTACTTGGAACACATTCGCGGCGTCGACCTGCTGCTGCACGAATGCAATTTTCCGGACGAGCAAAGCGAGTTCGCTCTGACGACCGGCCACAGCAGCGTCACCCCCGTGGCTGAGTTGGCGCGAGCCGCGGGCGTCAAACGTCTGGTGCTGATCCACATTTGGTCGTTGCCGAATGTCGACGATCCGGTGGGCCTAGACACCGCACGAGGCATCTTCTCAAATACCGAGCTAGGTCGCGATCTGGACGAGTACGAATTCTAGCTGGGACGCCATCGCTGAGATGGCGAGTCGCTGCGTGACGGCCAAGCGTCAACATCGCCATCGCCGCAAGGCACCGCTGCCGCCCGTGGCTGCTCGCCCGCGCACCGAGTTGACCGTCGAGCGCGACGCTGCATCGGGCGGATGGCGACTCGTGCACCCGCGCTGTGCCCGTGACCGTGCGCTCGATCTCGAAGAGGTCGACGCGATGCTCGCCGCCGGCGAAGCGGACGTGGCCCGCGACGAGCTGCGCTGGCTGCTGGAAGATTGCCCCGATTTTCTTGCCGCTCATCAAAAGCTCGGCGAAATCGCAACGGAGCACGACGATCCGCGGTTGGCACGGGCTCACTTCGGCCACGTGTTCGATCTGGTCCGCAAGGCATTGTCGGCAGCGGCACATGCGGACTCGCTGCTTTATGAATTGCCGGAGAACCACGCGGCCCACGAGTCGGGCAAGGGATTGGCCTGGTCGCTGCGCCAACTCGGCGAGGCGGCCCTGGCCCGCGAGGTGGTCGAACAGCTTTTGCGCTGGGATCCGTCCGATCCGCTGGGCGTCGGCGCGTGGCGAGAGTAATCGGTATTTGCGACGGTGCGACCGATGGCCATCGACACGCCAGCCCGGATTGCCATTCTCGGTGCCGGACCGATCGGCATCGAGGCGGCGCTGTACGCGCGCTTTCTCGGATACGATGTCGAGGTCTACGAGCGCGGCCGCGTTGCCGAGCATGTGCGCCGCTGGGGCCATGTCCGATTGTTCACCCCCTGGCGGATGAATTGCACGCCACTGGGCATCGCGGCATTGCGAGCACAGGATTCCGCCTGGCAGGTCCCACCGGCCGACGAATGTCCGACCGGCCATGAACTGATCGCCCGCTATCTGCTGCCGCTGGCTGCTACGGACCTGGTAATCGACTCGCTGCGTGAGCGGACGACGGTCGTCGCCGTGGGGAAGCAGTCGCTGCGCCACGGAGAGCTTGCCGGCGACGTGACCCGCGGCGACGAACCGTTCCGGCTGCTGCTGCGTTCGGCCGACGGCGCGGAAACGACTGCCGAGGCCGACGCGGTCATCGATGCCACCGGCACGTTTGGCCAACACAACGACACTGGCGCCGGGCGCATTGCGGCGCCAGGGGAACGCGATGCTGCGGATCGCATCGAGTACGGTTTGCCCGACGTAATCGGTATGGAGCGCGATCGTTATGCTGGCGCGCGAGTGCTGGTGCTCGGGGCGGGACATTCGGCGGCGACGACCATCGTGGCGCTGGGATCACTCGAGCCACGCCCCAACGTGATCTGGATCACGCGCCGCGAGCCGCTCGCCACGGCTGGCCCGATCGACAGGATTGCCGACGATCCACTGGCCGAGCGCGATCGTGCAGTGCGGGCCGCCAATTGGTACGCGGCGAACCTCGATCCGCACATCCGGCACCTTCCGGGCACAGCAATCGCGGGCATCCAGCGCGACGAAGCCGAAACACTACGCATCAAACTCGCCGGGATGCACGAAGAAACTGTCACGGTCGATCGCGTGATTGCCAACGTCGGCTATCGCCCCGACTCGTCGATCGCGCGCGAATTGCACGTTGAGTTTAATGGCGTGACCGACGGCCTCGACGATCCCAGCGGCGGCCCTGCGGCGCTGGTAAACGGCGAGCCGAACTTCTACGTGCTCGGCGCGAAGAGTTTCGGCCGCAACAGCCGCTTCTTGCTCACCGACGGTCACCGCCAGATTCGCGACTTGTTCACGATCCTCGGCGATCGGCCGACACTCGACCTGTATGCCACAATGCCGGCAATTTGAACGACACGGAGGTAGAAGATGACGGAAAGCTTCGAACGGATGCGGCGTTTGTCGCCGCGGCGGAAGACGAGCAGCGCTGAGAACGTCGAAGAGCTTGTCGCCGAGCAGTTGCAACATTTTGGTATCACGGCCGCTACGCCTTTCGGCCAGACGCTGGCGCGCATCGCCACGCGGCTGTACGAAACGCAGGCCGACCTTGAATCGCTGTGGCGGCTGACGCTTGAGACGATCGACCGACTCGACCGGTCCGACCGGATCGCGTACTTCAACGCCAAGAAGTTCTTGTCGTTCCAACTGGCCAAACTGCTCGACACGCTGCAAAACCCCGCGCGGCGCAGCTACCAAAGCCTTGGCTACGACCAGGCGACCTTGGCGGCGAAGGGCCCCTACGCGGTGTTCGACAATGTGACGGCCATTTTCGCGGCCAACCCAGTGATCGCCCGCACGGCCACGTACATCTACGCCTGCGCCGAGTGGATCGAAGATGCATTCCAGGGGAAGGAATTGCTGCTGGAGATTTACTCGCGGTTGCTGAACCCGACGAGTGTGTCGCTGGCCAATCACATGGTCGACCTCGAGGCCGGCCCCTATGCCCGCGAGTACTTCGCCTGGAATTTCAACAGCGGCATGGCGGCGATCGACGCGGTGCTGGCGCACGTGCTGGGCCGCGATGACGTGCTGATCACCAGCCGGCACCTGTACGGCGGCGCGCATCAGTTGATCCACGATTGGTACGCCAAGCAGAGCAACCTTGAAATTGCCGTCGAGACGTTCGACGGCTGGGATGTCGACGATTTTTGCCAAGCGTGCGAGCGCGTCGAGAAACAGTATGCCGATCGTTTCTCCGCGGGGCGACGGACCTATGTGTATCTCGAATCACCGTGCAATCCGCATGGCTACGTGCTCGACGTGCCGGCAATCTGCCGCGAGGCGCATCGACGCGGGATGCGTGTGATGCTCGACGCCACGGTGGGGACGCCGTTCCTGGTGCGGCCGCTGCAACGCGAGCAAACCGACGAGCGTCCCGATTTCGTCGTCCACAGCTACACCAAGGACCTGTCGGGGGCCGGCTCGGTGATCGCCGGCGTCGTGATCGGCCGCAACGAAGACATGTTCCTGCCGAAAGGCGAGAGTGCCGGCGGCGTGTCGTGGGATCAGACGCTGTTCTGGAACGTTTACTATGTGAAGGGAGCGTTCCTGAACGCCGATGCCGCGTTTGAAGTGTTACAGGGGATGCGGACGCTCGACGTGCGGATGCTGGCCAAGTGCATCAACACGCAGATTCTCACGCGGTTTCTGGCTGCGCATTCGGCGATCCGCGTCCACTCCAGCGCGCTCGACGACAATCCCAACTCGCCGCTCGCCCGGCGGCTGGTGTTCCTCGGCCTGGCGGCGCCGCTGTTCACGATCGACATGCCCGAGGTACCGCGCGAAGCGTTCCAGCGGTTCTTCGACAGCCTCGCGCCGACGTTCGATCACATGATCAGCCTGGGGCAGTCGAACACCATCGTCAGTTGCCCTGCGCTGACAACGCACTCCGAGCTGCACGAAGACCAGCTCGCCCAGGCGGGCATCTCGCCGACGACCATCCGTTTTGCCGTGGGACACGAGGATCCGAAGAACCTGATCACCCACTTTCTCGGC
This sequence comes from Pirellulales bacterium, assembly GCA_036272935.1. GTDB lineage: Bacteria > Planctomycetota > Planctomycetia > Pirellulales > PNKZ01 > DATAXP01. Next base: position 16,090 of record DATAXP010000131.1, on the reverse strand, counting down.
GCCGCGCGGCTGGCGATCGATCCGGACGTGCCGGGATTCAGCCGGCAGTTCATGCAGCCTGAGCAGATCGATGCCCTGGTGCGCGACTGCTACCTGGACGTTCATCGGCGGTACATCGAAGCACAGGCGCCGATGGCGCGGTAACACACATTCGCCCCCGGCGACTCGCCGGGGGCTAACGATGAGCGATCACTCTCCGGCCGGTTCGCCGCTGAGCAGTTCAGTGGTGGCGATCTCGATCACGGCGGGCTCAGGGGGCGGGATTGGATCGGCACCAGCAGCGGTTTCGGCCACCAGGTCGTCGAAGCGCCGACGATTGTCCGAGGTCAGCCGACGGTACTGCTCCACGAGCGCGTCGCCGTCGGGCAAGCCCAGCGCACGCGCGAGACGAGCCCGCTCCATCGAGTCGTCGGGCAGGGCATCGCGGGCCGTGGTGCTCACCAGCCGCAGCCGCAGCTCGACCGTGCGGAGGAAGCGGTAGCTGATGTACAAGAACTCGTAATCATCGGTCGAAAGCCGACCCGCCTTGTGCAGCGCGGCCAGGGCGTCGAGGGTACTCGACTGCCGCGCCTGCGGACACTCGCGGCCGCAGCGCAATTGCAGCATCTGCACCAGGAAGTCGATATCACACAATCCGCCGATGCCGCGCTTCAGGTTGTTGGGGGTGCTGGCGGCTTCGATCCGCATGCGCATCTGGCGGATCGCCACGGCATCGGGAGCATGGAACAGATGCTCGTACGCGGCCTGGTGCACCAGGCGCATCGCTCGGCGACACAGCTCCGGCTCGCCAAACACCGCGCGGGCCTTGCATAGCGCCTGCCGCTCCCAAAGCTGGCCGCGGCCTTCGGCAAAGTAGCGCTGGAACTCGTCGAAGCTGGTGGCCAGTGTGCCGCTTTTGCCGGTCGGCCGCAGGCGCGTATCGATCTCGTACAGCCGGCCGAACTGTCCCAGCCGGCTGCACGTCTTAATGATCCGCGTGCCCAGCTCGCTGAAAAAATGTTGGTTGGTAGTCGTCTCGCTGCTGCGGCTGCCGCGGCGGCTTGGCATCGTCGAGCCGTCGGCCTCGTACAGAAAGATCACGTCCAGGTCGCTGTGATAGTTCAACTCGCGGCCGCCGAGCTTGCCCATCGCCAGGATGACCATGCCGGCCCGCTCGCCGGTGCGCGGGCCCGTGCCGATGGTCGGCTCGCCGAGCTTGGCGGCCAGCTTGGCATACTCGGCCAGCGCGATGCGCTCGAGGCACGTTTCGGCCACGTCCGACAGCGCGCCCATCGTCGCCCCGATGTCTTCCTTGCCGAGAATATTGCGCACGCCGATGCGCAACTGCTGTGTGTTCTTGAAGCTGTGCAGGATCGGTTCGAGGTCCTCGGCCCCGTGCGCCAACTCGGCCAGCGTGTCGTGCAGGCTGTCGCGGCTCGGCAGCTTGTTGAGCACCAGGCTGTCCATCAGCTCGTCGATCATGCCGGGGTTGGTGATCAGAATACTCGACAGATACGGGCTCGACGCGCACAGTTCGACGTACAGGTGCATCGTCGGCGGGTTGAAGCTAAACAGTTCCCACAGCACCCCTTTGCCGCCGAGTGAATCGCTCACCTGTTCGAGCGTGACCAGCGTGCGGTCGGGATCGGGGGTCTCGCCGATCGCGCGGATCAGCCGCGGGGCGATCGCCGCCAAGAAATGCCGGCAGCGGCGGGTCGAGAGGAAGCGAATCTTCTCGGTCGCCAGGTGCATCAGGTTCTTGTACGCCATCGACACATCGCGGAAGTGATGCCGTGCAAGCACCTCGAAAATGCGGTCGGGCGGCGGATCGGGATCGAGCACCAGGTCGACTTCGGGCTCGGTCTGCGGGTCGTCGCCGAAGGCGTCGTGCAGCAGGTGGTCGAGAATCTTGCGGTTCAGCTCGGTCGTCGTCGCGTAATCCTGCTCGAAAGCGGTGAGTGCTGCGCGATTCGGCCCCCGCGCGTAGCCCAAGCGGATGGCCAGGCGCTCCAGCTCGGCCGGGTCGTCGGGGAGCACGTGTGTTTGCAGGTCGAACATGATCTGCAAACGGTGCTCGATCTTGCGCAAGAAGGCGTAGTGCTCTTCGAGCAGTTGCCGCTCCTGGTGCGTGAGGCAACCGCAATCTTCCAAGGCCGCCATCGCCCGCAGGGTGTTGCCGGTGCGGAGCATTGCCAGGTCGCCGCCGTTGAGCAACTGCAAGAACTGAATGACGAACTCGATATCGCGGATGCCGCCGTGACCGGTCTTCACGTTCCGCTGGTCGTCGCCGCCGCGCTGAGCCTGCTGCTCGATGCGGCGCTTCAGCGCCTTGATGCCCGAGATATCGGCCAGGCCTAGATACCGGCGATACACCCAGGGTTCGAGATAATCGAGAAATCGCCGCCCCAGCTCCAGATCGCCGGCCACGGCGCGCGCCTTCACGAACGCCTGCCGCTCCCAAGTGCGCCCCAGCACGTCGTAGTAGCGCATCGCCCGTTCCAGGCTGTGTACCACCGGGCCGCGCTCCCCTTCGGGGCGCAGCCGCAGGTCGACGCGGTAGGCGTAGCCCAACGTGGTCGGCTCGGTGAGCAGGCGCACCACCTCGCGGACCAGGCGGTCGAAGAACTCGCCGTTGGTGATCGAGCGCGGGCCGTCGGTCTTGCCGTCGGCCTCGTAGAGAAAAATCAGGTCGACGTCGCTGGAGTAGTTCAGTTCGACGCCCCCCAGCTTGCCCAGCCCCAGGGCGACGAACCGCGACGCGTGGCCGTCGGAGCGGCGAGGCTGGCCGTATTTTTCTTCGAGCCAGCGGCGGGCGAAGCGGATGGCGGCCTCGATGATCGCGTCGGCCAGATACGAAATCTGCTCGGTGACCACTTCCAGGCGCTGCGCGCGGATCAGATCGCCGTAGGCGATCCGCAGCGTTTCGCGGCGCTTGTAGCGGCGCAGGGTTGTCATGGCGGCCGGCTCGGCGGCGACGCCCTCGATCTCGGCGGCCAACTCGTCGACCAGCGTGCTGCGCTCGACCGGTTGCCCTTCGGTCAGCCGCAGCAGGTCGTAGCTTTCGTTGTCGAGCACCAGCACGTCGCTCAGGTGCTGGCTCGAGGCGAAGATCTGCAGCAGGATGGCCAGTGCCTCGCGGTCGCGCTCGAACAGGCTGGCCAACGACAGCGGATTGCGTGCCGCGCGGACGAAGCGCTCCAGGTTGTTCAGCGCCCGGTCGGGATCGCTGAGGCCCGGAAGCACTTCGGCCAGTTGGTCGCAAAGGTCGGCCAGCAGGTCGAGGGTCACGCCCGACTGGGCGATGCCGGCCAGGTTCGAGTGTGCTCGCCGGACATCTTCCAGTCCCCAGGAGCGCAAGAGCGATTCGGCCTCGACCGGCTGGTCGAGACACCGACGAAGTTCATCGATTTGCATTGCAACGGGTCGGGATTCGGGAATCAGGAGTCAGGAGTCGGGGGCGAATGCCGCTTGCGGCTTAGCACCGAATCCTGAATCCTGACTCCTGATCCCTATGCTGTACACATGACGGGTCACGACGGTTCCGAACAGCGTGAAAGCGTTGGCGTCGTAGATGCTCACGTCCATGAACTGCCCCGTAAGGCGGCGGTTCCCTGGAAACACGACAATGCGATCGCAGTCGGTCCTGCCGGTCAACTGCGTTACGGGATTCGCGTCGTCGATACTCTCAGCGCGAGCGCTGGCGGGCGTGCTGGCGGTGGGCGTGTCGATGCTTGTGGCTGCGGCGGCTTTGCGGGCGTTCTTGCTCGGCCCTTCGACCAGCACCCGAACGGTGCGGCCGATGAACGGCTGGTTATCTTCTTCGCTGATCTGGTTCTGAATTGCAAGTAGTTCGTTATTCCGCAGGCGTTTTACCTCTTCGGGCACGTCGTCGGCAAACAGCTCGAAAGCCTTGGTGCCGGTGCGCGGACTGTACTTGAAAATGAAGCTGTTCTTGAACCGGCCATGGCGGACCAGGTCGATTGTAGCCAGGAAATCGTCGTCGGTCTCGCCGCAGAAGCCGACGATGAAATCGCTGGTCACCGCCGCGCCGGGGACGGTCTCGCGGATTCTGGCCAGCATGTCGCGGTACTCTTCGACGGTGTACAGCCGCTTCATCCGCCGCAGCACCGCGTTGCTGCCGCTCTGGGCCGGCACGTGCAGGTAGCGCGAACACTTGGGCAGGTCGCGGACCGCTTCGAGCAGGTCGGGCGTCATATCCTTGGGGAAGTTGGTGACGAACTTGATGCGGTCGATGTCGTCGATCTCGCTGAGCCGCACCAGCAAATCGCTCAGCCGCGTGGTGCGATCGCCCTGGCGGTAGCGGTAGCTGTTCACGGTTTGCCCCAGCAGCGTGATTTCGCGGCAACCTTCGTCGGCCAGGCGGCGGGCCTCGGCCAGGATGTGTTCCGGGGGACGGCTTTGCTCGGGGCCTCGCACCATCGGCACGATGCAGTAGGTGCAGAACTTGTCGCAGCCGATCATGATCCGCACATACGCCTGGTACGGCGTCGGGCGCATCTCGGGGTCGCGGAGCGGATCGTAGCTTTCGAAGCTCCGCTCGACCTCGGCCCGGGTGCCCTCGGCACGGTCGAGGCTGACTTCCATCTTGCGACCGCCGCCGGCGGCAATCTCGGCCAACAGCACCGGTACCTGGTGCAACTGTCCGGGGCCGACCACCAGGTCCACGAACGGCGCCCGCTCGAAAATGAGCTGCTGATCTTTCTGGGCCATGCACCCCAGCACGCCGATGATCTTGCCCGGATGCTCGCGCTTGGCGTTCTTCAGCCTGCCCAGGGCACTGTAGATTTTGTCCTCGGCATGTTGCCGCACGCTGCACGTGTTGAACAGGATAGTGTCGGCCGAGTGCGGGTCGTCGACCAGCCGGTATCCCTGGCTGCGAAGGCTGGCCACGACCAGCTCGCTATCGAGCAGGTTCATCTGGCAGCCGACGGTTTCGATGTACAGGGATTTCATCGGAGGGAACTGTTATCTTACTGTAAGCAGGCGCCGCCGTGCGAGAGACGTTTTTGCTACCAACGACCGATTAGCCGCGTCACTTGTGACGCGCGTCGCAAGCGACGCGGCGAAGAGCCTATCCGAAAACCGCATTCCAACTCGTTGGTCGTGTGGGGCAGACATTCGTGTCTGCCACGAGAATCGTGACCGAAGGCAGGCAAGAATGCCTGCCCCACGCGGTTTTCGGATAGGCTCCCAATGAATTACTAAAATCTCCCATGCGTGTCATCGTCGAACAACATCCCGAGTGCGTGGCCCGGCGCAATGCCGTGTTCGTGGCCGAGTTGGTGCGCCGGCGGCCACGCTGCGTGCTGGGGCTAGCGACCGGCGGCACGCCGCTGGGCCTGTATCGCGAGTTGATCCGCTTGCATCGCGACGAGGGGCTCGATTTTTCCCGCGTCGTGACGTTCAACCTCGACGAGTATGTCGGCCTGGGGCCCGAGCATCCGCAGAGCTACCGGCATTTCATGAACGAGAACCTGTTCGACCACATCAACATCGACCGTCGCAATACCCACGTGCCCGACGGCCAGGCCGCCGACCTGGAACGCTCGGCCGAGGAATACGAAGCGATGATCCGGCTGGCCGGCGGGATCGACTTGCAGGTGCTGGGCATCGGCACCGACGGGCACATTGCCTTCAACGAGCCGGGCAGCTCGCTGGGAAGCCGGACGCGCGTCAAGACGCTCACCCCCGAGACGATCCGCGACAACGCCCGGTTCTTCGGCAGTGCCGAGGCGGTGCCGCGCGTGGCGATCACGATGGGTGTGGGGACGATCCTCGAATCGCGGCGCTGCCTGCTGCTGGCCTGCGGCCGCGCGAAGGCCGAGGCAATCGCCGCCACGATCGAAGGCCCCGTCACCGCACAGGTCACGGCGAGCGCCCTGCAGTTCCACCGCGAGGTGATCGCTGTCATCGATGAAGAAGCAGCCAGCGACCTGCGCCGCCGCGACTACTACCGCGACGTGGAGGCGGCCCAAGCGTCGCTGGAAGCGGGCCGGCTTGCAGGGAAATAACCGCTGGGAATTGAACCGCGGAGGGCGCAGAGGACGCGGAGCGGCAAGAAAAAACAGTTCCTGTGCTTTCGCATCTCCGCGCATTCCTCTGCGATCTCTGCGCCCTCTGCGGTTCAATCCTTCCGTTTCTCTTTCGGGTCCGCGTTCGGCTCGCCAAACTGCTCGTGCATGAATTTCACGATGCCGTCCATCGTGCGCAGCGTGGCGGTCGCGCCGCTTTGGGGCAACTGCACCTGGCGGCAGTTCGGGGCGAACAGCAGCAGCGTGTTGTTGCCGTCGCCGACCGAGAATTCGAGGCCGTATTCCCAATTTGGCTCGCAATTGTCGGTCGGGGCCTCCCAGTCGAAGCTGGCCTCGTTCACCAGGCTTGCCCGCAGGTGGCTGAAACCCGGCGCGTTGGCGACCATCCGGCGGTCGATCACGCCGATTTGGGTTTTGCCCATATGGATCGTTTCGATCGTGCCCGCCTTCGACGGCTGCCGCGCTTTGCCGAGCAGCAAGGCCACGGCGACCGGCGACTTGACGATCGCCGTGGCCGGAGCTTTCCCCCATAGAGCCAGCGGGCGCTGCTGGATGCGCGAGTAGTACCACTGGCTGCCGACGACCGCCGCCAAGGCCAGCAGCAACATCGCCAATAGCGCCCAGCGCGACGAGAGCCGCCGGTGCACCTCGGCCGGCGAACGGGTGTCGATTTCCTTCGGGGAACGTCGTCGCTTGCTCATGCAATCGCTCCATCGCGGCGCAACGCCAGAATCTGTTCGGTCGAGTAATCGAGCCAGTCGCGCAGCACCATGTCGGTGTGCTCGCCCAACTCGGGCGGCGCGCTTGCCGAGCGCGGCGGCTCGCCGAACCAGTGTACGGGGCTGCTCAGCACTCGGTAATGCCGGCCGGCCGAGTCGACGCACGGCAGCACCAGGCCGCGCGCGGTCGCCGGCTTGCTAGCCAGCGCCTCATCGGCCGTGGCCACCGGAGCGTGCGGAATCTCGATCTCGGTAAGTAGCGTCTGCCACTCGGCGGTCGATTGCGTCGCCATCAGCTCGGCGACCAGCGGGACCAGCTCGCTGCGGTGCTCGACGCGTGCCGGGTTCGTCGCAAAGCGCGGATCGTCGGCCCATGCCTGACAATCAACCCGGTGGCAAAACTTTTTCCACTGCCGGTCGGCGCCGATCGCCAACGCCAGGTAGCCATCGGACGTGGCGAACACCTCGTAGGGGACGATCTGCGGGTGGGCGTTTCCCCAACGCTTCGGCGGCTTGCCGGTGAGCAGCGTGCTTTGCGCGACGTTGACCAGCGACGCCAGCGTGCAGTCGAACAGCGACAGGTCGAACGCGCGGCCCGGCTGACCTTGCTCGCGGCCCACCAGCCCGGCCAGCACGCTCACCGCGGCGTACAAGCCGGCCACCACGTCGGTGATTGCCACGCCGACTTTCATCGGCACGCCGTCCGGCTCGCCGGTGATGCCCATCAAGCCGCTGGCGGCCTGGATCATCAGGTCGTACCCGGGGCGGTCGCTCCAGGGGCCAGTGCGGCCGAATGCCGAGATCGAACAGCTCACCAGCCCGGGGTTGAGTTGCTTGAGCCGTTGCGGCTCGAGACCGAATTGGCTCAGTGCGTCGGGCAGAAAATTCTCGATCAGCACGTCGGCCCGCGCGATCAACTCTTCGAGCACCGCCAGCCCCTGGCCGTTGGTCAGGTCGAGGGCCAGCGACCGTTTGCCGCGATTGCACGACAGGAAGTACGCGCTCGCCCCGCCGTCGTCGAGAAACGGCGGCCCCCATTGCCGTGTGTCGTCGCCCGTGCCGGGGCGCTCGACCTTCACCACGTCGGCTCCCAGGTCGGCGAGCAACTGCGTACACACCGGTCCGGCCAGGACGCGCGACAAATCGAGCACTCGCACGCCGGCCAGGGGATATTCAGCCATCGTCGGTGTTTCTTGACTCGATCGCTTCACCCTGCGGCGAGATTCCGATGAGCATCGCCTAAGCGCCGGCGACGGTTCGGCTGCTCCACCAGCGGTGCTTGGGAAGCATGCCCAGGGCGATGACGATCAACTGCGATAAGCAGAACAGGCCGAGCGCCAATAGCACCCCTTCGGTGAAGCCGTACGAGTGCAGGCCGACGCCCAGCTCGTTGACGCCGAAGAACGACCAGCTTGTGACGATGTTGCCGAAAATGGCCAGCACCGCCATGCCGCGCTCGGCGACGATCGCCCCCCAGCGAGCGTGCAGCACCAGCGCGTTCCACAGCACGATGATCAGCGCGCCGTTCTCCTTCGGGTCCCAGCCCCAGAACCGGCCCCACGAATCGTCGGCCCACAGCCCGCCGAGCACCGTCCCCACGGCACTAAAGAAGATCGCGAAGCACAGAGTGCCGTAGATCATGCGGGCCAGATTCTTGCCGGTCTCGGCAGTGAGCGACGGAGTGAGCACGCCGCGCAGCACGTAGATCAGTCCCAGCAGCCCAGCAACGTACGTCGTCGCGTAGCCCATGGTGATGCACGTGACATGCGTGGCCAGCCAGAACTGCGTATCGAGCACTGCCTGGAGCACGACGAACGTGTCGCTGCCGTTAATCACCGCGAGCATGTGCGCCACCAGCAGCGACGCGAAGCCCGCCACCGACGCCACCACGTTGCCAATCCCCATCCCGTAGATCGCTTCGAACACGAGCCCCAGCACCACCGCTCCCCAACCAATGAACACCGCCGCCGAGTACAGGTTCGTCACCGGCGGGCGGCCTGAGATGTAGATGCGCGAAGCCAGGGCCACCGTATGCACCGCCAGGGCGAAGACGATCAACCAGAAGGCGCTGCGGTTCAACGGCCGGCTCCAGCCGAGCCACGATAGCGCGGTGAGCGTGAACGCCGTGATGTAGCAGTACCAGGCCAGGTTGAACGGGTCCCAGTGGTTGAAGAACGCTTCGAAGTCGCTTTTCAGGAACGGCGACGGCGTGAAGCCGAATGCGTGGGTCAGCATCCATTCGAAACCCGCGCGGTAGCTGCCGCCCGCCACGTCGGAATACGTCGGCGGATGTTCGACAAGCCACCGGCGATATTTGGCGACCGCCTGGTTGAACTCGGCAGCCTCCTTCTCGGCGACGTCGCTCGACTGTGCCGATCGCGCTTTGCCGTACGCATCGAAGATCGTAGCCAACATCACCACCGGTTCGCGTGCCTCGTGGCCGATGGTCCGCTGCACGTACGCCTCGATCACCGCGTTGGCGTACGGAATCCAGGGACGATTGTTGGAGTTGGACTTCTCGGTCAGCGGCTCGCCGGCGGTTTCGGCCGGCACGGCGAGCGGCACGTCGCGCGAGTTCAAATCCTCGACCGCCATCCGCACGCGGCTCATCGAGTCAATCAGTTTCTTCCGCGCGCCCTCGGGATTCTTGTCGATTTCGTCCTGCGTGGGGAAGTCTGGCACGACGGCCGGGTGGAACGCAGCGTCGATCGCCATGTACACGTTCACCTTGCCGTTGAACTGCAACAGCTTTTTTTCGTAGGTGCTCAACGCGTACTTGTCGGCCTTCTGGGCAGCTTTCGCTTTGGCCACCTCGGCCTCGAACCGCTCGGCATGCTCATGGAACTCGCCGATCGCGTAGCGAAAGCGCTTACGACGTTCGAGGCCCAGCGTGTCCAGCACATCGAAATTTGCGATCTGGAACACACGGTGCTCGGCGGCGGCGTGCGAGTCGGCCATTACGTCCAGCAACCACTCGATGGCCGGGTGCGACTTGGGCCGGGCACCGAACAGGGTTTCATAGAGCGTTTTGTCCTGCTTCTCATTCGGCGGCGGATCGCTATAGATTTCGCGGCCCGAGATTGCCCGCAAGCTGGTCCGGGCTAAGGTGTCGTACGGCTTCACGCGCCCCTCGTAAGCCAGCGGCAATGCGCCGAAGGCATACAGGTCCAAACCGCCAATCGGCGCCGTCGGGATGCGCGCCGCGCTAAACACCCAAGCGGCGAAGATCAGCACCACCGCCAGCGGCACCAGCCGATCAGTCCACATGGCTTGCGGCGCGACAGCGACTCGCGACGCTTTTCCTTTCGCACCGGGCGAGCGCACACCTTCCGCCATCTCGCGGCGGCGCGCCAGGAACCGCGACAATGTTCCCAGGAAATGCGCGAGCATGCCGGCCGACACGATCGTCACCGCCACGTAGGGAATCATCCAAGCGGTGTTGGTCACCACTTGGAGCGTGGTTCCCGTCAACTTGCCGGTCATGGGGTCGATGCTCACTTCCGACTGGTAGAACGTCTCGCCGGCGAAGCGCAGCGGATTGTTCATCCAAATGTTCACGTTATCGCGATCGATACCCAGTTGTTCGTCCTTGATGGTCACGATCGACCGATAATCGCGCGGAGTGTTCGTCCCCAGGTAATTCGTTTGGCTCACATCATCGAGCCGCACCGCGTAAGGCTTGTAGATGTGCTGGAACCGCAGGTAGACGTTGTACTTCTTGCCGCCGAGGTTCAACGGCTGCGGCATGTCGCGCATCGAGAACATCTGGCTGAGCAGCAGCGTCTCGGGTTTCTCATCGGCCTTGGCGCCATGGCGCGGAATGAACTTCACGTAGGCCGACGCCATGTCGACTGCGGCGCTCATGTCGGTTCCGGTGCCGGGCCGGCGCTCTTCAACCGTGAAGTCGGCGCCGCTGCCGGCAGTCGCCTCAGAAGTTTCGTTCTTGCCCAACGGGCGCAACTGGCTGTTCGGGAAGAATTGCACCAACTCGACATCGCACGGCAGCCGCGGATCGGTGAGCCGCTTGCCCGATTGCAGCATCCCTTCCGGCACGACCACCACGTCGTCGCTGTCGGGATTGCTCGGGTCGATGATCGCCAATTCCAGATGACGGATGTCCTGCGTCCAGTTGACGGTCTGCCCCTTATTGATCGCCATCCGCGATTCAACGTGCAGCTGGTAGACCACCAATTCGTTGATCATCATCAAGCCGACGCCCGCGTGCAGCAACACCACGCCGGCACGCTTCTTGAACACCAAGGCGCAACCGGCTAGCAGCACCAGGGCGGCCATCGAGCCCTTCATCAACTGCCACAGGATGCGCATCGCCGAGTCGTTCAACCGGCCGGCATCGCCTTGATACAGGAGTACGGCCAACAGCGCGCCCAGGCCGACGACAATGATTCCCAGCACGGCGCGCTCGATCCGCCGCGAGCGCTCGATGTTTTTCAGCCCATAGACCGCGGCGAACCAACCGGCGCCGAGCATCGCCAGGAACGCTTTCCACAGCGAGGACCAATCGACCCACGAAACTTCGAGCACCCCTTCCTTGTTGTCGCCGCCGAGGATCACCAGCACCGTCATCACAATGCCCACCGCGATCACCGCCAGCCCGGTGGTGAGCCGGCTACCGCGGGCTTGCACCTTGAAGCGCAGCGCGTGGGCCGCCGTGAGATTCACGAACGCAAGGGCCAGCAGTGTGAAGCCGCCGGGGAATGGGAACCCGCCGGGCACCTGCGGCCGGCTGGGAAAGAATGCCGGCGGGAAGAACACTTGCAGCGGCACCCAGACATACGGCGCGCGGAAGTACTTCGTCATCACTTGCCAAATGTCCTGCTCGGACTGTGCCAAGGTGCCGACGAAGATCAGCAGAATCGCCATCGCGAAGACCGCAACCGTCAGCTTCAACGACGCCAACGGCTCGACGACGCGCCTCAAGGCGCCCAGTGCGCTCGGTTCAGCAGTCGTCCGTGGCGGAAGAACCGGCGAAGCTTCGGAGCTGCGGATATCGATGGTCGCCATGCGAGCGTCCTTTGCGATTGCTACTGTTTCTTTTCGGATTCGCGCGGGAGGCTGAGCGGCGGATGACCCTCGGGCATCGCGCCCATGCGTCCGGCGAACGGAGCACGGCCCATGGCGGCACTTTCCGGCGAGAGGGTGCCCGCCAGATCGACGATCGTGGCAGTCACGCCCTCTCCGAGCGTCACGCGCTGGGTCTGCGGCTCCAGGTCGGCGAGCTTGATGGGCGGCAGCTTCAGCTGGCTCCGCCAACGATTGACGTTCGACAGCAAGTATTCGTTCTCGTCGAAGTCGCGCTCGGCCGTGTCGCCGCCGCGCGGCAGGGCGATCACGGTCAGCTCGAGCGGCTCACTTTTTGATCCAACGCTGTCCGAGTCGATCTTTACCGTGGCAAAGCGCATCCCGGAGCCAGGTTCTTCGCGCCAGCCCTCGGGCAGTTTCCAGGTCGGCCGCTTGGCGCCTTCGGCGAACCGGACCGAGCGCAGGAACTCGTCGAACTTTTCTTGCTGCGCAGCAACCGGGGCGTCGGGACCGGTGAGCTTGAAGAACCAGCCGCGGTCGCTCAAGGGGACGATCGCCGCCAGGGTGCGGCCAGGTTTGGTCGGCGACTCGGCCGCCATCGCGGGCTTTGCCGCTCCGCTGCCCCCGGTGAGCTTGTCGAGCACGTGCGGCTTGGCGACCGTGTAATGCTCGATCTGTTCGGTCCGGCCGCAGCCAACGGCAAGCAGGCACATCGCGAGAACGAAGCGACTTCGCACGGCACGGTTCCGTGAAGATAACTTACACATGGCAACGCTCAGGCAGGAGACGAGCGAGCCGCGGTGGGCGGGGAGATCGTAAGCTCCTACCCACCGATTATAAGGTGCCCGGCCGGGGAAGCCAGATAGCCAATATGTTTAGCCGGTCGCCGCGGCGACCGCTCTTCGGACGGAAACGCGGCGACCAAGGTCGCCGGCTAAACTCAGTTACCGATACACGCCCGGCAGCGTTTCGACCCAGCCGATCACCGGAGTATCGGGTGCCATCACGAAGATTTCGACACGGCGGTTCCGCTGGCGGTCGTCGGGCGTGGCGTTTTTGCCTAGCGGCTCGTGGCGGCCGAAGCCGGCGATGCCGACCTGGTCCTCGCGCAGGCCGCGCTTCTGCAAGTAGTCGGCGACGTTCAGCGCCCGGGCGGCACTCAGATGCCAGTTGTCGGGGAACCGCTCGCGGGTTTCGCGATGCGCGATCTGCCGATTGTCGGTGTGGCCGACCACCATCACGCGCAACTGCGCGGCATCGCCAGCGGCGAACAGCTTGGCAAACTCGTCGAGCGCTTGGCGTGACTCGGGGGTGAGCGTCGATTCGCCGCTGTTGAACAGCACGTCGGTTTCGAGCTTGCACATGCCGGTCGCGGCGTCGTACTTCAGCGCCGGATAACGCTTAGCCAACTCGGCAAGCTTGCGATTGTGCCCCGCATGGCGCGGCGCTGCCGGGTTCTGCGCCAGCTCTTCGAGCTCCTCGCGCAGCACTTGGCGTTCTTGCTCGTAGTTCTTGAGCTTCTTGCGATCCAGCCCGACGCGCTGATCGACCATCGCCAGCTCTTCCTCAGCCTTAAGCAACTGGTCTTCGACCTTGCGGGCGTGCTGCTGCAGCGTGGCCAACTCGGCCTGCTGGGCCTTGCAACGCTCGTTGAGCGACTTAGCCTGCGCCTCGTACGAAGCCAACTGGCTGCGCGGAACGAACTGGCAGCCGGCGGCGGCAATCGCGATGCAGGCGATGCTGCCGACAAGGAAACGCGGTGCCCACATGATGGTCTCGACTCCTTTCGAGGCTAAACCGCAAGCGAGAGGCCGCGCCTGGCGGCACTCGCGTCGGTTCTCATTTTCCGACGATCAAATCCATCAAGGTGCTGTTGAGCGTGTAGGGCTGTTCCCAGCTCCACATGTTGCGGACCAGGTCGTACGCCATTGCGCCGCTGAGGCCGAGCGTCAGGATGCACACTGCCAGCAGCATCACCATCCAGCCGGGGAACGGCGTCTCGCGCACCGCCGGCACCATGACCATGCCTGGTGCCGCGGCAGTCGCTGTGCCCGCGCCGCCCGCCGCCGCGCCGCCCAATGCGCCCAGCGACGACTCCTCTTCCAGCAGACCTGGAATCTGCGTGCTGAGCAGCGTCGCGGTTGCTTCGCCGAAGTCGCCTTCGCCTTCGGTGTCGAGCATGATGACCTGCGAGCCGGAATCCGATTCGTCCTCGGCCGTCTCTTCCAGCGGGGTGAGCAGGAAGTCGTCGTCGGCTTGCAGCGACGCTCCTTCTTCGGCGCCTAGGTGAAACTCGGTCGTCTCCAGCGATCCCTTACCGGCGCCGATGGCGCTGCCGATGCCGCTGGCTCCGCCGACACCGCTGCCAGCCAGGTCCAGTGGTTGATCGAGCGACAAGCCGCTGTCGCCCGGATCGATCAGCAGAATGCCGCTGTCGCCGGGGCGATGCGTGACGTCGCTCTTGGGACCGCCGAAGATATCGTCGTCGTCGCCGGAGAGTTCGAGGCCGCTGCCGGCCGCGAGGCTCGGATCGCTCCCTTTCTTGATGACCGTCGGCGATTCTGCGATCTCCGGGGCGACCTGGCTCTCGCTGGGATTGATGACAATCTGGCTTTCCCCGCCGAGCACGTTGCTCGATCCGCCGAAGATGCTGCTGCCGCCGAGATTGCTGCCGCCGGCACTAACGAGTACGTCGCTGCCGGTGAGCAGATCGCTGGGCCCCAGTTGCAGGTCGCTGCTGCTACCCGCAGCGCCGATGGCGCCGGCAAGAATATCGTCGCTGGAATCTTTCTTTCCGGCGGCTGGCTTCGGTGCCGCAGGCTTCGGCTCGGCCGGCTTCGGTGCTTCCGCGTCGGTGGGCTTCGCCTTTTTCTTGCCGACCACGGTGCTCGAGCCGCTCGCTTCGCCGGCGTCGTCGTCGCCGCCGAGCAACACGACTTCTTCGTCACCGCCGCCCAAGCTGCCGGGCTTACTGCCGCCGAGATCGCTCCCCAGGCCGAGCCCCGAATCGGCCAGGCCAATGCCCGACCCACCAAGGCCGATGTCCGATTCGCTGATGCCGAGGCCCGACCCGCCGGCACTACTGCTGAGGTCGGAACCCGACGCGGCCGACTCGCCACCGATCGCATCGGGCTTGATGCCCAACGCGCTCAGCCCGGAGCCGCCGAGTCCCAAGCCGCTCAGCCCCACATCGCTTCCCAACCCCGAGCCGCCTTCGCTCTTGGCTTTATAGGCGTCGAGGTCTTCGACCTTGAACTTCCAGCTCGCGCCGTCGCGATAGCCGTACACGTCACCGCGCTGGCGCATTTCGCTGAGTTCTTCGGGCGTGACGCCCAGATGCGCGGCGGCGTCGTTCAACGGGACGAGTTTACTGGCCATGATGTGTCCTGCATTCGCTCGGGGCCGTCGTCGGCCGCAAGCCCTGTGGCCGCCGGTGGGCACTCGTCCATGAAGCACCACGGCGACGCGTGAACGTCACACACTCGATCGCTAGCGCTGATCGACCAGCGAGCGAATCTCGCGCGGCAACGGCGCCGCACTGTTAAATTCCGAAAGTTGCAAGTCCCAATGGAAGTTGCGCACGCTCTTCAACGCGACCTCGCCACTGGCGGCGTCGACCTGATACACACCCAACACACGCTGACGAGAATCGATCAACAACACCTGCTGACGATGATCAGCCGACGACAACGGCACCACGACAAGGTCGGAACTACCGGCGGCGGCAGCCTGCATCGCGTCGGCCCGAGGCATCGCCGGGACACTCACGACCAGGGCAGCCAACACCGCTCCAATCACACCACCAAAGATCGCATTCTTCATAGGCTTCCCAAACTTCGCACGAGGAACGCGGGCATCTGGGGGAATGTGGCCTGTAACGACCATTTTAAGTGCCGCAATTCCCGATTCAAGAAAAATGACCCTCTCGGCCCCAGCCCAGCACGTGCCGTATTTGCCGATTCTGCCAGGCGCACGCCCCGGCCACCCCGGCGCAAAGGCGGATTTTCGGACGGCGGAGTCTAGCTAGCGCGCCCCGAGCGGGCAAGAGCAGTGGCGCTCGCTCGCCGGCAGCGGCTGGACTTCAACCGGCAACCACTCCCGCTTCCCGACCTGCTTCCCAGGCGAACGTGCGCCCCGCCAGCCGCTCAAGGTTCCGGATTGCCCGCTGGCTGAACTGCCATTGCCGATGGCCGAATAAGTGCCTGCTCACCCACACCGCCTCGCGCACGTACCAATGATTGAAATGCGCCGGCAGCCGCGGCGTATCGATGGCGTGTCCCTGGATCGTGTCGGCCGCCG
>DATAXP010000130.1:0-45001 GCA_036272935.1 Pirellulales bacterium | reverse complement strand
AACATCAGGTTTCAAACGAGAGTTTGATCCTGGCTCAGAGCGAACGCTGGCGGCGTGCTTAACACATGCAAGTCGAACGAGTGTAGCAATACATTCGTGGCGAACGGGTGCGTAACACGTGGATAACCTTCCTTCAGGTGGGGAATAACCCAGTGAAAATTGGGCTAATACCGCATAACAAGACGAGGGCACATGCTCATGTCTTCAAAGGCGCAAGTCGCCAGAAGAGGGATCCGCGGCCGATTAGCTTGTTGGCGGGGTAATGGCCCACCAAGGCAATGATCGGTAGCCGGACTGAGAGGTTGGCCGGCCACACTGGAACTGAGACACGGTCCAGACTCCTACGGGAGGCAGCAGTGGGGAATCTTGCACAATGGACGAAAGTCTGATGCAGCAACGCCGCGTGGGGGATGAAGCTTCTCGGAGTGTAAACCCCTTTCGACCCGGAAGAATGCCCGCAAGGGTTTGACGGTACGGGTATAAGAAGCCCCGGCTAACTACGTGCCAGCAGCCGCGGTAAAACGTAGGGGGCCAGCGTTGCTCGGAATTACTGGGCGTAAAGGGTCCGTAGGCGGTGTGGCAAGTCGGAAGTGAAATCTCTGGGCTTAACCCAGAGGCTGCTTCCGAAACTGCCGTGCTAGAGGGTGAGAGAGGCAAGTGGAATTGCGGGTGTAGCGGTGAAATGCGTAGATATCCGCAGGAACATCCGAGGCGAAAGCGGCTTGCTGGATCACTTCTGACGCTGAGGGACGAAAGCTAGGGGAGCAAACAGGATTAGATACCCTGGTAGTCCTAGCCCTAAACCATCAGGACTTGGGGTTTGCCCTGTACGGGGCAAGTCCCGTAGCTAACGCGTTAAGTCCTGCGCCTGGGGAGTACGGTCGCAAGGCTGAAACTCAAAGGAATTGACGGGGGCTCACACAAGCGGTGGAGGATGTGGCTTAATTCGAGGCTACGCGAAGAACCTTATCCTAGTCTTGACATGCACGGATTAACTCCTGGAAACAGGAGCCAGGCCTTCGGGTACAACGTGCACAGGTGCTGCATGGCTGTCGTCAGCTCGTGTCGTGAGATGTCGGGTTAAGTCCCTTAACGAGCGAAACCCTTGTCCTTAGTTGCCAGCGAGTCATGTCGGGGACTCTAAGGAGACTGCCGGCGTTAAGCCGGAGGAAGGTGGGGATGACGTCAAGTCCTCATGGCCCTTATGACTAGGGCTGCACACGTCCTACAATGGCCTGCACAAAGGGATGCAAACTCGCAAGAGCCAGCAAATCCCAAAAAACAGGCCCCAGTTCGGATTGCAGGCTGCAACTCGCCTGCATGAAGCCGGAATCGCTAGTAATCGCGGGTCAGCATACCGCGGTGAATGTGTTCCTGAGCCTTGTACACACCGCCCGTCAAGCCACGAAAGTGGGGGGCATCCGAAAGCGCTGATGTAACCGTAAGGAGCTAAGCGTCTAAGATGAACTCCGTGATTGGGACTAAGTCGTAACAAGGTAGCCGTAGGGGAACCTGCGGCTGGATCACCTCCTTTCTAAGGATTCTTAGAAACGTCCAAACGCTCACGCGTCGGACGTAAAAAGAATTGTGGAGGCAATCCTTGCACTGGCTTGGGATCAGCTCACCGACGAAAGTCGGCGGGCAACTACTAAATCCGTCGAGATAAGAACCCGTTGGGGCGAGCCAGCCCCAGCGGGTTTTTTATTTGCGCCGCGTTCGTTGAGTGCTAAACCGCAAGCGATATATTGCGCCTCATCCATCGAATGCGTCGCCCTTCGCTTGCGGTTTAGCACTGCCGCGCCGCCATGGTCATCGCCCACCACCTGGTCTGGACCGCCTACGGCACCTGGCTACCCAACGATCCACGTGGCAGCGGCTCGCATACGGTCGTCGCGCCCGCACTGGCCGAGCTAGGACCGGCGCATCACGGGCGCAAGAAAGCTCAACCGCCGTCCCGAGTCATCCGCGGCTTCTACGAGAATGCCGAGCCGCGACTCGTCTATCCCGTGATTCGCTTTGATGCTCTGCAAATCGCGACAATTTCAGAGGCGCTCGCTGAGGCGATTCGCCAATACCAGTACACCTGTTACGCCGCCGCCGTAATGCCCGACCATGTGCACCTGGTGATCCGCAAGCACCGCGACCACGCCGAAGAAATGATCGCAGGTCTCCAGGCCGCCACCCGCTTGCGGCTTAGCACCGCCGCCCTTGTCCCGAAGGACCATCCCGTCTGGACGCTCAACGGCTGGCACCGCTTCTTGACCACGCCGGACCACGTTCACAACGTGATCCGGTACGTCGAAGAGAACCCAACACGGGCCGGCCTCCCGCGCCAAACGTGGCCGTTCGTGATCCCGTACAACAACTGGCCCTTCCACCGCCGCTGACGCTGTGCCCCGCTTGCGGTTTTGCAGATTTGCGTTGCACGCCCCCCGGCGCGCGGTACGCTTACAAGCATGAGCCCCTGGCCGATGCTGCTCAAGGTCGCGGCCGTCACGAGCGCTGTCGTTCTGGCAGTCGCCTATGTGGGTTACCATGCGTCCGGCTCTTCACGTGCGCCCTTCATTCCGACCGGATCGACCACAACGCTCATCGCCGGCTCAAAGTCTTTTGGCGGACGCACGGAACTCACGCCGGCCGCCGCCTTGCCGTCAGAACCCGTGACGGGGGAATCAGAGACTGTTTTAAGCGCATCATCGGTCCACGGAACGCAAATCAGCGGCGTTCCCTATTTTCGCGAATTGCAGCCATCGCACCCTCCGGCAGCCAAACCAAAGCCTTCGGCGCCGCAACGTACCACCTTGATGCTGACCTCAAAATCGGGCGTCGCATTCAAGCCCGACGACTTCCCGATCTTCCTTAGCCGGCGCGCCAACGAATACGCTGCCACGGCAATCTGGATCGACCGCTCAATGCTCGAGCGGACGCCGGTGAAAGCGAAACCCGCAATCCAAGTCCGCAACCCGCCGGCGCTCTTGCCATGACCCTCGTCATGTTGTTGTTGTCGTCGGGCATGACCTTTGTTTTCTTGGCGCTCGTATTTTGGCCGCTGGAAGCCGCCTTTCCAGCGCAGCGAACTCAGCAATTCTTTCGCCCTGCATGGCTGACTGACTTGTGCTTCTTTTTCGGACAAAGCCTCCTGTGGACCAGTGCGGTCTTCTGGCTGCTAATTCGCTTTTCGACGATGTTTGATGCGGTCCTCCCTACCTCGTTCCGAGCGGTGGTAGCCGCACAGTCTTGGTGGTTGCAGGCGATCGAGGTGGTTGTGCTCAGCGACTTTTGCATCTACTGGGGACATCGCCTGCAACATAACAACGCCTTCCTTTGGCGATTTCACTCGATTCATCACAGTGCGGAGCACCTCGATTGGCTTGCGGCTCACCGCGAGCACCCTGTCGATACCGTTTACACGATGGGGTTGATTAACCTGCCGGCGTTCATCCTCGGTTTTCCGCTCGAAACGATTGCCGGTCTGATCGCATTTCGCGGCATTTGGGCGATCTACATCCATTCGAATGTCCGCTTGCCCATCGGCCCTTTGCGGATGTTGATCGGAGCACCCGAGTTGCATCATTGGCACCACGATCGCGACCGCGACGCCGGCAACTACGCGAACATTTCGCCATTGATGGATTTGTTGTTCGGCACCTATCGCTGCCCCGGCCACGAACCTGAGGCGTTTGGCATTCGCGAGCCGATTCCTCGCGGCTACCTGGGGCAACTTCTGCATCCGTTTCGGTGGACGAAATCGGCGCGGCCGCAACTTGTCGGCGAGAATGACGGCGGCGTAGTAGGGCAAGAGCCGCTCGCGCTACCGGGCTGAATTTCTACGCCGCGGCAGCTTTCGCGTCCATCGTCCGTTCGCCGCGGGCGACGCAGGTGGCCAGCACCAGGTCGCCGGAAACGTTCAGCGTGGTGCGGCACATGTCGAGGATGCGGTCGATCCCGAGGATGATGCCGATGCTTTCCGGCGCCAGGTTCAGGCTTTGCAGCACCATCACGATCAGCGGCAGCGAGCCGCCCGGAACGCCGGCAGTTCCGACGCCGGCCAGCACGCTCATTAGCACCACGGTCACCTGCTGCGGCAGTGTCAGCGTCACGCCGAGCACTTGAGCCAGGAACAGCACCACCACGCCTTCATAGAGCGCGGTGCCGTTCTGGTTGCCGGTCGAGCCGATCGTAAGCACGAATTGCGACACTTCGCGCGGCAAGCCAAGGTCGTTCTGCGCGACGCGCAACGCCGTGGGGAGTGTGGCGTTCGAGCTCGACGTGCCGAACGCCGTCAGCATCGCTTCGGAAATCTGCCGGAAAAATTGGAGTGGCCGCCTGCCGCCGCCAAACCACACGCAGGCTGAGTAAACCACTACCACTTGCAATGTCATTCCCAGCAGCACGGTGAACACGAACCACAGCAGCGTCTTGAGAATGTCGATTCCCATGCGGGCCGTGAGCACGAACACCAGGCAGGCGACGCAGAACGGCGCCAGGCGCATGGCAAAACTGATAATCACCATTGTCACATCGAACAAACCTTCGATGACGCGAATCAGCGTTGCGGCCCGCGGGCCAGCGACCGTTAGCGCCAGGCCGATGCACAGCGAGAAGAACATCACGCTGAGCATGCCGTTGCCTTTCGACGAGCCGTCTAGGGCGCCGACCATCTCCTGCAACGGGTTCTCCGGGATGATGTCGAGCAGCATGTCCTTGAGCGGTTTGACTTTTTTGGTCTGCTCGATCGCCGTCTCGGCGCTGCCCGCGTACTGAGCGCGGAGCGTTTCGCGCTTTGCGTCGCTGAGCCGCCCGCCGGGCTGGATCACATTGACCAGCGTCAGGCCGATGCCTACCGCACAGAAGCTCAGCACCAGGGTCCACAGCAGCGTGCGCAGGCCGACGCGCCCCAACCGCCGCACGTCTCCCAGTTCGAGCACGCCGAGCGTCAGCGCGGAAAAGACCAGCGGGATCACGACCATCAGCACCAGACGCAAAAAAATTCGACCGATCGGGTCGGCCACATTGATGATCGCGTCGAGCGTGTCGTGTACGCCATTAGCGTTGGTGTCGGCGGCATCGGTTGCGCCGGGCGAAACTGGGCGCGAGCCGAGATAATTCGCCGCCAGTCCCAGCGCAGCGCCGACCACCAAGCCAATCAGAATCTTGGTGTGCAGCGGCACACGGCGTGTTGGCTCGGTGGCGCGCGGATCAGTGCGCGGCGGCGGCTCGATCGAAATCGGTTCAACACCATCGCTGGGTTCCGACATGGGGCTGTTCCCTTCGGCAGTTGATGTTCGCTGCTAAGGGTGTAACCGGGCGAACTGCCCTGTTCAAGCATCGGCCGATGGATCAGAATCGGGCTTTCTTGTTCGCCGGCTGCTGGGAGTGTTCGACACGATGGAAGTTCTGCACGGGCTGATCGACGCGGTGCGCTGGCTGATAGGGCT
Source organism: Pirellulales bacterium (assembly GCA_036272935.1). Lineage (GTDB taxonomy): Bacteria > Planctomycetota > Planctomycetia > Pirellulales > PNKZ01 > DATAXP01. The sequence goes on along the minus strand of DATAXP010000130.1, from coordinate 39,563 downwards.
GGCGAAGCCCGACAATCTGAAGGCGTTGGTCGACGGCATCGGCCCGGCATACGTGTACGGAGTGATCGCGGCGATCGTGTTCAGTGAGACCGGGCTGCTCGTCGGCTTCTTTCTGCCGGGCGACTCGCTGTTGTTCGCCGCCGGCTTCCTGGCCAGCCAGGATGTTTTCAACATCGTGCTGTTGAACGCGCTACTCATGGTGGCGGCGATCGTGGGCGACGCGCTGAACTATTTTGTCGGTCTCCAGGCGAGCGAGCACGTGTTCGAGAAGGGCCGGCTGCGCTTCGTCAGGCACAGCCACCTGATGGCGGCCAAGGAGTTTTACGACCGCCACGGCGGCAAGGCGATCATCCTCGCCCGGTTCGTGCCGCTGGTGCGCACGTTCACGCCGTTTGTGGCCGGAGTGGCGCGGATGGGATACGCACGGTTCGCGGCTTACAACGTGGTCGGCGGCATCGGCTGGGTGGCGTCGATGACCTTGGCCGGCTGGTTTCTGGGGAACATCCCGCTAGTGAAAAACAATTTCGAGGCTGTGGTGCTGCTGATCATCTTCGTCAGCGTGCTGCCGGTGATGATCGGCGGCCTGAAGCACTGGCGGCAGTCGCGTGCCGCGCTGCCGGAGCCAATCGAGCGCTAGCGCCAGTAAACGAACAAAGCCGGCCCGGGGATGGGTCGGCCTTGCTCGCGAAACTTCTCGACAGCAGGCAGACGGCTGAAGCGAATGCCGAGGCTGTCGGGGCTTGGATCAAAACGCCTGCGGCGCGAATGTCTTGGTGTTGGGTATCGCGCCGGGCGTTGGAGTGGTTGTCGCTCCTGGTCCCAGCTTTGCCACCATCACGTCGCGAAGCTGCTTGGTCAGCACGTCCTGCGGCGCTTCTTGCACCGCTTTGTCGAGTTGCGCCACCGCCTGCTTCGGATAACCGAGGTAGCCGTAGTGATAGCCGAGCAGGAAGTGCAGTCCCGGAGTGTCGTTCTTGGCACTGGCCGATTCCAGGGCCCGCAGTTGATCGGTGTACGCCTGATTGTTGGGATACAAGTCGGCGTAGTTCGAGACGACCGCGCCCCATTTATCTTGCGGCAACGAGGTCATCGCCAACTGCACCGCTCCGGCCGATTGGTCGTATTGACCGGTGGCAAACAGTGCCTGGCCGAGCATCAGCATCAAGCCTGGGTTCTGCGGATCGTCAACCAAGGCATGGCTGAGGTCTCGCGCCGCAGCCGTGTAGTTGCCGGCCTTGAAGTCGGCCTCGCCTTGAGCAGCGTAATCGGTCCCGACCGATGTCGTTGCGTTGGGAGTCGGACTGACGGCCGTTTGATTCGTCGCGACCGTCGAGTACGGGTAGCCGTACCCATAACCACTCGCGTATGGGCCGTACCCATAGCCATAGCCGGCACTGTAATACGGATAGCCGTAACTGCTGCCGTATCCACCGTATCCACCATACCCACCATAGCCGCCATATCCGCCGTACCCACCATAGCCGCCGTACCCACCATAGCCACCATAACCTCCGTACCCACCATAACCGAGGCCGAACAAACCGTATCCGAGCCCGAAGCCCAGGCCGTAGCCTAAACCGTATCCAAAGCCGCCATAGCCCAGCCCATACCCGAGACCGCCGTAGCCGAGACCGCCATACCCCAGGCCGCCGTAACCAAGACCGCCGTAGCCATAACGCCCATAACCAAGGCCGCCGTATCCGTACCGGCCATAGCCGCCGTATCCGCCGTACCCGCCGTAGCCACGGCCGTACCCACCGCCATAGCCACCGTGGCCGTATCCGCCGTACCCTCCGTATCCGCCCGATCGATTGGCCGACGAAATGTTCGCATTAGAGATGTTCGTGCCACGGAAGCTGGTGTTCGTGCCGGAGAGTCCGTGACGGCCTAGAAAACTCGATGACCCCATGCCGCCGGTCGAGGGACGCAACGCCGAATACGCTCCCGAGCGACCCGTCATTCCGGCCATGTTTCCCATGTGGCCGGCGGTTGCACCGGTGCCACTGAAGCCATGTCGGCTCAAAAAGCTGCTCCCTCCGGCGCCACCCATAGCGCCGCGCGAACCGGCAATCGACGAACCTGCAAAACCACGGCTGGCGCCACCCGCGCCCATGCCGCCGTAGTGGCTCATGCCGCCCATGCCCATGCCGCCGTAGTGACTCATCCCGCCCATGCCTCCGTAGTGGCTCATGCCACCCATGCCCATGCCGCCCATGCCCATGCCACCGTAGTGGCTCATGCCACCCATACCGCCATAATGGCCGCCGCCAAATCCGCCACCGTGAAAGCCTCCACCACCGCCATGGAATCCGCCACCGCCATGGCCGCCACCGCCACCGTGCCCGCCACCACCACCACCACCGTGTGCCCAGGCCGTCGCCGGTGCGAGGGCCATCGAAACGACGCCGGCAAACCCCAGGGCCAGGGCGAGCGTCGACCTGCGAAGTATGCGATACATAAATTGCATCCCTATGAAGAAGGCCCTTCAAAGTCGTACTAGTCAACGCTTTCTACGCAATGTAAGTTTTACAAGTTCAAATCCAAAGCAAATAACGCTTTATTAACCGCGCTCCGCTTTCCGCTCCCCCTGAAAGTCGCAGCTTTTCGATCTTGTGGCGCGTTGCCGATGACCGCGCCTCCCTGCATGCCCCGCAATCCGGATAACCCTCTGCTGCGGAGTGCCCGCCGCGAAGCGTCGTGGACGGTGGCCATTTGGTTTTGCGCCCTGGTGTACACAGTAGGCTACTGCGCCTACCGGGGATATGGCCGCGAATTCGATACCCTGTCGTTCGTCTTTGGTTTTCCGGACTGGGTTTTTTGGGGCATCATGGCGCCGTGGGGGGTGTGCTATGCGATCTCGGCCCTGTTCGCATTCGTGGTGATGCAAGACGCGCCGCTGGAAGACGACGCCGAGGTGAACAGCGCCGCCGGCGGAGAGATTGCCCATGACTGACGCCCCACATGCCGGATGGGGCGTGATGGCCGCGCTGGGCATTATGCTGGTGGTCTCGGGCGCGGTCGGCATCGCGGCGCAGCGCGCGGTCGAGCGTGGTTCGTTCCTCAAGGGATTTTTCCTCGGCAACCGCGGACTCGGCGTTTGGACCATGGCGCTGACGGCCACGGTGCAAAGCGGCGGCACGTTCATGGGCGTGCCTTCGTTGATTTACAGCCACGGCTGGATCGTGGCGTTGTGGATCGGCAGCTACATGCTCGTGCCGCTCACGGGCTTCGCGGTGCTCGGCAAGCGGCTTGGCCAGCTTTCACGGCGGACGAGCGCGATCACCATTCCCGACTTGTTCCGCGGCCGATTCGATCATCCCACGATCGGCCTGGTCACGTCGTTGCTGATCATGTTCTACATGTCATTCATGATGGTCGCCCAGTTCAAAGCCGGCGCGATCCTGATGCAGCTCTCGATCCCCGGTGCTCACGAGATGTCGATGGGTGAGGATGTGCAGGCGTCCTTGGAAATGGACTATTACGTGGGTTTGGCAGTGTTCGCGGTGACGGTGGTCGGCTACACGATGATGGGCGGCTTCCTGGCGAGCGTCTGGACCGATCTGTTCCAAAGCGTGCTGATGCTCATCGGCGTGATGGTGCTGCTGCTGCTCACGGTGCCGGCGGCCGGTGGACTAGAGCACGCAACGCGCGTGGCGGTTACGAACACCGGCCCCGCGTTTGCCTTCGGCCCCGGTTACACAACCGACGGGCACGAGTTCTTGCCGATCGGTGCCGCGGTGTCGATGTTCTTCGTTTGGATCTACGCGGGTATGGCGTCGCCGGCGAGCATGGTGCGCGTGATGGCCAGCAAGGACACCGCAACCCTGCGCCGTTCGATCTTCTGCTTGAGTACGTACAACCTGTTCATTTACATTCCGCTGATCTGCATTTGCATCGCGGCACGGTCGATTATTCCCGATCTGCCTCCCGAGAAGTCCGATCAAATCATTCCGCGGATGGCTCTCTGGAGCACGCACGGATTACCCGCGGGATCGTTGATCGCAGGCATCATTCTCTCCGCGCCGTTCGGCGCGGTGATGGCTACGGTCAGCGCGTTTTTGATCGTGATGGCCTCGGCCATCGTTCGCGATGTGTACCTGCGCTTCATCAACCCCGAGGCCAGTGAAAAGCAGATTCGCCGGATGACGCACGTATCGCTCGCGCTGTTGGGCGTCGGCGGGGTCGCCGCGGTGATTTATCCCCCCAACTATTTGCAGGCGCTGATCGTGTTCGGCAGCACCTGCGGCGCGAGCTCCCTGCTGTGGCCGGCTGTGATGGCGTGCTACTGGCGACGCGCCACGGCCGCCGGTGCGATGGCCGCGATGCTTGGCGGATCGGCGACGGTCTGGGTGTTGTACTCGATCGGCTGGACGACGACGCACGCTTTCCGCCCGTACCTGCTTTGGGGCCTGGAGCCGATGGTCTACGGCCTGGCGGTGTCGGGCGTGCTGGGTTTCGCGGTGAGTCTGCTAACCACGCCGCCAAGCGAGGAGCACGTGTCGCGGCTGTTCGACGGATAACGATCGCTTAGCCGCCGCGTCCACGCGGCGCGTTTGCGGGTCGTGGACGACCCCGGCTAAGCGGACGCTAACTATGCCATCACGTTGCTCAAAAACTGCCGCGTCCGCGGCGATTGCGGATTGTCGAGCACTTCGGCCGGCGGGCCGTCCTCGATGATCTTCCCGCCGGCGAGCACCACGACGCGGTCGGCGCAGCGCCGCGCAAAGCCGATCTCGTGGGTAACGACCAGCAGGGTCATGCCGTCGCTCTTCAGATCGGCGAGCACTTCGAGCACCTCGTGCTTCAGCTCCGGATCGAGCGCGCTGGTGATTTCGTCGCACAGCAGGCCTCGCGGCTGCATCGCCAAAGCGCGAGCGATCGCGACGCGCTGCTTTTGCCCTCCGGAGAGCTGCCGGGGATACGCCTCGGCGCGATCGCCGAGCCCGACCCGCCGCAACAGTTCGTGGGCCATTTCGGCCGACACGTCGCGTGTGCGGCCGAGTACGCGGATTGGCGCCTCCACGACGTTTTCCAGTGCCGTGAGGTGCGGGAACAATTGGAAATCCTGGAACACCATCCCCATCAGCCGACGCACTGCGCCGAGGGCTGTTGTCGTGCGGCGACCGTTGCCGGCCGACAACTGATGTTCGCCGACGCGGATGGTTCCGTCGTCGTGCGGCGTCAGGCCGTTCATGCAGCGCAGCAGCGTGCTTTTGCCGCCGCCGCTGGGGCCGATCATCGCGACCGTTTCGCCCGCGCCGATCGACACGCTCACGTCGTCCAGCACCAGCCGGTCGCCAAAGCGCTTGGTGACCCGATCAACGGCGATCAGTGGTTCCGCAGCGCTCATGAGGCTTTACGTCTCGAATCGATCGCGGGTTTGCTTTGCGTCGGCCAGGAACCGCTCGATCGCGTCACCGTCGGCGTGCTCGAGCGCCGCGCGCAGCCGGCCAAGTGATTCATCGTATCGTCGCAAGGCGTCCAGCAGATGGTCGCGGTTGGCCAGAAGAATTTGTCGCCACAAGCCCGGATCGCCTGCCGCCAGGCGCGTTGCGTCGAGCCACCCGCGCGCCACCAGCGGTAGGTCCCCCTCGACAAGCGACGCGGCCAACGCACTGGCGGCGATGTGCGGCAGATGGCTGGTCGCGGCGACAATGCGATCGTGCTCGTCGGCAGCTATGGTCACGACCCGCGCGCCCAGCGATTTCCAAAAGCCGGTGACCCGACTGACGTCGGCCGACCGCGAACGCTCGCTTGGCGTTACGACCACCGTGCGATCGACGAACAAGTCGGCAGTTGCGGCGGTGGGGCCGCGCTTCTCGCTGCCGGCCAAGGGATGGCTGCCGACAAATGCGACGTCTCCGGCAAGCTGCCCGTCAAGCTCGGCGACGATTGCAGCCTTCGTGCTGCCGGCATCGGTGATAATTGTCCCTGGACGGCAGGCCGTCGCGGCTCGTCGCACGTCGGCAGCAATTTGTCCAACCGGGGTGCAGACCACGATTAGGTCCGCTTCCGCGACACCCTGCTCCAGGTCGAGCGTGGTATCGGTCACAGCATGCGCCTTGAGCGCGTCGGCCAGCGATGCCTTGTTGCGACCGATGCCGACAACTGACTTTGCCAGTCCGCGCCTGAGCAAATCGATGCCGATCGATCCGCCGATCAAGCCGACGCCGACGATCGCGACGCGTTGCCAAGTGTGCGGCATGGCGAGGTTCATCGAGTGGCGAAGGCCGCTGCGGAGGCCGCTTGCGACACGGCAAGTCGTGCCGGAGCGTCGCCGCGTACCAGCACCAAGCGGGTGATTTCCGGTCGACAATTCCAACGCAGCGGCGTATCGCCCGAGAGACCGCGGCTGACGTGCAGTACTGTCGGCGGTTCGTAGAACGCTCCACTGGCGTAACGGCTGCCGAAGCGACTGGGGCACAATATCGAACCGATGCCGGGAAATACGATTTGCCCGCCGTGCGTGTGGCCGGCGAGCATTAAGTCGAACCCATGTCGCCGCGCCCAAGGGAACTGGTCGGGCGAATGCGAGAGCAGCAGCTTGAACGGTTCGGGGTCGCCGTGGCGACGGGCTTCTTCGATCGGTGCGCAGGTTTTCATGTCGGCAGCCGGGGCCGACCATGGCAGTTCGTTGCCGGCGAGGATGATCGACGTGCCGCTGATGTCGAGCTGCCGCCAGCGACCACCGAGATCGATCAGGTCGGTGGACCGCAGTTCGCGGCGCAGCGCGCGAAGGTTCTTCCGCACGTCGTGGTTGCCGACGACGTAGTACACACCCAGGCGGGAGCGCAGCGCGCCCAGCAGCGGAGCAACCCACGATACGGTATGCGCGTGCTCGCAAATGTCGCCGGTGACGGCAACCAGGTCGGGCTCCAATTCGTTGACCATCTCGACGGCCCGCTCAAAGAACTCTCGCGGTACGCGCCCAGTGAAGTGCAGGTCGGAAATATGGGCGATCGACAGTCCTTCCAGCTCACTCGGCAGATTAGGGAGTACCAGGTGCTTTTCGGTGCACTCGATTTGCAGGCTCTCGTTGAGCGGCAACGCGCAAAGCAGCCGGCCCGTGAGGCTTTGATCGGAGCAATACTTGAACTGCGGCCAGAAGTCGTGGCGAGTCGATAGCTGCCTGCCGAGTGCCAAGGGGCGCACCGTAAGTTTGCGACGAAGCCATTCCCAAGGAACGAGCACCGCTCCGACGAACGCACACACAGCGACATAAAAGAGCACTGGGAGCGGAACGCCGCTGGGAGTGAAAAGGCTGATCGTCTGCGGTCCGGCGTACAGGCCAATCGCCGCGATCGATGCCGGCAGACCGACGGCCCACAGCCGCACGATCCAGTTCGATGTTTCGATCACCGCGCGCGGAAAGTGCATGGCGTGCACGCGGTTGTTGAACGCCGCGCACAAGGCCAGGTGCCCCACTAGCGCCGCGGCGTAACACAACCAATCGAGAACGTGCATCGTCGAGGGGCTACATGCAGAAATCGCGAAGCGAGCAGCGGCGCGATCCACCATCGGACTGGATCGCTACGACTGCCGGACCGGCCGCTCCTGGCGCATGACCTGCTCGACCGCATTGAGCAACTGGTCGAGGCTGAACGGCTTGTACAGCAGCACGGGACTGAAACCGGCCCGCTTGGCGTTGGGGATCGAATGGCCGGGATCGTACCCGAAGCCGGTCATCAACACAATCGGCACGTGTTCGATCACCTGGGCCAGCTTCATCAGCAGCTCGTAGCCGGTCGTGTCGGGCAGGCGGATGTCGGTGATGATCACGTCGTAGTTGTCGGTGAGGCTCATCGCGCGGACCATCGACACGGCTTCGGTGCCATCGTGGGCGGTTTCGACGACGCAGCCGTAACGATCGAGCAGGGCGTGGCTCTGGCTGCGGACCGCTTCGTCGGTATCGACCACCAGCACCTTGAGGCCGCGCAGCTCGGGACGATCGTTGGTCGCGACACCGGTTGGCAGGGCCTCGGTCGGCGCCATTTGCTGGCCCACCTTCTGGATCACCTGCTTGATGTCGCGGGCATTGCGGAGAATGCGCTTGATCCGCTCGGTCACCTCGGGCTCGTGCCCGATGTACCGCTCCATGATGTTCACTGCGTCGTTTAGAATCTCGTCGACCGGCAAGGCCACGGCGCTGTGTACGGCGTCGATCGTGCCGGCCGCGGCGTTAGCCTCTTGTGCGACGAGCAGCTCCAGCGTGTTGATCGAAGCCGCCACGTCGCGGCTGAAGATTTCGAGGAACTGCAGGTCGTTCTCCGTGAAGGCCCGCGGCTCGGGGCTCTCGACGTTGAACGTACCGATCACCTGGTCGTGCAGCACCAGCGGCACGGTGAGCGAGCTCTTCGCTCCTTTTGCCCCTTCCAGGTACAACGGGTCCTCGGTCGTGTCTTCGCACAGGTAGCTTTGCCCGGTGGCGGCGACGAACCCGGTAACGCCGTTGCCTTGCGTCTTTGGATACAGCACGCGCTCGGCGGCCTCAGGGACGATCCCTTCGTACAGCAGCGGCTCGAGCCGGCCGGTCTTGGAATCGAGCAGGCGAATCTCGACGACGTTGAAGTTCAGCAGGTCCTGCGTGTAGTGCAGGATGTTCGCCTTGAGTAGCTCCTTGCGTTCCTCGACCGTCATGCGCGACAGCTCGTCGGGAGCCAGGTCGGCCAGTTCGACGCCCGCCTGGTGGATGGCGGCGAGTTTTTGCTGTTGGAGCACCTCGGCCGTGACATCGCGAATGGTCACGATCAGGTTCTTGGGAGGACCGCCCGCCTCGAGCACCGGGGCCGCGTGGACACGGTAGTAGCGGTTGTCGCTCGACCGCAGTGTGGAGCTGCTGGCGTTGCTGGTGGCCAGGGCCGTGTGGAACGGACAGAAGTCGGGGCCGAGAATCTCAGGGCTGCCGAGCACCGAGTAAAAGTTCGCGCCCATCACGATGTCGCGATTACACCATTCGCGCAACCGGCCGTTGCCCCAGAGAATGGTATTGTCACTGTCGAGCAGCACGACTCCGTCGGGCATGCCTTGCAGGATGCGCTCGTTCTGCAACAGGCCGCCGACGGTTGCCGCGTCTTTCTGAAAGCCACCGGCGATGTACACACCGGCGAACTCTTCGCGCGCCAGGCGCCCTAGGGCGAGCATCGAGTCGGGAACCTGCACGATCTCGAACACCGCGCCCAGCCGTTCGATCGCTGCGGCATCCGCGCCGTCGGCCTGCTCGGCCTGATGGTCCGCGACAATCAATAGTTTGGGCATCGACGCCAACGGCGCTAGCTCCCTTACTCCGCTCCTAACCCCCAACAGCATTATAGGTTTCCCTATCGAACCGAACAACCGCGCAATCGCCCGCTTCTCGTAAACAGATCGGCTCGGCGACGCTCGTAAGTTTTGCGCCGCCACGCGAGCCTTCCCAAGCGGCAGCGATGCCACGACGCTCAGAGTTAAGAACTCCCGCACGCGTCGCATAAGTCGAAACCGCAGCGTCGTTACGGGCGGTCCGTGTGCTCATGGCTGCTGCAACCCCACCGTGCGCCACGAGCATGATTTGTACGATCGGATTGCAGTCCACGAGCGTCGCGGATCGATGCAATGCGCATCAGGGCACGTTCCACGCCCGCCGAGAATTTCGCCCCACAACCATTTTCGGAGTTTGAAAGCCTGTGTGGCGCTCGCTGTTCATCGCGTTGGGAGTGTCGTGCTGCATCATCGGCGTCGAGTGCTTGGCGATCGAAAAGGCGATTCTTAATAGCCGGCCCACCACCAGCGGCGGCATGCTGGGCGAGGTCGCCGTCGGCCGGCCCTACGAGGTCACGCCGCCCGACTGGGCACCGTGGAGCCTGCTGGCAGGCGGGGCCGTGACGGTCCTCTACAGCTTCACGATTCCGCAGCGCGTCAAGGCGCACTGAGCCGTTATCTGGCTGGTCGTCCTCGGGCGGTTAATGCACCCGCGCCCTTTGCGGTTGCAGTATAATTCCGCCATGAGCATTGCGACCCCATCCACGACCGATGTCCCGCCAGCGTCGCTCGGCGAGCAGCCGACCGCCGACGTCGTCATCTACGATGGACATTGCCGCGTTTGCCGCGGCTCCATGGAGCGGTTGGCGCGGCTTGATCGCGGCCGACGGTTGGTGTTCGTGTCGCTGCACGATCCCGAGGTGACACGACGTTGGCCTGATCTGCGGCATGACGACCTGATGCAAAACATCGTCGTCGTCGATCGCCGCGGCCAGCGTCACTGGGGTGCCGCGGCGTTCCGCTACCTGTCGCGCCGGCTGCCAAGGCTGTACTGGCTGGCGCCCTTGCTGCACATTCCATTCAGCCTGCCGCTTTGGCAGCGACTGTATCAGATGTTCGCCAGGCGACGGTATCTGTTCGGCCGCGCCGCAACGTGCGACGACGGTAGCTGCCGGATCAACTGACGTCGGTCCGTGCGGTTCGCAGCGTCAGTGTTGCTCGCCGTTGCCGCCGCTGGTTGGCGTCGGCATCGGCAGATCCTCAACGCGGACGACGTGCAGCAGTGAACAGTGGTCAATTCGCCCCGCGACTCCCGATGACGGGTCGTCGGGAATTCCAATTTCAACCCACGAGCGGCTCACAGTACGAAGTCGGGATGCCGCACGTCGTACGTTTGACCATCCGTCATCTGAATTCGAAAGGGCCTGAACGGCAACTTGCGTATCAGTGCCTTGAAGTCTTCCGCTCTCATGCGATTAGTTCCCGCTCCATTTCGACACTGCTTACATTCTACACGGCTACCAGCATCCAGCGGGAGATTTCCCGCGTTCGCGTTCGCCAGTATCATACGGGCGTCAACGGGGTTTCATCACCGCCGCAAGTGAGCCGATTGTATGTCCGATTTTCGTGTCGAGCACGATTCGATGGGCGAGGTGCGCGTGCCGGCGCAGGCCTATTACGGCGCGCAGACGCAGCGGGCCGTCGAGAACTTTCCGATCTCGGGCTGGCCGCTGCCGGCACCCTTGATTCACGCGCTGGGGTTGGTGAAATACGCCGCCGCGATTGCCAACCGCGACTTGGGCAAGCTCACCAAGTCCGGGAAAAATCGGCTCAGCGACGCCCAGGTTCAAGCACTGCTCGATGCCTGCCGTGAAGTGGCGGCCGGCAAGTTCGACGATCAATTCCCGATCGACGTGTTCCAGACCGGCTCGGGCACGAGCAGCAACATGAACGCCAACGAGGTGATCTCGAACCGTGCGATCGAGATCATCGGCGGCGATCGTTTTTCGCAGACGAAGCCGATCCATCCCAACGACCACGTGAACATGGGTCAGAGCACCAACGATATGTTCCCCACCGCCATTCACGTGGCTGTGGCCCTCGAGATAAAAACGAAATTGATCCCTGCGCTGACACGTTTACATCTGGTGCTGGAACGCAAGGCCGTCGAATGGGGGCGCTACATCAAAATCGGCCGTACGCACTTAGCGGATGCGACGCCGATCCGGTTGGGTCAGGAAATCAGCGGTTTCTCCCACCAGCTTATGTCCTCGATCGTGCGCGCCATGAAAGCTTTGACGGCCATCACGGAATTGCCAGCGGGCGGCACTGCGGTTGGTACCGGAATCAACACGCATCCCGAGTTTGGTGGTCGCGTGGCCAAGGCGCTTGCGGAGGTGACCGGATTCACGTTTGAAGAAGCCCCGAACCACTTCGAAGCCAACGCCCAGCGCGACGGCCTGGTCGAATGCCACGGTCAACTGCGCACGATTGCCGTTACGCTGTTCAACGTGTCGAACAACATCCGCTGGCTGGGTAGCGGGCCACGGTGCGGGTTCTACGAGGTCAAGCTGCCCGACCGGCAGCCGGGCAGTTCGATCATGCCGGGCAAGGTGAACCCGGTGATGTGCGAGAGCATGATGCAAGTGTGTGCCCGCGTGATGGGCAACGACCAGGTGATTGCCGTCAGCGGCGCCGCAGGCGGACAATTTCAGTTGAATATCATGATGCCGGTGATGGGGCAGACGACGCTGGAATCGATCATGCTGCTGACCAAGGCCACCAACGCCTTCGTCGAGTTCTGCGCCGAGGAGATGGAAGCCAATCCCGAAGCCTGCGAGGCGAGCGTCGAAAAAAGCCTGTCGATGGTCACCAGCCTGAACCCGCTCATCGGCTACGAGAAGGCTGCCGCCTTGGCCAAGGAAGCGTTCAAAACCGGCAAAACCATCCGGCAGCTTTGCAGCGAGCAGAATGTGCTGCCCAAGGACCAGCTCGACAAGGCGCTCGATCCTTGGAGCATGACCGAGCCGCACGCGTAACGCTTCGGTGCGTAAAGCATTGTGCGCCAACGACGTGCGCCGTGCGCAGTGGCTTCTACCACGGTGCCCGTCGCCCAGAAAAACGTTCGTAAAGCGTTAGCGCGGCGGGCATTTCTTCGACGCAATCGGCAAATTGGTCTTTCTCTATGCGCGAAAGCCGGTACTATTACAATCTCGGCCTTCCGCAACGCACGCGCCGGCAAGGTTTTGGACTCGGCATGGATGGCGTGATGGGGTCCTGGATCGGGCTGCGTGTTCGTGGTTTCTGCCGTGGCAGAGTCGGACTCTGAGTCGGCAGCCGCGATCCCCAGAATCGAAACCATCCGGCTCGGAATCCAGGACGACGTTCCGGAGACAGGATTTGTCCGAAGGTAGAGGGGCGGCAGGGAATTTGCATCGCTTCTGGTTGAACGACCTGGTAGAGGTTTTGCGTCATGGACCTGGCACGACTGCGTAACATCGGAATTTCGGCGCACATCGACTCGGGGAAGACCACCCTCAGCGAGCGCATTTTGTTCTACGCCGGCCGCATTCACCGCATCAACGAGGTGAAGGGGAACACCGGCGACGGCGCCACGATGGACTACATGGACCTCGAGCGCGAGCGCGGCATCACCATCACCAGCGCCGCCACCACGGTCCAGTGGAATGACGAGCAGGAAACGCCGCATCAGATCAACCTGATCGATACGCCGGGGCACGTCGACTTCACGGTCGAGGTGGAGCGCAGCCTCCGCGTGCTCGACGGCGCGGTGCTGGTGCTGTGTGCGGTCGGCGGCGTGCAAAGCCAATCGATGACCGTCGATCGGCAGATGAAGCGCTACCACGTGCCGCGCCTGGCGTTCATCAACAAGATGGACCGCATGGGGGCCAACCACGAGCGCGTCGTCGCCCAACTCAGGGAAAAGCTCGACTGCGACGCCGTGCTGATGCAGTTGCCCATCGGCAAGGAAGACAATTTTGAAGGCGTCGTCGACCTGATCACCGAAAAGGCGATCTATTTCGACGGCAACAACGGCGAAAAGGTCCGCGAAGAGGCGGTGCCCGCCGAGATGGTCGAAGCCGTCAAGGCGGCCCGGCAGCAAATGCTCGAAGCGCTCTCGATGTACTCGGACGAGCTGATGGAGTTGATGCTGGCCGAGGAGGAAGTGCCGCATGAACTGATCCACCAGATCATCAAGTCGGGCGCGCAAAGCCAGGACCTGACGCCGGTGTTCATGGGGACCGCGTTCCGCAACAAGGGCGTGCAGCCGCTGCTGGACGCCGTGCTGCGATACCTGCCGAGCCCGCTGGATCGCAAGGTTTCGGCCAAGAATTACAGCAAGCCGGACGAGAAGTTCCCGCTCGAGGCGGATCCGTCGAAGCCGTTTGTCGGGATGGCATTCAAGATCGTCGAAGATCCGTTCGGCCAACTGACCTTCGTGCGCATCTACCAAGGGACGGTCAACAAGGGCGAAACGATCTACAACCAGCGTACCAGCCAGAAGACGCGCGTCAGCCGCATCGTGCGGATGCACGCCGACAAACGCGAGGAAGTCGACAGCGCCGGTGCCGGCGACATCGTGGCGATCATGGGCATCGACTGCGCAAGCGGCGATACCTACGCTGCCGAGCCGAAGTACTGCACGCTCGAAAGCATGTTCGTCCCCGAGCCGGTTATCAAGATGGCCATCAACCCGCTGAGCCGCGACGGTGCCGACCGGCTGGGCAAGGCCCTGCAACGGTTCACGAAGGAAGACCCGACGTTCCGCGTCAACACCGACGAGGAAACCAACGAGACGCTGATCGCCGGCATGGGCGAGCTGCACCTCGAGATTTACGTCGAGCGCATCCGCCGCGAGTACAAGGTCGAAGTGGAAGTCGGCGCGCCGAAGGTGAGCTACCGCGAAGCGCCGACGCAGAACGTCGACTTCGACCACAAGCGCAAGAAGCAGACGGGCGGCTCGGGCCAGTACGGTCACATCAAAGGCTCCCTGGAAGTGCTGCCCGAGGACGCGGAAGAGAATTTCGTGTTCGAGGACGATGTCATCGGCGGGCGCATTCCGAACGAATACATCCCGAGCGTCGAGAAGGGCTTCAAGGCCTGCATGAGCAAGGGCCCCGTGGCCGGCTTCCCGCTGGTGGGGCTCAAGGTGGTGCTGAAGGACGGCTCGTACCACGACGTCGACAGCTCGGACATGGCGTTCCAGCTCACTGCTCAGGAGTGCTTCCGCGAGTACTTCATGAAGATGAAGCCGGCACTGTTGGAACCGATCATGAAGCTCGAAGTGGAAGTCCCCACGCAGTTCCAGGGTCAGGTGGTCGGCGAGCTCAACAGCCGTCGCGGCATGATCGTTTCTACCGATCTGCAGGGCAACATCGCCAAGATCGAGGCCGAAGTGCCTCTGGCCGAGACGTTCGGCTACTCGACCGACCTGCGCTCGCTGACGCAAGGGCAGGGAACGTTTACCATGGAGTTCGCCAAGTACCGTCGCGTACCAGCGAGCATCCAGGAAACGGTCATCATCGAGAAGAAAAAGCAAGGACAGTTGGTCGGCGCGAAGTAAGCTAGGCCGAACTGGGCCGGTGCGGGCGCAACGATTGCTTTGCCTCGCGCTCGGGCAGTCCTACTTTCTTCGAGGGCATGGCGATGAGTTCCAATTCTGCCGCTCAGGGTGCGGACATTTCGCAACTGGCGTTCGTCGGATTCAACTCGCGCGTGGTAGCGCTTGACCGCGATACGGGCGAGCTCGTCTGGAGCTGGAAGAGCACGAAGGGAAGCGGTTTTGTCGCCGTGCTGCTCGACGGCGACCGGCTGATTGCTTCGGTCCAAGGATACACCTACTGCCTCAACCCGCTCACCGGTGAACAGCTCTGGTTCAATCCGTTGACGGGGATGGGCACCGGCGTGCCGTGTCTTGCCTCGGTCCGCGGCACGACAAGCCCCGCCCTCTACGCGATGTTGGCCGAACAACAGCACGAGCAAGCACAGCAGGTGGCCCAGAACGCCCACACATCAGGAAGCTGACGCGGCAGCGCGTCCAGCACAATGCCGCGGATTGGTCGCCGATCCGTGAGCATCGAACCTATGTCGCTGTTTGCGGCAGGTCCGAGCTTGTTATTTCAGGTTCAGCCGGCCCACTTCGACGTGACGATCGCTTTGCGAGTGGAAGTCGGAGTTGCCGAACGTGCTCCAAGTGTGGCCGGCGATTGCGCCTTGCGGATCGGTGTAAAGCCGCAACACGCCTTGGCCCAGCCCGTCGCGAAACGATCCGTCGGCTTTGCGACGCGTGTCCTGCAGTCCGTGCCCTGACATGCTCGAATCGATCACGGCCACTGCCCATTGCAGCGCACCGTTGCGTAGCGGGTCGGACGGCGGATGTGGTCGCGGCGCCTCGGCGACAATCATCACGTGGCCAGTGTTCTCGCTGTTTGCGGGATAGCGAACCGCGATCACGTCGCCTGGTCGCATGTCGGGCACGTGCTTGATGCGCAAGAAGCGGTTTTCCTTTTCGATTGCCTCGTGGAACGTCTTGGCGGTCGGTCGCGATGTTCCCAGCCAGCCGCGCAAATCGCCATCGGTGATGCCGTAGGCGTGCTCGAGCAGATGGTTGAGCAGACCGCTGCAATCGGTATGGCACTCGTACCTTTTGCTCGCGCTGCCCCAAACGACCCTGCCGCGATGATGTTCGTAGTTCGTGTCGACCGGGGCGACGTGAGCCAATAAGTCGCGCGCCGCCACCAGATGGGCCGGCTCGGCCGCTGCGAGCGACGTCGCAATCAGCCAAACGACCGATGCTCCGGCGATTCGTCCGCGACCGGTGCGATGCATAGCCCCTCCCACGGTCTTCCTAGCGGCCGGCGATCGGTTTGCCTTTCACCAGTGCGGGCTCAAGATAATCCGCCAAATCACCGGTGCGAATCTCGCCGGCCTGATTCGATTGCCAAAACTTCCCGCTACCCACGTCCAAGCACGTCAGCCAGCCGCCATCGTAAATGCACGTATCGATGCACACCGCATGGCCGAGGTTTCGTGGCCAGCCGCTCTCTTGACAGGTGTGGCCGCAGACCATGATCTTGCCCGAGCGGTGCGGCGGCGGATCGACGAACTTTGCCCAGCGCAGCATCGTCGGCGATTGGTCGGGCAGGTGCAGCTTCGGATCGGCATTGGCATGCACGAAGAAGTGCTTTTCGCTCTCGAACCAGTCGACGCACTGCTGTTCAAGAAACGTCCAGTGTGCTTCGGGAACGTCGTCGAGCCCTGCGGCGCGCTCGGCGGTGCCGTAGCTGTCGAGCGTGTCCTGCCCACCGTATTGCAGCCAAGCGCCGAGCAGCCCCAGGTCGTCGCGGGCGTCGAGCATCATTTCTTCGTGATTGCCACGCAGTGCGACCAACCGTCCGCCGCGACTCAGCTCGATCAGCCGATCGAGCACGCCGCGCGAATCCGGCCCGCGATCGACGTAATCCCCCAGCGTCACCACCCAATCGGTGCGGGTCGGGGCGACCGCCGCCAGCAGCGCGTCAAACGCGTCGAGGCAGCCGTGAATATCGCCGATGGCCAGAACGCGCATGAATTGGGGCTGGAGACTAGGGACTGGGGGCTAGGAAGAGCGCGGCACACCGCTTGCGGTTTAGCCCGGACTCGCTGTCCATGATAATTCTGCCGCGAGCTAGTCGCCAAACCATTTCCGGATGGAGCGCACGGTCGCAGCCCGTCCAATCCTTCCAATCGAATCGACCAGCGGAATCCGCTTCGGGCAGACCGCCACGCAGTTCTGCGCGTTGCCACAAACCTGGATTCCCCCCGGCTCCATCAACGCGTCGATTCGCTCGGTGGCGTTCATTCGTCCGGTCGGGTGCAGGTTGAACAGCACCGCCTGGCTGATGGCGTGCGCCCCGATGAAGCCGGCATCGTTGGCCGCCCGCTGGCGCTCGGCAAGCGCCTCGGGCGTTTCGCCCGGCTTCTGCTCCAGCTCGATCTTCTGGTACTGCGGGCATGCTTCCAGGCAGCAGCCGCAGCTCATGCATTCCGATAGCGGATAGCGCACTTGTTGCTCGTCGGGCGATTGCTTCGGCCCTCGGCCGGCGTCGTAATAGCCATCGACCGGAATCCAGGCCTTCACTTTCTTGAGCGCCTGGAACAGCCGCGCGCGGTTCACCATCAGATCGCGCACGACGGGAAACTTGGTCATCGGCCGCAGCTCGATCTCGTCGGGCTTTTCGGCCAGCAGCCTGTCGACCAGCGCGCTGCACGCTTGCCGCACGCGCCCGTTGACCAGCATCGTGCATGCTCCGCACACCTCCTCCAGGCAGTTACAATCCCACGCCACCGGCGCCACATTCTCGCCATCGGCCGTCATGGCATGGGCGGCGATCCGTTGCAGCACGCTGATCACGTTCATGTCGCTCTCGCGCTCGACGGTATGCCGCTGCCAGTAGCTCGGCTCGTCGGGACCGTCTTGCCGCAGGACGCGCACCGTGAACGTCTTGGCGGCGTGGCCGTTCGCCGTGTGGCCACTGTGCGATTCGCTGGCGTGCCCGTTCGAGGCGTGTTGCATGTCCCGTGGTGGTCCTTTCACTTAGCTGGTTGCCACGGCAACGCGCGGCGTCGTTGCGGCGCCATTGCCGTCGTGCGTGCCAGAGCGTTCGGCCTGACGTTTCTTCCACACCTCTTCGATCACTTCCGCTCCCACAAGGCCGTACAACCGCGGACGCGGCGGGATCAACGATGTATCAACATCTTCGTAGTTCAGTTCCGGCGTGCCGTCTTTATTCCACGTAGCCACGGTGCTCTTCAACCATCGTCGGGTGTTTTCCTCGAAGCGGTCGCACCAAGCTTCCGCTTCGCGGCGGCGCTCGTCGGGCGTCGTTGCGCCGATGCCCGGCATCGTGAATTCCGGCTTGAAGTGCGCACCGCGCGACTCGTCGCGCTTCAGCGCCCCCAGCAGGATCACTTTTGCCAGCGGGAACATGTCGATCAGCGCCTTGGTGAACACCACGTTCTGATTCGTCCACGTGCCGGTATCGGACAGCGAGCAGCGCTTGGCGCGCTCGGCCATCTCGCTCACGTTCTCGTACGCCTCGGCCAGCACGTTGTTGTGCCGCACCACGGTAGCGGCGCGGGTCATCAACTGCCCCAGTTCCTGGTGCAGCAGGTAGGGATTCTCGCCGCCGCCGCGCTGACGCAGCAGCGAGTCGTGCGCCTGCTGGTGCTTGCGGCGCTCCCGTTCGTACAGGGCGCCGGGCTGATCACCTGCCGGGCCACCGGGGATTGACTTCATCCAGTTTTGGATGCCCGGGGCGACGAACAACCCGCTGAAAATGCAGCTCAACAGCGAGTTGGCCCCGAGCCGGTTGGCACCGTGATACTGGTAGTCACATTCGCCGATCGCGTACAGCCCAGGAATGTTGGTCACCTGGTTCTTCGGCGATCCAGGCACGAGGCCGCCGTCAGCGGAGCGCTGGTAATCGACCCACAGACCGCCCATCGAGTAGTGGACGGCGGGGAAGATTTTCATCGGCACTTCGCGCGGATCGACACCTTGGAACTTCTCGTAGATGTCGAGGATGCCGCCGAGCTTCACGTCGAGCATGCTGCGCGGCAGGTGCGTGAGATCGAGATACACGCACATCCGGTCGCGCTCGACGCTCAGCCCTTCGTAAGTGCAAACATTGAAGATTTCGCGCGTGGCAATGTCGCGCGGCACCAGGTTGCCGTACTTTGGATAGCGCTCTTCGAGGAAATAGTATCGCTCGGCCTCGGGAATCTGTTTGGGATCGCGGGAGTCGCCCGGCTTGCACGGCACCCACACCCGGCCCCCTTCGCCGCGGGCGCTCTCGCTCATCAGTCGCAGCTTATCGGCCCCGGGGATCGCCGTCGGATGGACCTGAATGAACTCGCCATTGGCGTATTTCGCTCCGGCCTGAAACGCACGGCTCGCAGCGCTGCCGGTGCAGACCATCGACATCGTCGAACGACCGTAGATCAACCCGCAGCCGCCGACCGCCAGGATCACCACGTCGGCCGGAAAAGCGCGGATCTCCATCGTGACCAGGTCTTGGCCGATGCAGCCGCGGCAAATACCTCGATCGTCGATCACCGGTCCCAGAAAGTCCCAAAACTCATACTTCTTGACGCGCCCTTCGACTTCCCAGCGGCGGACTTGCTCGTCGAGAGCATAGAGCAACTGCTGGCCGGTCGTCGCGCCGGCGAACGCGGTGCGCTTGAACAGCGTGCCGCCGAAACGCCGATGATCGCGGTTGCCTTCGCTCGTGCGGTTGAACGGCACGCCAAGGCGATCCATCAGGTCGATGATCTTCGGTCCCCAGGCGGTCATCTCCTTCACCGGCGGCTGGTGCTGCAAGAAGTCGCCGCCGTAGACCGTGTCGTCGAAGTGCAGGTACTCGCTGTCGCCAAGCTGGCGCGTCTGGTCGTTGACGCTGTTGATTCCGCCTTGGGCGCAGACGCTATGCGAGCGCTTCACCGGCGTGAGGCTCATCAAGTCGACCTCGACGCCCGCCTCGGCGAGCTTCATCGCGGCAGCCAGTCCCGCCAAGCCGCCGCCCACAATCATCACGCG
Organism: Pirellulales bacterium; assembly: GCA_036272935.1. Taxonomy (GTDB): domain Bacteria; phylum Planctomycetota; class Planctomycetia; order Pirellulales; family PNKZ01; genus DATAXP01. Next base: position 19,732 of record DATAXP010000130.1, on the reverse strand, counting down.
TTGTTTTGCCATCTCAGTCCCGTTCGTCTGCTGCCCACGCTACGGCGCTAACGCCCCGTCGACTCGATTGCCTACTGTATTTTAGCGGTTTGCCCTGACGATTTCGCAGGAGCCAGCTTTTGCTCCTCGGCCCGCTCGCGCTGTTCGAAATCCTTTTTTTCTTCGAGCCGCACCGCTTCGACCGCTTCGGCCTGGATTGGATCGGCCGAAGTCACCCCCACCAGCGCGGCCAACCCAACGACGGCCATCGCAATGCCGAACGCCGTGCATACCCAATTCGCTTTGCGTTGCGCCGAGCGCGTGGTCCACAGACCCCAGGTGATGCCGGCGGTCCACAGGCCGTTCGCCAGATGGTACACGCACGACAAGACGCCGATGGCGTACACCACGCGCACCCAGATGGGCATGAGTGCCGCGTGCGCCGAACTAGTGGCGTGATCGGCATCGAACAGGCCGCCGTTGAGTGGACCGGACACTTTGGCGTGCCACCACTCGGAATGAATCCAGCCGTGCATGTGGAACACATGCCAGAAGATGAAGAACAACGCGATCCACGCCGTGATGCGCTGCAGGTAGTAGCGCACGTTTCCGGGATAGGGGTACGCCACCGTGTTGTACGAGCCGGAGCGCACGATCACCACGCCGACCGCGGCGTGAAAGATGATCGGCAAAAAAATGAAGGCCCACTCGACCAGCGGCAGCAGCCGCCCCAGCGCGTGAATCGAATCGACATTGCGCTGGAACACGTCGGCCCCGGCCAGGGTGCTGGCATTGGTCGCCAGGTGTACGCACATGTACGCCCCAACCGGGACGATGCCTGACAGCGAATGGAGCCGGCGGATCAGAAACTCGTGCCGAGAGAAGAACGAGGCCGACGGGAGGTTGTCCACCGTGAATGCTTCCTTGTTGCGAACTCACGCGGCTGCGAACCAGCGTCGAGCGATGCGGCAGCGGTTGAAATGCTGAGTGCCGTCAAAGTGCAACTGCAAATTCGCGCACGACACCAACCGGTCCGTAGTATAAGGTTCGACTGGGGGCTGGCAAGCGGGTCGGCTCACGATGCGCAAAGCCCGACCGGGTGCCGCTTTGGCAGGCGAGCAGCGACTCTTACTGCCGCACGATCATCGAGTGCAACTCGCGCTCTGGGATGCCGACATATTTGCTATAAGTCTTCTTAAGGGCAATCCTTATGGATAGCTGGGCTGCCATACGTCGATGGCATCGACTGACAGTCGGCACACCAGATGCTTTGCTTCTTACGAGTGTAGTGGTGATAACTGTTTTGGCAGGCCAGAGTTAGGCGTGGCACTAGCCATGATTGCCGATCCGCTTTCCATCCTGATCACCGACGACGATCGCCGTTTTCGCGAAACGGTGCGCGAGGTGATTGCGCCGCAAGGATTCCGCACGCTGCTGGCCGGCGACGGGCAAGAAGCGCTGGAAATCTTGCAGCGCGACGAGGTGCACTTGCTGCTGTTGGACATGCACATGCCGCGACTCAGCGGCCTGGAGACGATCGAGCGCGTCAAGCGGTTGAATTCGCAGTTGCCGTGCATTCTGATGAGCGCCGAAGCGGACGAGCAACTCGTGCAACGAGCGCTTGAGGCCCAGGCGTTCGCCGTGTTGCGCAAGCCGGTGAGCCGCGACACTATCATCTGCAATGTGCGCCAAGCGCTGCGGCGCGCCTACGACTGGCGCGAGCGGCACTCACAGTAACCAAGATGCCAAGCCCTCGGATGGCCATCCGGGGGCTTACTGCCGCTCGATCTCGACGCAGATGCCGCCGGCGCGCAGCACCTTGTGCATCTTCGTGAACCAAAGTTCGCGCTTCCAGGCCAGCCCCACGTCGCGGCAAATATTGCGCAGGTCTTTCCGATTGTAAGTGCGACAGCACCACAAACGGCTTGTCCAGGCGCCAGCGAAGTTATCCTCGGTCGCCAGCAGCAACATGCGTCCGCCGGGGACCAGCACACGCGCGAGCTCAGCCAGCCCAGGGCGAGGATCGGGCAGATGCTCGAGCACATAGCCGCACGTCACGCAGTCGAAGCTGCCGTCGGCAAACGGCAGGCACGTCACATCGGCCGTCAAGAAACGGGTGCCTCGAAGTGGCAGATTCTGCCGTTCCAGGCGGTGCCGTGCCCGGCGAAGCATCTTCCAAGAAAGGTCGGTGCAGGTGATCTGCGCCGAAGGATCGGCAAAGCGCAGCAAATGCTGCGCGATCTGGCCGGCGCCACTGCCGACGTCGAGCACCCGGCGGGCGCCGCGCAGATCAAACTTCCTTTTGCGGAACAGTCGCTCGCCTAGCGGCGTGTGCAGCGAAATCATGCTGCACGCGGCCAGCAACGCCCCCTGCGGCCCGCCGTACACATCGCGGACTTTGGCTTGGTATTCCTCGTAGCTGACGCGGCGGATCAGGTCGTTTTCGACCAGGTTCAACACCGCTCGCCCCGGTTTTTGTGTGCGCCGCCGGGCGGTGCGTGGTCTCAAAAGAGGCTTTTGCAGCATGCTCGTCGCGCCATCGCCTGTTTACGTCACCGCCGCCGAACGCTCACGTGCTGGGCCGATTCTTGCAAGGTGCGTGCCCAATAACAAAAGCTGAACATATACCACTGGCTCCCCATAAAAGCCAGCGGATTCCGCGCGAGCCTGGCCGCCATCATTGCTCTTTGCGAGGCTCGAATCGCAGTGCCGCCGAGTTCATGCAGTATCGCTGCCCGGTCGGCGGCGGGCCGTCATCGAACACATGTCCCAGATGCGAATCGCACCCGGCACAAACCACTTCTTCGCGAATCATCCCATGCGACTCATCGACATGGACGGCCACCGCCTCGTCGTTTATCGGCTGGAAAAAGCTCGGCCATCCAGTGCCCGAATCGAACTTCTTGTCCGACTGAAATAGCGGACGACCGCAGGCGACGCAGTAATACGTCCCCGGCCGATGCTCGTTCCATAGCGCGCCGCAAAACGCGCGTTCCGTCCCCTTTTGTCGGCACACGTAGTACTGTTCGGGCGTGAGCGCCTTGCGGAAGCGCTCTTCAGTCTCTTCGGCCATGGTGATTGGCTCCTTCGTTAGTTTCCGGCTCGCAGAACTCGATGCCGACGAGATGCACCACGTCGTCACCATCGCCACCGCCAAAACCGTCAACCCAAGCAACGTGTATCTCATGCCGGCGACCCTTGCCGAAACATTATACCGATCAACAGGCAACCGGTTCATTGGTTGCCGAGCGCCTGCCGGCCCGCTTCGAGCGTGGCGATGATGCGCTCCACATCGTATACGCAGCCGGCCCAAGGGCCTCCGCTTGCCGACTGTAGGGCCGCCCACAGGCGCGTCGCCGCCGGCAATGCGTCGTCGGGCTTGAGATCGGGATGTGGCGCGCGGCTTGTCAGCACGCGCGCCGCCTCGTCCGTGGAGAACTCACGCTCCGCGTCCCCCACCAGGTCGACTGTGCCCGTGAGCCGACCACGATCTACGTCAATTCGCACCCGGTCGCCGTCGCGCAGCTTGCCGATTGGCCCGCCGGCCAGCGCTTCGGGCGCGACATGCCCGATGCACGCTCCGGTGCTCACCCCGGAAAAGCGAGCGTCCGTAACCACCGCCACTTCGCGGCCGAACGACAGATGCTTGAGTGCCGCGGTGATCTGGTAAGTTTCTTCCATCCCCGAGCCGAGCGGTCCGCGGCCGCAGAGCACGATCACGTCGCCGGGACGAATCGCTCGGGCCCCGGAAGAGCCCTTGATGGCGGCGATACAATCGCGCTCGCGCGTGAACACGCGCGCCGGCCCGGTCTTGCGAAACACGCCGTCGGAGTCAACCACCGTCGGGTCGATGGCCGTGCTTTTCACGACCGAGCCTTCAGGAGCGACGTTCCCTCGCGGAAAACAAACCGTGCTGGTCAAGCCGCGCAGCCGAGCGCGATCGACTGACATGATTACGTCGTCGGGATCGATGCCGTCGTGTTCGACAAGCCGTCGCCGCAGTGCCGATCGCCGCGGCGACGTTTCCCACCAATCGAGCAGCGCGTCGAGCTTCTCGCCGGTGACGGTGAGCACGTCCAACTCCAGCAGCCCGAGGCGGCGCAGTTCGAGCATTACCTCGGGCACTCCGCCGGCAAGAAACACTTCGACCGTTGGATGACCCACCGGGCCGTTGGGAAGTACGTCGACCAATCGCGGGACGCGCCGATTGATGTCGGTCCAGTCGTCGATCGTAGGCTGCCGCAGCCCGGCGGCGTGCGCGATGGCCGGTATGTGCAGCAGCAAGTTCGTCGAGCCGCCAAACGCCGCGTGGACGACCATCGCGTTGCGGATCGATGCGTCGGTGAGCACGTCCGCCAAGCGCTGGCGTCTCTCGTGCATTGCCCACAATGCCTTGGCGCTGCGCGCCGCGGCATCGAGCCAGATTGGTTGGCCGCTGGGGGCCAGCGCCGTGTGCGGCAGGCTCATGCCGAGGGCTTCGCCCACCACCTGGCTGGTCGCCGCGGTGCCGAGGAATTGGCAACCCCCGCCGGGCGACGCACAAGCGTGACATGCAAGCTCCTGGGCATCTTCGAGGCTAAGCTCACCATGCGCGAACCGTGCGCCGATCGACTGGATCTTGCCGGCATCTTCACCCGTGGTCGGCGGCAGCGTCACGCCGCCCGGCACCAGCACGCACGGCAGCGACTTTGCCGCGGCCAAGGCCATCATCATCGCCGGTAGCCCCTTGTCACACGTCGCCACTCCCATTACGCCGGCGCGTGTCGGCAGCGAGCGGATCAATCGGCCGAACAGCGTTGCGGCATCGTTGCGATACGGCAGGCTGTCGAACATGCCGACGGTGCCTTGCGTACGCCCATCGCAAGGGTCGGAGACGAACGCCGCGAACGGCACGCCGCCCGATTGCTTCAGCACACGGGCCGCCGCCTGCACCAGCAGCCCGACTTCCCAATGTCCGGTGTGATAACCGAGCGCGATCGGTGTTCCGTCGGCCGCGCGAATGCCTCCCTGCGTCGAGAGGAGCAAAAACTGCGGGCCGAGCATCTCCTGCACCGGCCAGCCCATGCCGGCGTTTTGCGAAAGGCCGAACAGATCGCCGCTCGGCCACGAGCGCAGCATTTCGGCCGAAAGCGGCATCCGCCCCTGCGGACCGGCGGCGCGCGTGTCAATCGTGCCGAGCACCGCGTCGGGTGCGTCAAGGATTTCGCTGATGTCGAAGCGCGTCGTAGTTGCCATGGGAGCGCAACTATTATGCCTGACTCGATGCTACGGCACTATCAGTAACATGCCCTCATGTAGATCGTCGGGCCCGCGCATCTGATGGCGGTTCGCCTCGTACAGCTCGGGATAGCGGCGAGCGTCGCCGTAGAATTGCAGCGCGATGCCGCTGAGCGTGTCGATTTTGCGCACCGAGTAGGTGCGCTGCCCCGCGCGCTCGGCGCTGCTGCGCCGCCAGACGCCGGTGGCGATCGGCACCATCGGGGCGGCGGTAGGTCTGGCCGAGGTCGCTGCGGTCGGCGAGGCACGGACCGCAGGTGGGGCATCTAGCACCGGTTCGTCGCCCGAAAGCGGAATGTTCAGTTCCATGCCCGCCACCAAACGATCGGGGCTGGCCAGCACGTCTCGATTGGCCTGGAAGATTTCGCGGTAGCGTTCGCGTGTGCCGAGGTAGCGGTACGCGATGCTCGAGAGTGTTTCGCCGTCGCGAACCCGGTGCTTGAGCATGCCGCGGTTCGTTGGCTCGGTACTGGCCTCGGGCGACCATTGGAGCGAAACCTTGGGGAACGCCCCCTGCGACGAGCCCAAATCGACCGAGTACGGTCCCGATGGGAACTCGCCGGGTGACGTGTCGCTGGCCTGTTCGGCCAAGGGAAGCGGCCCCACCGGCGCCGCATGGGCTGGAACATCAGGCGGAGCCAACGGCGGAACGTATCCCTGCGGGCGCGTACCCTCGGACGGCCATCCATCGGAGCGCAGGTACGGTGTCCACGACGGATCGCCAATTGCCGTTGACGACGATGCCGAAGTGCTCGGCTTGCGAAACATCACCGCGGTACCGATGCCGCCGATGACGACCAGCAGCGCCAGCGCGGCGCGCAGCCGCCCCACGAGCGTCGTACCGGCTCGGCCTTGGATAGTTACGCGCGCCACGTTGGCCCTGTTGCGGTCCCCGGCGACCGCCGTCCGACAAGAGTTCACCGTCATCTTTTATCGGGACGTGCCTCGCGCGGCGGCCACCGCGCCGTCGAAGAGAGCGCCGATGCCGGATGCAGCGCTTGTAGCGGCTTGCGCGCACGAAAAAGCTCACGGACGTCCATCCGTGGACTTGGTTCGGTTCTTGCTGCGTGAAGCTTAGCGGCTGGCCGAGGCTTGCGGCGTGCGCCGAGGCACCTGAGCTCCCGCCTGGGCGCGGTGGCTCATGCTGCCCAGCCAGATCAGCGCCGGGGTGGCGATGTAAATCGTGCTGTAGGTACCGGAAATTGTGCCGATCACCAACGCGAAGGCGAAGCCGTGGATTCCCTGACCGCCTACGGCGTAAAGGATGACCACGACCAGGAACACGGTTAGCGAGGTGAGCAGCGTGCGGCTCAAGGTTTGGTTGATGCTGGTGTTGACCAGCGCGGCCGACAGTTCGGGGCTCTTACCGCGGATTTCGCGGATACGGTCGAAGATGACAATCGTATCGTTCAGCGAGTAGCCGATGATCGTCAGAAACGCCGCGATGATCGGCAGGTTGATCTTGAATTGCTCGACCCCGGCAAAACCCAGGTACGGCGCCAGCCAATAGCTGACGGCCAACGCGCCGAGAGTCACCAGGACGTCGTGTACCAGCGCCACGATGACGCTCAGGCCGAATATCACTTGGGTAAAGCGGAACCAGACGTAAATCATGATCAGCACGATGCTGGCCACTAGGGCCACGATTGCCTGTTCTTGCGTGTTGGTCGCCACCGCGGCGCCGATCTTGTTCGACGACGGGAAGAACGGCTCCTCGGCCAACTCCTGCTGGATCTTCGTGACCATTGGCTCGACTTCGCGCTGCGGGGCCGCAATCTTTGCGTCCCACTGCGCGAGCGCCCTTTCCATGCCCGGTTCATAGTCGGCGCTCGAAAGATCGACTGCGGCATCGGCCGTCGCTGGATTGGCTTTCAAGGCGTCGTGAATCAAGCCTTGCAGCGCGTCGTGCGAGATCGGCTGATCGAAACGCAGGTGGGCCATCGTTCCGCCGGCGAATGGATCGGACGGGGTAGCGTCGGTCGCCTTGGGCGCTCCTTTCTTTTCGTCCTCGCCGGCCTTTTGCTGAGCTTTCGGCTCTGTCTTCGATGCGTCGACCGCTTTCGTCTCGGTGGATTTCGCAGGCTCAACGGGCTTCGCAGTGTCATCCGTCTTCAATTCGTCTGCTTTCGCAGCCGCCGCTTTGGCGGCGTCGTCGGCAAACGCCAGCGCGTTCTCGTCGACCGTGTCATCCTTGGGCAGTGCGGCCCCTTGCTTTTTCTCGGGTTGCGCCGCGCCAGGTTCTTTCTCGGGCTGTACGCCGTTAGCTTCGGGCGTGGTCGCTTGTGCCGGGATCGTTTCGCTGCTCACGAGCTTCACGTGGTTGTAGGCTAACTCGCCGCGGAACACGTTCTGGATTTCGCGCTCCACATCCTCCTCGCTCGGATTCGACGTGATGACGAGGAACCGAATCCCGGGCGGCTCGCTCGAAATGTGCACGTCTTGCACGGTCAGATCGGGAAGCACGTCGGCGTGGGCTTCGAGCTTCGATCGCACCAACGAAACGTCTTGCGCATGGGCGCGGTCGAACAGCGTCTCGACCGACACGCCGCCGGTGAAGTCGATATCGAGCAATCCTTTGCCGCGCACCGCGACGCCCGCCATGCCAATTGCGATGACGATCACACTGAGGGCAATCGCCAGGCGGCGTTTGCCGATAAAGTCGTAATTCGCGCCGGTCATTATCTGCATCATGCGCAGGTTGGTGATCCAGCGCATCTTCTCGGCGACATCGAAGATCGCCCGCGACACAGTAATTGCCGTGAATAGATTCATCACGATGCCGAGGATGAGCGTGACGGCAAAGCCTTTCACCTGGTCGGTGCCGATCGCGTAGAGCACCACGGCCGAGATGAGCGTCGTGACGTTGGCGTCGACAATCGTGGTGGTGGCCCGTTCAAAGCCGTTGCGGATGGCCATTCGCAGCGTCGCTCCGCGGGCCAGTTCTTCACGCATGCGCTCGTAGATCAGCACGTTGGCGTCGACTGCCATGCCCACCGTCAGCGCCAACCCCGCCAGGCCCGACAACGTAAACGCCGCCTTGAACATGATCATGAACGCCACGGTCAAGAGCACGTTGAGGATTACGGCAAGGTTGGCCACGAGCCCTGCAAATCGGTAGTAAATGAGCATGAATACCACGACCACCGCGGTGGCAATGAGCATGCTTTTCACACCCTTCGCGATCGTGTCGGCACCGAGCGTTGGCCCGATGACCATGCTACTCGTCGGTTCGTGCCGCAGCGTGGCCGGCAGTTGGCCTGCAGTGAGAATTTCGGCCAGGTCGCTTGCTTCTTCCTGGGTGAAGCGGCCGGTAATTTCGCCGCGATCGTAGATCGCACTGTTGATGCTGGGGGCGGTGACGAGCCGGCCGTCGAGCAAGATTGCGAGGCGGCGCTTGAAATCACCCTGTGGCAGGTTGCTGCTCGTCAGGTCGCCGAACAGCGTCGCACCGCGGGCATCGAACGAGAAATGGATGCTCGGGTGGCCGGTCTGGTCGAACCCGGAGCTGGCATTGCGCAGGTAATCGCCGGTCACCGTGCGGTCTTTCGGCTCAATGAGCACGAGCACTTCCAGTTCCCCGCGGCGGCTGCGGCGCGCGGCGATTTCGGGATCGCCTTCGTAGCTGCGCGCTTCGTCCGCGCGGTATAGAGGTGTCCAGCGGGCAACCAATTCCTGCACGCCATCGCGTCCGGTTTCGACCACGTCGCTCTTTCCGACATCAAGCTCCGCGGCCTTGGCCATGATCGCGGCGTCGGAGGCGCTGCGCCGATCGGCAACAATGCGAAACTCCAGTGCGCCGCTGGTGCTGATCTTGTTCTTGATGCGGTCCAGCTCGCCGGAGGTTTGCGCGCTGTCGTTTTCGCCTTCGGCGCCCGTCTTGCGCGGCTCGGGAATGATGATTTCGATCTGGCCGACGCCGTAGGGACGGACGGTGACTTCGAGAATGCCGCCGGGATTGACGCGCTTGCTGACCGCTCCGACCAGCTTGTCGATCGTCATCGCATCGAGTTGTTGCTGGCCTTCATGGGTTTGGCTTTTATCAATGTCGTAGATCAGGATCACGCCGCCGCGCAGGTCGATGCCAAGTCGCGGCGGCCAGCCGAGGATTGTCACCAGCAGCGATGCGGCGACGGCGAAGATGACGACGGAAAACCGCGTGCCGTGGTCGGGCAAGCGAGTTCGTTTCGCAATCCAAGTTCCCAGGGCGATCGAGCCGACGATCAGCCCTACGGCGATGCCGGTGTTAATCAAGATCGAGCGCGTGACGGCGTTGCCCGTCGCGGCATCGGGGGTAGTCACCTTGACCGTGACGGGTCCTACCTTATCGGCAGCCTCTTGCGCGACGGCCATCGCCGGCAGCAGCGCAACGGCCATCAGCACGGCGGCACACACGGCAAGTAACGAAACTCGTTGCAGAACCCCGCGCTGGCGCTCGAGGCTACAGGTTGCATGGAACATAGAAATCTCTTTTCGCGCGATGCACTACGCCGGGATGTCGTGCGCGGCGGTTAATTGGTCGCTTCTGGTTTGTCGGAGGTGTCGCTGCTGAGAATGCGGTCGATCGACCCCAGGGTCATGCGCAGCTTGGTGTTCGAAGCTTCGTCGACGCGGATGGTGATCTCGTTGACATCGGTTTGGACGTTGGTCACCACGCCGTAGATGCCGGAATTTGTGAGCACGCGGTCGTTCTTCTTGATTCCTTTGAGCATCTGCTCGCGCTGGGCCATCTGTTTTCGCCGCGGCCGCTCGAGCAGGAATATCCACAACAACAGCAGCGGCAGGAACATGGTGATCAACGGCAACAGCCCGCCCATCGGCGAACCTTCGGCCTCAGCCAACAGCATGTGCCGCGGTAACACCGCCAGCCATCCCGACAATGGATCGATCACGTGGTTCACAGCGGTTCCTTCGAGCGCGCCCGATGAAGCCGGGCGCGAAAGCGTAGCCGCGTATCTTATAAGGTTTGGGGCGAAACCGACAAGGGCGTCTGGGAGCATCGCGGCCAGTCGGGGCATGCACTTACGTTGTCAGCGGAAGCTCGGCCCGCAGCAGATCGCGATAGGCAGCCGCCGCGGCCAACTCGTCGCCAGCGCGTGGCATGAACAATCCGCGGACCCTGGCCCGCAGGATGACCCCCTTTTCCAGCCGCATGGCAAACAGGCGGTGCTCGACCGTGATTTCCGCTCCACGCCAGGCAAGCCGGTCCTCGGTGAAGTCGCTCGCGTGGATCATCTCGGCATAGCTGATTCCAAGCTTTGCCGGTCGAAACAACAGGCAGCCAGGACCGTCGGCCGCGGAAATCGACACAGCCGACGGCTCGATCGGCGCGAACCGCGCCGCCGACGAATCGACCAGGCGAAGCACCTCGCCGACCGGCAGCGAGCTGGTCGCCACCTGGGCCGCGTCGCTGTCCAGCCGGTCGGTTTGCACCGAAACTTGCAGGTCGACGGCCACCGTCTCTGGCATCTCGACCAACGCCGAACATCGCCAATACACCTGCACCTGGTGGTCGGTGCGGGGCAGATACGTCGCAACCAGATCGTCGGCCCGCACGTAGGGCATGCCGGTTGGCGTTGCCGCCACGTCGACCCCCAGCACGCGAGCCGCGCCAAGCGTGTGCCCGGCGTACGCGATCTGGGCCAGCGACGGTTTGCCGGCCGTCAAGGCGATCCGGCCCGTCAGCTTGTCGCGTACGAGCCGGGCTTCCGCCGCATCGAGGTGCCAACAAGAGCCAGCCATGCCGGTTGCTGCGACCAACAAACTCGCGACCAACAAAAAACCCCGCCGTTCGCGTTATCCACGCGGACGGCGGGGCCGGAACAGAGAAGAGGCAAACGTCATCTTACCAGCACGGTCGAGGCTGTCCACTATTTTTTCGGAGGACGTTTTTTCGGAGGACATTGTGCGGCTCGTTCAGAAGCGCGCCCGGAGGGACTCGAACCCCCAACCCTTGGTTCCGAAGACCAATGCTCTATCCATTGAGCTACGGGCGCTCGCGACTTATGACGCCGGCGTAGGATACGGCCTTGCCACTTCGGCAACAAGCACCCCACGCGCAGTCGCTTGACGCATTATAATGCCCTGAATACAACCGCCCCAGCCAACGCGCGGCATCGCCGAGAACAGAGGCAGATTCGGATGGCCTTAATCACCCTGCGTGTGCTTGACGGTGCCGACCGCGGCCGCGTGTTCTCGAATCTGCCCACGCCGGTTACTGTCGGGCGCGAAGAAGGCAACACCGTGCAGCTCAACGATGAGCGCGTGAGCCGTTTTCATCTCAAGATTCAAGAGGACCAGGACAAGCTGGTGCTCACCGACCTGGAAAGTACAAACGGCACGAAGATCAACGGTGAGCACATCCAGTTGCGCATCCTCCGCCACGGCGACATCATCGCCCTGGGACGCAGCGTGTTGGTGTTCGGGTCGCGCGAGGAGATCGCTAACCGGCTAGCTCGCCTGCGCGGCGAGCCGGTCAAGCCCGAGGACGCCGAGCCCTCGGCCACATCAGGGGCCAGTCTCGAGTACGAGTTGAACTGGACCGACCATCCCCAGCCACACACCACGTTCCAGACGCTCGAGCCGCCCGAACTGCCGCAGCGCTTAAGTCCCGGCCAGGCTGCGCAACTCTCGGAACTGCTCGAATATCTTCACCTGCGGATGCGCGATCTGTTGGCCTCCGGCCGCCCCGAACCTGATCGCGATGGGCGGATGGTGATCGAGGAGCGGCAATGGCAAGCGTTCGTCGACCTCCAGGCGTTGCTGGCCAATTACCTGCGCGCGGTGGGGGAGCCGGAGGAAGAATGATGAAAGGCAGAATGCAGAATGATGAAGTCAGAAGTGCCGGACTTCTGCTTTCATCCTTCTGACTTCCGCCTTGGATTGAATACCGAGACTGACCACTCTTCACGGACGAACACCACATGACTCTGTCCCGCTCCTTTGTTCATCTCCATTGCCATAGCCATTACAGCTTGCTCGACGGCGCCAGTCCGATCGGCGCTCTTGTCGACAAGGCGAAGGCCAGCGGGATGAACGCGCTAGCGCTAACCGATCACGGCAATCTGTACGGAGCGCTCGAGTTCTACCAGAAGGCGCGTGCTGGCGGCATCAAGCCGATCATCGGCTACGAGGCGTACGTCGCCCCCGGCGGTCGTCGGCAAAAGACCGACGCGGCGGGCAACCTCGAAGCCAGCTATCACCTCACCTTGCTGGCCAAGGATGTCGTGGGTTTCAAGAACCTGGTGCGGCTCGCCTCGGCGGCGTTTCTCGAAGGTTTCTATCGCAAGCCGCGGATCGATCGCGAGTTGCTGGCCGCGCATCACGAAGGGCTGATCTGCCTTAGCGGCTGCGCCTCGGGCGAGTTCAGCCGAGCGCTGTTGCGCGGTCAGAACCCCGAGTTCGAGACCCAGCAAGCCGAGCAGATTGCCGCCTGGTTCCATTCGGTGTTCGGCGATCGGTATTACATCGAAATCCAGAACAACGGGCTAGAGATTCAGCGGCAGGCGATGGTAGGGGCGCTCGAAGTCGCCCGGCGGATGGGGCTTCCTGTGGTTGCGACAAGCGACGCCCACTATGTGAACCGCGAGGATGCGGAAGCCCAGGACGTGATGCTCTGCATTAACACCGGTAAGTTCCGCACCGACACGAATCGCATGCGGATGGAAGGGGACCAGTTCTTTCTGCGCTCGCCGGAAGAAATGTACGAGTGGTTCCCGGGGCTCGAAGACACGGTGGCTCGCAGCCAGGAGATTGCCGATCGCGTCGAGCTGGAGCTGGACCTGGGCAAGCGACACTTTCCGACCTTCCAGTTGCCGGCCGCGAAGACCGCCAGCGAGTATTTGCGCGAATTGTGCCTCGAGGGCCTTCGGCAGCGCTACGCCGACGATCCCGAGAAGCTCGTCGACGGACAGTTGACCCCGCCAGTCACCGAACGGCTCGAGCGCGAGCTGGACGTGATTAACAAGCTCGGCTTCCCCAACTATTTCTTGATCGTTTGGGACTTCGTGCGCTTTGCCAGCCAGCGGCGCATCCCGGCCACGGCGCGTGGCAGCGGTGTGGGATCGCTCGTGGCCTACGCCCTCTATCTCAGCCACGTCTGCCCGCTGCGGTACGATCTGCTGTTCGAGCGGTTCCTCGATATCAACCGGCTCGAAGCGCCCGATATCGACATCGACTTCTGCCAGGAACGCCGCGAAGAAGTCATCAACTACGTGAAGGAGAAATACGGAGCTGAGAACGTCGCCCAGATTGGTACGTTTGGTACGCTCAAAGCTCGCGCCGCCATCCGCGACGTGGGCCGAGCGCTCGGCTGGCCGATCCCACGCGTCGATGCCATCGTCGCCATGGTCCCCGATGAGCTGAACATCACGCTCAAGAAGGCGATCGAGCAAAGCGAAGATCTGAAGAAGACGTACACCGGCGATCCCGAAGCGGCCGAGCTGTTGAACCTGGCGATGAAGGTCGAGGGGCTGGCACGCAACGTCGGCACCCACGCTGCGGCGGTGGTGATTGCCGACCGACCGCTGGTCGAGTACGTGCCGCTGCAACACGTCACCGGCAAGGACGAAGTCATCACGCAATGGGCCATGGGTGATGTGGAACGTGCCGGCCTGCTGAAGATGGACTTCCTGGGGTTGCGCAACCTCACGATCCTGGCCAAGGCCGTTGATCTGATCGAGCAATCGACCGGCACCCGGATCGATCCGCACCAGTTCCCGCTCGATGATGCGGAAGCATTCGCCCTGCTGAGCCGTGGCGAAACGAAGGGCATCTTCCAGCTCGAATCCGGCGGCATCCGCGATCTATTGCAGCGGATGAAGCCCGACCACTTCCGCGACGTCATCGCCACAAACGCCCTGTATCGTCCCGGTCCGTTGGAAGGAGGCATGGTCGACGAGTACATCCAGGTGAAGCTCGGCCGCAAGACCGCCGAGTACATGCATCCGGTGATGCGCGAAGTGCTCGAAGAGACGCACGGCGTGATGGTGTACCAGGAACAGGTGATGCGCATCCTGAATCGCCTGGGGGGCATCGAACTGTCGAGCGCCTACAGTTGCATCAAGGCGATTAGCAAGAAAAAAGAAAAAGACATCGCCAAGTTCGGAGGGCAGTTCATCGACGGCGCCGTGGCCAACGGGCTCAAGCGGCCGCAGGCGGCCGAGCTGTTCGAGATGATCAAGAAGTTCGCCGGCTACGGCTTCAACAAAAGCCATTCGACCGCCTACGCCTTGATCGCATATCAGACGGCGTATCTCAAGGCGCATTACCCCACTGAGTTCATGGCTGCCCTGCTCTCGGGCGACATTGCGGGACGCAACTTCAAGAAGAAAGACTCGCTGGCCGAGCATCTCGAAGACTGCCGGCGAATGAACATCGCCGTGTCGTCTCCCGACGTGAACTCCTGCGATCCCGAGTTCACCGTGCGCGATGGCGGCATCTTCTTCGGCCTCTCGGCGATTAAGGGTTGTGGCGGCGCGGCGGCGGCCGCGATTGCCGCCGCGCGCCAGCAAGGCGGCCCGTTCCACGACTTGTTTAACTTCTGCGAGCGCGTCGATGCAAGTGCTGCCAATCGCACGGCGATCGAATCGCTCGTCAAGGCCGGGGCGTTCGACTCCTGCGGCGGGCACCGTGCCCAGTGGATGGCGGTTATCGACCGTGCCTTGCAAGGGGGCGCGAGCGCCGCGGCCGACCGCAAGCGTGGCCAAAAGGGGCTGTTCGGCGATGCCGACGACGAACCCACCGCAGCTGCCACACAGGCCGCTTTGCCGAACGTTCCCGAGTGGCCCGAAAAGGAAAAGCTGCTCGGCGAGAAAGAAGTGCTTGGGTTCTACTTGTCGAACCATCCGTTGGCCGAATACGAGCAGACGCTGCGCACCTACTGCACGCACACAGCCATCGAGGCCGCCGCCTTGAGCCATCGCAGCGAGTGCATGCTCGGCGGGATGATCGCGGCCATCAAGTTCTCGCACACCAAGAACCCACAGCCCGGCAAGCCAAGCAAGTACGCGATGTTCGACCTGGAGGATTCGAGCGGCATGATGCGCACGATCGTCTGGCCCGAGCAGTTCGCTCAGTTCGGCCACCTCGTCGAGCCCGAGGCGATCGTGGCGATCCGCGGCGTCGTCGACAAGCGCCCCGGCAGCGAGGAGGCGAACTTCATTGCCAACGAATTGATCCCGCTCGATCAGCTCCCCGCCCGTTTCACCAAGGGCCTGTGCATCCGAATCGACGAGCGGAAGCACTCGGCTAAAACGCTCGACAGCCTGCACGAAATCCTGCGCGGATATCCGGGCAACTGCGAGCTGCGGATGACGTTTCTGTTGGCCGACGGCAGCCGGCTGCACTGCACGACCGACGGCCCGCGCGTGGCCCTGGAACCTGAAATGCGCGCCCGGGTTGATGACTTGCTCGGCCCTGGCCACTTACAGATGCTGGCCGCCCCTCCGACCCCGTCGACCGGCAACGGCAATGGTCGGCAATCGTATAATCGAAACGCTCCGCACCGCGCGGAACGCTTTGCCGCCGTGAAAACATAAGCTTTGCTAAGACTGGCTCGCCGCCACCAACTCCTCGACGGTCCGCTCCAGCAGCGCCTCGCCGCCGAATGTCATCCCCAGCGCGCGGAGCTTGTCGGTCACGATTTGGTTCTTCGGCGAAGTTTGCTTGCCGCCGAGCTTGCTCGCGCTGCCGCTTAACTGCTTGGCAAGCGTTGCCACCTCGTATTCCGAGATATATCGGTCGTAGCAGTTGAACGCCCCGCCGGCAATGTTCGGTGCGCCGAGCAGCAGCACCGCGGCCTTTGCCACGTCGGCGGCGTGCACCTCTTTGCCGCCGCGGTCGCAGGTGACGTCGTTGCCGCCCACCACGTCGCGCACTAGCTCGAACCATTTGCTGTCGCTGGCCGGGTGAGCCTGGCCGTAGACGCCGGTCGGCCGCAGCGCGCAGATTTCGTACTTCTCTCCCCAGCCGTAGCTGTGCACGAACTGCTCGACCGCCGCCTTGTACGCGCCGTAATGACTCAGCGGCGTGGTGGGATGGCTCTCGTCCAGCGGTCGATCGGGCAGGATGCGTTCGTGCACCGCGCAAGTCGAGATAAACACGAACCGTGGTACATCGGCTGCTCGGGCTGCCTCGATCAGTTCCAGCGTCCCCATCACGTTCCGCTCAGCGAAGTCAAGCAAGTTCCCTTCGTTGCCGCGAAACCCTCCGCCAGGATGAAACAGCGCCGCGTGGATCACGGCGTCGCACTTTTCGACGAGCCGGTGTGCCGAGTCGTGATCGCCCAGTTCGCCACGTACCCATTCGACATTCGCGCCCACGTCGTCCAGCCCTTCGCGGCTAGCATCACTGCGGTACCACGCGCGGCACATGTGACCATCGGCCGCCAGCCGCCGCAGAATATATCGACCAATGAAACCGGTTCCGCCGGTAACTGCCACGCGCATCGCTGTTCGCCTCGTCGCTAAGGTATCGCTCAAACTGGTGCCGGATTCCGCTCGAAGCCACGTTGATGCCAATACGGGTAGGCCGGCTGTGCGGCGCTCGCCGCATCGAGTTTCGCCACTTGCTCGCTCGTAAGATTCCAGCCGACTGCCCCCAGATTTTGCCGCAACTGTTCCTCGTTCCGTGCGCCGACGATCACGGTGGCCACGGTGGGACGCTGCAATAGCCAGTTGAGCGCGATCTGCGGCACGCTCTTGCCGGTTTCGCGTGCAACTTCGTCGATCGCGTCGACCGCCGTGTAGAGATCGTCGTCGGCCACCTTCGGTCCAAGGTCGAGGACGCGCTGGTTTTGCAGCCGGCTGGTCTTGGGCAGCGGTTGGCCGCGGCGGATCTTGCCGGTCAGGCGGCCCCATCCCAACGGGCTCCACACGACCGCGCCAACGCGCTGGTCGAGCCCCAGTGGCATCAGCTCCCATTCGTAGTCACGCCCCACCAGCGAATAATACGCCTGGTGAGCGACGTACCGCGGCAGTCCATAGCGGTCGGAAACCGCCAACGATTTCATCAGATGCCACCCCGAAAAATTCGAGCAGCCGATGTACCGTATCTTGCCAGCACGCACGAAGCCAGCGAGCGTATCGAGCACTTCCTCGACCGGCGTTACGGCATCGAAGCCGTGCAACTGGTACAAGTCGATGTAATCTGTGCCGAGCCGCTTCAGGCTGGCATCGATCGCGCGTGTCAGGTGATAGCGTGACGAGCCGACGTCGTTCGGCCCATCGCCCAAGCGGAAAGTGCCCTTCGTGGAGATCAGCACCAAATCGCGGCGGCCGCGGATCGCCTGGCCCAGAATCTCCTCGGCCTGGCCGTTGGAGTAAATGTCGG
The DNA here is from genome assembly GCA_036272935.1 of Pirellulales bacterium. GTDB lineage: Bacteria > Planctomycetota > Planctomycetia > Pirellulales > PNKZ01 > DATAXP01. The sequence goes on along the minus strand of DATAXP010000130.1, from coordinate 2,149 downwards.
CCGAGTCGAACATGTTCAGGCCCGCTTCGAGGCAGACGTCGACTAGCCGCGTCGCCTCGGCCACGTCGCTTGCGCCCCAGGCTTTGAAGAACTCACTGCCACCGCCGAACGTCCCGGTGCCGAAGCTCAGCACCGGCACCTTCAACCCTGAACCGCCCAGCTGTCGATATTCCATCCGTCTGTCTCCTCGTGCTGCGGGAACGCACGAATTGTAGCCAAGCAGCGAGGCTGTTTTGCAGCCACAAAATCGAGGGGCAGCAGATCGATTCTGACCGACCGCAACTTGCGTCGCAGCCGCTTTTTTGCGATCATGCCCGGCTCGGCACCCCTAGCTCAATTGGATAGAGCATCGGTCTACGGAACCGAAGGTTACAGGTTCGAGTCCTGTGGGGTGCGCTCGACCTAATCGACGCTGAGTCCTTAGCTTAGGACGCCTGCCTGCGATGAGCGCCAAAATGGGCCTTTGCGGCAACCACTCTGTCGCAAGTCGGCTGCTTCGCAATCGGATCGACTAGCGATAGCTTCCGGCGCGTACCACGTTGCCGTAGAAATGCAACGGGCGGTTCGGACGGCTGTGGATGTCCATCGATCGAATTTGCCGTGCTTTTGAACTTCCGGGCAGCGCGACGGTCCACGCGGCGCTGGCCGTTCCGATGCTAAGAAAGGCGACACTTAACGCCACGACCGACAACAACAACCGACGCATGGCTAACCTCTCCTTTCCAGCCGATGTATCGATGCCGCAAATCAGCGGCACCATTCGAGTTTTACACACGGCTGACGATCGGCAAGTCAGGTGCCGAAAATGCTGAAAATTCCGGCAACGCAGTCATTGTCGCCAGCCTGATCTATCGTGTTTGACATTCGGTTGGAACCCGGACGCAGCCGGAACCGGTGGCCGTTACCGGGGTCGGCCGGCGCTCGTCACGCCACGCCGTGTTTCTTGAACCAGGCCAGCATCCGTTGCCAACCGTCCTCGGCGGCCTGCTTGGTGTAGCTCGGTCGATAGTCGGCATTAAAGCCGTGCGGCGCGTCGGAATAGACGACAATCTCCGACGGCTTGTCGGCTGCGGCCAGCGCCTTGCGCATCGCCTCCACCGTGTCCTGCGGGATACCGGTATCCTTGCCGCCATAAAGTCCCAGCACCGGTGCCTTCAGCGACGCCGCCAGGTCGATCGGGCTCTGGGGATGCAGCTCGTCGGGTTCTCCCTTCAACCGGCCGTACCATGCGACACCCGCCTGGAGTTTTGGGCTGTGTGCCGAGTACAGCCACACGATCCGTCCGCCCCAGCAGAAACCGGTGATCGCGAGCTTGCGCGGGTCGCCGTGTCCCGACTTCGCAGCCCAGGCAGCCGTAGCGTCGAGGTCCGACATCACCTGGGCATCGGGCACCTTCGAGACGATTTTCGAGATCACTTCGCGAATCTCGGCGATTTTCGACACGTCCCCTTGCCGGGCATACAGCTCCGGGGCGATCGCCAGGTAACCGACCTTCGCCAGCCGCCGGCACAAGTCTTTGATGTGCTCGTGGACGCCGAAGATTTCCTGCACCACGATCACGGTCGGCAGATTGGTGCCACCGGCCGGCATGGCACGGTAGGCGGGCATCTCGCCATCGGGCACCGGAATCTTCACTTCACCCGCTTCGAGCCCGTTCGTATCGGTCGTGATCGTTTGGGCCGAGACGGGTTGCACCGCCAGGGCGAATCCGGTGGCGAGCGTCGTCACCACGAAGTCGCGGCGCGTGAAGTCGGCTTTCGGCAACAGGCTCAATAAATCGTCGCGCATGGTTTTTCTCTCGCGGTACGTGGATGCTGACCTGCCCATCGATCAACCGATCGGCTTGCCAGCCTAGTCCTTAAACCAGCGTACACGGCAGCGCGTGGCGGGGAGATTCCATAAAAAAACTCGAAACGCCCGGCGTTTGCGGCCATTGGAAGGTGAAGAGCCGTTCCACGAACCGCAACACGAAAGGAGTTTCGAGTGAACACGAAGATACGCCGCCAACTGGCCGCCCGCAAGCAACGTGTCGAGCGTCGCATCGACAAGTCGAACAACGCAGACTGCGAGCAGCCGATGCTGCGGCCCGGCAACATCCACTACGAGCTGGCCGATCGGACGCAGGGCTTGGCCTACGGCGGTATCGGCG
>DATAXP010000129.1:0-12307 GCA_036272935.1 Pirellulales bacterium | reverse complement strand
CATGGCACCCGACCTCGCCGCTACAGCTAGCTGGAAAGCGCTCTTGCCGGCTGCTAGTCGCTCATTGCTAATCGCTTCCCCCCGAACTGCCGTTGACCCCGCCGCGTTTTCCTACCTATACTCCCGCCGCGCAAAATTCACCGGCGGCGCACGAGCCGCTTGGTACGTTCGAAGCACGAGCTAGGGAGAGATTCGCCATGGGCCAGAAAGATCTGGACCGCCAGCGCCGGCAGGCGCGCTGGACCCGCGTGAAGTGGATTGTCGCCGGGCTGCTGATGATCACCTTTTGCGTAGCCGTGCGCATGGGCATGGGCACATGGAGCGCCAAGGCCGCCGCTCCCGCGAAGACGGTCAAGAAGAGCAGTGCGCCGGCGGAAGCTCCCTCGGCCGACGGGCCGCCGAACAAGCCGCAAATCGTGGCGATCGTGAACGACGAGAAAATCAGCCGTAACGACCTGGCGCAGGAAGCGCTCGTGCACTACGGCGAAGAAGTGCTCGAGATGCTCATGAACAAGCATCTGATTCTCGACGCCTGCGAGCGCCACGGTATCAGCGTGTCGCAGGAAGAAGTTGCCGCCGAGATCGACCGCATGGCCGAGCGCTTCGGTGTGGCGACCGATCAATGGCTGAAGATGCTGCGCGAGGAACGGAACATCTCGGCCCAGCAGTACGCGCGCGACATCGTCTGGCCGTCGATCGCGCTGCGGAAGCTGGCCGCCGATCGCATCGAGCCGACCGAGGACGACATCAAGCAAGCCTACGAAACACAGTACGGCCCGCAGGTGCAGGTGCGGCTGATCGTCTGCAACACGCTCGAAAAGGCCCGCAAAGTCCACGAAATGGCCGTCGCGGCCCCCGAAGACTTCGGCAATCTCGCCAAGGAATACTCTGACGACACGAACAGCGCCAGCGCCAAGGGCTTGATCCAGCCGATCCGCCGCCACATGGGCGACCCCAACCTCGAACGGATCGCGTTCAATCTGCAACAGGGCGAGGTGTCGGAGATCGTCACCGTGGGAGCCGACTACGCCATGCTGCGCTGCGAAAAGCACCTGGCGGCGCGCGACGTCGACCCGGCGAAGGTCAATGCCTTGCTCGCCGATGCCTGCCGCGACAAGAAGCTGCGGCTGGCCAGCGGCGAACTGTTCCAGCAGCTCAAGACCGAAGCCCAGATCGAAGACGTGTTTCACGACGCGGCCTTGCAGCAGAAGTATCCGGGCATCGCGATGATCATCAACGGCAAGCGGATCACGATGCTCGAACTGGCCGACGAGTGCATCGAGCGGCACGGCAAGCAGACGCTCGAAGGGACAATCAACCGCCGGCTGCTCGACCAAGCGTGCAAACGCCAGCAGATTGAGATCACCAATCAGGAGATCGATGAAGAGATCGCGCACGCCGCCGCGACGATGGGCCGCTTCAAGCCTGATGGCTCTCCGGACGTTGAAACCTGGCTCAAGGAAGTCGTCGAGGAACAGAAGACGACCGTCGAGCGCTACCGCTACGACGCCATCTGGCCGAGCGCCGCCCTGAAAAGGCTCACCGCCAACAAGGTCGATGTGACGGCCGAGGACCTGAAGCGCGGCTACGACGCCAACTGGGGCATGTGCAAACGCTGCCGCGCGATCGTGTTCCACGATACCCAGCTGCGCAAGGCGCAAGAGGTTTGGGACATGGCGCGCACGCGGCTGTCGCTCGAGCACTTTGGCAACCTGGCCGAGGAGTATTCGGTCGAAGCCGGCAGCCGGGTGCTGCGTGGCGAGATTCCGCCGATTCCGTTGCACAGCGGGCAGCCGACGTTGGAAAAGGAAGCGTTCGCCTTGCAGCCCGGCGAGCTGTCGGGCGTGTTCATGGTCGGCGACAAATGGGTGATCCTGTACTGTGAGGGCGACCTCGATCGCACGGCCCAGGCGCCCAGCTTCGAAGAAGTTCGCTCGCAGATCTACGACGACGTGTTCGAGAAGAAGCAGCGCGTGGCGATGGCCAAGGAATTCACCACGCTGCAAGAGCTGGCGCAGGTCGACAACTTCTTGACCGGCCAATCGCGCTCGCCCACGAAGGGGCAGAGCATCGATTCGCTCACCGCGCGGGCTGGCGACCAGGCCGCCGGCCCCGCCGCCCGCACCTCAGCAGCCCCCGCCGCGACGCAGCGGCGGTAGCTTGCGGCGCCAAGCTACTCAGTTATTGGCGCGTCACGGCGGGAAGCGCGGACAACATTGAACATCTTCACCGCGTCGATGACTTGTTCGAATTCCAGATGAATCTTTTGGAAGGGCCATGCGCGGTACCCTTGCCACGACGCGTCGTACAATTCCCGCACCGTGTGGCGATACATGAACGGTACGCAGTCTTTGACTTCGCCGTAGGCGATGTACGTGCGCTCGACTTTTTCGATTTCTCTGGTAATGAACAACATGGCTGGCCGCGCGTTCGCGGGCATGGCATTGAAAACGGGCAGCCAGTGGTTAACCGTCAGCACAAACCGCGGATCTTTGATAAGCCACGGTTGGTTAAGTTGTGCAAGCAGGCGTTGTGCCTCATTGGGGACCAGCGGCTTACCGTTGAGAGTGCGTGCGTTCATCCGGCGCACTGCAACGTTTTCTCCGAACCCGTCTGCGTCGCCGAGTTGCCAGCCCAGCTTGGAGAGCATCTTGGCAACGATCGTCGTCCCCGAGTGCCCCACGCCGAAGAGGAGGAGATTAGGGCGATCGTTCTCCGCGGTTCGCTCGGCAGAAAGCCCGTTTATCATGCCATCGAGCGCGCTCCTGAAGCACGTCAGAGCATTTTCGGCTGCGCGCGTACCGGTTTGGGCGGCGTCGGCCGCGTAGCCGCCGCTTGCGCTTGGCGCGCTACGGTTGCCGCCTTGGGATAGGCAGCGTCCATCGCTTGCATAAACGCCTTCAGCGCCGCGATCCATTTTGGCGGGAACAATGCAGTGCCTGCCAATAGCACAAAGATCGGTCTCACCACTTGATAGGCCGCACAGACGTTTGGCCTCGCCGACGCCGGTACCGCGGGTGCTGTCGCCGCAGTCCCCCGAGTGCCAGGCCGCTGACCTGCTGGTCGCTGTGCCGTGTGCAGCTTCGACAGGTCCGCCGCTTGCACGTGCTTGTTCACCGCATGAAAATCGGTGGGCGTCATCGCAATCCACTCCTTTCAATTCAGACGGGCGGATGCAAAGTCGAGGTATCGAGCGGAGCGCCTCGACGCGCCGCGCACGACCAGTTGCTCGAACGAGCGTTGCGCCGGTCAACTCAGCGGAGAACCAAAGCCTGTCAAACAGTTTTTTCGATGAGACGATGTGACGAACTTGAAAGGCTGTCGTTGCAGGCCCAGTCGGCACGCCGGTATGATTCATCCGTCTCATCGTTCATGCCACCGTGCCGTGGGGGGGCGGTGGCTGGTCGCGTTGCTGCTCTCGCGTTGCAGGAGGCGATCGCATGCCGTCCATCACCGGGATGACGCCACAGGCCGGCGGCGTAACTGGCGGTACGCTCGTCACGTTCGTTGGCTCGGGCTTCGATCCGGCGGCCACAGTCGCATTCGATGGCCTCGCTGCCACGACGGTATCCGTCAGCCCCGACGGCGCGGTGCTCACCTGTGCTGCCCCGGCGCATACCGCGGGCGAGGTCGTGCCGGTGGTGCGCAACCCCGACGGTTCGACGGCGAGCCCGACCGACGGGTTCGTGTATGGACCCGCGCTCACGAGCGTTTCGCCATCCTCGGGACCGCTGACCGGTGGAACGCCGGTCAGCGTGTTCGGCGCTGGATTGCTCGACGGCATGTCGGTGTACTTCGGCGCTCAGCTTGCCTCCGACGCGGCCGTCAGCAGCGATGGCGGGCGGCTCGATTGCACAACACCGAGCTATGTGTACGGTCCGGTCGATGTGGCGCTGGCCACCGCGTCGCCAAGTCCATCAGCACCCGGCCCTTCGCTGCCCGGTGCGTATTCGTTTGGCCCAGCGATCGAAAGCATCTCGCCGAGTTCCGGCAGCGCCAACGGCGGAACCACGGTGACCATTACCGGCTACGGCTTCCTGCCCGGCGCTACGGTCTTGTTGGGTGAATCGTTTGCCGCGGTCCAATCCGTTTCAGCGACCACCATCGTGGCCGCCACGCCGGCTGGAAGCACCGGAACCGTCGCGCTGCGCGTGGCCAATCCCGATGGGCTTTGCCATTCGATCTGCGACGCGTTCACCTACCTGCAACCGTCGAGCAGTTCGTCGTCAAGTGCATCGTCGTCGGCCACGCCGTCGTCTTCCTCCGGCGCGCCGTCGAGCAGCTCGCACCAACCGAGCTCATCGCATTCTAGCTCGCATGCGCCGTCCAGTTCGTCGCACCAGCCGAGTTCTTCGCATTCCGGTTCCCACGAGCCGTCCAGTTCATCGCACCAACCCAGCTCTTCGCATTCGAGTTCTCAATCACATTCCAGTTCACACGCGCCAAGCTCGTCGCATCAGCCAAGTTCCTCGCAATCAAGTTCCACATGGCCGCCGCCGTCAAGCTCATCGTGGGTGTCGAGCAGCAGTTCGTCCGGTCCGTTCGATCCGACGCATATCGCCGGTCTTGAATTCTGGGGCTCGGCCCGCTACGGTCTGTTCCAAGACGCCGGCGGCACCACGCCGGCTCTCAGTAACAATAATCCCGTTGGTCGTTGGAACGATCGCTCTGGGCATACGTCCCGCTACTTCGAGGCCGGCGACGATTCGCTGCGCCCCGTATTGAAAACCGGTGTGGCCAACGGCTTGCCTGTGGTCGAGTTCGGCAACTCAAACCCCTACTTGTCGCTTGCCGACAGCCTGTTCACCGCGAGCCCGACCAACCCGGCGACGATCTTTGGCGTGATGATTCCCTTGACGAGTTCCGGCCGCATCTTGGGTAAAGCAGTCGTCGGCCCCCAAATGGAAATCGGCCTCGGTGCAGGCGTCACGGATAGCCGCATGGACGCCTACGCCGGGCAGTCGGGTGTCGCCGTTCAATCGGCCAGCGATGATGCCGACACGAACCCTGGGCAGCTTTACATCGTGGCGGGCATCTGGGGCAACAACGAGTTGCGGTTCTATCGCGACGGCGCGCTCAAGCAGGCGATCACGCTCGACGGCAAGGTTCGAGAAGCGCAGCCGAATGATAACGGCTGGTCAGTAACCGGTGAAAACCAGGACGGAACGCAGCAATTTCAGACGCAGGTGCAAGTTGCTGAGTTCCTGATTTTCAGCCGCGCGCTGACCCGCGGCGAGTTGAGCAACTTATTCGCCTGGGCCGAGTCACTGTACCGCGGCAGCTCATCCAGCTCGTCGCACCATCCGAGCTCGTCGCATCCCAGCTCGTCGCACCACCCCAGTTCCAGCTCGCACCATTCCAGCTCGCACCACAGTTCCTCGCATCACTCGAGCTCCCATCACAGCTCGTCGCACTCGAGCTCCCATCATTCGAGTAGCTCGAGCTCGCAGTCGAGCACTTCCACAAGCTCGCAATCCACAAGCTCCGGCTCCGGAGAACCAAGCAGCAGCTCAGGTTGCTCCTCCAGCTCAAGCTCGTCAAGTGGTGCGTGTGATCAATGCAAGATCACCTGGGCCGACGGAACGGAAATCACCAACGACAATCGGAGCGTTCTGCCCGGTCACAACATCCGCCTGAGAATCGATTGCGGCGAAGACGTGGTCATAAGGAACCCACGATGGGAAATCCCGGGCAGCATATTTGCCAGCTACGAAGCTTCTGCCGATGCTGCGTCACTTTCGACCGACGTTAATAAAGAAACGAATCCGATCAGTTTCTACTGGGCCGATGTTGGCGACGATCGCACCATCACTGCGAGATTTTTTATTGGGAATGGGACCGACGAATGTACAAAGGTCGCGACTCTTAACGTCAAACAGCCAGACGTAACTTTCCCAGATGGATTCGACCCACCGTCGATCGAACCGGTAAGGCTTCGTCCGCCAGAGGGCCCCGTTTTGGTGGGGGTGGTAGGCGGAGGAGCAGTCCCGACCGCTGGGATTACGTTTAAGGCGACGGTATCGTTGCCGGATGGATTCGCGCAGGGGCAGTGGCAGTTCAGTCAGCTAGTAGTATCAGAGCGTACCCAAAAGCTTGAGACGTTTGGCTCATGCTGGCAGCAAACGACTAATTACAATTGGGTCAGCGACCAATGGCCGTACGTCAAAGGCGCCGATCCGCCCGATGTGCCTTGGGCTACCGGGAAAACGGGCACGGTCAACGACAGCCCGGTGGATGGGTTGGTTAATGTCACCCAAGTGGTCGCTGAAAATAGTTATGAGATGTACATAATGTTCTTGCCGGCGGCAGAACCGCCTGGCGCTGGAGATAGCGCCTGGGTGCCGCTAAGAATGCTAGAGTGGTACGCGTACTGGTGTGCGCAAATGGATGGTGCCGGTCGTTGGACATTGGGGGGCAATGGTTCCGGCTTTGGTGAGCACGGCTGGATCCCTTATCCGCCGCATCCAACGTGGACGACGAACTGGCAAACGATTGCCAATAACCCCCCTGCGCCGGTCACATGCCCACAACCTTGCACGTCGAGTTCGAGTTCGTCGAGTTCGAGTTCGTCGAGTTCGTCGGAATAATATCTGGTTTCTTACATGAAAGGCATTTCGAATGAACTACAAGACGCGCGAGTTGCGGCGAAAAATCGCCTGTCCGGCGCTTCGGATTTACCAGCAAGCGAGAGGATTGCATCGAATTCTTGTCTGCTGCGTCGTCGCGGCGTGCGTGTATTTCAGCGCAAACGCTTGCCTATTTGCCGCCGAGGACTCTAAGGAGCAGGGCGCGGAGCCAAAGCTGGTCACGAAGTCAGCCGAGGTAAACGGCGTCCGATTGGAAATCTCGGTTCCTGAACGGACGGCGGTACAGCAGCCCTTGCCCCTACGTATCCGAGTCGAAAACCGGTCCGACGCTGTCGTTTTTTGCGGTGATGGCGGGGGCGGCCCGGACTGCCACGCTTGGGTCACCGATGTTTCGACAGGGCTGGCGTGCCCGATAACAAACATGGGGAAAAATTATGTCGCGGGATGGCCGCTTCATGGGCACGTTTCGTACGGGCTGGGCGACGTCGCACCAGGTAAGAGTAAAAGCTGGAACAGGCTCGACCTCGCACGGTGTTTCACGCTCCCGCCCGGGACGTATCGGTTAGACTTGACGTTGAACTGCAACATCCTGATGCCAGAGAAGAAGCTCGATGTCCCCCTGACAGGCCTGAAATTTGAAATCGTGCCATAGACGTTGGTGAAGGGTCGAGGTCAATCAAAGGGGTCGGGAGGTCGGGAGCCATTTTGATTGACTCCCGTCCCGTCCCCTTTGATTGGCCCCTTTGATTGGCCTGGCAACAGACAAGCGACCATCCCCGGTACACTCAGAATTCCCTAGGGCTAAAGTTCAATAAGATAAATTGGCCGGGCGCATGTTCTTAATCCGAGTTCTCGATAGCCGAGTTGCATCGATCGCTGCCGTCCCAAAGCGCTGCGCGGCTACCATGTTTCTCATAATTGTTTGCACAACCGCTATTGGTGGTCCTATGCACCTCGGATTTGCAGAACCGATGGATGAACGAGCCAAAAGCGCGGACGTTCGGCTGCTTGCGAAAGCTCAACTCGTTGACGACGGCGACTCGGCTGAGCGACAGATCGAGCTGTTGCTTGTTTTGCAAAATGATAAGGATGAGCCCTTGCTCGTCGCAGGAATGATGACCGACGAGGTGTTTGATATCACAATTCGTACTGACGATGGCAAGCCTGCCGGGTTCACCACCCTCGGCGAAAAGAGGATGAAACCCGGTATTCCAAGGCGGAAGCATAGGACAGCGAGGTCAATTTCACCACACTCGCTAATGGTTTTTCGGCTGAACCTCTCGCGGTATTTTGATCTGCCGCCTGGCATTTACCAGATCGGTGTCTCAGTTCCCGTGCGGACGGCCGACTCGGATCAGCACCTGCTTATTGAGGCACCGACGTTACGACTCGCGCATGGAGGGAGTTAGGCCGCGTGAACTAAGGTGCATGGAATCGGCGGGTCGGACGCGAATTGATTCGCGCGAGTTGGAGTTCGAAGGTGACCTCTGGCGGCACGAATCATAGCTAGCTCCGTATATGGCCGAATTGATAGGTCAAGTTTGAGTTCGATGGCCGGAGCGCATCGGTAGCGCGCCCAGCAAAGAAGTTCTCTGGCCCGCAGCAAGCATGAACCATCTCTGCGTCATTGGGTTTCCGTCGAAGGTGGGTGGAGCGGATACGGAGTTGGATCATCAGATTCACTGCTGGCAGGCGCTTGGGTTGCATGTCCATCTGATCCACACCGGCACGATCGACGCCAGCTTGCGGGCGATGAGGATGGAGGAGCGTGGCTGCGTGATCCATCGGACGCGTGACTGGCCGGCGAGCGCCTCAACCATATCGTCGACCTCAACCAACTCGACCAGCCGGTTCGACGCAACGCATGTCCACAGCCTGAAATTCTGGGGTTCGGCAGGCTACGGCGTCTTCCAGGACACCGTCGCTACGGTGCCAGCCGCGAACGACGGCGATCCGGTGGCCCGCTGGAACGATCGCTCGGGGCACGCCTCGCGCTGGCTCGCCGCGCCTTCCGATGGCGACCGCGCGACGTTTGCGACCCATTCGATCAACGGCCGCGCGACCGTCAACTTCAACGGCTCGGGACAGCTTCTTGAGCTGACCGACGGCCTGTTCACGGCCGATTATCTCATGCCGGCCACGCTGTTCGCGGTGCTGCGCATCGGCGACACCGCGGCCTCCTACGGCCGCTTTTTCGCCAAGGTTACCAATGGCGGCGACTACGAAATCGGTCTCCAACGCCAGGCCGGCGGCGACGGGCGTGTCGGCGCGGTCAGCGGCTGCTCGGGCCAGGCCTGGCAGGCGGCCGAGGACGACGCCCCAAGCGCGGCCGGCGAGTTGTGCCTGATGGCTGGCACGTGGTACGGCGGGACGATCCGGTTCTACCGCGACAACACGCATAAGAACACGGTCACGATCACCGATGGTTACATCGTCGGCGCCAACGACAATGCCAACTCCTGGAGCGCCGGCGCCCAGGAGCAAGACGGCAGTACGACCAATGTCGCCGCGGCCAGCGACATGGCGGAAATCCTCGTCTTCAACCGTGCGCTCGGCGAATCCGATTTGACGAAGCTCTTCAACTGGGCAAGCTCGTTGTACGAGGGTAATCCCTCGAGCAGTTCGTCGAGTTCCCCGCCCCCCAGCTCGAGCTCTTCGCATCAACCCAGCTCCAGCTCGTCACACCACTCGAGCTCGCATCACCCAAGTTCCAGTTCCTCGCACCATTCAAGCTCGTCGCACTCGAGCTCCCATCATTCCAGCAGCTCCAGCAGCAGCAACTCCTCAAGCTCGCCATCGACAAGCTCCGGCTCCGGACCGCCGAGCAGTAGCAGCAGTAATAGCTCTTCTAGCTCGAGCTCGTCAGGCTGGTGTGATCGATGCAAGCTGGAGCGAGATTTTGCACCAGTGCCGAATGAGGCTATCGATGTCCTTCCTGGCGATCGAATAACACTTTCCATCAATTGCGGTCCAGGCGCCCAGATCGACAAGATCAAATGGAATATCCCGGGCGAGAAATATGCCAGCTACAGTATTTATGCGCCCACCAATCAGTTAACTCCGCTCGGGAATACGGACGGGCTAAGCCTAGTCCAGTTTTTTTGGTCCGACACTGGGGATGGGCGAACCGTGTCTGTGACCTTCAACTTCAATGGCGATACTTGCACTACAACGGCTACTTTTAACATAAAGAATCCAAATGTCTCGTTCCTTGCCAACCCACCCCTCATGGGGGCCTTTATACAAGACACCACATCAAAACAGTTCGTATTGAAACGCAACGCCATTCCAGACGCCGGGATCTTATGGCAAGCGAGCATAACGCTGCCGAAACCCTTTGAGAATACGCTGGCCACTTGGGCGTTCCTACAATTGAAAGACGGCGATCGTTCTCGCCAATTGCCGGGCGGAGCCTGTCAAGAACGCAACACTGGGGGGTGGGTGCTTGATACCGTGTTTCCATATGGTTCGGGGCAGTCGCAGTTTCTTACAGATGGCACTCCTTGCCAGCAAGGTGACTCCCCATTCCTGTCAATTGACCCGACAGTAATCATTGCTGGGGAGGCGTGGCGGGACTTGCAAGTGTACATAATGTTCAAATCTACAACTGGAAACGCTACCTGGGTTCCGCTTTACAAATGCACATGGTATTACGATTGCTGCGTGCAATATGATATGGCAGCGAATACATGGATTTGCAGTGCTAACGAGCCATTTCCGCCGCCTTCGGCATTCACCCCCTACACGCATCCGCCCACGTTTGGGCAAGAGCCCAATTGGGTGACCGGAAATTGCCCCGATACGTGTTAGCGATTGTCGAACGTGTGGCACACCTGAAAGGAGCCATGGTGGCACATCTTTTGGCAATGCGCCTTCAAACATCTTGCCTTCAAAGCGTCGCAACGTTCGTGTTGCGTATTACGGTGCCCATAATCTGTGGGCAGAGCATGTGGTTTTGCTCGAACGTCACGAATACGTGCTACGGTGCCGACGTTGATGATGCTGATCGGCAGATCGCAAGCGACGTTTTGCTGTCCATAACATCGTTCGGGCGTACGCCAGAGGAGATGCATGAGTGCCGTGTATTACGCTCGAATTATATCGAGTATGAGTTACGGACCGACGAGAGCATCAAGTACCGCTCAGGTGACAAGGTCGGGGACACCGATGCAGCCCGGCTACGCGAGGCCTTGGAGCGCCTTCCTGTCGGAGTTGCTCAAGAAGACACTCTGAACTCGGTTTCTGTAAGCGTCGAAAGTCCACACGGAAAACGTACCTTCACCTACGACCGCTCTAAGCTTCCCGACGAGTTGCTCCATGTCGCGCGGATTGTCCCGGACAGCGTTGAATCAAAGATTAAGATGCATGCGAGTGCCCGGTCGATCGCCGCGTATCCTGCTAATGGAAACGCGATGATTGTGTCGCCGGATGGTGCCCTCATCGTGTTTGCGTCGGCATCGGGCGAAGTAAAACTCTTCGATTCGAGTTTGACCCAGCCAAATCGATCCACAACCCTGCCAATCGACGGCGGCGTTCGGTCTCTCGCGCTAAGCCCCGACGGAGAAGTTCTTGCGCTGGGACATGCCAGTGGTGTGCGTATTCTAGAGCTACATAGGACGAGGCCGATCGCCGAACTCGTGCCGTTCGAGCCCACGTGTCGCGGTGCAGAATTCGCTTTCGTCAGGCGAGGGAGATTCCTTGTCGGTACGCTTGGAAATAAACTTGTGGCGTATGATTCCACGAACTGGTCGAGGCAGAACTCAGTACCACCATGGGATGATAGCGCGACGCGCTATATTGAAAGCGACGATGGGCAGTGGGCGGTCACCTCGCGGGCGTCTGGATCGGTTGGGCTTTGGAACGTCGAGCATGCACGGTTTGAGACTGTTTTGGAATCGGGGTATGACCTGGTTAGTGCTAGGTTTTCGCCTGGCCACACGCTAGTCGCGGTGATTCTACAGAAACATGGTGGTGAAGCACGGATGCCTCCACGGCTCGTGGTGTTCGATGTTGCTTTGAAGAAGCTCGTCTGTGAACTCTGGCCGTTCGATGCACGCCACTTGGAGCCGTTGGGTATCGAACAAATTGCTTGGGCGCCCGACGGAATTCATTTAATCGGTGCATGCCGGCTTGGCGATTTTGTCGGCTCGCCGCCCTCAATCCATTGTTGGGACGTCCGCACTGGCCGTGATCGAGGTGCATTCGTCGGCCACACTGGACGCTGCGTGGGTATTGGGTTTGGTTCAGTAGGCAACGAACTGGTCGCAGCGGACGAAAATGGCATGCTGTTGTTCTGGGATTTCGGCCCTCTTTGTCGGCCGTGTGGGCGCGACGCCGAATAGGAAGTCGGGGACCGCAATTGTTGAATCAAAATGTTGCGAACCCTGATGTATGAACCATCTTTGCGTCATCGGGTTTCCGTCGAAGGTTGGTGGGGCGGATACGGAGTTGGACCATCAGATTCACTGTTGGCAGGCGCTCGGCTTGCAGGTTCACCTGATCCACACTGCGCCGCTCGACGCCAACTTGCAGGCGATGCGGATGGAAGATCGCGGCTGCGTGATCCACGAGCCGCGTGATTGGCAGGCGGCCGAGGATGATGCCGCGAGCGCGGCGGGCGATTTGTGCCTCATGGCCGGTACCTGGTACGGCGGCACGATCCGGTTCTATCGCGACAACACGCTCAAGAATATCGTCACGATCACCAACGCCGATATCAC
>DATAXP010000128.1:0-33300 GCA_036272935.1 Pirellulales bacterium | reverse complement strand
TCGTTTCGCTGCCGTGTGTGGCCGTGGGCCTGATCGACTTGAACCCCAGCGTGCGCAAGTTCCACGTCGAACGCGTCCGGGCGTTTCTCGACCTGGCCTACGAATACGAGGCCCGCAATCTGCTGCTCGTGCTCGGCGAGTACATCTGGAACCGCGAAGTGATCGCCGCCGCCGAGCAATGGGCGTGGGGCGTTGAAACGGTCCGACAGCTCGGCGAGCGCGCCGGCGAATTGGATCTGGAAATCATGCTGGAGCTCGAACCGTTCCCGCTGTCGCTCATCAACGATGTCGATACCATGCTGCGGTTCCTCATTGACGTCGGCCTGGCAAACGTCCAGGCGAACATCGACGTCTCGCACCTGGTGTTGTCGAAAGTGGCTCCCGAGCAATTGCGGCGGCTCAAGGGGCGTGCCGGGCACGTGCACCTTTCCGATTGCGATGGCCGGGTACATGGCGACCTGCCGCCGGGCCGCGGCGTGGTGCCCTTCGAGCCGTACCTGCGCGAAATCAAGGCGCTCGGGATCGACGGCACGGTGTCGATCGAGCTGGAATACTCCCCCGAGCCGGAAAAAATCGTCGAGTGGGTCGCCGAAGCGTATCGCGAAACCGACCGCCTGATGCAAGCCGCGGGCCTGCGCGGGTAGGGTGGGCTCCGCACACCATCTGCTCGAACTGTGCTGGGCAGAGCCACTCGTTGTGGCGACGTCTCCTGACCACGCCACCGGGCCGAGTGTAGCACGGTCGGGAGACCGTACTACAACTGAGCCCACCCTACGTTCATTTCGCCGCGTCGCTACTCGGGTCGCCGCCGATGGTGATGTCGGAGGTGCCGCTGCCCTGGTACCCCTCGGTTGCCATGATCATGTAGTCGTGGCTGCCCAGTTTCATGCCGTGGCGAGCCCAGGCGTCGAAGTGGTTGCCGGACGTGATTATGCCGCCGATGCGCTTCTGCTGCCGGACGCTCCAATACTGGTCGAAGGTACGCGTCCCTTCGATCGAGGGCTGTTCGACCCGCCGGGTCTGGTAGATGTCATACACGCCGCCGTCGCTGGTCACCGTCCCCTTGTAGGTGCCGGTGGGTCGGTACGTGCCCCAGTTGTCGATGATGTAGTATTCGATCAGCGGATTCCGCGTCCAACCGTACAGCGTCAGGTACGCGTTGCCGGGTGGGTTGAAGCTACCGGAATAGCTCACGGTGCGGCGGCCGCCGATCTTCCATCCTTTGCCCGCGACGAAATTATCGGCGTTGAGCCAGGACATGCTGTAGTTGCCGTCGGCGCCCAGTTCCATGGAGACGGTACCCGCGCGGTCGCTCCAGAAAGAATAGAAGTAGCCGTTGTTGGTGCCGGTTTCGTTCGTCGTAACGGCCACCTGCGCGCTGACGGGCAGGACCGTCGCCGCCCCGATCAGCGCCGCCTCGATGATGATCGCGAGTCGCAAACGAATTCGCATTTGCATCACTCGATCGGCGCGTTGTCGGTCCCGGAGGCGCCGTGGCGTTGCATCTCGCGCTGCAACTCGTGTCCCAGCACGCTGTGCTTCTGGCCGTATGAGAAATAAATCACCAGCCCAATTGCCAGCCACACCACGAGCCGAATCCAAGTGTCGATCGGCAGGAATAGCATCATCAGCGCGTTCACGACGATGCCCGCCGGCGCTACCAGGAACAACGCAGGTGTGCGGAACGGCCGGTGGGCGTCGGGACGCGTGATCCGCAAGATGAACACCGCCGCGCACACGACCACAAACGCGAACAGTGTGCCGATGTTGACCATCTCTTCGAGCTTGTGGATCGGCGTGAATGCCGCCACGATGCAAATCAAGATTCCGGTCAGGATCGTCGAGCGGTGTGGCGTGCGAAAGCGCGGATGCACGACGCCGAAGATCGAGTGCGGCAGCAGTTGATCGCGCGCCATCGCCAGGAACACGCGCGCCTGGCTGAGAAACGTGATCAGCAGCACGCTGGTCATGCCGGCCAGCGCTCCGGTCGAGATCAACGCCGACGAGTAGCGCAGCACGGGGTTCTTATCGATGTGCGCGCGGTCGCTGAATGCCGAAGCGACTGCCGTCTTCGGATTGATTTCAGGGTACGGCACCATCCCGGTAATCACTGCCGAGACCGCCAGATACAACAGCGTGCAGAGCACCAGCGACGCGATGATGCCGATCGGCACGTCGCGCTGCGGCGTGATCGCTTCTTCCGAGTGCGTCGAGATCGAGTCGAAGCCGATGAACGCGAAGAACACGATCGACGCCCCCAGCATCAGCCCGGAGATGCCGAACGGCAGAAAGTTGCTGCGCACCCGGTCGTCGATCGAGGTCAGCGTTTGATTCAGACCGAGATAGCCCAAGATGCCCCACTTGTCCGTTAATGTTTCCGGCGCCGTCACGCGCACGGTTGCAAGCACTTCGTCGACCAGTTTTTGGTCTTGGGGTGCTTGGGCAAGCTTCGATTCGTACTGCGCTCGATCGCGATCGATCAGCTTCATCGCCTGGTCGTGATCGAACTTGCCGAGCTTTTCCAGGCGCGCGATTTCTTCGGGAATATGCTCCAGCCGATACGCGGCCGAAACCATCGTCGCCACTTCGGCGACGCGCAGCTCCTGCGCCTGTTGGTCGAGCCCTTCGCGCGCCACGGCCTGCTTCACCAGATCGGGAATGACAAACGACTCGGCCGGCGTGCGCCTTTCGGTCATCGGAATGTCGGTCCAATTTGCCGTGTTCACATATCGCCAGCCCACGACGATCACGAAGAGCACCACGCCGAGCTTGATCGTCGTAAGCACCGCGTTGGCGGCGGCGCTCTCGCGGATGCCGATCACCAGGATCGTCGTCACCAGTCCCATGATGACGACCGCCGGCAGGTTGATGGCGAATCCGCCGCCGGTGTACGAGAACGGATCGGTCGTCAGGTACGCGGGAATCCGCCAGCCGAACACGTCGTGCAGAAAGACGTTGAAATAGTTCGACCAGGCGCTGGCCACCGTCGCGCAGCTCATGGCGTACTCAAGAATCAAATCCCAGCCGATGATCCAGGCGAATATCTCGCCGAGTGTGGCATAGGCGTAGGTGTAGGCCGAGCCCGCCACGGGCGCCAAGGCCGCGAACTCGGCGTAGCAGAATGCCGCCAGCGCGCACCCCAGGCCGGCAACGCAGTACGAGAGCATGATGGCCGGGCCGGCGTCTTGCATTGCCGCGCGCCCGGTCATTACGAAAATACCCGACCCGATGATCGCCCCGACCCCGAGCAGCGTCAGCGACACCGGCCCCAGCACCCGCCGCAGCCGCTCCTCGCCCGACATCTCCTTCAACAGCGTCTCGAGCGACTTGCGCGCGAAAACTTGTTTCCAGTGCATCACAGCATCTCGGATTTAGAATCGCGACTCTCAGAACGGCAACGACACGCCAACGCCCTGCGCCCGTGCGCACTCGAGCACGCGCGCACCGACGGCGACATCTTCGATCGCCAGCCCCACGCTCTTGAACACCACCACGCTCTCCAGCCGGCTGCGTCCCACGGCGCGCCCTGCAACCACGTCGGCCAACTCCACCGCCCGATCCCACTGGAAGATGCCTTTTTCCAGCGCGTCGACAAAGTCACCCGCCTCGTTGCGGCACGCCGCGATGCTATCGCAAACGATATTGTCGGCCCGCCGCAGCACGTGCGTGTCGATCTCGGCTTTCGATAGCCAATTGGAACCCATCGCGCACACCAGGGCTCCTTCCGAGAGCGCCGTGCCGTCGAACACCGGCTGCGTGCTGCTGGTGGCGGTGACGACGATCGGCAAATCCTCGACCGCTTCGCTGGGACGATCGACCGGCACCACCTCGATTCGCAATTCCGCTGACATCCGCTTCGCGAACGCTTCGCGGCGTTCCTCCGACCGGCTGTACACGAAGGCGCGTCGCAACGGCCGAGCGGCGGCCACGCAGGCCAACTGCGTCTGCGCTTGGTGGCCGCTGCCGAACAACCCCACTTCGGTTGCCTCCGGTGCAGCGAGCCATTCGACCGCGACGGCCGTCGCTGCGCCGGTGCGCAACTGCCCCAACCGGTCGGCCTCGATCATCGCCACCAGGTCGCCGCTCGTGGCGTCGTACAGCCCCACCTGGAAACGCGCCCCGCCGCGCGTCGATGTATAGCACTTCCAGCCAACCAGCCCGAGATACGCAGCCGCCGCGCTCATCGTATGCAGCACGATCCCCTTGCTCACCGCCCGTACACGCGGCACGGTTGTCGCCTCGCCGGCCGCCATGCGGCGAAACGCTTCCTTCACCGCCTCAATGGCCGTCGGCACATCGAGCAGCCGCTCGACGTCGGCCTCGGTCAGGTACAGCACGCTCATGATTGCAGAGTCGCGATGGCTTTGAAATCGTCCTTCAGCGAGCGGTACAACCGCTGGTACTCGGGAAAGGCGCGGTCATACGCGGCGCTGGCGGTGCGATCGGGGGGCGTTTCGCGCGTCACACGGATCGTGGCGGCACACGCCTCCTGGATGTCCTTGTAGGCTCCCGCGCCGACCGCCGCTAACAAGGCGACGCCATAGCCCGGTCCTTCCTGGCTGTTGACCGTCACCACGTTGCCGCCGAACACGTCGGCCTGAATTTGCCGCCACAGCGTGCCGCGCGAACCGCCCCCCGAAGCGCGAATCTGCTCAACCGGTACTCCCAACTCGCGGATGATCGCCAGGCAGTCGCGCAGCGAATAGGTCACCCCTTCGAGAATCGACCGCACCAGGTGGCCGCGGCGGTGGGCGAGCGTCAGGCCGATGAAGCAACCCCGGGCGTTGGCGTCGGCGTGCGGCGTCCGCTCGCCGGAGAGATACGGCAGAAAGAACAGCCCTTCGCTGCCGGCCGGCACTTTCGCCGCCTCGTCGCTGAGCACCTCATACACATCAATGCCTGCGGTGCGAGCCCGCTCGACATCGGTCTCGCACAAGGTGTTGCGGAACCATTGCAATGATCCGCCCGCCGACAGCGTGACGCCCATCAGATGCCACGCCCCGCGGACCGCATGGCAGAACGTGTGCAGCCGGCCTTGCGGATCGACTTTCACGGCGCCGCTGTGCACGAACATCACTCCCGAGGTGCCGATGCTCGTCGAGAGCACGCCCGCACGAACGATGCCGTTGCCCACCGCTCCGGCCGCACAATCCCCCGCCCCGCCCACCACGACACAATCGGTCGAAAGGCCTAGCGCACCGGCCGCTTCGCGGCTTAGCATCCCCGTGACCTGCTCGCTTTCGTAACACCTCGGCAGCAGGCTGGCGTCGAGTTCCAGGCGATCAAGCAGCGGCTTTGACCAGCAGCGGTTCGCCACGTCCAATAGCAGCGTGCCGCTGGCGTCGCTCACCTCCGTGGCGAACTCACCCGTGAGCCGACGGCGAATTTCATCTTTGGGCAACAGCACCTTCCGCAGGCGGTCGAAGTGTCGCGGCTCGTGGTTGCGCAGCCAGAGAATTTTCGGCGCGGTGAAGCCAGCCAGTGCCGGGTTGGCGACCATCTCGATCAGCTTGTCGCGCCCGCCGGCGCGGCGCGTAATCTCGTCGCACTCGGCCGCGGTGCGCTGATCGTTCCACAACAGCGCCCGGCGAATCACCCGGTTCTCGGCATCGAGAAACACCGAGCCGTGCATCTGCCCCGACAGGCCAATGCCGCGCACGTCGGCCGGCTTGAGCCGCGCCTGCTCGACGACGGCCCGCACCGTGCTAACGGTGGCCCGCCACCAGTCGTCTGGGTCTTGCTCGCTCCACAGCGGCTTGGGGACATAGCAGAGATAATCGTCGACCGCGGCGGCAAGGATCGTCCCCTGCTCGTCGATCGCCAGGGTCTTGGTCCCCGACGTGCCGACATCGATTCCCAGGAACACACCCATCGCAGCCACCAGCGGTTTGTGGTTGACGAATTCGTCGCCAGGTGTCGACGCAATTCGTGCGGGATTGTAACCTTCAGCACCCCATCATGCTATGCTCGGCGTATGTTGCTCCGCATCGTTTCTCGGCAGTCACTCGTCCTGTGCTGTGCCATCGCGTGCCTCTTCGCGGCGTCACCGGCGCGCGCCGATCTGGCTCAGCGACTGTCGTCGGGCGTGCTGCGCTGGGGGGGCGATGCCGAGGGGGGAGCACCGTTTCAACTGCGCGATCCCAAGAACCCTGAGCGCGTGATCGGCTTCGAGGTCGAACTGGCCGACGCGCTGGCCGAGGTGCTCGCCCGCCGCATCGGCCGGCCGCTGCGTGCGGAGTTCGTGCAGTACGAGTGGGTCACGCTGCTGCCCGGCCTGGAGAAGAGCGATTTCGACATCATCTTGGCCGGCTTTGAAATCACGCCCGAGCGACGCCAGCGCGTGCTTTTTTCGCGGCCGTACTACGTGTATGCCGAGCAGCTGGTGGTGCGCAAGGACGACGAGCGGATCAAGTCGCTGGCCGATTGCCGCAACAAGCCGGTGGGAACGCTTGCCGGCGCCGCGGCCGATCATCTGCTCGAGGTCGACGGCTGCCGCGACATCGTCGGCTTCGATGGGCAGATTGAGCCGTATCTGGATCTGGAGCTAGGTCGACTCGATGCCGTGCTGCTCGACACGCCAATCGTCGCCTATTACGCCGCTCCGAATCCCAAGCTGAAGAGCGTGGGCCCGCCGATAGGTCGCGGCTTTTATGGCATCGGCGTGCGTACCGACGATCGCGAATTGCGCGACGCCATCGACGCCGGGCTCGAGGAGCTGATGACCTCGGGCCGCCTGCGCGATATCTACCGCCGCTGGCATCTGTGGAACGCGGACCAGGCGCTCTTGGCCCAAGGGCCGGGGCGGCCTCAGGAGCTTAGCGGCCTCGGATTCGAGGCCGACGGCCGTCCGGTCGACGAGTCGAAGTTGCCACCCGTCGAGCAAGTCGATCGGAACCTGATCGCCGCATCGGCACAGCTTTGGACGTTCGATCAATATGCCCCGCTGTTGGTGCGCGCCGCCGGGATGACGGTGCTGCTGACCGTAGCGAGCATGGCCGTGGCAATGTCGGTCGGGTTGATCGTATGCCTCGGCCGTCTGTACGGCCCGCCGCCGCTGCGCTCGCTAGCGCTGGTGTACGTCGAATTCTTCCGCGGCATCCCGTTGCTGCTGGTACTGTTCTTCCTGTACTTCGGCCTGACGCACTACGGCCTGCAACTGCCCGCGGTGGCCACGGCGATCGTCGCGTTCGGCCTGACCTACGGGGCTTACGAGTCGGAGGTCTACCGCAGCGCGATCGAGAGTGTGCCGGTCGGCCAATGGGAGGCGGCCCGGGCGCTCGGCATGCGCGATCGACTGGCATTTCGCCGGATCATCTTCCCACAGGCGCTGCGCACGGCGCTAGGGCCGATGACCAACGACTTCGTCGCCCTGTTCAAAGACACGAGCCTGGTCAGCGTGATCGCCGTGCGCGAATTGACGAAGGAATACCTGATCCTCTCGCGCTCGAGCCTCAAGTTCGTCGAGCTAGGCCTGCTCACCGCGGCACTCTACCTGGCCATGTCGATCCCGCTGGGCTACCTCTCCCGCTGGCTGGAACGCAGGTGGGGACGGTAGGTAAAGGCAGAAGTCAGAATGCAGAAGGCAGAAGTACGAACGACCGGGGGTCTCGTCAGCAGCACGGTGCAAGCCGTATCATCTGGCATTCTGACTTCATCCTTCTGACTTCTGCATTTGCTTCATGCTTTGGGAAATCGACATTCATCCAGCCGACCGGCAGCCTGACCTGGCCGGAGAGCGCGTTGCCCACGAGGCGGCTGATCTTGGCGTCGAGCGATCGCTGCGCGTCGCCGCAGCGCGGGGATACCTGGTCCAGGGTTCGCTCGATCGGCAGCAAGTCGAGCGCGTTGCGCGCGAGTTGCTAGCCGACGCGGTTGTCGAGCGCTACGTGATTGGGCAACCCGGCGACGACGCGCTTTCGCGCGGCGCGGGCGATCTCACGCAGTTGGTGCACGTGCTGCCGAAGCCCGGCGTCACCGACCCCGTGGCGCAAAGCGCCTTGGCGGCGATCCACGATCTGGAAATCCCCGCCGAGGCCGTGCGGACGCTGAAGAAATATTGGCTCACGCCCCTGGCCGACGAGCCACTGCGACGGCTGAGCAGCAAGGTGCTGGCCAACGATGCGATCGAGCAGGTGATCGTCGGGCCGCTGCGCTGGGACCGGCTCGAACTTGGCTCGCATTACGAATTCAAGCTCGTCACCGTTCCGGTGCGTGAGCTTGATGACGAAGGATTGATGCGGCTCAGCCGTGAAGGGCAACTCTACCTGCAACCGGCCGAGATGCGCACGATCGCGGATCACTTCCGCGCACTGGGTCGTGATCCGACTGACATTGAGCTGGAAACGATCGCCCAGACGTGGAGCGAGCATTGCAGCCACAAGACGCTCGCTGGCCGCATCCGCTACCGCGGCCCATCGGGCGAGCAGCAGTTCGAGAACATGCTCAAGGAAACCATCTTCGCGGCGACGCAAACAATCCGCGCCGAGTTGGGGGACGACGACTGGTGCGTGAGCGTGTTCCGCGACAATGCCGGCGTGGTGCGCTTCGACGACCAGTACAACGTGGTGTTCAAGGTCGAAACGCACAACCACCCCTCGGCCATCGAGCCGTATGGCGGCGCGAACACGGGGCTGGGCGGCGTGATTCGCGATCCACTGGGGACCGGCCTGGGGGCGAAACCGGTGTGCAGCACCGACGTGTTCTGCTTTGCCCCGCCCGATACGCCAGCCGACACGCTGCCGCCGGGCACGCTGCACCCGCGGCGCGTGCTGCGCGGCGTCGTGGCGGGAGTGCGCGACTACGGCAACCGCATGGGCATTCCGACGGTGAACGGCGCGTTGTATTTCGATCCGCGCTATCTGGGCAACCCGCTGGTCTTCTGCGGCAACGTGGGACTGCTGCCGCGCGAGAAGAGTTTCAAGGAGCCGAAGCCGGGCGATTACATCGTCGCCGTCGGCGGGCGCACGGGGCGCGACGGCATTCACGGCGCGACGTTCAGCTCGGCGGAGCTAACGAGCGAAAGTGAAACCGTCTCCGGCGGAGCGGTGCAGATCGGCAACGCGATCACCGAAAAGATGGTGGTCGACGTGTTGCTGGCAGCGCGCGACCGTGGCTTGTTCCACGCGATCACCGACTGCGGTGCGGGCGGCTTCTCGAGCGCGGTCGGCGAGATGGGCGAGGCGATCGGCGCCGAAGTGTGGCTCGACCGCGTGCCGCTGAAGTACGAAGGGCTGTCGTACACCGAAATCTGGATTTCCGAGGCGCAGGAACGCATGGTGCTGGCCGTGCCTCCCGAGACGTGGCAGGAGTTTTTCGATCTGTGTGCCGCGGAGAATGTCGAGGCGACGGTGATCGGCAAGTTCGTGCCGACCGGCCGATTGGAACTGCGCTATCACGATGTGCGCGTCGGCGAGTTGGCGATGCAGTTTCTGCACGACGGTCGTCCGCCGGTGGTGCGCGAAGCGGTGTACACCGTGCCCGAGCCAGTCGCGCAGCCGCTGCCGACCAAGTACAAGCTCGACTACACCGACGAGCTGCTGAAGATTCTCGGCGCGCCGAATGTGTGCAGCAAAGAGGCGATCATCCGCCAGTACGATCACGAAGTGCAGGGAGGAAGCGTCGTCAAGCCGCTGGTCGGCGCGACGGGCGACGGTCCCAGCGATGCGGCGGTGGTGCGGCCGGTGCTCGGCTCGCGACGCGGCGTGGTGGTGGCGTGCGGCATGAACCCGCGCTTCGGCGAGTTCGACACGTATCACATGGCCGCAAGCGCGATCGACGAGGCGGTGCGCAATTGCGTTGCCGTGGGGGCCGACCCGGCGCGGATCGCGATCCTCGACAACTTC
Organism: Pirellulales bacterium; assembly: GCA_036272935.1. GTDB lineage: Bacteria > Planctomycetota > Planctomycetia > Pirellulales > PNKZ01 > DATAXP01. The sequence continues at coordinate 23,458 of DATAXP010000128.1, read as the reverse complement.
TGCTGGGGCGATTGCGAGCGGGCCGAGACGCTGGGGTCGCTGGTGCGGGCGGCGCTCGCGTGCCGCGACCTGGCGGTGGCGTGGGGCACGCCGTTCATCAGCGGCAAGGACAGCCTGAACAACGAATTCCGCTACACGGCCCCCGATGGCTCGCGGCAATCGATCGCCATCCCGCCGTCGCTGCTGATCAGCGCCCTGGGACAGATCGACGACGCGTCGCTGGCAGTGACGATGGACCTGAAGGAGAGCGGAAATTTTCTGTACCAGGTCGGCGTGACGAAAGAAGAAATGGGGGGTTCGCACTTCGCGCTGGTCGAAGGCATGGCTGGCGGCGCGGTGCCGCAGGTCGATGCTCCCGCGGCCAAGCGCACGTTCGCGGCGCTGCACGCGGCGATCCACGCCGGCCTGGTCCGAGCGTGCCATGATCTGAGCGAAGGGGGCTTGGCCGCCGCGGCGGCCGAGATGGCACTGGCCGGCAACTGCGGCGCGCGATTGTTCCTGGGACAGCTGCCAGGGCACGAAGCGCTCGCTCTGTCGCCGCACGCCACGGCGGTGCTGCTGTTCTCGGAATCGAACTCTCGCCTCCTATGCGAGGTGCGGCCCGACGATACTTCGGCCTTCGAGGCGATGTTGGCCGAGGTGCCGCATGCATTGGTCGGCGAGGTGGTGGGGCATGATTGGCTGGAGATCGTCGGGCTGCCGCAGTCGACTCCCAGTGCCGATCCGGACGAGCCCGACGAGACGGCCGCCCCGCTGGTCGTTTCCGCCACGCTCGCGGCGTTGAAAGCGGCGTGGCAGGCACCGCTGCGGTCGCTGTGAGCGATTGAATGTGCGGCGGGCTTGCCGGCCGACGCGAGTTTAACGCTTGTGACGAGAGCGTAATTTCGCGTTCGGCCTGCCGCTTGCGAGCGATCAACTTTCCGTTGGACATCCGGATGGCGCGGGAACATGCTTGAACAGGGGCCACAAGATTTTCGGTAACGAGGCGCATGCGGCGTTTGCAGCCATGACTGTTTCATTGATGTGTCGTGGTGGGGCGGCGTTGGCAGTGATTGTGCCGCTGGTGGCAGGCTGCCGGCCGCACAGTGCGCGGATGGACGCCGAAAGCATCGCCAAGCCGTCCGTAGCGGAGCAAGTAGGGGTCGTCGAGCCGCTACCGCCGTTGCGGCCCGAAGCGATGGTCATTGCCAACCGGCCTATCTTGCCGTTCCTCAGCGGCGCGGAACCGACACGAGAGCAAACGTTGCAAGATGCGGCAGCCAGCGCCTTGGCGCGCATCGGCCCGGACGCCGTTCCTGGCCTGATCGGCGCGCTGGGGGATCGCGATGCCGAAGTGCGTGCCGACGCTGCCCACGCGCTGGCGTTGATGGGGCCGAAGGCGTCGGTGGCAGTCCCCGCGCTGACGCACGCCCTTGCCGATCCCGATGAGAACGTGGAGCGCGCCGCGGCACGCGCCCTGGGGCAAATTGGCCCCGCGGCAAGAGACGCGATCCCGTCGTTGCTCGATTTGCTCAAGAAGGAGCGCGTTCCGAGCGCCCCGCCGAACCGCGGCTCGGTGTCTCCGGCAAAACCGTCGAGCGCTACGCCGAATCGACCGACGCTGCAATAGCCCTTTGCTTCGCGACGCATGACGGATCACGCACTGCGCAACGACGCGCTGGCAATCTGGACCGCTGCGGTCGAGGCCGTACGCAGCGATCGTCTCGTGCAGAATGTGGTGCAGGTTCGCGGTCGCGCCTTGCAGATCGGCGACGAGGTGATCGACCTCGGCACGGTGCGGCACATCGAGGTGGTCGGGGCTGGCAAGGCGGGGGCCGGCATGGCCGCGGGGCTTGAACGGGCGCTTGGCTCGGCGCTGCTGGCCGAGAAACTTGTCAGCGGCTGGATCAATGTGCCAGCCGGTTGCACGGACGGCTCCGGAACGATTCATCTCCATGCGTCGCGCCCCGAGGGGGTCAACGAGCCGCGGGCCGAAGGGGTCGCCGGTGCGGAAGAGATTCTGCGCCGCGTGAAGGCGTTGGGGCCTGATGATCTGTGCATCGCGCTGATCTCCGGAGGGGCGAGTGCGCTGCTGCCTGCACCGGTCGAAGGCGTTTCGCTCGACGAGAAACTGAGGATCACCCGGCATTTGAGTGCCGCGGGGGCGAACATTGCCGAGCTGAACACGGTCCGCAAACAGCTTAGCCGCATCAAGGGGGGCGGCCTGGCTCGTGCTTGCCGCGCGGGTCGCCTGATTGCGCTGGTGATTTCCGACGTGCTCGGCGATCCGCTGGACATCATTGCCTCGGGGCCAACGGTCGTCGACCCGAGCACTTCGGCCGAGGCGCTGGCGATTCTTGAGCGTTACGGTGTCGGGGGCATCGCGCCTGGGGCGGTTGAGTATCTGAGGGCAGCGGCGGCTCCCGACGACTCGCCGGGGGCTAAAGGGGGCGGGGGTTGCCAGGTGACGAACCTGGTGATTGGCAACAACGCCGTCGCGGTTGAGGCGGCAGCGCGCGAGGCGGAGCGATTAGGATATACGACCGCCGCGCGACCGGGTGTTCGGCTGGAAGGAGATGCGGAAACCCTCGGCCGCGAGCTGGCCGGCGAGGCGTTGGCGATGCGCGCTCGCGGCGGCAAGCAATGCCTGATCACGGGCGGCGAGCCGGTGGTCAAATTGACTCCGGCAGCCACGCGCGGCCGCGGCGGACGCAATCAGCAGTTGGTGCTTGCCGCGCTTGGGATGCTTGCTCAGGCGGATGCGGCAGGCGTGGCAATCCTCTCGGGCGGGACCGACGGCGAGGATGGGCCGACCGACGCCGCCGGCGCGGTGGTTGATTCTACGGTGATCGAGGCGGCGCGGCAGCAAGGACTCGATTGGAACGACGCCCTGGCCCGTAACGATGCGTATCCGTTCTTCGCCGCTACCGGCGGACTGATCAAAACCGGGCCAACGCACACGAACGTGTGCGACGTGCGCGTGGTGATCGTCGGCGGACCTACGTCTCAAGCCTGAGTCACGGGAGCTTCGCCCGGTGAGCAAAGCTGCGCGACCAGACACTCGAGTTGTTGCAGGTGCGCGAGCAGATCACCGGCCGTGCCCGTGGTGGCGCTTTGCTCGATGGCCGCGGCCGTCGCAGTGAGATTGCCGAAGCCCATCGTTCCCCCGGTGCCTTTGATCGAGTGGGCGATCTGGCGAACCAGATTCATCTCGCCGGCAACCGATGCCGTGCGCAGCCTGCACAGTTGTTCGGGGAGTCCGGCGAGATATTCGGCCACGATCTCCCGGAACTCCGGATCGTCGGCCAGCGAATTGAGCGTAGTCGCCGCAGGCCGCTCGGGCGGTGCCGGCTGCTGTTGCCTGGCCAGCGCGTCGGCCACAATGTCGAGCAGCCGTGCCCCGTCGATCGGCTTCGACAGATAGCCGGTGCATCCGGCGTCGCGGCACTTCGCCTCGTCGCCGGCCATGGCGTGGGCGGTGAGGGCGACGACTGGTCCCTCGTATCCGCGCCGCCGCAGGGCGCGCGTGGCGGCATAACCGTCCATCACCGGCATCTGCATGTCCATCAAGATCAAGTCGAACTTGTCGGCGCAGGCGGCTTCGACGCCGAGTTTGCCGTTTTCCGCCTGGCGGACCACGGCGCCAGCTTGCGAGAGGAGCAATTGGATGAGCTTGCGATTGGTAACTCCATCTTCGACCAGCAGAATCCGGCAGCCGCGCGGCAACTGCCCCTGGCGGCGCTCGGGCGGAGGCTCGGCAACGACGATGTCGGAGGCGGCCGGCAGTAGCCGCACGCCGTCGAGCGAGCCGGTGGGAATCGACAACGAAAAGATGCTGCCGCGGCCCGGCTCGCTGTTGACCGTCAGCTCGCCGCCCAGCAGTTGCGACAGTCGCCGACTGATCGACAAGCCGAGTCCGGTGCCGCCGAAGCGGCGGGTGATCGATGTATCGGCCTGCACAAAGGCATCGAAGATTTTCTCGATGGCCTCGGGGGCGATTCCCACACCGGTGTCGATCACGTCGATCACAATCTGCGGCGAGTCGCCCGGCTGCAAGCGCGCCGCCACTTGCACACTGCCCACTTCCGTGAACTTGATCGCGTTGCCGACCAGATTCATCAGAATCTGCCGCAGGCGATCTGAGTCAGTGCGAATCGATTCGGGGACTTCGGTTTTCCAGAAATACTCAAGGTTTAACCCTCGCTCCTGAGCACGCACGCGAAGGATCGACACAGTGGCGGCGATCGTTTCGTGCACCGAACAGCGAGCCAGCTCGACATCGACCTGCCCCGACTCGATCTTCGACAGGTCCAACACGTCGTTGATGACCGTGAGCAGGTGCCGGCCGCTGTCGCGGATGGTCTGTAGATAATCGTGGCGCGATTCGGGGTCGAGACATGGCTGCGCCAACATCAGATCGGCGAAGCCCAGGATGCCGTTCAAGGGAGTGCGGATCTCGTGGCTCATGTTGGCCAGGAAGGCGCTCTTGGCCAGACTGGCGGCCTCGGCCGCTTCCTTGGCGCGTTGCAGCTCAAGCGATTGATCGTGCATCTCGCGGTTGATGCGCTCGAGTTCGGCGGTGCGCACCGCGCTCGACCACATCTCCTGCACGCCGTTGCGGCACGCGGCGATGAGGAAAATATCTTCGTAGATCACCCAACCGGCATGCTCTAGCCACCGCCAGCGATCGGGCGTCGAGATGCCGAACACCGTGGCGGGCCAATAAACGCCCCTGATGTAATGGTCGGCCGCCACAAACAACGTCGCGGGGATCAGCACGCTCCAATCGCGATAGAACGCCAGGAAGGCCAGCGAGCCGAACACGTGGAAATGCGTCTCGATTCTTCCGCCGCTGACGTGGATCAGCAGCGACGAGAACATCATCTGTGCCAGGGCAATCACGTGCCGCGTCACGGCACGGCCCGGGAGCCTCAACGCCAGATAAACGGGCACGCTCGCCAACACGCCGCCGAAGAGCAGGGAAATCCACACATGGGGATGAATCTGGTGTACAGCGCCGCTCCAAGTGCGCGGCGACATAATGCACGACACGAGCACCGCCGCGAGCCATTGCAGGATCATCAGCACCGCGAACATCCGGTCGATCCGCCGGGCATTGCGGCACCACTGCTGCCGAAACAGCACGTGGGCGCGCGACGTGCCGTGACCATAGATCAGTTTCAAGGATTGCATGACGTGTTCTGCTCGCGTGTCGGGCAGCAGCGATTGGTCAAGGCGCAGCCGAAGACGGGGGACGTGGCTTGCTGCGCGCCACGGTCTTCGAGAATGCTTGCGATGGCGGCGCGCCCCGGGCTACCGCCTTCGTGGCCGCGCGATGCCGTCAAGCCTCCGTGGAACAGCAACGACCCATCGCTGCCGTAAACCAAGGCTTCTCCCGACGTGGTGGCGTCGAAGCGATCGGCCTCGGTCGCGCTTTCATCCGTGCAGACGGTCGCGTCGGGGATTTGCTCGGCCAGCTTCCACAGCCGAGAGCGAGTCCACTGGTCGTTCCAGCCATGCGGCTCGACGAACACAATTTGCAGCAGGAACCGGCCGCGATACTCGTCGGCCAGGCGCAAGAGTTCGTTCAGGCTGGCGCGCGAGCAAGGGCACTGCGGATGGACAAACACGACCATGGTCGGCCGAGCGGGATCGAGCCGCAGCTTTGATTCGCTGGGCCAAGCGCGCGGGGCCGCAACCGTCGCTGCCGGAGTCAGCTCGTAGCGGAGCATCACTCCTGCGCCTGTGGCAACACACACGCCCCAAACGATGATGGCGATCCACGCGCGTCGCCGAGCCATGGCGCACGATGTCCCGGAATTGGCCTCGCTCGCCGGAGGTGCGAGCGGGCCTGCTGGTTACGGAATCCTCCATGCAACCATAGATCAGCGGCTAGGAACTGCCTGCGGCGCGCCAAAGACTCCGTGCAGTTTGTGCCGAATGTGGCGAAAAGATGGAGTGATCAGTGATAAATGCCGGCGCTTATCGCTTAGCGCTGGTCACTCATCACTTCCACCGCCGCCCCTAGTCCCACCACCATTGGCCTTCGGCGAGCGCGTCGAGATTGATTGCTTCGCGGGTCTTGGCGGTCTTGCCGTCGTCCTTGAGCAGATTATCGGCGGCCATCGCCTGCTCGGGGTGCATCGTCACGCCGCCGCCGACCGGGGTCATCAGCCCGCCGCTCTTCTTCCAACGATGCGTGACGGCCGTCTCGACTTCGACCGGCTGATCGTAGACTTCGACCGGCAGCTTCGACTCATCACCGAGCACCGGCATTTTCCAGTCCGCGCGGCCATAGTAGTCGTGCTTCTGGATGAACACGGCGGCGACCGTCAGGTCGATCAGGTTGCGCAGTTGGCCGTAAACGTGCGAGCGAGCGGCCAATTCGGGATACTTAGTCGTAAAGCCCGAGACGAACGCCTGGCTGGCGCGGTTGCCGCCGGCGGAGGTGTTCGCCTTGTGGCGCGTGCCGTCGGTGGCGACCATTTCGTCCTCGCTGAGCAGCTTGACACCGTAGCCAACGATCTCCATCGCCAGTTCGTCTTCCGATACCTTGATGCACTTGTAGTCGGGGACGAACCACCAGCGTTGCATTGCGTTGCGGGCCACGGCGGCTGAGTCGGCCAGATCGACGTAGCTGCGAATCTTCACCTGCACCGGCGGCTGCTCCATGCCCAGACCGATGAGCTTCATGCGGTAGTCGGCTTCGACCATCACCTGGGCGAAGTGCGTCTTGGGAGGCACGCCGTCGATCCGCACCTTTTGCAGGCCGAGGCTCGTGCGCAGGCCGTTGACGATGTACTGAGCGTACTCATCGGTCGCCATGCTCGCATCGGCGACCTGCGGCAGCGTCTTCACAAAGTCCTGCATTGCTTGCAGGCCTTCGGTCGTCGCGTCGATCGAGCAACCGATCATCCGCGGCCCGCCACCGGCGCCAGGCGGATATGCACGCAGGGCGGTCACCAAGTCTTGCAGTTCGATTACTGCCCGGCCAGAACTCATGCTGACCATGCGACCGGCCAAATCGCTGTACCAGCCTTCGGCCGGACCGGCGATCACGATGTCGCCCGTGTCGGGATAGAAGAAGATGTTCTGAATGCGCGACATCCCGGCAAGGTAGCGCATCTCATCAGTCGGTCGGCGATCGCTGGCAAGCTGCTTGGCGATGGCCTGCTCGAGCCGCTGGAGCGATATCTTGCGGAGCTTGCTCTTCTTTTGCACCTCAGGGTTCAGCGAAACCTTCGAGGCCTCAATGCGCTGTCGCGTTTGCTCGCCGCTGGGATCGACGGTGAAATAGGTGCGCAGCACCCCTTTGTCGATCGCCACACCGGCGGCACCTTGTTGGGCATTGCCGGTCGAATTGGTGTTGATGTTGAGTGTCGCGGCGTTGGCACCGCCGCCACCACCCCCTTGACCGAAACTCCGGTTGGACGCGACGGCGAAAAGCCCCAGTGTCGCGACCAACAATCCGACGACAAATCGTGCACGAACCCAGCGCATGTTGATCTTCTCCGCGGCAATGGCGCGCCCGAGGACGCGATAGCCAGCCAGAACTGGCTGATTTCGACTCCATTTAGCGTAATTAGGCAGTTTGGCCAAGGCAAGCAAAATGGAAGCCGCGTCGCTCGGGTCGGTTGCCACGCGCGGGGCAAGCCCCGCGGCTAAACTGCCGCGGGCGTTGGGTGATCTTGGCGCGGTGGCGTGCTGGTGGGCCGACGATGTACAGGTTCATCGGCCGACGCAGGGACTGCGCTGGCAATCTGTGCTCCCAAGGCTGCCAGGCCCAGGGCACCGAGGATCAACCCGGGGCGGCGCGTCAGATGGACCCCAAAGGCCAATCCTGCGGCTCCTACGAGCACCCGCATGCCCGGGCTAAGGCACTCGGTTTCGCTACGATCGTTGGCTTCAGGGTCGCTTGTGCGGGTCCGCGTGCTGCTGTGCGACGCTACCCCGGTCACCTCGTCGGCCAGGCTGATGGCCCGGTCCTGAATGTCTTGCACGGCGGCATCGACCCCCCGGCCGAAGTTGACCAGGAACTGCTCAACCTGGTTCTCGACCATCATGCGACGGCGCCGGCCGTGATGCGGATCGAAAAAATACATCAAACCCGCCCCTAGGGCACATCCGTTACAAACCGTTGTAGAGCTCATCGCGATCTCTCCTTCGTCTGAGCGGGTCTTGCATTGCAATACAGTAGCGTCAACGTTGTGCAACCATTGTGCCGCGAGCACTAAAGCTGGGCACGGCTGGCGATCTTGAGCGGTTCGGCAAGCGCTGTCAGCCAGCGATGCACGCGCTCCCGAACATCGGCATCGATCGGCACCTGCCGCAAGCATTGAACGTTCCCGGATTCCAGCGCCGATCGCAGCCCGCCGAGATGACGTGACATCTCCGCGACCAGCGCTGCCGAATGTTCGGCGTCCACTTCATGCGTCGTCAGTTCGACACGGCCACCGACATGTTTGCGCTCGAGACGGAGCAGCCGCGCCGCTTCCGCTTTGAATGCATCTCCTCCGACAAACATGCGGCGCAGATGTCGCTCGGCGTTGAACTGGTACACCGGATCGCTGCCGAAGTAGAAGCTCGCAGCGCCGTCTCGGTGGAAGCCTACGACCACCGGCGGATCGTCGCCGGCGCGCAGCTCGACACGCTCGACGAGTGCCGAGGCTTCGGCCAACAAATCTTCTCGATCGCTGCTTTGACGCGCCATGCTCAGCTTAGCGGCCGCGGCCACGCGGCCTTGTTAGCTGAATTGTAACGCCGCCAGCTCGTCGGTGTTGATGTTGCGATGCGAGAGTTCGCGAATGTCGTCGCGCGCCTGGAAAAAGGCCTCGACGACGCGTGGATCCCATTGCCGGCCAGCTCCCTGCCGGATCACTTCGTCGAGTTTTTCGTCGGGCATGCCGGCACGGTACGGTCGATCGCTGGCCATTGCGTCGTACGCGTCGGCAACGGCGGCGATCCGTGCCAGGAACGGAATGTTCTCGCCGGCCAGGCCATGCGGGTAGCCGGTGCCGTCGAACGATTCGTGATGGTGCAGCACCACCGGCAGCATGTGCTGCATCTTGCGCAAGTCCCGGAGGATGCGGTAGCCGATTTCGACGTGGGTCTTCACGTGCTCGAACTCGGCCTCGGTGAGCTTGCCTGGCTTGCGGAGCACGTTGTCGTCGATGCCGATTTTGCCGATGTCGTGTAGCAGACCAGCCATGTATATGGTCCTCGCCGTCTCGCGGTCGCAGCCCAGTTCCTGGGCCAGCCGCACGCACACACGGGCCACGCGGTCGCTGTGACCGCGAGTGTACGGGTCCTTGGCGTCGATCGCGCTCGACATGGCCCGCACGACGTCGGCCAGCACCTCGGACTGCTGCCGATACAGATCCATATTTGAGCTGTGGATGCCGAGGATCGTGCCGATGCTCGACAGCAGATTGGCTTCGACCGTGCCGAACTCGCCGCGGCTCTTGTGATTGAACGCCGCCAGCCAGCCGAACGTGCGTTCCCCTTCGGTGAGCGCCACGAGCACCAGTTCGCGCACTTCGGGGAACGTCCACGTCGCCGAGTTCGTTGCCGGACGGTTCAGCACCACGGGCCGGCTCGTGGCGTCGGCGCCGAGCTTTTGCACCAGCGCCTGAAACGCGGCGGCATCGAGCGGGCAGCGGCCGTGCGTGATGTGCAACGGCCCGGCGCCGCCTCCCTTGGCTGCCAGCGCCTGGTCGGCCACGTCGAGGTAGTGAATCGCGAAACCTTCGGCGGCAATCACGGCCGACAGCCAACCCAAGGCCAGCGTGCCCGGGTCCTCGCGATTGCTCGACAGCTTCAGATTGTGCGTGAGCCGATAGATGAGCGTGATTTCTTCCAGCGTTGCCGTGATGTGCGACGAGAGCATTTCGTTCTCGCGTTCCAACTGCGCGATGCGAGCCTCGGCGTGCAGCCGCGACGAAAGCACGTCGGTCATGCGCTCGATCGTGGCGACGCTGATCGGCCGCTGTCCGCGGCACCAGTGGAACAACTGTTCGACGGCGACGCCGAACACCTCGGCGGCGCGCACGACGTCGCCCGGGTGCTCAATGGGACGAACCACGTACATGCCCACGGCCACCAAGGTCGACTTCTCGTCGGCGACTACGGGAATGGCATGCAAGATGATCGGGTCTTCCTCTTCGAGGAACCGCGCCTGCGTGCCGCGCGCCACTTCGCGCGCCATTTCGCTCCAGGCGCTCCAGCCAATCGGAGGCAGATCGGCCGCTCCGTAGACCACGCGCCCCGTGGCGCCGTCGAACACGACGAAGCCGGTCTGCATCGTGCGACGCAGCGACATGCCGAGCGCGGCGGCCTGCGAGGCCAGCGATTCGCCTGTTGGAATGGCTCGCGGCACCTGCGGCGCAAATTGGAATTCGCTGGTTGCGACCGTGGACATGTTGACCTTTTTCAACCAGGGCGTGCGCGGGTATGGGCGCAGTATCGTCCGCTGTTCGGCAACTCTAGGTCACACACTCCAACGGGGCAAAACCCGCCACAGGCCTGGCGGCGATGAAATGACGACCGTTGTCTGCTGCCGTTGCAGCCTGTGCGGAGGGTGGCGATCGCAGCGCCCAGCAGGCGCCGGTGCGCCGGACCCATCGCCGGCAGAATCGTTATCCGCGCATTCGGTTGCGATACCGAGCGCTCACCCGGTCGAGCAACGCCCGGTCTTCGGGCGAGAGCCCGTCGCGCCCCAGTTCGTGCAGCCGGACCAGGATGTCGTCGACGCGGCGTTCTTCTTCTTGTTCGAGCTGCTGCTGCCGCTCGGCGCGCTCCTCGCGCCGGCGATCGAGCCAGCGCCGCAGCGGCCCCGGCTCGCGAGCCTTGGGCTGCAGGTGCCGTTCGAGGCTGGTATAGCCCTGCGAAAAATCGTAACCGAACGAACTGTCGGACGAATCGCCTTCTTGCAAGCGTTCCGCTTCTTGCTTGGCGGCGAAGAACAAAAACACGGCCAGCAGCGCCAGCGGAAGCGGCGCGAACGGATAGGCACTGGCCGCAAACCACGCCAAGAGGCCGAGCACGATAGCGGTCAGGTACGCCGTCCGTGCTACCAGCAGCACCGCCGTGCGGTATCCGAACCGCGGCCAAAGGACCGCACGCAGCGCGCGGCCGCCGTCCAACGGGAACGCGGGAAGCACGTTCATCAGCGCCAGCATCCAATTGATCCAAAAGGCGCAGCGCACCAACGGCAGCGCCCCGAGCGAATCGGCTTCGATCGGCACCGGAGGTTCCAACGGGTTCAGCATGCCGGGCATCACCGCGCCGTCGCCCAGCACCACCAGCACCGGCGCCAGCGCCGCGCAAATGGCGAAGTTCACTACTGGTCCCGCGAGCGCCGTGAGCAGCTCGTTTTGCGGGTCTTGCGAAGGGTTGATGTGCGACAGGCCGCCCAGCGGCCAGAGCAACACCTGCTCGGCGTTCCCGCCGACGCGCCAAGCAGCGACGCAATGGCCGAACTCGTGCAACAAGGCGCTCACCGTCAGAATCGCCAGCGCCGCGCAACCATAACCGAGTAGCCCTTCGCGCCAACTGTGATGCAGCGCGAACGCCACGAAGAGCAAGTAGAAGAAGTGCAGCCGTACCTGCACGCCTGCCCAGCGCCCCAACGACACGTTCCAAGACAGAAGATCACGCATATCGGGCGAGCAGCAAACCTGGTAACGCCGTCCGTGCGCCCCAGGACTAGATTCCAGATCACGTCCGGCACTATCCTATCACTCGCCGCGGCTAGCGGCAATCTTCGGGGCCACCACCGCATGGAACCGATGGCAACCCCTCGTTTTCGCTGAGGAGTTTTGACCGATGTCAGCGCCTGAAACCGTCTTCCAGGGGCGCCGCTTCAATGTCGTCCGCAAGCGATTCCGGGCGGCCGACGGCACCGAGCACGTCAACGAATCGGTGCAGCACCCCGGCGCGGTGACCATCATTCCAATGGTCGATGAGCAGCGCGTTTGCTTGATCCGCAACCGTCGTCCGGCGGTCGATCAAACGCTGATTGAGCTGCCCGCCGGTACCTTGGAGCCGGGCGAGCTCCCCCTCGACACGGCACGGCGAGAGCTGGAGGAAGAAACCGGCTATCGGGCGGAATCGATCGAGCTGCTTTGCCAGTTTTTCACGTCGCCGGGCATCCTGAACGAACGCATGCACCTGTACCTGGCCACGGGCCTGCATGCCGGCAGCACGAATCTCGACGCCGGCGAGCAAATCGAGAACATGATCGTCGATTGGATGGAGGCGCTGGCGATGTGCCACGATGGCCGGATCCAAGACGCCAAATCGCTTGTCGGCATCCTGTTCTACGAATCGCTGCGCCGAAAAGCGACTAGCCATTAGCAACTAGCGATGAGCCGGACGGCGGCTCATTGCTAACTGGTAATCGCTCGCTGCTCTTTACGACCCAAACCCTACGTTGTTCAGCGAGCGCTGGTTGCCGCCCCACATGCCGCCCGCCCCCGCGCCCACGGTGCTGATCGCGGCAATGACGCTGATCAGAATCAGCGCCAGCATCACCGCGTACTCCACCGCCGTCGCGGCGTCGTCATCGCACAGCAATCGCCAAAGCAGTCGCATCAAACGTTACCGTCCCGATCAGATGCAGCGAGAGCGCAGACGAGAAAAGTTCTGCCCACACCGGAACCCTACGACACATCGGGCCGGTTTGCAAATTTTACAAGCAATAAGCCCACGGATGGCCATCCGCAGGCTTGGCGCATGGGTGGACTAGCGCAGCGCTCCCGAGGGGAGCGGTTTCGATTCCCGGATTCCGGGCGGTTCTGTCGATTGTAGCGGCACCTGCCAACGCACGATGCGGCTAGCCGCCGGCCCGGCCGACTTGTCGCCAGCAAAGCCGACATCGCTGCGCACGAGGCCCGCGGCTTGCACCGACTCGTCGGCAGCAGCGTGCAGTTCGCCTTTCGCATCGCGCCACACCGCCAACGGCACGGCATGCGACAATACCGACCCCTGGCCGACCCATTCCAAACCCTGTAACAGCGCGCCCGGCGGCGTCGGTCCGTCGAACACAATCAGCCCCGTATCCACCGTCGGCATGAACGCACAATCCTTGGCCGAGATGATCAGCCGACCCGGATCGGCGGGAATCTGTCGGCAGGCACACGACACCAGGGCATTGGCGTCGCGAAGCGTGACGTGCGAAACGATCAACTCCAGCGATTCGTCCCCTTCCGGCGGACGGTCGAACGCCACCAACGATCCCGGTCCCAAGCACAGCACATTGGCCAGCTCAATCACGACCGATCCCGGCTGCGACCAGCGAACGCCGGCACCCAATTGTTGCAGCAGGCAATCGCTCAATCGCACCTCGCCCGCCACAAGCATGTCGTCCACTTCGTCGGCCTTCTCGTCGCGCGTCCAACCGATCGCGGCGGTCGATTTCCCGCCGCGCGCCGCCTGCCACGAGCAACCGCGGAACTCGGCACGCCGGCAAGCCAGCACCACCATGGCCGCCGTGTCGGGCGACGCGGCCACGAAATCGATGTCCTGGAATCGCACCTCGTCGGCTTCGATCCGCCAACCTTCCGGCGGCACGCGTACTTCGGCCCGCGCGTGAGCCCGGGCGCGCACCACCTGCGCCGTCCGCAGCGGAATGTTGCTCACGTCGATCGGGCCTGAGGCATCGAGCACCAACTCGTTTTCTTCCCACATCGCTCCCGGCCACGGGCCGACGCGTTCCGTCCCCGGCACGGCGGGCTTCCGCGGCCCCTGGGCTAGCGCCGAGTGAGTTTGAGCCGGAGCGCTTGGTGTGGCTGCCACTGGCGCATCGCGCTTCATGCGATCCGTAACGGCGCGACTCAGCCGCGCCTGCCATTGCGGCCACGTCGCTGCAATCAACACGAGCAAGCAGCCGGTGGTCACGGCCCCTGCCCGCAGTAAACGGCTTCGCAGGTTGCGCGCTTCCGGCGCCTGGCCAAGGCGCAATCGGCATTGGCTGGAGCGATCGAGCGATCGAGCCAGCAGTTTTTCACCCACGAGCGTGTTCTCCTGCGCTCCGGCCACTCCGCCAAACCGTGTGGCCAACGCCGCAAGCGATCGCGGCCGCTGTTGCACATCGCGCGCCATGCAGACACGTACCAACTCCTGCACGTCTTGCGGAGTTTCGGGAACTAGCTGAGCGACGTCGGCGACGCGCCCCATTTGGATGGCTTGCATTTTTGCCAGCCCCGTCGCACCGGCGACCGGCGCTCGCCCGGCGAGCAGATGCCACCACAACGCTCCGCACGCGTAAATGTCGCTGGCCACGGTGGGCCCCGTGCCGTCGGCGATGCGCTCCGGCGCGAGGTAATCGTACGCGTCGGGCAACAGATTGCCCGCGGCGTAGCTCTCCGTCGGCTGCACGATGCCGCGCAATCCCGCACCCAGCAGCCGCACTTGCCCCTCGGCTTGAAACCAAAGCTGCCGGGCGCTAATGTCGCCATGAACCACACCGGCCGCCTCGCACGCCGCCAGCCCGTCGACCATCTGCCGCGCGATCTCGCGCACCGCTGCGGGACTCAGCCGACCGTGGTGAATCATCCACTCGCCGGCCGATTGCCCTGGTGAATACGCGCTCGCGGCCCACAACCGGTCGCCAGCAAAGCCGAAGGCTTCGATCGGCTCGACGGCACGGTGATTGATTTGCGCCGAACGCCGCAGCAAGTCGGCGAGTGCTTCGGTCCGCGCTTGTCGGCGCGCATCGTCGGCTTCATTGCCCACGGCGGCCACGACGATCCGCACGTCGCACTTTCGTCCGACATCACGGGCCCGGTGGCCGACGGCCCAGCCCAGCGACTCGAGCGGCTGCGCCAGCACATAAGGGCCCAAGGCTAGCGCCTCGCCGCGGCCGGCATTGATCTCGGCAGCCTGAAACGGCGTAATGACGCGCGCCTGCGCCAGCGCATCGACCCAGACTTGCTCGAACCTGGGCAAGCCCCGTGCTAAGCGTCCAACGTGCCCTTGGACTGCCAACACCTGCGCAGGGGTCGCTAGGCCCAAACGGCCAACGAGTTCCACCAGGGCTGGAGGGGGCGCGTCTCGCATGCGTTCCGACAAGGGGTTGGCAGGGACATAAAACAGACAAGACTTTTGCCCACGCTCGGGGAGTGTGGATCGCGTCTTGCATGCTCCCACGCGAGCGGGGCGCCGCCGGCATTTGCAAAAGAAATCGCTGCCGGGTATGACGACCGCTGGCGTCAGTTTGGCGTACTACCAAAAACCTGCGACCGACGCCAAGAGCAATCGCCGACCATTACCAACTCGCAATCGCCGCGTAAGGACTTCCGTGGATCCACGCCTCGAAAAACTTGCCAATGTGCTGGTGAATTACTCGACGGCCGTAAAGCCCGGCGACCGGGTGCGACTCGTCGGCCAAGCTGTCGCCCGTCCGCTGCTCGTCGCCCTGCACGCTGCGGTGTTGCGGGCGGGAGCGTACCCACTGGTACATGTCGTGCTCGACGAATGCGCCGAGACGCTGCTGGCCCTGGGGACCGACGAGCAACTGCGGTTCGAAGACCCGCTGGCGCAGCACGCCATCGAGACGGTCGACGTGAACATCGGCCTGTGGGGACAAGACAACACGAAGGCGCTCAGCGGCTTTGCCCCACTACGCCAGGCCCTGGTGAGCCAGGCCCGCAAGAAGTACCTGGCCACCTTCATGCGGCGTTTTGCCGAGGGGCAGCTTCGCTGGGTCGGCTCGCAGTTCCCCTGCCAGGCTGCGGCCCAGGATGCTGAAATGTCGTTGGCCGGCTACGAAGACTTCGTGTTCCGCGCCGGTCTGCTGCACCTCGACGATCCAGCGGCGGCATGGCGCCAGCTAAGCCAGCGCCAGCAGCGCGTGGTCGACTATCTGAACGGCAAACAGGAAATCCGCTTCGTCGCTCCCGGCGGCACCGACCTGCGGCTAGGCGTCGCGGGACGCACCTGGATCAACTGCGACGGCCACGAGAACTTCCCCGACGGCGAAGTGTTCACCGGCCCCATCGAAGACGCGACCGAAGGGACCATTGCCTACAGCTTCCCGGCGGTACACGGCGGCCGCGAGGTGCACGGCATCCGGTTGAGATTTGAGGCCGGACGGGTCGTCGATGCGTCGGCCACGAAGAACGAAGAGTTCCTGATCGCCATGCTCGACCAGGACGCCGGGGCGCGTGTGCTCGGCGAGATCGCCATTGGCACCAACTACTCGATCACCCGCCACACGCGCAACACACTGTTCGACGAGAAAATCGGGGGCACGTTCCACGCCGCGTTGGGTGCGGCCTATCCCGAGACCGGCGGCCGCAACGAATCGGGCCTGCACTGGGACATGGTCTGCGACCTGCGCACGGGCGGAAAGATTTTTGTCGACGGCAAACTAATCAGCGACGCTGGCCGCTTCGTCGATCGAACGTGGCCACAACCCGAGTAGCATCGGTGAGTTGAAACCACAGATGAACGCAGATGCACGCTGATATGCTTTGCGTGCCGATCAGGGATTCCATTTATCTGCGTTTATCTGCGTGCATCCGCGGCTCATTCCACACTACGCCGTCGCTCGGCGACGCAACGGGTTGCGGTAGAGCACTTCGGTCAGGTATTCCACGGAGCCGTGTTCGCCGGCCGCCCGATCGAAGTGCCAGCGCGGGTGGGTCGGCGCCAGCGCATCGTCGTACGGCCAGGCGTGGAATGGCTGGTAGCCGAGCGCGCCAGCCAGCTTGCTCGAATCCATCGACACGTCACCGGCGCGCGGCGGGATCGGTCCGGCCGCTGCGCGCGCGCAGCCCATCAGGTGCCGCGGATCGTAGCCGCCGACGCGATTGACGATCTGCGCGATTTGATACAGGCTCAGCCGCCGTGGCCCACCGGCGTGAAACAGACCGCTCAGATCACGTCGGCACAAGACGACTTCGCACAACTCATTGAGGCAGTCGGTGTACGTGGGCGTGCGGATTTCGTCGTAGTACAGCGTCGCGGGGCGGTGCTTCTTGAATCGCGATTGAATCCAATCGATCGCCCCAGCGTGGCCGTTGAAGCTGATGCCCATTGGCAGCGAGATGCGCAGCGTCGCCGCCTCGGGAGCGCGTTCGGCCACCAACCGTTCGCCGGCGACCATCGTGTTCCCATAGACGGTGACCGGATCGGTAGGGTTGGTTTCGAGATGATTGCCGTTGCCGCGGCCGGAGAAAACCAGGTCGATCGACAGATGCACCAGCCGCGCGTCGCGACCGGCGATCACGTCGAGCAGGTTCTGCACCCCCTCGACGTTGATCCGCCAGGCAAGTTCCGTGTCGAGCTCGCAGGCGCGTAGAGCGCAGTTCCCCGCGCAATCGAGCACGCTGCGAAAGCAATGCTTATCGAATAGCCGAGCCAGACCGTCACGGTCCTCGGCGTTGCACGCCACGATCTCAGGGCCCACAAGCCGCCAGTTATCGCGTTGCCGGATGCCGATCACCTGGCCGGGATAGCACTGCCGGAAGTAATGCAGCGCGTTGTAGCCTGCGACCCCGGCGATGCCGGTGATCAGCAGCGGCGTAGGCAGCGGGCACAGGGCAGCGGGCAGTGGCAGCATGTCGCGTTTCTATTCACTCTCGATCGGAGTGCGGAGCGTGCCGATGCGTTCGATCGACGCTTCGAGCATGTCGCCCGGCTTCAGGAACGTGCCGCTGGCGCTGCCGACGCCCGACGGGGTGCCCGTCGAGATGATGTCGCCCGGCTCGAGGGTCACCAAGTCGGAGATGAATGCCACGATCGCCGCCACCGGAAAGATTTGCAACGCGGTGCTCGCATCTTGCCGCACCGCGCCGTTGAGACGCAACTGCATTTTGAGCTGCTGCGGATCGGGAACTTCGTCGGCTGTGGTGACGCACGGTCCGCAAGGGCAGAACGAATCGTGCCACTTGCCGTGCATCCAATCGAAGAACGTGTCTTTCTCGCGCTGCTTGCGACCGGGGTTCGGGCGAAACTTGCGATCGGAAATATCGTTGACGATCGTGTAGCCGGCGACGGCGCTCAGGGCGTCGGCCTCGGCGATGTGCCTGGTGCGGCGGCCAATGACCACGGCCAATTCCAGTTCCCAATCGATGTGCTTGGGCGAAACCGTAGGGATGCGCACCGGAGAACCGGGATCGGTGAGCGTGGTGGTCGGCGGCTTCATGAACACGTACGGAAACGTCTCGGCGCGTTCGGCCGTCGAGCCGCCGTGCTCGCGGATGTGCTCGGCGTAGTTGCCCGCCAACAGGAACAGCTTGTTGGGACGCGGAATCGGCACGAGCAGCTCGACGCGCTCGGTGGGAATCGACACGCCGGCCGGCAGTCGTGATTCACCCTGCAACCACTCGACGAGCTTCTGCACTGCCGGCCAACCCGGCCTGTCGGGCGGCAAGTAATCGGTGAGCGAATCGGTCGGCGGCAGCTCGGCCACCTGGCTCGTGAACAGGAAGTGTGTCCCGGCGGCGATCGTGAGCGACGTGACTGATTTCTCGTCGTACACCCCGACGTGAACCTGGTCCTGATAGCGGAAGCGGCAAAGGCGCATGGCGGCAACGCTCGAAGAAAAACCCGCGAAAAGCGTTCAGCTTGACCGCAGGCGCTCGATTGTCAAGCGGTGCTCGCGCTCTAAGCCCAGGGAAGGCCGGCGGCGACGTTGTATCATTGGACGACACAAGCCGGCCTTCCCTGGGCTTAGAGCTAGATGCTCATCGCGCTACATGCTCACAGCGGCCGCCGCGGCAGGCGGCGCGGATACGGGGGAGGCTCGCGCGCGGGGAGCGTTTCGTCAGGGAACTGTGAGAGCCATTCTTCCCGCTCCTGCTGCGTGGCGTAGTAGCGCAGCCACGTCTCGGCGTCCTCGCTCACACCGGCACAATCCCAGTGCAGGTAGTTGTTCGGATTGTCGAGCTTCTTTTCGCGCGACGGCAGGATGTCGCGGTAGACCAGGCAGTACAGTTGCCGATCGGAAAGATGATCGGTGAAGTCGAGCACGATGCGGTGCTCGAACAGCTTGCGCACGGCGTTCCACAGCAACGATCGCAGGCGGTGCTCGTCGAGCGTGTCGGGCGGAGGCAGCAGCAGCGGCGGAGTGAACCATTGGGCGATCGGCAGGATCGGCGCCCGCTCCCATTCGAGCATGCTCGCCAAGAATTCGTTCTCGACCGGCGTCGGCACGCGCTGCACGTCGAGCGCGGCAATCGACTCGTCGAAGAATGGTTCGAGTTCATCGCGCAGCTCGGCGTTGCGCAGCAAGTGCTCGACCTCGTCCGGACGTGGAAGTTGTGATTCTGACATGGCAATGAATCCGTTTTTGGCGACGTGCGAAGTCATCCGTGCGACACAGTGTTCGACTTTATCAACACCACGAACACCTTCAAGCCACATTCCACCGTCGCACGGCAAGCTGTCGATGCATCGCGGCGATACGATCCGCACAACCGTTCGAGCTTAGCGGCAACGCACACCAGGCCGGCCTGCTAGCAGCGAACTACGCTTGACGCTTCGTCACGTCGACAAACCGCGCGAACGCGGCGTCGGCTGGCTCGCCGCGCGGCTCGTAGCGCTCGACCGGAAAGCTGCGCCGGGCCAACTCGCGCGCCTCGGCAATAGAGCCGAGCTGGCCATCGGCAATCGCCTGCATCAACACGTTGCCGATGACGGTCGCTTCGACCGGCCCGGCCACCGCCGCGCGGCGGCAAACATCGACGGTGGTCTGACAAAGCTCGCGGTTGTGCGCGCCGCCGCCGACGATGTGGATGGTGTTGATCGCGTGGCCGGTGAGTTCTTCGAGCGCGATCAGCACCTGACGGTAGCGCATCGCGATGCTGTCGAGGCAAGTGCGAATGATCGCGCCATCTTCGCTGGGCACCAGCTGCTTCGTTTCGCGGCAGTAAGTGCGAATCATCTCCGGCATGTCGCAGGGGGCTTGAAACTGCGCCGCGTCGGGATCGATGAAGGACGCATACGGCTTCGCCTCGCCGGCGAGCTTGCTCAGCGTTTCCCAGTGGTACTCGCGCCCCGCCTGGACCCACACACGGCGGCACTCCTGCACCAGCCACAGTCCGGTGATGTTCTTCAGTAGGCGGATCGTGCGCCCCACGCCCCCTTCGTTCGTGAAGTTATGCGCCAGGCATGCTGGCGTGAGCACCGGCTGCGGCATCTCGACCCCCATCAGCGACCACGTGCCCGAGCTGATGTAGCACCAATCGATCGCGCCCGCTTGCGGCGACGCGGGAACGGCCAGCACCGCGCTCGCCGTGTCGTGCGTGGCCGGCGCGACCACTTCGACGCCGGCCAGGCCCACGTCGCGCGCGACTTGCTTGCGCAGCGGCCCCAAGCGAGTGCCGGGTTCCACGAGCGGCGGGAACATCGTCGTCGGCAAGCCAAGCTTTTCCAGCATGGCGGTCGCCCAGCCGTGGCGTGCCGGGTCGAACATTTGCGTGGTCGTGGCGTTGGTGAACTCGTTCGACTTCTGCCCTGTGAGCAGCCAGTGGAACAAGTCGGGCATCATCAAGAACGTTTCGGCCACGTCGAGCAGCGGCGAGTTCTGCTCGCGCATCGCGAGCAATTGATCGAGCGTGTTGATGCCCAGGAATTGCACGCCGGTGTGGCCGAAAATCTCGGCCCGCGACACGCGCTGCGCCGCGCGGTCCATCACGCCCGTGGCGCGGGGATCGCGGTAGGAGTGCGGGTTCTCGAGCAGCACGTCGCCGCGGCCCAGCAGCGCGAAATCGACGCCCCAGGTATCGACGCCGACGCTGCGCACCCGCGAGCCAAACTCCCCCGCCGCCACGCGCAGCCCGTTGCCAATTTGCTGCCACAGGTGCAGCAGGTTCCAGTATAAGCCGTCGGCCATCGCGATCGCGCTATGCTCGAAGCGGTGCAGCTCCTGCAGGCGCAGCGATTGGCCATCGAACAGCCCGGCGAACACGCGCCCGCCGGAAGCACCAAGATCGACCGCGAGATAAACTTTTTCGGCCATCGTGTCGTCACGGGCGCAGGTTCGGCGCGCCGATGTACTTGCCGTAGGTGGCGGTCAGCTCGGCCGGCGACATGTTGAACGCCTGCTTGAGGCTGTCTTCCCAATCGAGCCCTTCCTTGATGCCGTCGATGAGCTCGCGGTATTGTTTGCCACCGCCCATCTTCAGCATCATGTCGACGATCGCCGACGCCGCACCGTATTGCCAGTCCTCGATGTTCTTGTCGGCAAAAAAATTGCCGCCGAGCGTTCCCGATTGCTTGGCGATCCGCGCCGCCTCGTGCTGCCGGTTCTCGACCGAGTCGTCGGCGCGGACCACGGCCGCCGCGACCCAATCGGCAATCCCTTCGTTGATCCACGAGGGTATGCGTGCCGACGACTTGTAGCGATGCACGAATCCGTGCGACGTCTCGTGAACCAGCACCGTGGCGAAGAACAACGGGTCGGGGCCGCGAAAGCACGAGATCAGCACGCGGCCGTTGCCGTAGCTGTGCGCCAAGCCTTGGGCTCCTTTCCAACTCGAATTGGCCATGATCTTTTCTTCGAACTTGCCGAAGGTCTTCTCGGCCACGAACGCGACGACGACGCACTTGCCTCGCCAGACGTTCTTCCCCTCGGGCACTCCGTAAGCCTTGCATAATTGCTTGTACATGTCGTCCAGATACGCGATGTAGCCGGAGATCTGCTGGGCCGGCATATCGGTGTAGAACAGATAGTACTTCGTCTCGTAGAGCGTGCCGGGGAAATCCTTGGCGACCTTGTCGAGGAATTCCTTCTCTTCCGCGACGAACTTCTCCTGTTCTTCTTCGGCGAAGTCGGGCCAGAGGCGAGCGCGTTTCGCCTTGAGTTGTTGATCGACGCGTGCTTCCTTCTCCAGGCGAGCCTCGCGGCGCTGGCGCGAGTGAACCAGCTCGCGCGTCTTGATGTCGTAGACCACGTCGAGCGGCTTGGCCTCGCACAGAATGTCGTCAACATTGGCCGGGACGATCGCCTGCAATCGGCCTGTCGGCGGCACCTTGACGGTCATCGCTTTGACACTTCCGGGCGCCGTGCCGGGCGTGACTTTCGTCACCTCGACGTCCTCGAGCATTTTCCCGGTTTTGGGAACGACGTTGATTTTTTTACCGACTAAGGCGGCGAGATCGGGAGCGTCGTCGTCGGCAACTGCTGGCAGTGAGGAAGCAACGACGACGGCGCAACATAGCGCAGTCCACCGCAATTGGGGTCCAACCCTAAGCATGGCGTGAAGCACCGGGTTTATTGGCGTGGAACACGGAACGCGCGAGCCGCCCGACCGAAGCTGCATTATGCCGTTTTCTTTCGGTGGTGAAAGAACTTCGGGTGAAAGCGCAGGGAAGGCTGTCGGGGGCTCACCCTGTTTGTGAACACCGCCCCGGTCTTCCCTGGGCTTGCCGCGCCTTAAGCCCGGACGCGATTCGACCGATAATTGGGCGACAGGGGAGATTGTTGACTTAGGTTAGCAACATTGATAGCATTGGCGACCGGACAACTGGATAACGCTTATGAGCAGCGTCGTGACGCATCCCTCGATTCCAGCCACACCAGGCCTCGCCGAGCCCTCCGTGGTGATGCCGGCGCAGGCCCCGGCGGCAACCGTGGTGCCGACACCCGAATCTGCCGGAATCGATTTGGGGTGGTTGGCCTCGGAAAGCCGACGGCTTGATGGGGCCGGCCCGGCGGAAATCATCGCCTGGGCCGTCGAGCATTTCCATCCAGGGCTGACGATGGCCACGGCCTTCGGTCCCGAGGGTTGCGCGATGATCGCCATGCTGGCTGAAATCGAGCCTCGCGTCCCGGTATTCAATCTCGACACCGGCTATCAGTTCCCCGAAACGCTCGCCCTGCGCGACCGCATTGCGGCACGCTATGGCATCGAGGTCGAGCTGAAGCGCCCCGAGCTGTCGGTGGAACAATACGAGGCGCTGCACGGCGGCCCGCTGTATAAGACCAATCCCGATCAGTGCTGTTTCGACCGCAAGATTCGCGTGCTCCGTCAAGCAGCGCAGGGCATGCGGGCCTGGATGAGCGGCATCCGCCGCGACCAGAGCAACGACCGGGCGAGTGCTCCGGTAGCTGGTTGGGACAAGAAATTCGGCCTCGTGAAAGTCAGCCCGCTGGTCAACTGGACCAAGAAGGATGTCTGGAAGTTCGTCACCGACCATGACGTGCCGTACAACCCGCTGCACGATCAGGGCTATACGAGCATCGGTTGCTGGCCTTGCACCCGGGCAGTGACGTTCGGCGAAGACGAACGAGCCGGCCGCTGGAGCGGCAGCGCAAAGAGCGAATGCGGACTGCACACGAAGGAATGATGAAGTATGAATGATGAATGATGAATGATGAAGTGCCGTTAGTCCTTAAACCAGCGTACTCGGCAGCGCGTGGCGGGGAGATTCCATAAAAAAACTCGAAACGCCCGGCGTTTTGCGGGAGTTGGAAGGTGATGTGCCATTCCACGAACCGCGACACGCAAGGAGTTTCGAGTGAACGCCAAAA
>DATAXP010000127.1:0-35184 GCA_036272935.1 Pirellulales bacterium | reverse complement strand
TCGAGTTCGGCGATCGAAACGCCCCAGCCGCGGTTTGCTTCCATGCCGAATTATAGGCCAGCCGGTCGTTCGATCGAGAACCATGAAAAACCGGCAATTCCGCCGCTTTTCGGCGCCGCCTTATTTCGCCGGTTTGAGCTTGATCTTGAATGTCATCGAGCCGGTGTTGTCGGCCAGCTCGTTCCAGGTGTCGTCGCAGCGCACGTACAAGTTGCCGTCGTCGGGGGCTTCCAGCTCGCCGTTGGCGCCAAGTGGGAAAGGCTTGCCGAGCTTGTAGTCCTTCATGATCACGCCCATCAGCTTGCCGCGCCCTTCGGAATCGCCGGCGGCGGTAAGCGACGAGCCGCCGGCCGATGTCTTCCACGAGCCGGTGGCGGAATAAAGGTAGTGCTCGCCGGCTTTGAGTGTTCCCTGCGTCGGCTGCCAGCCGTGATCGGCCATGATGCGCGAGGTCTTGTCGGTCGTGCCGACCACCGGCGAGAACTTCTTCTTCCAATCCCAACTGCACAGGTCGACACGGTAGCCGTTCTGCAAGTGTTCGAGAAAGAACACGTACTCGAACGACATCTCGTTGGCCATGTCGCCGTACACCTGCTCGAACGTCGTGGGCCGATTCATCAGCAAATCGAGCCCCAGCGGGCGAAACCGCGCCTTGTAATTCGGATTGTTCTCCAGCAGGTGGCACAACGCCCAACGCCACGCGTAATTCTGCCACGAATCGCCGGTCGCCTCGTTGTTGTTCACGATCGCGTTGAGCGTTTTCAATTTGCTGGTGCGAATGTGCTCGATCACGGCCGGGTGAACGTTGACGGTCTTGTCACCTTTCTTCCAGTAGTTTCCCATCTCGGCCATGCCTTCGCTGTACCACACAGGGCCGCAGCGACCGAACGTCTGACCACAGTAGGCATGGACTGCTTCGTGCTGCGGCGTGCCGTGATCGGCGCCGGCGTAAACGACGCTTTTGGCGTCGATAATCTCGCGAAGCGGGCCTTCGTCATACCCAAGCGTTTGCGTCAACGTGATGCCACCGCCGGCGGCGACCATTCTCACTCCTTCGGGATCAAGCTTCTTCTTCGGCCAGACCTTGAGGTCCTTGATGACGTACATCTCGATGACGCCGCGCGGCGGACGACCCCAGTAACCACTTACTAGCTCGAGCATCACCTCAAGCCGTCCGAGCAACTCCTTGGCCTCGTCGGCCGAGAGGTCGGTGTGCATGTAGAAATGCTGCGCGCGGTAATCGGCAATCGGTCCCGCGTCGGCGTCGCCGTTGGCGGCACCGGCCTTCGATGACCGTGAAGTGCCTTGTCCGTACGCCCCGGAAGCCGCGACGGCCAAGGCGAGCCACACGATCGAGTACGACAGCCAGTGAACCGCGGCATCTCGCATGATGCACTCCTTCTCGTAGGCAAACTTGGCGAACGCTCAATATACCGCTGCCGCGCGCAAGCGAGTAGCCAGCCGCGCGCCCGCGATCCCAGCGTCTCGGTGGCTCACTCTTTTCCGAAGTGGTCGAAGCGCACATCCGATTCGTGCTGCTGGGCGAGCTTGCGGCGGGCGGCGCGATCTGAGGCATTTAGCCACCACAGGCCGAGCGCCAACAACACCATTCCCGTGACCAGCACGATCATCACCACGGTGCTGAAGCTCGTGTTCGCCTTCATTGGCGACAGCCGCGACAGCGCGCGTCCCACCACCAGCGGCGCAAGCTGATGTTGCGCCTTGCCGTCCTTTTCCGGCAACTGGTATGACCAAACCTTGAAGAAGAACCCTGGAATGCGCACGTCCTCGCTCAGATTCTCGCCACGGGGCATCCCGGCTGGCAGCTCGCGGACGCAGAATGTGATCGGATTCCCCTGCGAATCGACGGTGAATAGCCCGATCTCGTAATAATGATCGACCCCCAAGAATCGCACCACGTCGGGATTCTCGACGCGAATCTCGACCACGCGCCGCGCCGTTCCCGACAGCGCCAGCAGCTCGCCGTGGCACGATTGCGGCCGATTGAACAGCGGCTCGACCGGATAGCGTGGTTCGCCTTGCTTCTCATCGCGCGTCAATTGCGACAGTTCGCGATCGTTGGCGCGTCCAACGGCGGCCAGCAGCTCGAAGAAGCATTCGCTGTCGCTGGCTTGCAGCCGAGTGCGATTTTCGACTTCGTCGAACAACCCCACGTCCATCCCCAGGTGCCCCAACTCGTTGTCGGGATACCATGCCAACCGGGCCGCAACAAACACGGGCGCCAGCGCCTCGGGCGCCGCACCGGCCAGCTTGATGAAGATGCCTTTCGCCCCGCTGCGCTCGTCGAGCGTCTTGTCCGGCGTCTCGTCGAGCTTCCACGCTTTGGGAACCGTCAGCGCGTAGACGACCACCGGCTGCTCGTCGCCGGATAACGTGAGTTCGCAGCGATAATAACGCGGCAGATCATAGCGTTCGGCCTGTTCTTCGTTCGGCGTCTCGACGGTGACGCGCCGTACTCGTCCGCGAAGCTGGATGACCTGCCCACGGACGGACTCAGGCTTTTCGCTCCATGCCGACCACGGCAGCTTTTGCTCGAGCCAGCGATACCAGTCGCCGAGCGTGAATCGCCGGGCGGCGTTGAGCATCCGCAACAGCGGTTCTCGTTCGGCGTCGCTGACCGGCCGGCCATCGAAGAATTCCGCGCGGCGCGCACCGTCGGCCCCATACAAGTCGAGCAGATCGGCCGCCGAACTCAGCTTCGGCGCCTCGGGCGGTTCATCCGCCGCGGCCCTAGCGACATTCATCGCGCACTGGCCGATCGCCGCGGCAAGCACAATCCCGCCGACAATGGCCCAACCGCTGCGACTCATTCCGCACTCTTGGGCGTGTCGGGGGAGGGGAGTGTCGGGCGCGCCGGGTCGATCGGGCCGGACATTCGAGCCAGTGAGTCGCGCGCCTCGGGCGATACTTCGAGCTCGCGCAGCCGCGAGAAGTTGTGTCCGCTGCGCGGTGGCTCGGGATGAGCGTAGGGATTTGTCGCGAGTGGCTTGCGCCGCACCGCCCAGGCCACCAAGGCAATCGCGAGCACGGCCGCTCCGACCAGCGCCAACGTCAACTTCAACGGGTCGGGAGGCGTCGGTGCCGCCTTCGGCGGAGCCGGTGGCCGCGGCTTCCAGTGCATGCTCCGCGCCAGCAGCAGCGGCCCGCTCAGCCAGTTACCGTCGGCGCCTTGATATGCCAGCCGCTTGAACACCACCGCGTTGACCTCCACCTCTTCGTCGAGGCCCTTGCCTTGCGGCATCCCAGCCGGCAAGTCGACGCAGTGCAGCAACACGACTTCACTTGGCTTGTCCGACGGCGTAATTGCAACTTCCTGGAAGGTCAGCACCCCTTCGTCGTTGACCCCCGCGGGAACTTCGGTCGCGCGGCGGACGCGCCCCGCGATCGTTACCACCTCGCCCCGATAGGCTTTCGTTTGCTCCGACAGCTCGATGAACGAAACCCGGCCGATCGACGTCCGGGCGATCGTGATGGGATCGGTTTCGCTGAGCACGCGCAGGATGTCGAACTCAATGGGCCACTCGTCGCGGCGCATCTTGGCATCGTCGGTGACCTTGCTAAGTGCCTGCAGATCGATTCCCGGCAGCAGGCGTTCTTCCTTCGGTTTGACGATGGCGGCGCCGCCGGCCAACGAGCCTCGCGGCGATGCCTTGCCTTCGTGAGCGTTCGGCCCGACCGCGGCAAGGTGATGCCCAGGCCGAGCACCCAACTGCCACAGCCACTGCCAGCGCTCGGGCCGTCCGGTCTCCCCGATCAGCAGCAGCACCAGGCCGCACATCAGTACTAGCACCAGCAGCCGGTGCTGCTCGCCGCGGACTAGGTAGTTGCGCACGCGAGGTCGCTCGGGACGAAAATCAAGCACGACGTGATGCCTTGATGAGCGCGGCCAACATGGACCAATGAAAAGCTGCCACCGATTCTACGCGCTAGAGCTCGCGAATCCAAATGTTCCGGAAACGCACCGGATTGCGATGGAATTGCAGCGACAACGGCGCCGTCGTGTCGTGCGGCTCGTACTCCGGTGCCTTGATGAACGACGTGGAGCCTTGGATCTCGGCATGATTCTGCACCACGACGCCGTTGTGGATCACGGTCACATAACCAGGCTCGAGCAGCTTGCCGTCGAGATCGAATCGCGGTCCGGTGAACAGAATGTCGTAGGTCTGCCACTCGCCGGGCTTGCGCGAGGCGTTGACCAGCGGAGGCCATTGCTTGTACAGCGCGCCGGCCGAGCCGTCGGGATACGTGGGGTTCTCATACGAATCGAGAATCTGAATCTCGTAGCGCTCCATGAAATGAATGCCGCTGTTGCCACGACCTTGGCCGGAGCCTTCGACCTTCTCGGGCGTGGCCCACTCAATGTGCAACTGGCAATCGCCGAACGGTTGCTTGGTGGTGATCGCGGACTTCTGCGCCGTTGCGACACCGTCGGCAACCTCCCAGTTCTCGCCACCGACCCACTGCGACAGATCCTTGCCGTCGAACAGCACGATCGCATCCGACGGCGGAGCACCGTTGTCGCCGGGAGTGATGACCCGCGGCTCGGGCCAAATCTTGCCGCTCAGATACTCGACGATCTTCGCCGCACCCGCGGCCGTCGCCGCACCGACCACGATCGTGCCGATCACCGCTAAAACCAATCGCCGCATCGTTTCACCTTTCAACGAATCCAGCCCCGCTTAAACCTTTCATCTGCATGCATCCGCGTTCATTCGCGGCCTTTGCTCTGTTCATCATGCTCTACAGCGAGATCGCCTGCCAGCCGTTAGTCGCTCCGTGAATCGCCGCGGCGATCGCCCCAAGCCGCTTACTGCCCCGAGCGCGGACGATCTCGCAATCGGCAAAGCTCGGCGCCAGCGCCCGAACCGCCGTCCGCTCGAGCAGCTCGTCGAACAGCCTGGGCCGGGCGTCGAGTAGCCGGCCGTAGATGAACAGCTTGCTGGGATTAAAGATGTTGATCACCGCGGCGACCGCCACCGCCAGATACTCCACCACTTGCCGCAGCTCGGTGTCGATCGCCAACTCGCCCGTAGCGGCGCCGGCTAGCACCTCGTCGATTGTTATCGGGCGGCCGAGGCGTTCGGATACCATCGTCGCCAGGGCCGTATCTGTTGCTACGGTCTCCAGGCATCCCCGGTTTCCGCAGCCGCATGGCCTTCCGTCGAGTTCGACCGTCAAGTGCCCCAGCTCGCCAGCCAGACCACAGTGCCCCTGTACAATACGTCCCCCTTGCATTACGCCGAGGCCCAGCCCCTCGCTGACGTCGAGCATGGCAAAATCAGCCACCCCCTTCGCCAGGCCGTAGACCTGCTCGGCCAGGCACAGCGCATGACATTCCTGCAGCACCACCGTGTCGAGCTGAAGCCGCTCGCGCAGATCGTTGGCCAGGTTGTGCCCATCGAGTTGATGCACGTTCGGCGACACGATCGATCGGCCATCGCGCCGGTTCAGCAATCCCGGCACGCTCACGCCGAGCCCCAGAACCGTGGCTCGCCGGCCGACCAACATTTCGCGCACCGCACCGACCGTGGCGGTTACCAACTCGGCGTACGTCGGCAGAGTGGCGAATTGTTGCGAGTCGTCCTCAATCATCGAGCCGTTGAGCCCCGAGGCGACCACGCGGCACTGCTTCGCGCCAATCACCACGCCCAGCACGCAGACATTCTTCGTTGCCAGGCACACCAGCTTGCCGGGGCGGCCTATCGTGTTGCGCGTCGGTTCAAGCTCGTCCAATAGTCGCGAATCGATCAACGAAGTCACGACGCGCGTCACCGTCGGGAAACTGATTCCGGTTTGCCTGGCGATTTCCGCGCGCGATAATGGCCCATGCGCCTGCAATGCTGCCAACACTTGCCGCTCATTCAATTGCCGCAGCAGCGAAGGGAGAACTTTCGATTGTGTTTTCATCGTTTTTTGACCCGTGAGAAAGTTCTTGCATTGTAGTCGGGCGGTCATTACATTCAAACCTTTAGTAAGTAATTACCGCCGGTTGGTTCTCACCATGGCCCGTCTCGTTTCCTTGTTACTGCTCGCGCTCGCGGTGTCTGCCGCGCCGCCTGTGGCGCGGGGAGACGACGACGCCCGCGCCGCCGAGCAGTTCTTCGAGTCGAAGGTGCGGCCGATCCTGGTCGAGAATTGCCACAAGTGCCACGCCGGCGAGAAGCACAAGGGAAACCTGCGGCTCGACTCGCTGCACGCGATGCTGGCCGGCGGCGACGCGGGGCCGGCCATCGTTCCTGGTGATCCCGAGCACAGTCTGCTGCTGCACGTCCTCAGCTACAGCGACGACTACGTGCAGATGCCGCCGTCGAAAAAGCTGCCCGATGCGCAGATCGCCGCGATTGATCAATGGGTGAAGCTCGGCGCTGTGTGGCCGGGCTCGGAACGCGCCGGCGCGCAGCGACCCACAAGGCGCGCGTTCGAGATCACCGACTCCGACCGCGCGTACTGGGCCTTTCAGCCGATCGTGCGTCCCGCCCCTCCGGCGGTAAAGCATTCCGAGCGCGTCAGTAATCCGATCGATGCATTCATCGAAGCATCGCTCGACGCCAAGGGGCTCGAATCAAACGCCGTGGCGACCCCGCGAGAATTGGTTCGCCGCGCGACGTTCGATCTCACCGGCCTGCCGCCGACACCCAAGGCAGTCGCCGAGTTTGAAGCCGATCCGTCGCCGAAGGCTTACGATGCGCTGATCGACGCGCTGCTTGCCCTGCCGCAGTACGGCGAGCGCTGGGGGCGGCACTGGCTCGACGTGGCGCGCTTCGCCCAAACCAATGGCTACGAGCGCGACGACGAGAAGCCATACGCCTGGCGATACCGCGATTACGTGATCCGCGCGTTCAACGACGACAGGCCGTACGACCAGTTCGTGCTCGAGCAACTTGCCGGCGACGAGCTGCCGCAAGCAACCAACGACACGCTGGTCGCCACGGGGTTCTATCGCCTGGGCGTGTGGGACGATGAGCCGGACGACAAGCGGATGGCCGATTTCGACGAGCTGGACGACGTGATCGTCGCCACCGGCGCGGCATTCATGGGGCTGACCATCGGCTGCGCACGTTGCCACGATCACATGTTCGATCCAATCCCGCAGGCCGATTACTACCGGCTGCTCAGCTTCTTCCGCAACGTGCGGCCCTACGACAAGCCGAAGTACGACAAGACCTCGCCGAACTTCGCTCCGTTGGCGGCCGACGAGATGGCGTCGCGCTGGTTCGCCGAGCAACAGGCGCTCATTGCCCCGCTCGAGCAACGGCTCAAGGAAACTAAGGACAAGAAGGAACAGAAGAAGCTGAAGGGAGAGATTGCCAAGGCGCGCGACAAGCGCGCCCCGTTCGAGTGGGCACTGGCGGTGCGCGAGAACGGCGGCAAGCCGCCCAAGACCAACATTCTGATCCGCGGCAACGCCGGCACGCCGGGCGAAGAAGTCGAGCCGGCGTTTCTGACAGTGCTCGGCGGCTCGACGGCCGAAATCCCCGCGCCCGACAAGAAAGCCGCCTCGAGTGGCCGGCGGCTCGCGCTGGCCCGCTGGCTGGTCGATCCCAAGAATCCGCTTCTTGCGCGCGTGATGGTCAACCGCGTATGGAAATACCACTTCGGGCAGGGAATCGCAAAGACCACGAGCGACTTCGGCCGGGCCGGCATTCCGCCGACCAACCCGCAACTGCTCGATTGGCTGGCCGCCGAGTTCATCGGCTCGGGATGGAGCGTCAAACATCTGCATCGGGTGATCATGCGATCGGCCGCTTACCGGCGCAGTTCGCAGGCTGGCGGCAATGCCAAGGCGATCGACATCAATCCGGGCAACGACCTGCTTTGGCGGCAGAACCTGCGGCGGCTCGAAGCCGAGGCGATCCGCGACACCGTGCTCGCCGTCAGCGGCAACCTGAATCCGAAGATGGGTGGCCGCGGATTCTTTCCTCACCTGGGAGGCGAGGTGCTGGCCGGAGCCTCGAAGCCGGGTTACGGCTGGGAGCTTTCCAGCGACGCTGACCGCCTGCGGCGCAGCGTGTACATGTTCGTCAAGCGGACGATGGTCGCTCCCGCGCTCGACACGTTCGATTATGCCAACACGGCGCAGCCGTTGGGCGAGCGCCCGGTGACGACCGTTGCTCCGCAGTCGCTGATGCTGTTGAACGACGACTTCATGCTCGCCCAGGCTGCGGAGTGGGCCGATCGATTGACGAAGGAAGCGGGCGCCGAGCCGGCGCGGCAAATCGACCGAGCGTATCGACTCGCTTTCGGCAGGGCACCGACCGAGCGCGAAACGCGCACGGCAGCCGAATATCTCGCTCGGCAAGGCAAAGCGTTTGCGGCCCTTGGATCGCGGTTGACGTTTCGTCCCGAGGTGCCGGTGTCGCTCGATGCCGGGTTCTTGGCACGTCTCGGACCAGGCGATTTCCTCGCTGGTCCTCGCGCCGGATGGACCTACTATCGAGGACGCTGGGGCGGCAGTTATCAGAACGTCGTGAAGATTGACCCGGAGCGCGGTCCCTTTGCCTTGTGGCAAGGCGCGTCGCTGGCCGATGGCACGATCACGGCCGACGTGACGCTGCACAACGCCTCGGAACTCGGCTCGATCATCGTGCGCGGCAACGCCGAGGGAGACGTCTTCCGCGGATACGAGGTGCGGTTCGACCCGCGGGCCGGAGTTGTGGGTTTACGGCGTCACGGTGCCGACGTGACCTTGCTGGGCGAGGCAGAGATGCCGATTCCCACGGGCAAGCCACTGCCGGTGCGAATCGAGATGGAGGCAGCCCGGCTGCGCGTGTGGGCCGGTTCTGAGCCCCTCGCCCCCAACCCCTCTCCCACAAGCGGCGAGGGGCGAAATGCCAGCGAGCCGATCTTGGACATCACCGATCCGCAACCGCTTGGCGATGCTGGTCAGATCGGCGTGCGCACCTGGGGCGCGGCGATGACGCTCGACCATCTCACGGTCGATAACCATCGCCAGAAACTCGACGTCGCCACAGCTTCCGCGATTGCGGCCGCGACCGTCGATGCCGGCGAGCCGTTGACCGGCTGGGATTACTTTGGCGGCCAGTGGAGCCGCCGCGCCGATGGTGGTTACGCCGTGACGCCATCGCCGGGAGCGAAGACCGTTTGGCAAGACGTCGATCTGGCCGACGGTGTTGTGACGGCCGAGGTGCTGCTTGCCGACGCGAAAGGGGACGCCGGCTTGCTGGTGCGCGTGAATCAACCGTCGCCGGGAGTCGACGCCCTCGAAGGCTACAACATCAACCTGCGCCACAATGCCCTGCGGCTCGGCAAGCACGAGAACAACTGGCGCGCCCTGGTGACGGCGCCAATGAAGCTCGACGCCGATCGCTGGCACCACGTGCGCGTGCAGTTGAATGGTCCCCGAGTGCGCGTGACTGTCGACGATGCCGAGCAGCCGCAGATCGATTACGTCGATCCCAATCCTTTGCCGGGCGGGAAGCTTGGCTTCCGGACCTTCAACGCCTCGTGTGCGTTCCGCGACCTGCGGGCAACGACCGCCAGAAAGAATTGGCAGGCCGACTTCACCACGACCCAGCAAACCAAGGTAGCCGCAACGCCGATCGCACCCAGCCCCGAGCGCCGGGCGCTGGAGGCGCTGTGCCTGGTGCTGTTCAATTTGAACGAGTTGATTTACGTCGATTAGTTTAGCCGGCGGGCTTGCCCGCCGCGTTCGCCAAGGAAAACCCGGACATGATGCATCGCAATCAATTCTGTGGCCGGACGCGTCGCGAGTTCCTGTGGGATGCCGGTGCTGGCTTCGGTGGCGTGGCGCTGGCGAGCATGCTCGATGCCGACGGCTTCTTCGCCCGTCGGGCCACCGCGGCCGAATCAGCAACGAAATCTGCCGCGCCGCTGGCGAACCTGCTGGCTCCCAAGCCGCAGCACTTTCCGATCAAGGCCAAGGCGTGCATCTTTCTGTTCATGTACGGCGGCCCGAGCCAGATGGACCTGTTCGATTACAAGCCCGAGCTACAGAAGCGCGACGGGCAGACGATCGACATGGAAATCCGCCGCCGCGACGTGCGCCCCTCGAAACTGCTGGCGAGCAAGCGCAAGTTCGAGCAACGCGGGCAATCGGGCCTGTGGTGCTCGGACGCCCTGCCGCACCTGGCCGAGCACATGGACAAGCTCGCGGTGATCAAAAGCCTGTACGCCGATTCCTTCGCGCACGGCTCGGCAATGATCCAAATGAACACGGGACGCATCATCCAAGGGCACCCGTCGATCGGCTCGTGGCTGGGCTACGGGCTGGGCTCGGAGAACCAGAACTTGCCCGGCTACGTGGTGATGCTCGACCCGCGCGGCGGGCCGATCAGCGGGGCGGCGAACTGGTCGAGCGGCTACATGCCGGCGGCCTACCAGGGGACGGTATTCCGCTCGAGCGGCCAGCCGATTCTGAACCTTGCTTCCGGCGGCTCAATGACCCCGGCCATGCAGCGCGACCAGATCGACACGATCGCCGCGCTCGACGCCGAGCACCTCGCCAGCCGGCCTGGCTACTCGGAGCTACAGGCTCGCATCGCCAGCTACGAACTTGCCTTCCAGTTGCAGACCAGCGCGCCCGAGGCACTCGATCTTGCCGAGGAAAGCGAAGCCACGAAGCAGATGTACGGCCTGTACGACGCCCCGCCCGATCATCCGTTGGCCGTCGGTCCCGCACCGTTCGCGCGGCAGTGCCTGATCGCGCGCCGCCTGGTCGAGCGTGGTGTGCGCTTCGTGCAGATCTATCACGGTGGCGGACACCAGCAGCAGAACTGGGACGCGCACATGGGCGTGGAAGAGAACCTGAAGATCCACTGCCCCGAGATCGACAAGCCGATTTCCGGGTTGTTGACCGACCTGGAGCAGCGCGGCCTGTTGGACGAGACGCTGATCGTATGGGGTGGCGAGTTCGGCCGTCAGCCGGTCGTGCAGGGGCAAGGCGACGGCCGCGATCACAATCCCAAGGGGTTCACGTACTGGCTGGCCGGCGCGGGCGTGAAGGCGGGCACCGCCTACGGCGCGACCGACGAAGTGGGGCACGAGGCGGTCGAGAACCGCCACCACCTGCGCGACCTGCACGCCACCGTGCTGCACCTGATGGGCCTGGATCACACGAAGCTGACGTACCTGTACGGCGGGCTGAATCAAAAGCTCACCGGCGTCGTCGAAGCCGAGCCGATCGAAGGCGTGATTGCGTAGCTGTCCGTGATCCGTTGCTCTTTGCTACGTCACCGTCGGCGCGGCTTATCGGAAGTCGCTCTCGGTACTTGCATCGGCCTCCGCACGCCACTTCAACCACTGCTGCGCGCTGATTGCGAGGCTCGTGCCCAGCGCGAGCAGCCAGCTTATGTGCTCCGGCCAAAGTTCAGCGGCAAGCGCGGTCGGCAGCCAAACAACGTAGAAAACTGCCATGTCGCGCCAGGCGACGGGCATGCCGGCGCGGCGGGCGATCACGCCGAGAGGCAAAAAGCTCAGGGGCGCCCATATCGAAAACGCGAGCATGTAAAACTGCGGCGTCAGGCTCGCCAGCACGTCCGCGACCACCAGGCCGCCGATCGCCAGCAGCGACACAATCAGCCCGCCGAGCAACCAATCGCAGACCTGCGTTTGCATAGGCAGTATCTTTCGCCGGCCGAACACCGTGATCTGTATCGTAGCACAAGCCGGCTGGTACCATGTCAGGCGAACCTGCTGCGACGCTCGGACGCATGAAAACCCGCCTGCGCCAATCTTGGTGCGGACCAAAAAACTCGCCGA
The DNA here is from genome assembly GCA_036272935.1 of Pirellulales bacterium. GTDB lineage: Bacteria > Planctomycetota > Planctomycetia > Pirellulales > PNKZ01 > DATAXP01. The sequence goes on along the minus strand of DATAXP010000127.1, from coordinate 23,424 downwards.
GTTAATTTGTTGGTTCCTGAGGGGTCCCCGGGGGGTTGAGACCAAGAAACCCGCCCGATTTCTTGGCCTCTCACCGCGCCAGCTCGATCGAACAGAACAACACTTCATGCCGACACATTAGCGGCCCGCCTGGCATAGTTTCAAATGCCACGTGACGCGAGATGCGTTGCGGTTGCGCACAAAACCGCTCGCTAGCGCTCGCGGCTGGCAACGATCGTCACGTGTGAGCTTCGCCCAAAAGTTCCATCAGCCGCTCTTGCAAGCGGCCGTTGGCGAGTTCTGCTTCCAGCGCAGCCACGTCGGGGTAGAGCACGTGGCTCAAGAACTTGACGGCCCAATTGAGGACCAGCGGGCTGACGGTCACGACGATCCGGCCGTGCTGGTGCGCTTCCCACATTTCGATCGCGGTGCCCATCGTCGCTTCGGGCACAAAGGCCAGCACCACGTCGACCTCGCGGCAGAGATGATTGTGATCGAAGAACACTCGCCGGCCGCGATCGTCGTCGTACTCCAGCGAGTCGGCATGATCGGCCAACGGATCGTAAACCTCCGCCTCGGGCAGATGCTCGACGAGCAGCCGCTTCAAACGCGACCGATAGTCCTGGCTGTGCAGCACCGCGTCGGTGTGCGAACCCTGCATGATGCCGGCCAGAAAAATGCGCATGGCGTGATCGAGTGTTTCGCAGTTGATACTTCCTTGGAAGTGATAGCAATCGCCGGCGTGCGACGCAAACCCGCCATCGTCACCTTTCGCAGGGCCGTCGCTGCGCGGTATCTTGGCGACCGGTTCTTGTCGCGGCCGGGAGACTTATGATGAAAACGATGAACGATGCGATGGCCCAATCGATCATCAACGCCGCACGCATCGTGCTGTGGTTCACCGAAGACCTGAAGCCGGACGAGTATCTGCATCGGCCGTGCGCCAAGGCCAACTGCGCCGCGTGGACCGTAGGGCACCTGATCCTGGCGGGGCGGATGATGACGTCGCGCTTCGCAGCTTCCGATTTGCTGCCGCTGCCCGAGGGATTCGAGGCAGCCTATGCCCGCGATGAGCAGGCACCGTCGGCCGCGAAGTATCCGCACATCGACGGGCTACGCGAACTGTTCCAACAGACGCACGATCGACTCGCGGAGGCCGTGCGCAAGCTGCCTGCCGAGCGCTTCGACGAGAAACTGCCGAAACCGACGCCGATGTTCGACACGCTGGGCGGCCTGGCGGCATTCGCCCCGGTACACATCGCCACGCACGCCGGCCAGATCAGCACCATCCGCCGCAGCCTCGGCCGCTCACCGCTGATCTGAGGCGGCCAACCCGCGGATCATCCGCCGAGGCGCTGAGGCACGGAGAGAAGACAAGACAGAAACCGCGGATGAACGCAGATGCACGCGGATGTAAAACAGAAGAGTGGAATCTCTTCTCATCTGCGTTGATCCGCGTTCATCTGCGGTTCTTTTTGTTTTGCTGCTATCCCGCCGCGATTGCTTCGCCCACGTTCCACTTGGTGCCGGCGCGGTGGATGCGGTGGTAGAGCGTGTCGCGCTCGATTGGATCGCGGCCGGCTTCGGTGATCAGCCGGCGGATTTCTTCCACCGAAAGAATCTCGGGCGTCTCGGCGCCGGCATCGTGGTAGATCAGCTCGTGCCGCACGGTGCCGTCCAGGTCGTCGGCGCCGTAGCTCAGTGCGGCCTGCGCCGTGCCGATGCCGAGCATGATCCAGTACGCCTTGATGTGTGGCACGTTGTCGAGCATCAAGCGGCTGACTGCCATCGTGCGCAGATCCATCAGGCTCGATGGCTTGGTGATGTGGCTAAGGCCGGTGTTGTCGGGATGGAACGCCAGCGGGATGAACGTCTGGAAGCCGCCGGTTTCGTCCTGCAACTCGCGGAGCCGCAGCAGATGGTCGATGCGGTGGAAGGCGTTCTCGATGTGGCCGTAGAGCATCGTGCAGTTGGTCTTGAGGCCCAGTTCGTGCGCGGTGCGGTGGATGTCGAGCCAGTTGCGGGCGTCGGCCTTGTGCTCGCAGATCGCGTCGCGGACTTCGGGATGGAAAATCTCGGCCCCGCCGCCGGGCATGCTTCCCAGGCCGGCCTCGACCAAGTCTTCGAGAATCGCGCGGAGCGGCTTCTTGGTGAGATGCTGGAACCAGTTGATCTCGACGGCCGTCCAACCCTTGAGGTGCAACTGCGGATACGCATCGTGCAGCAGGCGGATCACGTTCACGTACCAGTCGTACTTCATCTGGTGGTGCAACCCGCCGACGATGTGCATCTCGGTGCAGCCGTTCTCGACGGCCTCGCGGCCTCGCTCGAGAATCTGCTCGTCGCTCATCAGGTACCCTTTCGGGTCGCGCAGATCGGAGCGGAACGCGCAGAACGTGCAGCGATACACGCAAACGTTTGTGGGGTTCAGATGCGTGTTGATGTTGTAGTATGCGGCGTTGCCGTTTTTGCGCTCGCGCACGATGTTGGCCAGCGCGCCGACTTCGTACAGCGGCACCTCGCTGCGGTACAGGAACTCGCCATCGGCGGCGGCGAGCCGCTCGCCGCCGGCCACTTTGGAACGGATCGATTCGAGAGTCGGTCGTGATGTCATAATGACGATTATGCCCGATTTACGTCCACAAATCGACCGCCCCAAGCACGAGCAACCCCACGCTGATGACGGCATTCACCTTGAAAAACGCCGTGTTGACGCGCGACAGGTCGTCGGGGCGCACCAGCCAATGCTCGTAGGTCAGCAGTACCGCGATGGCCGCGATGCCGACGTACCACAACGCGCCGAACATCGGATAGACGACCGGCAACACGAGCAACATGCCGATCATCGCCAGGTGCAATACTGCTGCGGGGCGCAACGCGCCGGCGATACCGAGCCGTGCCGGGATGCTGTGCAGGCCGAGCCGGCGATCGACATCGTAATCCTGGCAAGCGTAGATGATGTCGAACCCCGCGACCCAGAGTGCGACGGCAGCGGCCAGCACCACCGGCGGCCACTCGACCGTGCCGCGAATGGCGATCCACGCCGCCACCGGCGCTAGCGCCAGTGCCGTGCCCAGCCACAGGTGCGCTAGCGCCGTGAAGCGCTTCGCGTAGCTGTAGCCGCACAGAAACGCGAGCACCGGAATGCTGAGAACCAGCGGCAGTCGATTCGGCAGGAACAGCAGCGTGCTGGCGATGAATCCTGCGGCACAAAAGACCGCGAATAGCGTTACGCTGGCGACGCTCAACGTGCCGGCCGGCAAATGTCGCCCGGCAGTGCGCGGATTCAGCGCATCGAGCCGCCGGTCAACGAGCCGGTTGAACGCCATCGCCGCGCTGCGGGCAAAGACCATGCACAGCACGATGCCGGCAAGTTGCATCCATCGCCATTCATCTGCGGCACTCCATGCCATCAGCGCCGCCAGCAGTGCGAACGGCAGCGCGAACAGTGTGTGGCTGAAGCGGATCATTTCGAGCGTCCTGCGGATGCTCGTGAAGGCAGAAGTATGAATGATGAATGCAGAAGTATCGGCAGACGGTGGGCTTACCTGGCCTTCATTCTGCATTCTGACTTCTGACTTCTGCATTTAATCGTCTCCCCACCGCTTCATCAGGTTGTGCTCCACGCCCAGGTGGTCGCAGATGCGCGCGACGACGAAGTTCACCAGGTCGTCGAGCGTCGTGGCGCCATGGTAAAATCCGGGCATCGCCGGGAGCACGACCGCGCCGGCGGCGGCGCAGGCGCGCAGGTTTTCGATCATCGGCAGCGACAGCGGCGTTTCGCGCGGCACGAGCACCAGCTTGCGGCGCTCTTTCAGGTGCACGTCGGCCGCGCGGTGAATCAGGTTGCCGCTGGCCGCGTGCGCGATCGCGCTAAGCGTGCCGCCGGAACAGGGACACACCACCATGCCGTGGCTGCGTGCGGAGCCGCTGGCCATCGGGGCGAACAGATCTTCGTAGTGGTAATACTCGACGTTGCCGGAGTCGGCCGCCAGCAAATCGCGCAAGCGAAAGTTCTTCAGATCGATCGCGCGGTTCAACTCCTGCTTGATGACGGCAGCACCGGCCTGGCTGATCGAAAGCTGCACACGGCAGTCGGCATGCAGTAGCGTTTCGAGGAGCCGCTGGGCGTAGATCGCACCGCTGGCGCCGGTGATGCCGAGGACGATCATGCGGCTCATGCGGCACTCCCGGCTTTCGTGCCGACGTAAAGCGTGGCCACGCCAAGCGTCATTGGCCGGATCGATACATCGACTAGCCCTGCGGCGCGCATCCGCTGGGCCAGCGCCTCGCCGCAGGGAAACTCGCCAACGCTTTGCGGCAGATAATCGTAAGCCTCGTCGCGGCTTGACGAGAGCCGTCGGCCGATCGCGGGCAGCAGGTACTTAAAGTACCACTGATACAGCGTGCCCAGCAGACCGCGCGGCCGCGAGAACTCGAGCACGGCGACGCGCCCACCGGGACGGCAGACGCGCACCATCTCGGCCAGGCCGGCATCGGTGTCGCTTACATTTCGCAAGCCGAATGCCACAGAGACAATCTGAAATTGATCGCTATCGAGCGGCAGCCGCTGAGTGTCGGCCTCGACGAACCGCACCGCACCGTTGATCCCGGCACGGGCGGTCTTCTGGCGACCCACGACGAGCATCGGATGGCAGAAGTCGGCGGCGACAATCGGCGCCCGACCTTGCGTGGCACGATGATACGCCAGGGCCAGATCGCCGGTGCCGGTACACAGGTCGAGAATCGGGGCCTCTCCATGTGCCGGCACGTCGCGCACGGTCCGCCAACGCCAGTAGCGATCGAGGTTCAGCGACAGCAGGTGGTTCAGCAAGTCGTAGCGCGCAGCGATGTCGCCGAACATGCGACGAACGCGCTGCGATGACTTATCGACGGCCATGCGGAGCGGGGCTGGGGGCTGGGGATGAGGGGCTAGGACAGGAACCGCTGAGCGGCGTGTTTCATAACAGATTAGTGGAAGGCGGCGAACTCTTTGCCGAGCAGGGCGGCGGCGATTTTCAGCTTCAGAATCTCGTCGGTCCCTTCGTAAATGCGGCAGACGCGCACATCCTGCAAGTGCCGGCCGACACGGTACAGCTCGCTGTAGCCGCGGCCGCCGTACACTTGCACCGCACGATCGGCAGCGTCCCAGGCGGCATTGCTGGCGAATAGCTTCGCCTGGGCGACGCGCAGATCGGCCTCGGCCGCCAAGCGGGGGTTGGCAGTGTCGCTATCGCTTGCCTTCTTCGCGGCTGCGGCACGCTCGACCATCGCGGCGCTGGCGGCGCGGTGTTGTTCGATCATGGCGACGTGCTCCTGCACCAGTTGATGCTTGCCGATCAGCTTGCCGTGCTGCGAGCGCTCCCGGCTATAGCTGAGCACCTCGGCCAGGCAATCTTCGATCACGCCGACGCACCCGGCCGCCACGCTCAACCGTCCCGAAACCAGTGTACCCATCGCGATGCGGAAGCCATCTCCTTCGGCCCCCAGCAGGTTCTCGACCGGGACTGGGTGGTCGGTCATCTGGAACATGCCGGTGTTGGCGGTGAACATGCCGAGCTTTGCGGGCAGGTCTTCGTGCTCGAACGTGTCGCCGGTGGCATCGACGATGAACGCGCTCATGCGCCGCTGGCCTTCCGGTTCGTCGGCTGGATACGCGAAGACGACCGCCGCCTGGCAGATTGCGCCATTGCTGATCAGGTACTTCACGCCGTTGAGCAAGAAGCGATTGCCGGAGCGCCGATACGTCGTGGTCATCTCCAGTGGGTTCGAGCCGGCGTCGGGTTCGGTGAGGCCGAACGCCAGGATGCACTCGCCGCGGACGCTCGGCGGCAGGTAACGCGCGTGCTGCTCGTCGTTGCCCCAGCGGATGATCGGGTATTGACCGATCGACGTGTGCCCGGAGAAGAACGTCCGCACGCCGGTGCCTTCGCACCCCAGGCGCACCAAGGCGGCAGCGTAGGTCAGCGCATCGGCCCCGCGGCCGCCGTAGCGCGTCGGAACCGGAATACCGAGGATGTTGTGTTTGCGCGCCAGCGCGACGATCTGATCGTTCTGGCGGTGTTCGAGATAACACAGCTCCTCGTGTGGCCGCAGCTCGCGGCAGAACGCGTCGACATCGCTTAAGACAGTGCACGATGATCCTGGCAGTGGCATAGGCGTGCAAATGGACGGCGTGCTCTTATCGATCATTTTTTTGCCTTTGCCTTCGCTTCTTTGATGCTTTCGAGCCGCTGTATGTGGCGACCGAGGGCCTGCTTCAATGCGAAACAGAATGGCTCCAATCGTCCCGACCCGAGTTCGCCGTCGCGGAGGCGCTCGAGCCTCTTTTTAGCGCCTTTTAGATCGAGGGATGCAAGAGTCGCCTCAATCGCGCTTGCGCGGCGCGAGACAAGCCCCGTCGCATTCAGACCAAGTTTAGCAATTGTGGTAGTCGCGGCTTGATCGTCGTGACTAGCAGCAGAAACATGACCGCGAAGATCAAAGGCAAACCGTTCCTCACAACGAGGAGTTCGCGGCGAGACGAAGAGATACTGCTCGGTCAACGGCGGCCAATTCCCTTTGAACACGGCACCAAAGGCAACATATCCGGCACCGGAGGCAGGGTAACAGGCGACCAGATTGCTGAGCCGCACATCGTCGCCCGGTTCGCCATGAACCTGGGGAAGCATGTGTTCGATGTGCGAACTTTCTTCGTCGACGCTGAGCCCGGTATAGGCACACAGGCCTCGCTGGGCAGCGAGTAACGTTTGTCGGACGACGTTTCGGACGTCATTTGGCATCAGAGCGTAACCAAAGTTGACATCGTTCCTTGCCCTGGCTTTCCATTTGGTCAATGCGGCAGGCTCCGGCATGCTGTCAATCTGCCGCATCTGCCAGCGCCTCCAGATTGTTGATCGTCGCCTCCAAACGCGTCGTGTCTGGAGTGGGGCCGTGGACCCGCTCGCGCAATTCAAGCAGACGCTGGCGTGCCGTGGGCAAGTCGGCGATATCCAACGCCTGTTCTACCGCATCAATCAAGGCACGAATCTGAATATCTTGAGAGTCCGCGCCTTGAATCTCCTCGAGAACTGCGTTGGAATCCAGTCCAAACGATTGTGCAGGGTGAAGTCCAACATTCGGCTCATCAAGTAATCGAATCTCGTCTGGTTCGACCTCGCCAATGATCTGTGGGGAATGTGACGTGCAGACAAACTGTAGGTTCGGAAAAGTCGTCTTCAGATCGGTAGCAACGCGACGCTGCCAACGAGGGTGCAGGTGAACATCAAGCTCGTCGATGAGCACAACACCTGTCGTCCGCGCCAAGACGGGTGGCGGACCATCGCGAGTTGCAAAATTCGAATCCGATGGCACAAGACCATTGTTTTGAGTGACTGCCTTAATGGCGATATCAGCCACCAGGGCGAGCATCATTCGTTGGCCGGCGCTGAGATTCCCAAACGGTTGTGCTTGGCCATTGATGGACAGCACGATTTGGCTTCGGTCGCCGTCGTACCACATGGAGTCGGCGCCGGGGATACAACGCATGACTGCCTGGCGAACGACCTCGAAGCCCGGACGAAACCGTCCCCCAAGATTGACTGCGGCAATGGCCTCGCCTTTGAACCATTCGTTCAAGTCAGCAAGACGAATTCGTTCGTTTAGACAATCATAAAATGCCGCCCAACGACGCGCTGGAGCGTTCGCCCGCGCCGGTGCTTTCTTCCGCTCATGGTGGGGCAGCCAACTACGTCCAGCTCCGTAATACGAGACAACCGGGAGAATAACTCCCTCCTGCCTTTCCGAACGATCGTAAAGCGAAGCGATTACTTTGCGCGCCTGCTTTGCGCCCACATTGCTGACTTTTTGAGCGCCTCTAGGAATTTCTCGTGTCCATGAGATCGGTTCACCCTCGGCGATCTCACCATGCGCGGACACGGTGACCCCAGCAGGCGCCTCTCGAAAAAGAGTTCGGTCACCTTCCTTAATCGGCTCCAACCGGATTTCAGACGTGTAAATCGGCCGTTGGCTATTTTTGACATCTGAGTCTGGAACATCTAACAACCACACGCCCAAGGCAACAGCTAAGGCATCGAGTATGGTCGTCTTTCCTGATCCATTTTCGCCGACCAGCAGCGTGAATTGTGGATGTAGGTCGAGCGCCTGATCCGAAAACTTCTTGAAGTTCTTGATATGGAGCTGATCTATTCTCACGGTTAAATCTCGTCGTCCAATCGCATGGGATGTCTGAACAGACTCAGGCGGACGCTTCGCTGACGAGCAGCCGCCGCAGGTGCAGCTCGACGCAGCCGGCTAGGGCACCGGTGTTGTAGCCCCCTTCGAGCACCGACACGATTCTACCCTCCGCGTACTGACGCGCCACGTCGATCAGCAGGTCGGTCATCGGCCCGAAGTCCTCGGTCTCCAATTCCAGCGAGCCGATCGGGTCGGCATGGTGGGCATCGAAGCCGGCGCTCACTAGGACCAGTTGCGGGCGCACCTTTGCGGCGAGTTTTTCGACGCCGGCCGCAAGACGTTTGTGGAACTCGGCGCGCGGCGTGCCAAAGGCAGTCGGCAGGTTGGCGATCATGCCCAGGCCGCGGCCCGTGCCGGTTTCGTTCGCGTCGCCGGTGCCGGGATAGAACGGCCAACGATGGATCGAAAGAAACGCCACCTGGCCATCGTCCCAGAAAGCGTTCTGCGTGCCGTTGCCGTGGTGCACGTCCCAATCGACGATCATCACGCGGTCGAGATCGAGCGATCGCACCGCCATGCGCGCGCCGATGGCCACGTTGCTGAACAGGCAGAAGCCCATGGCGGCATCGTGCAGCGCGTGGTGTCCCGGTGGGCGCACCAGGCACAGAGCGCGGCGATCGTCGCCGGCCGTCACTCGGCGCACGGCATCGCACACGGCGCCGGCGGCATGGCAGGCCACGCGATACGAGGCGGCGCTGGTGACCGTGTCTTCCTCGATCCGTCCACCGCCGCGCTCGGCGAACTGCCGCACGTGGTCGATGTACAACGGATCGTGAACCAGCGCAAGCTCATCGGTGGTGGCGGGCTTCCACGAGAGCTGGGTGCAGCGATCGGCCAGGGCGGTGCGCGCCAGTTGCCGGAGAATCGCCGCCAGGCGTTCGGGCCGCTCGGGGTGAGTACCGGTCTGGTGTTGCTGGAACAGCGGGTCGGAGTAGAGCAGGGTCATCGGGTTTGCGACATCTACCGACAAAACGCTTGACTGGGCGTCGTCGCCGCAAGTAGTTTGGAGGTAAGGCCCAGGGAAGGCCGGCCGGCATCGCGCCGATGGACTGTCGTTGCCGGCCTTGGCTGGGCTTTCTGGCTGGCTGCCTTTCGCAGCAACCGTGCTTATAATACACCGTCGTGAGCTAATTCGGGACGCTCTAGCCGGTTCGCCTTCGGCGGCTCGCTTGGGCTGGCAGATCTCTTGTCATTGACCCTCTTGTCATTGCGCCACATGCAGGAAAGCTTGCTCATGAAGACACGTCGTCGGCCACGGCTCAAAGATCACCGCCTGGCAATGATTTGGGCGCCAGCGGTTGCCGCGGCTTGGCTGACGATTGGATCGGCGTTGTGTGCTCAACAAGCTGTGGTCGCGCCGGCGGCGGCGCCTCCGGTCGAGCCTGCTGAACCACCGCTGTTGGCGCGTGAGTTCCCCGGTTTTCCGCGCGACGGGCTGCCGACCGAAAAACAAGTCAAGGCGTGGCGCATTGATGTGTCGGCAGTTCGCCGGCTCGGCAAGTTCGACCCGCCCGAGTTGGAAGAGAAATTCACGAACTACTACAAGTACAAGCTCGCCGAGTTGACGTGGCCCGAGAGCATGACCGCCACCAATTCGTTCGGCATCGGCCTGCCCGCGCTGCGGAAGGCGCTGAAGTTTCAGGACTTGAGAGAGTCAGGCACCGCCACCGAGAAGCAAGTCCACGATCGGCTGAACCAGTTGATGCTCGCCGCCACGAGCGCCTTCGCGGCCGACCCGAACTACCATCCCGCCGCGCGGATGAACTGCGTTCTGTTGCTGGGCGCGCTCGATCAGCAAGAGCCCGACGGCCTGGGCCAGAACAACATCCCCTTGCCCGCGGCCCTCGATAAACTGCTGGCATTGGCGGGCGATCCGAAGCAAATGGACGCGGTGCGCGTCGGCGCGATGATCGGCATCGAACGCCATGCCCGGTTGGCGATGTCGCCCGCCGGACGCACTGCGACCGTGAAGCTGCTGACCGGCAACCTGAATATGGGGACACCGGCCGGAACGATCGTGATGCGGCATCGAGCGGTCAACACGTTGGGACTGATGGCGGCCAAGTGGCCCGAAGCGAATCGGCCTGAGGTCGTCGCGGTCATGCAACTGTTGATGAACGATCCCGAAGCGACGCAACTGGCGCGCAGCGACGCGGCAAAATCGCTCGGGATGGTTGAACGGACTGGTTTCGCGGGGGCACCGATTCCGCAACTCGCCACGTCGGCCGGTTTGCTGGCAGCTGAGATCGCCAAGAGTGCCGCTGACCCGAACCTGAAATTCACCGACGACGCCGGGAAGTTGCAGGGCCTCACCCACGAGTTCCTGTCGATCCAATCGGGAGTGAAGGGACTCGATGGCAATCACGGATTGCAATCGGCTGCGACGAACGAGCAGAAGCCATTCATCAACGAGCTGGCCGAGAAGGTCGGCGACCTGGCCGACCTCAGTTCCAACGGAAAGTTGTTGCCCAGCGACGCGGAATCGCGCCTGCAACAAAAGGGGCAGGATCTCGAGCAGTGGATCAAGAGCCGCAACGGCAACGGCGCCAACGTGGCGGCGGGCAACTAGCGCGGTCATGCTGCAAGCCCACGGATGGCCGCCTGCCGCCGTCGTATACTGGACAGCTCGTGACGGCTATCCGTGGGCTTCTGCGCAGCGTCAGCGGTTGATTTCGACGCCGAGCGTGAGGCCGTTCAAGAGCACGCCCTGATGGTTCGGTCCGGCATTCAAGGTGAACGTCGGCAGGACGAAGTTCACCTGGTTGCTGGCACGCGACACGCCGTCGATGTAGGTGCCGGTCCAGCCTGCCGTCAGGTTCACCTGCTGGAACAGGCGATAGACGAGCTTGCCGCGCAATTCGAATACGGGCGTGAACGCGACGTTGTTGCGCGACTGTTGAAAGGTCGTCGGCTGCAAATTCAGCGGTTGGTTGAGGCGCTGGGCTGCAGGTCCGCCGCCGGGGTTGTTGGCCTGCTGGGTTTGGACATAGTTGACGGTCGTCGGGCCGCTGTAACTAATCGTGCCGGTGTTTGAATTGATGGTGTACGAAGCGGAAGTTACTACTGGTGTGTACGACGCCGTCGGGTTGGTAAGAATCTGAGTCAGGTTGCTGCCGACAATGCCGTTGAGCCTGGCGGTCTGAAAGTCGGCACCTGCCATGAACCGCGCTTCGCCGGCAAAGCTGAGGCGTCGGCCGCGGTTTCTCGTCCAACGCACGCCGGCCTGTGGACCAACGATGCGGTTCCAAACACTGGTGTTCACCGTGGTCGTGTCGAGAATACCGCCGCTGGCAAGGATGTTGTAGAAATCGTCGAACTCCAGGTATCGCACGCCGCCGAACGCATCCCACCGTCCGCCGACGGGGCCTGGTTCGCTGAAGCGGATTAAGCGGTTGGCTTCAATACCCCAGGCGCGCGCGGAGTACTTCGATTGCACCGTCGTGAAGATCAACGACAACGGCACGGCGTCACCATAGTCGATCGGCAGCGTCGGTAAGGCGGTGGTGGAGAACGAGAACGGCGCGCCACTGCCGGAGTTCGGCCCGAGCAGCGCCAAGGTGTTCGTGCTCAGACCGTTGGCTCCCGCGATACCGTTGCGGTTGATATCGTCGGCCACGGCGGAAGTGGTCGCCGTCGCCGCGGTGCTCGACACGAAACCATAGAGCAACGGCAAGGTCGGGGCAGGTTGATGCAGCGAGTTCCCGTTGGCGCCATCAAACGTGCCGTACTGGATGCCCAGCGGATTCAAAGCGTAGGTGAACGTCGTGGTAGAACCGGGAAGCGTACTGGTTCCACTAGCGATGCCCGCGACACCGATGATGTCGGTCACCGACACCGTGAGCAGCGTGGCGGTGTACGAAGCCAACGCATTGTAGACCGTCGCGGGAGTGCCGCCGTCGGTGACTCCCGGGGCGACGGTCGTGCCGTCGGCGAACACAGCCGACACGTTGTTGGAGGTACGGCTCTGCACCTGGTCAAACACGTCGAACGTGCTGAACAGCCAGCCGCGGTTGGTTTCTTCGTCCACGTAGCCGAAATCGAAGCGGACGCCGCTCGTCAGCGGTGCTGCCAACCAACTGGTGTTCAATCCGTTGCTTTGTGTTTGCGTCGTGTACCCGAGTCCGCCGTTGGTTGCCGTGGTTTGATTGGCCATCAGCGTTGCTGAGTAGGTGGCAAGAATCAACACGTTTACGCCGCTGGCGAATGTCGAAATGGTCGCGGTAGGCGTTGCAACCAGCGGCGGAAACGACGGAGTGACGGTGTTCGGGGTCGCCGAGTTATTGATGTATACCTGCCGCGTCGCGTTTTCTTGGCCGAAGTCGTGCACCGGCGGGTTCGAGATGCTCCAGCCCAACGCTTCGACGCCGCCGAAGTAGCCGTAGTTCGGCTGCGGACCACGATCGAACAAGCTCTGGTCCGGCTGCGCAAAGATCGACGCATCCTGGACTCCGAACGCGGTGGGGTCATTGGCAGGTGCGAAGGGCTGCACCTGCGCCTGGGCCGCCGAGACCAGCAGAATCTGCAGTCCCAAGGCGAGCAGCCATGACTTCGGGCGTGTGAGCGACATCGTTGTGTCTACCTGAGCGTTGGTCGAACGGTTTTGCTCTGGCACCGGCGCGTCGGCATAGCAGCGCGCTAGTGTTTGTGCCGGTAGTATCGGTATTGCCGCGCGTACCAGTTGAGTAAGAACGGTAAAGCGTGCCGGAATTATCGGTTGTGCCGCCTGTCACTGGGCATGACGGGGAAAGATGGGTGGTTTAAAAAACCCGAGTCCAGGGCTGGCTGCATGTAAATGTTAAGCACGGTAGTTCCGCAAACAGCCAGCCCTGGGCTTAGAATGCTGGCACCGTGCAATGGCTCAGCGGACATGCCGACCTGGTCGTGATTGTGGCCTATCTGGCCGCCATGCTCTGGATTGGCTGGCGCGTGACCGATGGCAGCCGCGATGTCGAGGGTTTCACCGTCGGCAATCGGCAGATGCGCGGCTGGGTGGTCGGCGTGTCGGTGCTGGGGACGTTTCTTAGCAGCATCACGTTCCTGGGCGTGCCCGCGCGGGTCTACAAGGACGGCACTTGGAATTCGTTCGCTTTCGGGATGGGTTTGCCAGTCGCCGCGGTGGCGGCGGTCTGGTTTTTCATTCCTCTATACCGCAGTCGCGTGAGCCTGTCGGCCTACGAGCTGCTCGAGCAGCGTTTTGGCTACTGGGCGCGTGGCTATGCCGCGGCGTCGTTCGTGGTGCTGCAACTGATCCGCGTGGCGATGGTGCTGCTGCTGGTAGCACTGGCCGTCGAGCCGTTGCTGCACTGGGGAGTCGTTGCGACGCTCTCGATTCTTGGCCTGGTGGTGATCGCCTACGACGTGATGGGCGGAATCAAGGCGGTGATTTGGACCGACGTCGTCCAAGTTGTGGTGCTCTCAGGCGGGGCGCTGTGGTGCTTGGTAGCGCTAGTGCAGGCGCGGCCCGGCGGAGCTGCGCAGTTCTGGGCCGACGTGCCTGCCGGCAGCTTGTCGCTGGGCCAGTGGTCAAGCTGGGACCTGCGCCAGCCGACGTTCCTGGTGATTTTTCTCTACGGAATCACGGAAAACCTGCGGAATTACGGCACTGATCAGAACTACGTGCAAAGGATGCTCTGCACACCCACGACGCGCGAAGCGGCCAAGAGCATCTGGATCGGCGCGCTCAGCTACTTGCCGATCTCGGTGATCTTTTGCGCCATCGGCACGGCGCTATTTGTGTTCTACCGCGTGCCAGTCGCGCATCCTTTAGCCCCCGGCGAATCGCCGGGGGCACGCGCCGCGCTCCCTGCGGGCACGCCTCCCGATCAGGTCTTCCCGTACTTCATGAAGCACGAGCTGTCGCCCGTGGCGCGGGGGATTGTTGTAGCCGGCATCTTGGCAGCCGCAATGAGCACGGTCGATTCGTGCCTCAACTCGCTGTCGATGGTGCTGCTGGTCGACGGCGTGCGCCGCCTCGGCCGCCGGCCCAACGGCCAACGAAAGCCGTGGCCGCCGGAGATCGTCACGCTGCGGCTGTTCACGGCCGGGTTCGGCCTGGCGGGTGCCGGCCTGGCGGCATTCATCTATCTAAGGCACGGCACGGCGTCGCAAACGCTCATGGAGCTGTGGTGGCAATATGCCGGCGTGGCTGGGTCGGGATTCTTCGGATTGTTTCTATTGGCGTGGCTGTTTCCCCGGCTGCCGAGCTGGGCGGCGGCAATGTCGGTCGTGCTGAGCATTCCCGTGTTGGTGTGGGGCATGCTCGCGCGGCCCGAAGTTCCGCGGCCGGAATGGGGACTCGACAATTGTCCGTTGCACCCGAACCTGGTCGGGATCGCCGGCTTTACCGTGCTGCTGGCAATCGCGACGTTGGTTCAGGCGGCCGTGTGGGCGGGCATCATCCCACCGAACGACCGCAGGTAGAGCCTGTCCGAGAACCGCGTGGGGCAGGCATTCCTGCCTGCCTTTGGCGACGAGCTTCCCGGCAGACACGAATGTCTGCCCCACCCGACTACCCCATTAGCAAGCGGTTTTCGAACAGGCACTTCAGTGCGATTGCTCGCCTTTGCCGGCAGCCATGCCATATACTTGATCGTGCGCCACCCGCCGGCGGCGCGCAGCGACCCCAAGGAGCAACCCCATGACTAGCCGGTTTGTTCGTCGTTTTTATCTGGCCGGGGCAATGATCGCCGCGGCCGCCGCTGCATGGACGTATGCCGCTCGAGCCGACGAACCGGCGAAGAATAATGCTCCAGCCGACACGAAGCCGGTTGCTGCCAAGAAAAAGGACACGTCCGACGATGGCTTCCTGCGCGTGCTGCGCGACAAGAACGATCGGCCGCTGGAGATGCAGACCGCGATCGTCCGTTACTCAAAGCCCGGCGACAAGAGCGGTCTGCACGTCGACCTGATCGGCGCGGTACACATCGGCGACGCCGCCTATTACGCGCGGCTCAACAAGCAGTTCAAGCGCTACGACGCGCTGCTGTACGAATTGGTGGCGCCGGAGGAGCATCGTGTGCCCGATCCCAAGAAAGGGGGCAGCTCCCATCCGATAGGAATGATGCAGAAAGGTCTCAAGGAGATGCTCGAGCTGGCGTTCCAGCTCGATTGCATCGACTACCGCAAGCCGAACTTCGTGCATGCCGACATGTCGCCCGACGAGTTCAGCAAGAGTATGGAGGACCGCGGCGAATCCATCTGGACGATGATCTTCCGCGCGATGGGTCAGAGCATTGCCACGCAAAGCAAGGGGGGCACCAACGACATGCAATTGCTCATGGCGCTGTTCGACCCGAACCGCGCGATGGCGCTCAAGCGCGCCATGGCCGAGCAGTTCGAAGACCTGGAACAGGCGACTGGCATCTTCGGCGGGCCCGAAGGGTCGACGATCATCACCGAACGCAATAAGGTAGCGCTCGACGTGCTGAAACAAGAAATTGCCGCGGGGAAGAAAAATCTCGGCATCTTCTACGGGGCCGCCCACCTGCCCGACATGGAGAAGCGGCTCGAAAGCGATTTCGGCCTCAAGCGCCGCCGCGTCACCTGGATCACCGCCTGGGACTTGAGCGGCAAACCGGCCAAGGAATCGGCACCTAAATCCGGGCGCGGCGGCAAGGCCTGTTCCGGCTAGGCATCACCCGAGCGGCCGCTTGAGAGGAACGTGGGAGGCGAATCCTTTCGCCGACCGGTGCATGCAGCTGCGCACAATTCGGCGACAGGAATCGCCTCCCACAGTCGAGACAACAGGCTGGCAGAGCAGCGCGTCTCAACGAAGGGTCGTCGTGTTCGGCAGCCGGCCCAGCTCGATGTTCGCCTTGGGCACGAACCGGTACAGCTCGTACGTGCTCGACGGGATCGGGTGGTCGTGGCGTTCCAGATCGACCGGGAATGCCTCGTGCTCCGCCAGCCGGTAGCGCTCGCTCATGGCGCTCATCCAACGATCGAAGCTCGCCGCATCGGGCGATTGTCCGTACGGCACGAACATCACGCACAGCACATCCTCATTGCCCGGCACTTGCGTCGGGTCGGCCGCCAGCGCTTGCCGCGGGGCATAAATCTGGCGGTAGCAGCGGAATTGCGAACGATCGGCGTCGCCCCACAGATCGTGTTCCAAGCCTTCGCCCAGGCACATCAGTTGTGCGTGATCGGTCTGATGCCTCCAAAACCAGCGGGCGAAACCGCAATGCTGCCAATCTTGCGAATGCTTGTAGGGATGCGTGAGATCGCGAAGCATCATCCCCACCGGGAACATCGACAACAACACGACGGTCGCCCAGCGCGCCACCACGACCCAGCGCGTCGGCGGTCGTGAGAGCAATCGCGCCGCTCCTTCAGCCGCCAGCAAGATGACGATCGGCCCCAGATACAGCACCATCCGTGAGTTGTTACTGTACGGATAACGGTGCAGCGCCGCCGCGACATAAGCCAAGGCAAACGTGCCGCCGATCATCGCCAACGGCACGTAGGCGCGTCGTCGGGCGAGAGCCACAATGCCCACGACGACCAATAGCGAAGTGATGATGCTCCCTCCGTGGTCGCTTCCCACCGGATACGCGAACATCTCACCGGTATGAGTGCTGGCCATCCACCCCAGCCAGTTCCAAGGCTCGCTCGCCGGCGGCGGAAAGCTTTCTTTCCAGAACTCGCGCATCTGCGCTCCGGAACGTGCCTCCTGCGCCGCGCTCGAAAGTCGATAGACCAGGCCAAACGCCACGGCGATCGACAAACCATACGCCAGCACCGCGAACCATGTAACCCGCCGGCGCGACTTGCAGGCCGCGGCGAACATCCCCAAGCCGATTCCCCCGGCAACAAACACGGCCGGGAACGACGATGCAATCGCCACAGGGGCCAAGCCCACCAGGGCCCACAGCCGCCGCAGCCGTGTCGGCTCGCGCCACCAGGCGATCGCCAACGCCAACAGCGCGGCGCTAAAGAACATGTCGGTCGAGTATGGCTTCACTTCGGCCGAGTGGCGAATCGGATAGTACGAGCACGCGCACAACGCAGTCGCCAGCAAACCACTCAGCGGGCTCAGCCAGCGCGTCGCGAGGCGATGCACCACCAGCAACGCGCCGATTCCGCCCACCAGCGCCGGCAGCCGCAGGCTGTACTCGTTGAACCCGAACAGCCGGGTGCTCGTCAGCTCCGCCCAGAGAAACCCCAGCGGCGCCACCTGGCAATGATCCAACGGGTCGAGCAGTCCCGCGTAGCTGCGCGACAGGAAGTTATCGGCCAGCATGCATTCGTCATGCCACAGCGGAAACGCGAGCA
Organism: Pirellulales bacterium; assembly: GCA_036272935.1. Taxonomy (GTDB): domain Bacteria; phylum Planctomycetota; class Planctomycetia; order Pirellulales; family PNKZ01; genus DATAXP01. Next base: position 5,937 of record DATAXP010000127.1, on the reverse strand, counting down.
GATAACGCAGCAAGCGAGCGACGATCCCCAAGGCAACGAACGCCCAGCCGGCGATCACGGCGTAGCGTGTCCAAGGATCGACACTGGCCGGTTCATCGTTTGCCGTCACGCCCTCTCCCCTATTCCGTAAGACACTCAGTAACGGAACACCTTGCGCATCATGACGTGCCCCAACACGGCGAGCACCACGTTCCCAAGCCACACCGAGACGGCCGGCAAGTTGCCGTTCTTCGCCTGGTCGACGCCGAACAGCAGCAGCGGGTAGTAGATCAACAGGATCGGCAGGAAGCAGAGGCAGAAACTCGTCAGGAAGTCGGAGTTCCGCAGCCAGATCGCCACCGGCGCGCCGATCAACACGAAGCACAGGCAACTGAACCCGCTCGACCAGCGCCGATGCGGCTCGGTGCGCAGCCGATGGACATAGGTTTGCTTGAATCGCAGATCGTCGGCATCGAATCGTGACTCGTTGCCGTTGAGCTCGGCAAAGTCGCCGGTCATCAGGGCATAAGCGGCCTTGGCGGCGCGATGCCGCTCGACCTGGGTGATCTTCGCCTTGTAACCGGCTTCGATTTCCGGCAGTGCGCTCAGCGCCAGTTGCGAGGGCTGCACTTCGCCGTTGCTCTGGCTGGCGGCATCCAACGGCACGGCGCGCTCGAGCGTGTCGTCGAACCGCAGCCGCGCTTGTCCCTCGACGTCGAGCGTTCCCCGCCGGCAGACGATCGAAAGCAGATTTTGCTGCGTGTCGGTCCGCAGCTCAGCGGTTTCCGAGGTCAGCGTCACCCCGGCGTTCTCGTCGCTCCCTTGAAACGAGATCGTCGGCTCGATCAGCGTCCGGTCTTCGACGCGCTTCACGATGATCGAGAAGTACGGCGACGAGAACGAATGGTTCGACCGCAGCATGCCGTAGACAATCTCCTCGACCCCTTCGACGATCACCCGCCGCATGTTCTCGCGTCCCCACGACACGGCCGCGTCGTTCAGCCACACCGTCACGAAGCTGATCACCAGCGCCAGGCCGAACACCGGCCAAAGGATCGTCATCGGGCTGATCCCCAACGATTTGAGCGCTACCAGCTCGTTGGACCCCGAGATGCGGCCGTACACGCTGCTGACGGCGAACAGTATCGTCGCCGGGATCGTGTAGCGCATTGCCTCCGGCAACAGATACGGCGTGATTTGCAGGATTTGCTTCGGCTCGAGCCCCTGGTCGCGAGCCGTGCGGAACAGCACCACGACGATCATCATCAGCGTCAGCAGCGCCAGCGCGATCGCGAAGATCTTCAATACCTCGATCACGACGTAGCGGGGGATCGCGCGCAACATGGGGGCGGTAGTGTCCCGACTGCGAGCACGTGCGGCAAGGCCAATCGCTCGCGCGGCAGCATGCTGGCGGCGGGGCAACTGACCTTGGTCGGCCGGGGAGTTTTTGGGATACTCCGCCGCCGTTTTATGCGCGCCCTGCGGGGTCGTATGCTCCCGATGGCGACAGAAAGTCGGACCGACCCCGATGACCGTCTCCTTAATCGTTGTCCCCAAGCGCCTGCAGGAGACCGTCGATCGGTGCCTGCCCGAGCTGAACGCCGTGGTTCGTCGCTTGCGGGAACCAGTGGAGCTGATCTGTGTTGAAGATGCCGCTTGTCCGTCGCCCCCGCGGGCCGTGGCGGCGCTCGAGGCGGCGTGGCCGGGCGTGCGATTGCTTTCCGTCGATCCGCCGCTGGGGCGCAGCACACTGATCGAAGCAGCGATCGCCGCCGCCACTGGCGATGCGATCTGCACGGTCGATGGCAGCGGACATTATCCCGCCGATGAAATCCTCCGGCTGCTGACGCGGTTGGTGCGGCTCGATGCGGTGTTCGGCTACCGGCGCCTCGGGATGCTCGGACGGGTCGCGACTCTCGGCATGCGCGTCCTTCGCCGCGAATCGGCACTGCGCGATCCCGCGTGCCTGCTGTGGGCCGCACGGCGCGAAGCGGTCGCAGGATTGCCATGCGACGGTTGTTCGCAAGCGCGCATGGCGGCCGAGATCGCCCGTCGCGGCTTCCGTGTCGGCCAGGTGCGAGTGGAGTACCGCCCTGAAATCGCACCGCTTGGCCGCGATCGCAGCGCTTGGGCACATCGCAGCGCGAATTTCGAGGTCGCCTATCGCATCCGCGAGCATCTGACGCCCGCGAGGAAGCGAGCCGCGGCATGAAAATCTTCTTTTCCGTCGGCGAGCCAAGCGGCGATCTGCACGGCGCGAACTTGATTCGTGCGCTACGCGACCGGCGGCCCGATGTGCAGTGCCTCGGCTACGGTGGTCCGCTGATGGCCGAAGCTGGCTGCCAACTGCACGAGGACCTCACGCGCCTGGCGGTGATGTGGGTCCTGCGCGTGCTGTTGAACCTGCACCGGTTTCTCGAGCTGGTGAGCCGGGCCGATCGGTACTTTCAGCACCATCGCCCCGACGCGGTGGTGCTGATCGACTACCCGGGCTTCAACTGGTGGATCGCGCGCCGGGCCAAGGCACACGGCATCCCGGTGTTCTACTTCGCCCCGCCGCAGGTGTGGGCCTGGGGTGGTTGGCGGATCAAAAAGATGCGGCGGTTTGTCGACCACGTGCTGTGCGGCCTGAAGTTCGAGGCCGACTGGTACGCGGCCCGCGGGTGCAACGCGACGTTCGTCGGCCATCCCTACTTCGACGAAGTGCGCGAGCACCCGCTCGACATCGCGTTCGTCGAGCGCCTGCGCGCCGCCGATGGCCCGCTGGTCACTATCCTGCCGGGCTCGCGCACCCAGGAGGTCGAGCACAACTTGCGCTGGTTCCTCAAGGCGGCGGCGATGGTGCGCCAGGGCATGCCCAACGTGCGCTTCGCCTTGGCTGCGTTCAAGCCTCACCAGGCCCGGTGGGCGCAACAGGCGATCGCGGCCTCCGGCCTGAAGATCGAAGTGTATCTGCGCCGCACGCCGGAGCTGATCGCCGCGGCCCATTGCTGCATGGCGGTATCGGGGTCGGTGTCGCTGGAACTGCTGTACCATCGTCGGCCCACGGTCATCCTCTACTGGATTACGCGATCGGCCTTCTGGCTGCAACGGAAACTCCGCCGGGTACGGTACATCACGCTGGTCAACCTGTTGGTTTCGAAGCAGCCGTTTTTTGAGCACGGCACGCAGCCGCCATGCGACCGCGCCGCTCCACCGCCGCCGGCCGACGAACGGGTGCTCTTTCCCGAGTATCTCACCTGCGGTGACCGTTCGGCCGAGATTGCCGAGCACGTCGTCGATTGGCTCGCGCACCCGGCTGAGCACACCGACTGCGTGGCCCGGCTCGACGCGTTGCGCACCGAAGTAGCTCACGGCGGCGCGACACGCACGGCGGCTGCGTACATCGTCGACACGCTCGATCAGTCCCACCACCATCGCTTGCCGCGGCCGCACTACTTACCTGGCATGAACGTCGCAAGCAGCGGCTTGCAGCGGAAGGCTGCACCTTAGAGACTAGGGACTGCCTCGTTGTAGCACGGTCTCCCGACCGTGCTACTGGTGGGCATGGTCGGGAGACCATGCCCGAACGGGAGGGCACTCCAGATCCTGGGTATCATCACGCCATGCTCGGCGAGCCATCGAGAACGCCTTACGACGTCCGCTTCTCGTTGCTCGGGGTGCCGGTGCGCATCCACCCACTGTTCTGGCTCGCGCAACTGCTGATGGCTTGGAACCCCGAGCCGTCGGCCGTGCTGATGTGGATTCTCGCGGCGCTGGTGTCGCTGCTGGTCCACGAGTTCGGTCACGTCGTGGCGATGCGGGCGGCCAAGCTGCGTAGCCACGTGGTGATCTTTGCCTTCGGCGGACTGACGGTTGCCGATACCCGCTTGCCGCGCTCGACCGCCCAGCAAGTGATGATCTCGCTGGCCGGTCCGCTGGCCGGGCTGGCGCTGTTCCTGCTGGTGATTGTGTTGGGCCAAGTGACCGGCCACCCGGTGCGGGTGCGCGACGCCGGCGGCATTCCGATGTTTGTCCCCTCGTTCTTCCCCGGCGCGACGATCTCGCCGCTCGATCGATTTGCTTTCGACCTGCTGCTATTCAACTTGTACTGGAGCGTTTTCAACCTGATGCCGGTCTTCCCGCTCGACGGCGGACAGGTGGCCCGGGCGGTGCTGGTGCATCGGCAGCCGCACGATGGTTTCCGCCAGTCGTGCCTACTCTCTGCCGTGACGGGGGCAATCCTGGCAGTCGTCGCCTGGATACACTGGGGACAGTTCTTTTTGGCGCTACTGTTCGCGTACCTGGCGTGGTTCAACTACTCCGCCTGGCGACCGCCGACGCCCGGCTCGGAGGGCCGCTGGTGAGCGACGAGCCGCTTCTCCCGGAACCGACGCGACGCTTGGTGCTGCTGGGGGCCAGCAACCTGACGCGTGCCATCGGTACGGTGGTCGCCACTGCGGGCACTGCCTGGAACGAGCCGCTCGACGTGCTGGCCGCGATGGGTTTCGGCCGCTCCTACGGCATGCGCACGGCACTGTTGGTCCGCGGATTGCCGAGCATCCTGGGTTGCGGCCTGTGGCAGGCGATGCGCGAGCGGCCCGAGCTGCCGACCACGGCATTGATCACAGACATCGGCAACGACGTGCTCTACCACGCTCCGCCGGCGCAGATTGCCGACTGGGTGCGGCAGTGCGTCGACCGGCTCGAGCGGTTCGGGGCGCGGGTCGTGATCACGCAGTTGCCGGTTTGCAACTTCGCCGCGCTAGCGCGTTGGCGATACCTATTTTTCCGGACCGTTTTCATGCCGATGTGTCGCTTGCCGCGGGATGAAACGGTCGAACGGGCGACCGACCTGAACGAGCGCGTCGAACAGTTGGCGCGCGAACGAGGCATTCCGTTGATCGAGCAAAACCCCGCCTGGTACGGTCTCGATCCGATTCACATCCGCCGCGCGCATTGGCCTGTGGCCTGGGGCAAGATTCTGTTGCCGATGATGGACAATGGCGCGACGATCGCGGCGGCGCAACGAGCCGCGTGGTTCGGCGTGCGGCTTCAAGCGATCGCGCCCGACGAGCGCTCGCTGTTTCGCGCCACGTTTCGTCGCGCACAACCGGCGCTGGCGTGTCGCAACGGCACGCGCATCTCGATCTTCTAATCGCGCCGCACATCAACGATCGGCGCGCTGCGCAACGCGCGCTGCGCGCAAAAATTGTGGAAAAGATGTTGCACAATTTTTCGCGATGCGTACAAATACGTCAGCGGTTCGCTCTTTCGACAAGTGACACGTGGTCGGCTTCGTGGTGGACAACGACGAAGCCGACGAGCAGATGAAGGATTGTCGTTTCTTGTCATCGGCAGGTGCTGCGGGTCACCAAGAAGGTCTTGTACCGCGAGCTTGCCAGACTTTTTTTAGGAGGACGTAGCGTGGCCAAGAAGAAAGCGGCGAAGAAGACGATGAAGAAGGCCAAGAAGAAGAGCACCAAGAAGAAGGGCGCCAAGAAGTAACTCGCCGCGGCATTTGACACAACGAGAAAGGGCCGCCGGACGTTCATCGTCCGGCGGCCCTATGCGTTTTCCGGGTGGTGATGTTTAGCCGGCGACCTTGGTCGCCGCATTTGGCGCGGCGGGCAAGCCCGCCGGCTAAACGTCTACAGCACCGCCAACGTCGGCAATGGCGGATTCGCCCGGTGGCTGGTGGCGAGATTCTTCACCAGGTTGTAGCCGATCCGTTCGAAGTACGGTGCCGCTTGCGGATCGGCAAAGTTGCCGGCGAGTTTCCCTTCGTCGCCGTTGATGCGCACCTGGATGGTGATCGGCACCTCGCCCAAAAAAGGGATGTCGAGGTCGGCTGCCCGCCGCTTCGCTCCACCCGATCCGAAAATGTCGTACCGCTTGCCACAGTCGGGGCAGACGAAGCCGCTCATGTTTTCCACCATCCCCAATACCGGGATGTTCACCTTGCGAAACATGGCGACC